>JAVKCN010000156.1:0-12264 GCA_040222715.1 Cyclobacteriaceae bacterium | reverse complement strand
AGAGCAGGGCAAAAATAAAATGCTAGTGTTAAATGCTATTCGTAATAAGATAATCCATCGAGTTTTTGCTTGCATCCGAGACAATCGGAAATATGAAAAAAACTATACTACTGCCCTTGCTTAAACCATAGAAATCGCTGTTGAAATCCCCAAAAGTAACGGTAAGAAACGCCTGCTAGGCGTGCCGACCGTAGTAGATCGAGTACTGCAACAAGCGGTCAGCCAAGTGATAGCACCAAGGTTTGAACTGGAGTTCAAAGAACACAGCTATGGATTCCGACCTCGTCGCAATGCACTACAGGCAGTCAGGCAATCGCAGAAGTACATCAATACAGGAAATCAACACATTGTTGACATTGACCTGAAAAGCTTCTTCGATGAAGTGGATCACTGCTTACTGCTGCAACTTATCTACCGGAAAGTAAAATGTCCACTCACCCTACGCCTAATTCGCAAATGGCTACGATCACCCATTCAAATCAATGGGGAATTAGTCAAACGTAGAAAGGGAGTACCGCAGGGAAGTCCGCTCTCACCACTGTTGTCCAATATTATGTTACATGAGTTGGACAAAGAAATGGAAAAGAGAGGGCTTCGTTATGTTCGCTATGCGGATGACTTTAGTATCTATACCAAAAGTCAACCGGAAGCTCGGCAGGTGGGAAACGCTATCTTTTTGTTTCTCAAGAGCAAATTGAAGCTACCCATTAACCGAGAGAAAAGTGGCATACGTAGACCGGTAAACTTTGAAATACTAGGGTATAAGTTCGTTCCCGTGTACAAGAAGGGGGTGAAAGGACAGTACCAACTTACGGTAAGCGATCAAAGTTGGAAATCCCTAAAACGAAGCTTGAAAGCCATCACTAAGAAGACCACGCCTAGTTCCTTAGCTGAGCGAATCGCTAAACTCAAAGAAGTCCAAAGAGGGTGGCTTAATTATTTCCGAATGGGAAATATACAGGGCAAACTCAGGGATATGGACAGTTGGCTTCGTAACAGGTTAAGGTACTGCATCTGGCACGATTGGAAAAAGCCCGAACGGAAAAGGAAGAACCTAATCCGATTGGGTATCCGATACGGCCAGGCGTACGCTTGGAGCAGAACCAGGATGGGGGGCTGGGCAGTAGCTCAGAGTCCTATTCTTGGAACGACGATCACTAAAAAGCGACTCGCCAAAAGAGGCTATCAGTCAATGCTTGATTACTACACGAAAGTATCCTTGAAATTTAACGAACCGCTCAGTACGAGACCCGTATGCTGAGTGGTGTGAGAGGCGCACTGGCGGTCAATAGGCCGTCAGCCGCCTACTCGATTGTAAGGCGTCATTTGTATTAGAGAATCCGTTTTGGAAATAGCCTATTGTTCCTTCAAATTCCCCCCATCTATTAGGATATAATTTTTAAATACGTAAATCCAAGGAATTACTGCTAAATCAATGATTAAACCAATAAAGTTCGACCTGGTAAGTCCTTCGGCTCCAGATCCTTCTAGCTGATTCAAAGACCATAGTGGATAGGCAACAATAGACAACCAAATAATCTTGTAGGTAATATTTAGAAGTATTATAGGCAACATTTTAACAGGATGTATCAAGCCAATAATTGATAATACAGAAAAAGTTGCCCACAAGCTGTATCCCACTGCCGTCATTGGTTCCCATGCTTCCTGCTGAGTAAAAATGGCAGTCCACACATCTATTCCTAAGACTGAAATCATAAGAAAATAGTAGAACCGTAATAAATAGCTTCGAAAAGTAGATAAACCAATTGCGGGATTAACTTTAAAGAATTGTAGAAATTTCATAATTCTATATCAAGGAATTGATCATCTTATTTTGACATCTGCCAATCAGGAACCGTAAAAATAGATTTATAAAACTTTTGGCGCACTTCACATTTGTGAAGAAATACTAGGATATTTCATTTCTAATGCGACTAAGGCTGCCTGCTTTAATTCCCAAATAAGAAGCGATATATGTTAATGGAATATTTTGAATAATTGAAGGATGATTTGCTACTAACTTAAGGTAGCGATCTTTGGCAGATAATGTTGTTAGATCAATAATGTGCTGTTTTTTTGATTCTAAATATTCTTGCAATATTTTCTCGGTGTATTCTTTTTGTGAAGCCCCAACCCGGGCAGCCACATCAACATTATCTCTACTGATTCGAAGTAGTTTACAATCTGTTACACAATGTAGGTTTTCATTAGAGACTTTTCGATGCATGAAACTGTTATAGGAGGTGAAAAACCGAGGGCCATCATTGATGTTAGTAGTGATTTCCTCATGTGATTCATTGAGGTGAAAATTTCGCATATATCCTGAAACAATGAAGTTATGATAGTTATGGATGGTGCCCTCAGATTCAATGATGGTGTTCTTCTCTACAAAGACAGGCTCAAATAAGTCACGACAAAGCTCTTGATCACTTTCAGGAATAACTGTTAGTAGTCTTACATAATTAAAAAAAAGTTCGAAGCAGTTTGAGACTTCTTTTTGATCTTTGATAAAACTAAAGCTTCCCATTGGCACAATGTCTAGGAGAATTCTCATTCATGTATAATAATTTACAGCTACTTGGGGTCTATTTACACAAACGGGTGAAATTCTCGGTAAGATTGCTTAACTTTTTGTCAACTTGTGAGTCAATTCCGCTGCGGAAAGTCAATAGTAGATCCTCAATTTTATATTTCTGAATGAATTTTTGGCAATCCTTGTTTTACATAAGCGCTCGGCGCCCGATTTGAGAACAAGCCGTTAGGTATACGGTCCTTGGGGAATCACACTCTTAGTAAGAACAAGTCTAGCGAGTGGCTTCAGGCTGGCCGTTTTACGGCTTGATCGAGCGAAAACAGAGGTGCCAGTTTGATCTACTGATATTTTTCTCAACACAACAAAGAAATATATTGTCGCTAGAATGTTGTATTCCAACAATTTAACTCTTTACTACCGAGAATTTCACCCGTTTGTGTAAATAGACCCATGTTAGGAGTTTTCATATCCTCATAACCATAACAGCCAATCTGAGGGCGCAGATCATCCACCATGATAAACAGGACGTTGGGCGGGGACGTACTTTTTTCCGCTTGAAAACCACTCCCAAAGCTGGCCAACGCGAGGATCCCTATCAGCAACCACTTATTCATACGAACGATTGATTGATTTCAGCCATAAAACCACTGCGCCGCTAAAAGGTGGTACGATGGCCTTGTACTCCCCCCCTTCAATGGTATTTGTTCCCACGACCCATTGATTCAGTACCGGAATAAACCAGGTTACCTGGTAACTTGTATTTGAATGGGTAAGATCCACCGTGGCTTTACCACCCTCAGGAAAATAAATGATGTATTCTTTTCCCGGATTAGCAAGGCAATAGTTAGTACTTGTTAGTCCGCTTTGTGGATACATATTGCATAGGTCAACCTTTCTGCTTAGTTCCCGGATATGCCCTAAGTTACTTCTGAACAGCTCCCAGTCCGGATATGCTCGGGTATTTTTTGAAATCCCTCCATCCACCAGCACCCCAAAGAGATTATCCCTCAGAAGTTTACCAGCCAGAGGTTGCCAGGGGTCCATAAAAACAGGGTTATGCCCCCGACAGAAGGCCTTCCAGGCCCAGTTGTACGTTCCCCCGATTCCCCAGATATGATCGGTATCCAAGATGCTTACCTTTCCTGAGGTATTTTCGGGTGGATCTTCTCCGTAGTTGGAAAGGGGACTGGTTTTGGGAAATATTCGCCCTTCCGGCTCATCGGTATAGGAGATCCAGTCGGCCGGGCTTTCATTTAGATGTTTATTCAACAGGTACGGATGATAGCGGGTAGTCATCCCTACCAGGTGCTGTCTGGGCAGGTTCTTCTCGGTTGCTTTCACGAAATTGATCATGTGGTACTGCCAGTCAATACTTCCGCCTTCATTGATGATTTCGTATAACACATTGTCCAAGTCATTTACCGTCTCAATTACCTTGTTAACGTAGGCCTCTTGCAATTTTAGGATTTCGGGAAGCATCATGCTGTGCAGGGTTGGCACTTCGTCGGCATCCTGTTTCGTATTCTCGAAATGAATGTTATTGATATTATTTTTTCCGTTGAACGGATGCCCATCGTAGGGGTCGGCGTTTTCCGAATCCATCATATTCATGCTCCATCCCTGGAACAACATGATTGATACATATATACCTCTTTCACTGGCTTCCTGAATCCTCGACCGGAGTCGGTCAAAGTAGGCTTGATTAAACTTTGCCAGATCAAATTTCCCTTTTCCGTCAAGTGCCTTTCCTTGACTGGTACGCTGGTAGGGCAAAGGTTCTATGTATACATCTTCTTGAGTCCAGGAAACTTTCCAACTTTGTTCCCACACCCACAACCGCATAAAATTGTGCCCGTGTTCTTCCATCATATCCAGGTAGCCTGACCAGTCAAATTTGTTTTGATCTTCGGTTCCGAATTCCTGGAAATTTGCCCAGGTGTGAGAACCGGTCAGAAGAATAGGATTGCCAGATGGATCTGAAAAGTAGTTGGGATTTTGAGAATGATTGTGCATGGAGTCTCCGACAAACTGCCCCCACGCTGGGGGTTGGGCCAGTAGAAGTAGAAGAAGCAAGGTAAGATACAGTTTGTTCATAATAGTTATTGGATTGGCGAATCACTTTACAAACCAATTATCCGCTAATTTTGATGTAGATAGCTATATTTCTATAATCATCTTTATTACAGCACTAATCTCAGGACTACCACTCAGCGACATTCGCCTTTTAAAAGAGGAAGAGTATTCAAAGTATAAAGTAGTGTCTGACCATGCACCGTACAAGTATCTCTTCCGATAATCCGGAGAATAGCCAGGAGTCTGTAAACTGCTAAAAAGACGGGTTGCCATACAGACAACGATGATGAAAAGTTTATCCACGATTTGCCCAGAGCGTTAATGGTTTGCCCCTAGTTAAAGGGGCAGACACTCATCTTTTCTTTCAATAATAGGGATGTCATGATATTAATAGCCTGGATTTTGAGGAAGTATATTCGGATATCGATCAATTTCCTCAGCCGGAATTGGCCAGTAGTAATCCCTGCTCGGATCAAAATTCGGATGCGACTCCAGGGACTCAGGTCCTTTGAATACTTCTTCGCCTAGTCGCCGACGTTTAATATCAAACCACCGCTTCCATTCGAAGGCAAACTCAAGGCGCCGGTCCTCCAAAATCAGGTCTATAAACTCCTCTTTATTGAGTCCGGTGGGAGCATCCGCCGGGAAGTCGGTCATGGTTCCGGCCCAGTTTCTGGCCCTTGTCCGTACCATATTCACGTAGTCAATCGCCTGAGCTGTGGGACCGTTGTTAACCTCTGTTAAAGCCTCCGCGGCTATCAGTAATATCTCTGCGTAGCGCATGAGCATAAAGTCGTGATCCGATACCATGCCTCCGGCAGTAGCATTGGGGCCCGGATAACGGCTCCATTTGGCAATAGCGGGTCTGGGAACCTCCCATTCCCAGTAGGAGGTATGCGTACCATCTTCCATCTGGGATGCCGTATCCAGACTTACAGTTTTACGATAATCTCTTCCGTCCCAGGTGGAATAAACTTCCATGCTAGGAACCAACGAACTATAACCGCGGTATACACTAGCGGTACCATCAGAAGCTCGTCTATTGGGTGAATGTAATCTTCCAAGCTGGTCATTATTACCTGTGGACTGATAATTTGACAGAAAATCAATCACGAATATCGGCTCCTGAAGGGTGTGGGTTACTTCGGCATTGAAAAGATCCTGATAATCGTCAGCCAGACTATAATTAAACCTACTGCTATTATCGATAACCCATTGTGCCTCTAGGGCGGCATTTTCGTAATCTTCAAGCATTAAATAAACGGAAGCTAGATAGGAGGAGGCGGTTCCCTTCGTGGGTCTTGAACGTATATCTCCCGGTTGCTGATCCGGCAGATTCTCCTTAGCAAACTGGAAATCCTCTATAATCTTTTGATAAATTTCCTCCTCTGGAGTTTTACTAATACTCTTCACTATATCAGGATTAGAGATAAACTCATCTATGTATGGGATATCTCCATAACATCTGACAAGTTGATAATATGAGAATCCGCGAACAAAACGGGCCTCAGCAACGAGTACGTTTCTCACCTCATCACTAATTTCAACCTGTCCAGCTCCGTAAATAGCTGCATTTTCCGAACTTATTGATTCGTAAAACAGGGGCCAGAACCGTCTGACTAGACCATTGGTAGCATCCATATCAAAGTTATTCATTTGCTGACGTTCGGCGGCCGTCCCTGGATCACCAATAGAAACCATATCTCCTCGTAGCTGGAGAGCCCCGTCATAAAACCGGCCATAAAGATTCTGATTACCAAATGGTTCATATCCACCCACGATGGCGGCCTGCACGTCGGCAGCTGTTTTAAAGTATCCTTGGGGAGCCAGAAGACCGACCGGGTCCTCCTCTAAGTCAGAACAACTTATCATGAGTGCTACACTAGTGAAGCTGAATATATATTTTAGTAAATTTTTCATTTTTCAATACTTTTTAGATGAATCAATTCAGAATCCCAGATTAAGACCTACGGTAAAGGATTTTGCGTTCGGATAACTGCCGTAATCAAAACCTACGTTTTTATTCCGTTGCTCTGCACTGTTGGTCTGATAGTTCACTTCAGGATCTACTCCTGGGTAGTCCGAAATAGTCAGCACATTTTGGGCACTTACATAAATTCTTAACCTGCGAATCCCCGCTTTCTCCACCAATTTATTGGGGATGGTATACCCAAGGCTGATATTTTTCAGACGAATATAACTACCATCAAATACCCATTGATCGGATGCGCGGTAGGTTCGTCCTGGGTTGGCGCTGGGTACGTTGGTATCGGTATTTTCCGGGCTCCATCGGTTCAGCAGTCTTGATCTTAGACCGTTGATACCATTCATTCTGCCTAGTTCCAGTAAGGAATAACTGAAGATATCATTTCCCTGAGAACCCTGGAAAAAGAGGTTCAGGTCAAACCCTCCGAAGTTAAATGAATTCGTCCATCCCCAGATAAAATCCGGATGAGGATTACCAATGATCGTGCGGTCATCGTTGTTGAGCATCCCATCAGGCTCTCCGGTTAATTCCCCGTTTTCGTCTCTTCCATTGATATCTCGGTACCTTTCACCACCTGGTTCCTGATCAAAACCAGACCCCGGAACAAAGTCATCACCTTCCTGGTAAACCCCATTATACAGGTGACCATAAAACATACCTACCGGCTCGCCTTCTTTTAGTATCGCTGAGTTGGTCAGGAAGGAGAGATGGCCGGGATGAGCGCTGTATAGAATATCTTCGCCATCCGGTAGTTTTAACACCTTATTTTGGTTGAATGAAATATTGAAAGCCATATTCCATTTCAGTTTCCCGACCAGGTTTCGGCTGGATAATGCGAACTCAAAACCTCGGTTCTCCACTTCACCGATGTTGGCTAATTGAAATCCATACCCTGAATATTGAGGGAGAGGCAGCTCAAATAATAAGTCCTTCGTATTTTTAATATAATAATCCGCGGTAACGGTAATTCTGTCCTCCAAAACCCCTATGTCAGCCCCAAGGTCGGTTTGGTTGGTTGTTTCCCAGGTCAGATTGTTATTGGCTACGGCAGTGGGTTTTACGCCATTCGTAACGGTGCTCCCGAATACTGCCGGAGCGAAAGAAAACCGGGCTAATGTCTGATAGGGGTTGATGGCCTGGTTCCCGGTCTTTCCATAACTGGCCCGTATTTTTAGTTGACTTAACCAGGAAATATCCTGCATATAGGCTTCATTCTTGGCATTCCAGGCGATAGCACCGGAAGGGAAAAGGGCCCACTTATGATTTTCACTGAACGTGGATGAACCATCATATCGGGTGGTGAAGGTCAACAGGTATCGGTCTGAGAAGGAATAGTTAACTCTTCCGTACCAGGATGTTAATTCTGACTGACTCTGGCCGGAGGTGGGAGCTCCCCACACCGTAGAACTGCCCAGATTCCAGTATAAGAAAGCATCCGTGATATAGGATGAACCTCTGGCTCCTGCAAATTCGTTGAACTCTTTCTGATATGAGTAACCACCCACAACATTCAAACTATGCAGATCAAACAGTTGCTTTGTGTAGCTCAAATAGTTTTCATTCAATGTTATTGTCGTGCGATCAGTATCCACCATTCCATTCCCGCCAACATCCAATCCTGCTGCTAACGTTGTGGGAGTATATCTACCGCGTCTTCCGCTTACCGAACTTGCCCCGAAGGTTGATCGGAAGATCAGTCCGTCCAAAATAGTTAGCTCTCCATATACATTCGCTTGCATTCTGTCATTAAGCCGCTCATCTGTGGGTTCTACCGTAGTGGCGTAGGGATTATTTGAGGTGGGACTGGCACTGGCATACGTTCCGTCTTCGTTATAGATCGTCAGGGCAGGTATATAAAAATAGGATGTAGAGATGGCACTGGTGCTGATTCCTGTTCTTTTCTCTCTATTCAAAAACAAGTTTGCTCCAAACTTAACTCTTTCAACAGGTTCTACATCGATATTGCTCTGTAGTGAAACCCGATTGAATTCAGAAGAGAGAACTATCCCTTCCTGATCGTAGTACACTCCAGAAAGGTAGTACCGCGTCTTATCCGATCCACCGGAGACTGATAGTTGATAATTTTGAATCTTACCAGTTCGGGTGATAGCCTCCTGCCAATCGGTATCTCCGTTGGCATAGACAAATCCCGGACTTAACTCCTGATGATAATCTATGAACTCTTCCCGGTTTAATACATCCAGTTTTTTAATCTGATCCTGGAGTGAATAAGAAGCATTAAAATCTATTCGTGCCTCTCCTTCTTTACCTCGCTTGGTGGTAACCATAATAACTCCGTTTGCGCCTCTGGAGCCGTAAATGGCGGTAGCCGAAGCGTCCTTTAGCACCTCAATAGATTCGATGTCTTCTGCCGGAGGTAACACACCTCCTACAAAGCCGTCAACCACGTAAATCGGATCACTGGCTGCATTGATGGAAGAGGCACCCCGTATCCTCACCGTGTAGGATGCCCCCGGTTCTCCACTCGTCGGCCGAATTTGCAAACCTGCGGTCCGGCCTTGCAGTGCCTGAATGGGATTGATGGAAGGATAGGCCGTTAAGTCTTCCGCACTGATCGAAGAAACCGATCCGGTCAGGTCGCTCTTTTTTACTGTTCCGTAGCCGACTACCACGATTTCATCCAGACTGGCAACATCCAACAGCAGTTTAACATCAATAACGGACCTTCCGTTGACTGGAACTTCTACTTGCCGGTAGCCCACATAAGAAAAAATTAGGGTGGCATCTTCGGCGGCACTTAGGGAGAAATTACCATTGATATCGGTGATCGTACCATTAGTAGTGCCCATTTCCAGAACGGTAGCACCGGGTAGAGCTTCGTTATCTTCATCGGTCACTTTTCCCGTTACTGAAATTATGTCGATCACCACTTCTACTTGATTCTCCTCAGCGTTAGAAGGATTGGGTTTGACACTTATCCGCTCGTTTACCTGAAGAAAGCCGACTCTCGCCTGTCTTGAAATTTCTAATAGTAGCTTCTCTACCGTGCCTTCGGAAAGATTCACCGTGATCCTTACCCTATCGTCCAGGTCGTCTGGGTTGTAAACGAAGGTGTAATTGGTTTTCCCTTCAATAACATTTATAGCTTTTTCTAGTTTCTCATTAGTAAGGGAAATGCTGATCTTGGCCTCTTTTACGCTTAAGACGTTCTGGGCACGGCTGTTTTCGGCTAATAATGAGTTGAAAAGGAAGGCGGCGAGAACCAATACATAAATTGAGGTTTTTCCTACCATTGTTAACCAATGTAAAGTTTCATTTTTCATATATTTGTATGGTTTTAGGTGTATAATCGGTACCCTGAAATCAAATGAACGGCTCGGGATGGACTGTTGACGCAATCATCTCGGGCCTTTTTTTCTTTTGTTAGATCATAGTGATGGAAATTTTATGGTTACTTTTTTTTCTTGTATGTCAAATTCGAAGCCGGCGGTGTAACTTAAACTGGTTAGCACATTCTGTAAATTGTCATTGTCAAACTTTCCGGATACGTTCAATTTTCTGTTGGGCATATTTTGAACCTCGATGTATACTCCGTACCATCTTTCCAGCCGTTTTAATCCTTCATCAATCGGGATGTCGTCAAAGTAAATGATTCCCTCTTTCCAAAGTGCCTGCTCGTTCAGATCAACTTCGGTTTTCGAATATTCTCCACTTCTAGTGGTAGTGAACCGCTGGCCAGGTTCCAACATGTCGTTAATAGTAGCATCCAGGGCAGATTCCACATTTACCTTTCCGGTGATTAAAGTGACTGCTTCCTCTTCTTCGGAGTAAGCATCAATGTTAAAGGAAGTACCTAAAGCGGTAGTTTGCAGCAATTTAGTTTCGACGACAAACGGGCGTTGCGTATCTTTAGCCACCTCAAAAAACACTTCGCCAGTCATTCGAATGAACCGTAGCGTATCACTAAATTTTTCCGCATAGGTAACAGCGCTGTTAGAGTTCAACGTAACTAACGAGCCGTCATTAAGACGAATCGTCAACTTCTGTCCTGACTCAGTACGCTTGGTTATCAATGTCTGGGCCATTCCTTCGACATTTGAGTCGCTTTTAGCAGTGTCCCAGGCAAAATAAAGTGCTAGAGACGTGAGAACGACCAGACTAATACTGGCAGCGTATTGCCAGAAGGCCACCCTCTTTTCAGGAAAACTTTTAGATGAAATACGCAGGTTTGATTCCTTCAACTCATCAATCACTTCTCTATTGACGGATTCTTCTCTAAGCCGTTCCTTGATCCTTCTTAATAAAAAAGTACTATTTACCTGGTCATCGGGGTGATTAGATTCAGCATTCTCCAAGGCTTCCAGCATATCCTGTTCTGCCTTATTTGAATTTATCCAGACCAAGACTTTATGAGCTTCTTCCGAAGTACATTCCCCGCTAAAAAATTTGCGTAATAGTTCTTTGTCCAATTTTTTGCCTTTATGTGTAATACTTTAAAAGCGCATGGCTACCCTGAGCTGAGGCAGAAAATTTATATTTTAATCAAATTTCAAGTATAATATTTACTATTTTTAAAAAATTATAACTCGTTTGATTGTTTTTTTGCAAAATTTCATACACCTTTTGCAGATAAAAAATTAGAGTGAGAACCTAAACTGAAAAATTTATTTTATTTTTAGTCTGTAAGAAGTGATATGCAGCACGCTCTGAACATCGCGGTTGAAAAAATGAAAAAAAATGACCAACGAGGGTTCGATTGGTTATTTGATACGTATCATAAAAATATTTACTTCTTCTGCACTCAGCGGGGCATTAGCACTGAAGACGCCGAAGAAATTGTTCAGGAAGTTTTTATAAAATTATGGCTATCCCGAAGCAAGATTGATCCTCAGGGTAATGTTCAGGCATATATTTATACTATTGCCAAGAATGTACTTATGGATGAGTTTAAAAAGCGGATTAAGCAAAAAGCGGCGGAGAATTATCAGGTTTATCTTCTGCAACCCGAAAACGAAACCCAAAATAGGGTAGAGTTTAATGAGACAAATCAACTTTTCAGGATCACCCTGAACAAGCTTCCCGAAATGCGCCGAATCGTTTTCGAACTTTCCCGCTATCAGGGAATGTCCAACAAAGAAATAGCTCAGAAACTGGGAATCTCCGTAAAAACTGTTGAAACCCATATGACCCTTGCACTAAACAACTTAAGAGAGGTTTTCAAAAAATCCGAGATTATCGGTACATTGGCTATTTTCCTCAACACGGGCATTCTTTTTCTCTAGTTAATTTTATTTCTTCTACTTGCAAAAATGTCGAACCTAGACTGGTACACCTCTTAACGCTTTGCTAGAGCATCTTTAGAAGGGCCTTCTCTTTTTCGGCCTGTGACATTCACTGTCCAAAACTTATATCTTTGATAGCTACAAATGAAGATAGGGCACGATAACGTTGACTTATCACTTCTGCGCTCTGCTCCCTTCTTCCTTTCATAGGCCCTGGAACTCCGATCTACCCACTACTATCTGAAACTAATTCAAGTAGGCCTAGATTCTTAACTTTTTTAACTGGTATTCCCCCGTTAAAGTAGACACTGAGAAAAACATAAGATGTTTAACTTAGTAACCAAAATCAGTGTCAATAATGAGCCAGAAAAAACGCTACAGTCGGGAATTCAAAGAGGAGGCAGTTCGCCTTGCCGAAAACAGCCGCC
>JAVKCN010000155.1:0-26421 GCA_040222715.1 Cyclobacteriaceae bacterium | reverse complement strand
CTGAAAATGTATTGGGTTATGTAGAAGGAGGTGATTTGAAAGAAGAAGTAGTCATTGTAACAGCCCACTACGATCATATTGGGAAGCAGGGGGAAGTGATAAACAATGGGGCAGATGACGATGGTTCAGGTACCGTGGCCGTGCTGGAAATAGCGGAAGCCTTTGCCGAGGCGAAAAAGCAGGGATACGGCCCCCGCCGTAGTGTATTGTTCATGACCGTTTCCGGAGAAGAAAAGGGCTTATTTGGCTCTGAGTACTATACCGAAAATCCGGTCTTCCCTCTGGAAAACACCGTAGCCAACCTGAACATTGATATGGTGGGGCGAATTGACCCGACCCATGCCTCGGATTCCAACTATGTGTATGTAATCGGTTCGGACCGTCTGAGCACCGAGCTTCATCAGATTAATGAACAAGTAAATAACACCTTTACGAAGTTGGATCTGGATTATCGCTTCAACGCGGCGAACGACCCAAACCGGTTTTACTACCGATCGGATCACTACAATTTTGCCAAGAACAACATTCCGGTCATTTTCTACTTCAATGGCACCCATGCCGATTATCATCGCCCTTCGGACACGGTGGATAAGATACAGTTTGATTTATTGCAGAAGCGGGCGCAACTGGTTTTTCATACCGCCTGGCAACTCGCCAACCAGGAGCAACGCATCACAGTGGATGTTACAGAATAAATAACGACGGAGAGCGGAGACAGATGGCTGGAAGCCAGATAAAACTGAGGTTATATGACAAGTTTGCTAAATAAAACGCGAAAGAGGTATAGCAGTTTGAGGTTCTCATTGCTAATTTCCTGCTTTACGCTCCCTGGCTCCCGTCTCCTGTTACCTGTATCCATTCTAATGTTTGTACTCTGGAGCTGCCAGCAGAATCCGGCGAAGGAGCGGGATGCTTTTTTATTGCGGGGAAACTTAAAATTAGAAGCCGGAGAGCATCAGGAAGCGCTGCGATACTATACCGAAGCCATTAAAACCGACCCGAATGCTGCCGATGCTTATAATAACCGGGGTATTGCTTTTGCTGAAATTGGGCGACTCCCTGAAGCCATTACCGATTATTCGCGCGCCATTCAATCTCGACCAGCATATGTGGATGCTTATTACAACCGGGCCGATGCCTACTATCAGAAGAGTGATTACGTGCGCAGTCTGGTAGACCTGGATACAGTGCTACGCTACTACCCTGATTCTGCCTACGTATATTTCAGTCGTGGCCTTTCGCTCACCGGGCTGCGCCAATATGAAGATGCTCAGCAGACTTTTACCCAGGCCATTCGCTTAGACCCTTTAAATGCCGAAAGCTTTGTCAACCGGGCTACGGTGTATTACTACCAGCAGGCCTATAATGAAGCCCGACAGGACATTCGGGAGGCGATAAAGCTCGATGCTGAAGAAAGCAACGCTTATAATGTGTTAGGGTTATTGTTCACGGATACCCAACAGTACGATTCGGCTAAAATTGCTTTTCAGCAGGCTTTACAATTGGAGCCTTACCAGCCTTATTTCTTAAATAACCAGGCGTATCTGTATCTGCAAATGGATTCTCTAGAGTTGGCTCAGTCGGAATTAACGCAAAGTATGCGGCTTAATCCGAGAAACAGCTATGTATACCGTAACCAGGGTATTCTGTATTTAAAGAAGGGGCAACTCGAGGACGCCACACGTTTGCTCAGGCGTGCCATTGAGCTGGATTCTGCCACGCAGGAAGCATATTATTATTTGGGAAACGCGTATTTGGAGATGGATCAGATATCGGATGCCTGTGCGGCCTGGGAAAAATCAATAGAAAGCGGCCATGCGCAGGCGCAAAAGATTTATCAACTTCATTGCCGGTCAGATGTCTAATACCTTTATTTCTACCCGCCGGTTCTTCTGCCGCCCTTCAATAGAATCTTCGCGCGACATGAGGTGAGAGTTTCCGTAAGCTTTGGTTTTAATGCGTTTTTTACGAATGCCCAATCCCACCAGATAATCTTTAACGTTTTCTGCTCGCTCTTCGGAAAGTTCCAGTAAAGACTGCCCTCCCCGGTCAGTATGCCCCTCTAGCTGAATAACCATTTTTGGATAGTGGTCTAGCAGGTCTTTAAGCTCCTGTATTGTAGAGTGAGTTTCAGGCCGGATGGTGCTCAGGTCCCGGTCAAACCAAATGGTATCGGATAGATGCAGATAATCACCTTTTTGAGGAAGCCTCCGTAGCAACAGGTTTTTTGGAAGCTCCCCCGGATCATCGGTTTGCAACGTAAGTTGAAGCGGCTGATAGTTTTCAGCCGTGACTTGCAGTGTGTATTCCCGATGTTGTTGAAGATAAATATGGTAGTGCCCATCCTGATTATCAAAAAAACGAATTCCCATCACATTGCTGATAGGTAGAAGCTGGTATTTTAGCTTGGCTTCCACTGGTTCTTTAGAATCAGCGTCTAATATCTTCCCATTGAGATACACTACGTCTTTGGGCTGTGCATAAGACATCGTTTCCTGAGTCGTTGACCAAAAGCCTAAGACAAATACGAAAAGATATTTCATGATCCCAGGTTATATTCTAGTACAAGTTTATAAAAAAAATATGCGTTATATAATTAAAATTATACCATATGGTACATTTATACGAAAAATGGCAGGGTAGTGTTGCCTGCTTCCTTAAAAGGGGAGAGTTATATAATCCATATCGCAAATAACCGTTTATATTTCCCTTTGTTTCAATAACAGCGTACAGCGTGTTATTCTATCAGTACAAACTCAACCCGTCGGTTTAGCTGGCGGTTGGCATCTGAAGTGTTTTTTACCAATGGACGCTTTTCTCCGTAGCCAACCGTTTTGATACGACTTGAAGAGATACCTTTGTGAACCAGATAATCCGCCACGGCACGGGCTCTTTTTTCAGAAAGCTGCTGGTTAAAGCTGTCAGTACCCGATGAATCGGTATGGCCCGCAACCCGGATATTTTCATCCGGATTTTCCTGCAGAAAGCCAGCCACTCCATCCAAATAGCTGTAGGCTTTCCTTCCCAGAGCAAAACTTTCCAATTCAAACAGAATTTCTTCGGAAGCAATTGCTTTGCGGGTCAGGCTAAGCGATTGGCTCGCCGTCATATTAGATAAATTATCAGCCATATAAATATCCCGGAAAACCAGCTTATCGTTGTCGGGGTCTATCTCAGCCAGCGCAATGCGTTGGCGGTTCAGAGTAGCAAAGCCATCGCGCTCGGCATAGATATCGTAGGTGCCCGGAGGCAGGGTAAGTTCGTATCGCCCATCGCTATTGGTGCGGCTTTGGCTACTAGTCAGGGTAATGGTATCCGCCACATTATCAAAGACCACATTGGCCTCAACCGGCATGTTGTTTTTCACATTATATACCTGTCCTTTTACGACAAACAAAGGTTCGATGCGCTGGAAGATCGGCATCTCCATTTGATACATATCAGTACTATCCAGTACGCCGCGCGTTAGAAAAGCATAGCGGTTATCCACCGAGATATTGAAATAAGTATCATTGCTTTCAGAGTTGATAACCGGACCGAGGTTTTCTGGAGCAGACCAGCTCAGCCAGGTGTCATCCAGGCGGTGGCTGACGAACACATCTTCGCCGCCAAAACCACTGTACCCATGAGAAGAAAAATACAGCGTGGTATCGTCTGCCATAAAGGGTGAAGAATCCACATCGGCGGTATTAATATTCCGACCCAGGTTGAGTGGAGTTGTCCAGGTTTGATCGCCTCTATTGAAACTGACATATACATCCAGATCACCGTAGCCATCATCTCTGCGTAATGACATCAGTAGGTATTTCTGATCGTTTGATAAAAAGTAATTGGCTACTTCAGCGTAGTTGTAAAAATCAAGAATCTCCATAGGGGATGGGTTTGTCCAGCTGCCATCTGCATTGCGGGAACTCATCGATACTCCTCCTCTCATTTTACCTTTTTCAATGTATCGGTTTCCTAGCAAAAGCACATAACTTCCGTCATCATTGAGGGCTATTGCACTTACAAAATTGTTGCCTTCATTGTTCAGCGGGCGCCCGGCGTTGATCGGATCTCCCCATTCTCCAGTAGTCGGATTGCGCTCCAAGTACCAGATATCTTCATCATCCCGCTCACCACCAACATTCTGAGGAGAATCGCGGCTGAAGAAGATTGTATTTCCGTCGGGAGCAATGATGGGGTTGAGATTGACAATATCCTCGCCCAGGTTTGCCTTAAGTTTCTCCAGAGCCAGATCAGGGTTTAAGTTGCTGGCAATGTTAATATCTGCTGTTGCCGGTATGGCAGAAGAGGAAATGGCGATGGCATCAATAGCATTGAAACCGGGAACCGTAGATCCGTGTATGATAATTTTTACCGCATTTACCTCGTAAGAAGTAGGGTCGATGAATACGTTAAACATCCGGCCTAATGCATTCACCGGTGCCGGTTCCAGCGTAGCGGCCAGGTGCTCATTACCTGAAACATCATAACAGTAAATTTGGTATACCGCGCCCGGGTTGCGCGACTCAGCAATGGCAATTTGCTGTATCTTCATGGGTACATCAAAGCCAACCTTGATGAATTCTTCGCGATCGGATTTCTGAGGCACCCAGGCGCTGGGGCTATCACCGCTATTGCCGGGTAATACATTGGGTTGCCCTAGCACCTGGCGGGGTTCGTAATCAGCATATTGCAGATTTTGTTTGAATAAAAATCCAGCGCTGTACGAAGAAGATACTTCCAGTACCTGGCTTGCCCACTGAGTTTCCTGTGCCCAAAGGGGAGAAGTACTAGTTAAAAAAGCGACAAAAAAAACAAGGTGGATTTTATTCATATCCGGTTTGATTTTATGCAGTAGTATTTGCGTCTGATAAGGTAATAGCGGGTAAATTTAGGTAAACATAGGTACAAATAATAAATTTGGTAGTATAAGAAATGAGCATAAATGTTCTGAACATTACATCGAAAGCCGTTTTTAGTCAATGAGCCAATAATTCATCTTCTTTTCTGGCGCCAGCCCATTGAACTAAATGGCAATTCTTTACCTTTATGGAAGTGACGAATATTTGCAGCGGATGCGACTGGTATATACACTACTTTTTTCGCTTATAACGGCTGGGATCATGGCCCAAAGCGGTGGTGAGTTGTCATCTCCCTTTGAAGAGGCAGTACAGCTCTATCAGCAGGGGAAAGTGGCTGAAGCATATCAACAGGCACAGCGAGCTGAAACCTGGAACAAGAACCAGTCAGGCGTGCTTAGCGCAGCATATGCTGATAACTTACGTCTGTTGTCAGTCATTTCTGCTTCCTTGGGTAATGATTCTCTGGCACTTCAATATGTGTTGCAAGAGATTGAAAGCCGGACACTTAGCGGAAAAAATTCCTCACAACCATTGGCCCTGGCCTTTCAGAATGCGAGCAGTTTGTATCTGTTTCTGGGCGACGAAAAAAATGCCCAACGATCAGCAGAACAGGCATTATCCATGTTAGCATCTGTAGGAGCATCCCCCGAGGTGCTGGCTCGTTTACGATTGCAGACTGCAAAAATTTGCCAGGCTGCCCAGCATACTGATAAAGCAGACTCGCTTTATTCACTGATACAGTCACAAACATCGCTGAAAGCTGATGCCGGACAGGTAGTATCACAGGCACGCTTCTATCAGGAATTGATGCACGAGCAGTTGGATGAGGGCAAATTACAGGCATTGTCGAAAGAAATAAAGAGCCAGGGAGATACCTCCACGCTTTTGTATGCAGAAGTATGTTATCAACTGGCCACCCTTGCGCTTTATGATACTGAATGGCAGAAAGCACGCGCATGGTACGAAACGGCTCGAACGATTTACGAGCGGGAATCTCCGCCGGTAAGTGGGGCATACGCCAGCCTGCTGAACAATCTGGGAACCATTGCGATAGCAGACAATAACCCGATGCTGGGAATCCGTTTGATTGAGAAAGCCTATCAGCAGCGTGCTCTCCAGCTTAATTATGCCCAGGGTAGTTTCTGGGTTGCGCTGGCCAATCTGGCTTTCTCATACTATGACAACGGTGACCTTACCGAGGCGCTGGCCTTATATGACCAGCATATTGATCTGGAAGATACGCTTACCAATTATCCCTGGGAATATGCTGTGGTACTGAATAATGTTGCGGCTATTCATCAGGAAGAGGGAAATTACGAGTTGGCCAGCCCATTTTTTGGTCGGGCCCTTGAAATTCTGGAGCACCATACTTTTTCTGAGCGGGAAGCATTATTGCATCAGGCTTCTATTTATAGTAACGCTGCCCGGAATTACCAGGATCTGGTTCGGTTTGATACCGCCATTTACTATCACCAAAAGGCCATTGAAATCATTAAAAAGGCAGCAGGTATGCAGAGTCCGGCGTATGTGGCCGCGATCAGCGGAATGGCAGCGTTATACCATGATATTGGGTATCTGGTGGAGTCCGATATTTTTTTTAACGAAGCGTTGAAGGTACAAAAAGCGCAGTCGGGTAGCCAGAACAACTTTTACGCAAACCTGCTAAGCAATTATGCCCTGGTATGCCAGGCGCAGGGAAATTTTGCCAAAGCAGCAGCCTTGCTGGACGAATCCATCAAGATTAAGGAAGTATTATTGGGAGCTGACCATCCGGAATATCTGGCTGCCCTTTCCAACATAGGATTGCTCTATCTGGCGGCTGGAAATTATCCTCAGGCCCGGCCTATGCTGGAGTTGGTGGTAGACATCCAGCGTGAACGATGGGGAGAGGAGCACCCTGCCATGATTGACAGCTATCTGAATCTGGCCCGTTTGGAGGTAACCACCGGAAACTACCCCGAGGCCGAGCCATTACTACAAAAAGCCTATAGCCTCTCGAAGACGCATTTTGGAAGCAAACACCCTGAGCAGGCAAAAGTACAGTTGGAAATGGCGAAGTTCTACTTCCTGCTGGGCAATTTTGCCGTGGCAAAGCCACTGTTGATCGAAAGCCGAAACATTTTTTTGGAAGTTTACGGCACCAATCATCCGGATTTGGCTACGGCAGATCAAAGCTTAGCTGCTCTGTACGGAGCCCAGGATAGTGTCTTACTGGCCGAGCAATATTATAAGGAAGCCCTCAGCATTGACATTAACACTTTGGGGAAACACCATCCTTCCTATGCGGCCACCCTCAGCAATCTGGCAACGCTCTACCAAAACAACGACAACTACGAGAAAGCTTTGCCTTTGCTGGAAGAATCGCTGTCCATCAGTGAGGGGTTATTAGGAAAAGATCATCCGTTTTATTCAACCACCCTGCTCAATTTAGGCTTGCTATACCAGGATTTACAGGATTATGAGAAGGCAACGGCCTATATTGAAGAGGCGGTAGCAATCCGCCGGGATATTTTGGGGGAATACCATCCTGATTACGCCTATGCGCTGTACAGCCAGGCTGTTTTGTACCATAAGCTGGAGCATTATGAAGAAGCAGAAGAACTTTTCCACCAGGTCGTAAGCAATTATATCCGACAAATACGGGATTATTTTCCGGCACTGAGCGAGCAGGAAAAAAGTGCCTATTTCCTACGGGTTGAACCCGTATTCCATGCCTTTCGCGATTTTGTCATTGACCAGGTGCATTATCATGCTTCAGTGGTGAGTAAGGAGCGGCAGCAAAGGTTACTGGCCGAGCTTTATAATCTTCAACTTGTGACCAAAGCCATGCTACTGGATGCTTCGTATCAGCTACGCCAGGCCATTGTAGAACAGAGTGGTACGGAAACGATCCAGCAATACGAGCAGTGGAGTGCGGCGAAAGAGCAGTTAGCCCAGTTGTATACCTTATCGCGGCAGGAGCGTAGCGAGCAGGATGCAGATATTAATTCTTTGGAAAATAAAGCAAATCAACTGGAAAAAGACCTCTCCCGGCGCTCCGAAACATTTGCTACCAATGTGGATATCAAGCGGGTAACCTGGGAACAGGTGCAGCAAACGCTTCATTCGGGGGAGGCTGCGGTGGAAATTGTTCGGGTAGCGAAAGATAGTAGTGTTTTGTATGCGGCACTGGTGGTAGAACCCGGCGACCAATCCCCCCGGCTGTGTTTATTGCCCAAAGGCTGGGAAATGGAAAATAAAAATTACTACTACTACCAGAATGCCATTGAATTTCGTATGACCGATGATCTGTCTTATGAGCTGTTCTGGGAACCCATTCGGGAGCAGTTGTCTCCTCAGGTACAAACCATTTATTTTGCTCCCGATGGGGTATATCATAAAATTAACATGAACAGCTTATACCATCGGGAGGCACAACAATATGTGATAGACGAAGTAGATCTGAGGATTGTAAGCAGCACCCGGGATTTGGTCCGGTCCACTGAGCAAGCAACCTCCCGGCAGGCCTACCTGATCGGTTATCCTGATTTTCAGTATCAGATCGGTTACCACAGCAGTGAAGCATTTCAGGATACCGTTGCGAGTATTGCTCAGCCATTTGCTCGAACCAGTATGCTGGAGAATACCCCTTTTCTCTTTGGTATTAATCGCCTCCCCGGCACCCGGGAGGAGGTGAAAAGCATAGATGAGCTATTGTCGGCGCATCAATGGGAAACGCATCGGTATGTAGCGGAGCAGGCCCAGGAAGAGGTGGTCAAATCAGTCAATAACCCAGGACTGTTGCACATGGCTACGCATGGATATTTTATGAACGACCTGCCCGTCGCTGATAATGGTAAAGCCTATGGAGTTCATTTGCAGAATATTGCGGCCAATCCTTTACTGCGGGCCGGGTTACTGTTGGCGGGTGCCGAATATACGATCCGAAATGAGGAGAGTCGATCCACCTATTGGGAGGAAGAAGACGGCATTCTGACTGCTTACGAGGCCATGAACCTGCGCCTGAATGGGACGGAGTTGGTGGTGCTCAGTGCCTGTGAAACCGGTTTGGGCGATATCAAGAATGGGGAAGGAGTCTATGGGTTGCAGCGGGCATTTTTAGTGGCTGGTGCACAAAGTGTGCTGATGAGCCTCTGGAATGTCAGTGATGACAGCACGGCCGAACTGATGAAGCTCTTCTACCAATACTGGCTGTCCGGGCAAGACAAACACCAGGCGCTGCGGAATGCTCAGCTGGACATCAAAGAACGGCGCCCGGGACCGTATTACTGGGGAGGCTTTGTCTTGATCGGTCGCTGATTTGCCTGCTTTGGTCAAATACTTTTCATCCACTTTTTCAGACGATCCATTTTCCAATATTCTGCCAGATTAAACGTAAGAAAATTTTATCAGAAAATTAAGACTGTCGACGTCCTCTCCCTATTTTTCGTTTTTCTCTCATCGTAAATTTCGTAAATTGAGTTGTCGAAGAGAATTGATATTGTCATTTTTGTATTTTTTTAAGGGATACTTGCTTAACCTATTTTCATGAACGGATCATCAAAGCATCGTAAGCTGGTCTTACGCTGGTGTTTACTGGGTGGGTTTTTATTACTCGCCGCCTATGCGGGTTGGTTCATCATACAGTCATCTACCGCATCAGAAACCGTGGATTTCAATGCTGAAGTGCGCCCTATTCTGAATAAAAAATGTATTACCTGCCACGGCGGGGTAAAACGCTCGGGAGGATTCAGTTTACTGTTTCGGACCGATGCCTTAAGCCCGAATGAATCAGGTAAACTTGCCATTGTACCCGGCGATGTACAGGCTAGTGAAATGATCCACCGGATCAAACATGCTGATCCCGAAGAGCGCATGCCCCCCGAAGGCGATCCTCTTTCCAAAGAAGAAATTACTACGCTTACCCGCTGGATTGAGCAGGGAGCACACTGGGAAGACCATTGGGCGTATGTGAAGCCGCAACCCATCTCCGTACCTGAAAGTGATGATGCCTGGGGCCGAAACGAGATCGACGCTTTTGTACAACAGCGATGGCAATCGGAAGAACTTACTCCTTCGCCGGAGGCTGCCAAAACCACCCTGCTACGGCGTGCTTCACTGGACCTGACCGGCTTGCCCCCTACTCCCGAGGAAATACAGGCATTCTTGAACGACAGCAGTGCCCAGGCCTACGAAAGAGTGGTAGATCGTCTGCTGGCATCTCCCCACTATGGCGAGCGCTGGGCTGCATTGTGGATGGATCTGGCCCGTTACGCTGATTCCAAAGGATACGAAAAAGACGGTCCCCGCACCATCTGGCAGTACCGCGACTGGCTGATCAAGGCTTTTAATGAAGATAAACCCTTCGATGAATTTACCATTGAACAACTGGGAGGCGACCTCCTGCCCAACCCGACCGATGAGCAGCGGATTGCTACGGCTTTTCACCGCAATACCATGAATAATGACGAAGGCGGCACTGATGATGAGGAGTTTCGGGTAGCATCCGTCATTGATCGGGTGAATACCACCTGGGATGTCTGGCAGGCAACCACCATGGCCTGTGTACAATGCCACAGTCACCCTTACGACCCTATCCGGCACGAGGAGTACTATAAGTTCTTCGCATTCCTGAATAATACGGCAGATGCCGACGTACCCAGTGAAACACCGAACCTCACCACCTTTCAGGAAGAAGAAGATCGGGAACAGTTGGAAGACCTGAAAAACTGGGTAATTCAATACACCAGTTCGGCCGATGATAAACTTAGTCAGGCGCAGAAGTTCGTCAATCTGGTCAGGTTTACCGAACCCAAAATACACCCGCACTCTTTCGATACTATCGTCGACGGCACGCTGGCTGATAATAAATACCTGGTGGTAGAAGATGAAGGATATGCCCGGCTTCCTGATGTGCCTTTGCGGGGAGAGTCTCAGATGTTTATCAGTTATAGCGCTAAGCGTCCGAGCCGCGTTGAGATCCGGCTGGATAGCCTGCAAGGGGAGCTCTTAACCCATTGGCAGGTAAAAGCAGTAAACGATGGCGGCTGGAATTTTTCTACGACCGCCATTCCGGTGCGACCGATAGATGGCAACCACGATTTGTATTTTATCTTCAAGAATTCAGGCCCGGAAGAGGGTAGCCCTATGATCGAGTGGGTGTTGTTCCACGATCCCCTGCCTGGAAAAGACCAGCCTCAGTATGCTCGACAACAACAAGCATTATTCTCGCTGCTGAACAATCATGAAGTAACCCGAACTCCGGTCATGCTGGAGCGGCCGGAGCGATACCGTCGGTCCACGCATGTATTTGTGCGGGGCAACTGGCTGGTGCCAGGAGAGGAGGTGTCGGCAGATGTGCCTCAGGCCTGGCCGGCACTGCCCGAAGGCGTGGATAACGACCGTCTGGGCATGGCTAAGTGGCTGGTCAGCGAAGAAAACCCACTCACCGCCCGGGTCATGGTGAATCGCTTATGGGCCGAACTGTTCGGCACTGGTATCGTAGAGACCATCGAGGATTTTGGTACCCAGGGGGCCCGCCCCTCGCATCCGGAGCTGCTGGACTGGCTGGCATTGCAATTTATGCACGAGCAGGACTGGAGCGTGAAACAGGCACTGAAGCAGATGGTGATGTCGGCTACCTATCGTCAGGCATCACGGGTAACGCCCGAACTATTGGCGATAGACCCCCAAAACCGGCTACTGGCCCGAGGCCCCCGGGTACGACTGACGGCCGAGCAGGTACGTGACCAGGCGTTAGCCGTGAGTGGGCTGCTGAGTGAAAAAATGTACGGTCCCAGCGTGATGCCGCCCCAGCCCGAAGGCTTGTGGCAGGTGGTGTATAGCGGCCTGGAGTGGAAGACCAGTGAGGGAGAAGACCAGCACCGGCGGGCCTTGTATACCTTCTGGCGAAGAACCAGCCCTTATCCTTCTATGATCGCCTTTGACGGCCCCAGTCGGGAATTTTGCGTGACGCGACGGATTGATACGAATACCCCACTACAGGCCCTGGTTACCTTAAATGATCCGGTGTATGTAGAAGCGGCTCAGGCGCTGGCCAGACAAATGCAAGGGGCAGGAAAAGCCTCCGAGGAACAATTGCGATTTGGGTATGAGCGGGCGTTGGCCCATACCATAGAAACGGAAAAACTGGAGAAACTGGAAACGCTGTATCAGGAAGCGAAGCAGTACTACCAGGAAAACCCCGAAGAAGTGGTAGAGATGGCGGGAGAAGAAGATGTCGCGTTGGCCGCACTGACGGTGGTTGCCAATGCGATCCTGAACTTAGATGAATTTGTAACGAAGGCATAAGCATGAATATTTACCAGGAGAAACAATACCGGGAGTTGCAGTTAGAAACCCGTCGGCATTTTTTGCGGAAGTGTACCTCCGGACTGGGTGCGGTGGCGCTAGGCTCGCTTTTTGGCTGCAATATTGGAGATCAATCATCAGCTGTCGTTCCCATCAGCCCATTGACAAACCCCATGACACCCTTGTCTTCCCATTTTGCCGGTAAAGCTAAACGGGTCATCTACCTGCACATGGCTGGCTCGCCTTCGCAACTGGAACTGTTTGACTACAAGCCGGAACTGGAAAAATTACACGACAAGGATTGTCCACCCTCCCTACTTGAAGGGAAGCGCTTTGCTTTTATTCAGGGAGTGCCCAAAATGCTGGGCCCCCAGGCAATCTTTGGTCAGCAGGGGCAAAGCGGAACGATGGTTTCTGATCGTCTGCCTTATTTTTCCTCGGTGGTAGATGATGTCACGTTGATCAAATCTATGCATACCGATGAGTTTAACCATGCCCCGGCCCAGTTACTACTGCAAACCGGCAGTGCCCGCCTGGGGCGACCCAGTATGGGTTCATGGGTTACCTACGGGTTGGGTAGCGAAAATGATAACCTGCCGGGCTTCATTGTACTGGTATCGGGTGGGAAAACCCCCAGTGCCGGAAAAAGTGTGTGGGGTAGTGGGTTCTTGCCTTCCATTTACCAGGGAGTGCAGTGCCGCTCCGAGGGTGATCCGGTGCTCTACGTCTCGAACCCCGATGGGATGGATGGTAGCCTGCGGAGAAAAACCCTGGATGCCATCAATCATATCAATCAGCAGGAATACCAGGACGTTGGTGATCCGGAAATTCTCACCCGCATTTCCCAGTACGAAATGGCCTTCCGGATGCAGACCTCGGTGCCGGAGGTCATGAATATTGAGGATGAGCCGGAATACATTCATCAAATGTACGGTACGGAGCCGGGAAAAGCTTCTTTTGCCAATAACTGTCTGCTGGCACGCCGGCTGGTAGAGCAGGGGGTACGCTTTGTACAGCTCTTCGACTGGGGGTGGGATTCACACGGTAGTGATAAAAGTACAGCATTAGAGGCAGGTTTTCAGGACAAATGCCGACAGGTAGACCAACCCATGACCGCTCTGATCAAAGATCTGAAGCAGCGGGGCTTGCTGGACGAAACCCTGGTCGTGTGGGGCGGAGAGTTTGGTCGAACCCCGATGCAGGAGAATCGTAACGGCAAAGTAATGCCCTTCAGGGGAAGAGACCACCACACCGAGGCCTTCACCATGTGGGTGGCCGGCGGGGGAGTAAAAGGCGGCTATACCCACGGTGAAACCGATGAAATCGGCTATTATGGAGTAAAAGACCGGGTACATATTCACGATTTACAGGCGACGTTACTGCATCAGTTAGGCATGGATCATGAAAAACTGACCTACCACTTCCAGGGACGCGACTTCCGCCTGACTGATGTGCATGGCAAGGTAGTCAATGAAATACTGGCCTAGGTGACTACTGCGGAAATACGCTGGTTTTTTGGTGAAACTGTCTCCTTTGATTCCCTTATGCAATCTTTCTCTTTCTCAGAACCTTCCAAGCGCGTTGATTACTACTTGCTGAATACCGGAGTACAGTTAGGAGTAAAATGGCGGGAGGGAAGTTTGGAGGCCAAACAGCAGCAGGGAGTCAGTCAGTCGTATTCCAATGGACAGTTGGAAGGAGAAATAGCCTGCTGGAAAAAATGGAGCTTTGCCCTGGATGAACGGGAAACGTATTCCGATAATCTTGCGGAGCAGCCTCAGCACTGGCTGGCGGTTCATAAACAACGACAGCAGGTACATGATGGTTGCCAGTTGGAAGTCACCTACCTTACCCTACGAAAGAGGGCCTATACTACCCTGGGTTTAGAGGCATTTGGCAGCGAGAGATCACCGCGGCAAAATCTTATGGCCACCATTGGTTATCTGTTGGAAAGTGGTAATTTAGAAGGATTGGATCTTTCTTTGAGGAGTAGCAATAACTACGCGCACTGGATTCATACAAATTTTAATAATACAACTTCCTAAACGTCTGATATTTTGGAGACACCTGACATTGTACTTTTTTTTGGGCGGTTTCACCCCCTTATCCTGCACTTGCCTATTGGCTTTTTGTCGTTGGCTTTTTTACTGGAAATACTTTCCCGCTTTGAGCGTTTTCGTGCCTATCGTCCAGCCGTAGGGCTCACCCTGTTGTTGGGAGCTGGCTCAGCGGCAGTAGCCGCTATTCTGGGCTATATGCTGGCCCAGGGCGGTGGTTATGGGGAAGATTTACTTAGCCTGCATCAATGGTTGGGCATTGGCACGGCGGTGCTGGCCATTGTTTCTTTCGTGTTGTACCAACAAAGAAACAAGCAGGCAAATCCTGCCCTAGATAAGGCCTATGTGTCTACGCTATCGGTGATGGTGCTGGTGCTGATGGGGGCCGGGCATTTCGGCGGTTCTTTAACCCACGGGTCGGATTATCTCACCCAGTACATGCCCAATCCGCTGCGCAAACTGGCCGGGATGTCGGAGAAAGAAAGTAAAGAAATCAAACCGATTACCAATCTGGAAGAGGCTGTAGTCTATACTGACATCATTTACCCCATTTTTGATACTCGCTGTGTCTCCTGCCATAACCCGGATAAGAAAAAAGGCGAACTGATGATGCATACCGCGGAAGCGTTGTTAGAAGGCGGGGAGAACGGACCTATTTTTGAAGCTGGTGACCCCGAGAAAAGCGAGATGCTCATCCGGGTACACCTGCCCGAAGAAGATGAGGACCACATGCCGCCGGATGGAAAAAGCCAACTGACCGACGAGCAGGTGACACTGCTTACCTGGTGGGTGGCCCAGGGGGCTCCCTTTGATAAAACGGTTGCCGATCTCAGCGTGGATGAAGAAACCCAAGCGGTGCTTAATACCCTGGTAGACCCCAATGCCAACAAAACCGAAGTAGAAGTATTATTAGCTTCAGAAGTAGCTCCGGCTGATGAGCAGGCGGTGAGTGGTTTGCAGGCGCGGGGGGTCATGATCATGCCATTGGCGGAAAAAGTGCATTGGTTGCAGGTCAACGTGCCGCGTACTGCTTCGGCAGATTCGCTGATGGGAGAACTGGGCAAAGCCTCTGAGCAGATCACTTGGTTGGATTTGGGTAATACAGCGACTACGGATGAAGCCCTGAAGACACTGCCGCAATTTAAAAATGTCACCCGTCTGCACCTGGAGAATACCCAGGTGACAGATGCCGGATTGGCCTTTATTGCCAAACTGCCTTACCTGGAATACCTTAATTTGTATGGCACTCAGGTCAGTGATGAAGGTATTCAGCAATTATCTGGCCTTAAGAACCTCAAAAAACTATATCTTTGGCAAACAAAAGTAACCGAGCAGGGAGCGGCCCAATTTCAGGATGATAACCCCCAGACTGACGTCAATATGGGAGTAGAAAATGAGGAGGCGAAAAAATCCGATAGTGCCGTCGCTGCGCGCCAATGATGCACGCGTATGTTTTTCTCCATTCGGCAGGCTGTTGCTGCTGATATCCCGGTATTAAACCAGTTGGTGCAACGCTCCATCCGGCAGTTGGGCGGCAATTACTATAATGCCCGGCAGGTAGAAAGTTCGTTGAAATACCTGTTTGGCATTGATTCCCGGGTTGTAGAAGACGGAACCTATTACGTGGTAGAGGCTGAAGGAGTGATCGTGGCCTGCGGGGGGTGGAGCCGAAGAAGAACTCCTTTCGGAGGTGATCAGGCTGGTGAACTGCAGGATAGCGGTTTACGTGACCCAACCGTGGATGCTGCGGTTATCCGGGCTTTTTTTGTGCATCCGGACTGGGCCCGCCGGGGCATTGGCAAACAATTGCTGGACTACTGCGAAGCGCAGGCACTGAAGGAAGGCTACGGTTGGTTTGAACTGACTGCTACCCTAAGTGGCTATCCGCTATACGTTCGCTACGGCTATCAGGATGTAGAAAAGATCGACATCAAACTTTTGGACGGCACGCAATTGGGTGGCGTAAAAATGAAAAAGCACCCGGCTCCCATAACTGCCTTGTAGGCAACTTTGATCAGTATTTCGCCTGTATCCTTTTCAACGCTTTTGCGTTCTACTACGAAGGTCAATCATCCCGGGACATTATTTTTACCTGAGGGCGAATACATTTTTTTAATTTTTTCTGTAGTGAGTAACGTACAAAACCGAATCCAAACCAAGCGTGACTTCTCCTTAGACTTTATGCGCTTTATGGGAGTGTTGGTCATTATCTACGCCCATACGCATCCTCCCGAATGGATAGACCAGATCAGAAACTTTGGTACTCCGTTGCTGATCGTAGCCTCGGCTGCGACCTATGCTTACATCTATCGCGCTAGGTCACTGGATGTGCCCAAATTTCTGAAGAAGCGCGTATACCGACTGCTGGTACCCCTTTGGATATTCCTTACATTTTTCTTTGGAAGTGTTGCGCTACTCGCCGTAGCGATTAACCAACCCTATCCCTTTAAGGCAGATACCATTATAGAATCTTATATTTTGCACGATGGCATCGGTTATGTATGGATTTTTAAAGTCTATCTGTACCTGGCCTTTCTTACACCCCCTTTGCTGGCCTTCCACCGGAACGTTAAAAGCAATCTTCAGTATTACGGGCTATTGGTGGCGGTTTTTCTGCTGTATAGCGCGCTTTGTATACAATACGAAAATAGCATGACGGAAGAGAACTACAATCTCTTCTCGCAGTATGTACTAACCATTTTTCCGTACGCCGTGCTGTATAGCTATGGTTTACGATTGCATACGCTCTCCAAGAAAACCATCCTCATCATTGCCTTTGCCTCAGGGCTGGTCAGTGCCATGATTGCCATATATTTATACCAGAGTACGGGGGCCTGGGTCCCTACGCAGGAATATAAATATCCGCCTCAATTGTATTATCTATCCTACGCGCTGTTTTGGATTAACCTGATCTATCTTTTTGCTTACTCGCGGCTGGTTAAGAATATTCCATCCATCATCATGCAATGGCTGTCGGAAAACTCGCTCTGGATTTACCTTTGGCATATCTTTGCGATCTATGCCTGGGATGAATTGATCCCGCATGACGGAACTTTTACTACCTCCTTTCTGAAATTCTGGCTTTATTTCTTCACTGCCGTGGGCATTGTGCTGCTGCAAAATGAAGTGAGCATGCGCATACCCTGGCTCAGGTTTGCGCTCAACGGAGATCGGAAGATAAAAAAAGTGGCCTGAGATGGTCAATTACAAAAAAATCAGCAACTTAGCAGCCTGATAATTTTTGAAAACAACGTAACCTATTCTTATGAGACTTTTCTGTTTCTCATTGATCCTTGTATGCACGGTGCTTATATTTCCCACCGTAGCCCAGGTTCCTCCGGCAACTCACCCGGACACTTCTACACCGGGCTGGACTTCATTATTTAACGAAGACTTATCCGATGCCAGGTTTCCCGAAGGCGTGTGGAGTTATGAAAATGGAGAACTTACTGCGACCGAAGATCAGGCTATCTGGACGGAAGAAGTGTACAACAATTTTATCCTTGATCTGGAATTCAAAACGGCTGAAGGGACCAATAGCGGGGTGATCGTATACGCCAGTGAAACCGAGAACTGGATTCCCAACTCTGTAGAAATTCAGATTGCCGATGACTATGCCGAGGAGTGGGCCAATTCTCCGCGGACCTGGCAGAACGGAGCTATTTTTGGGCGATTGGCGGCTGAGAAAAGTAATGTGAAAAAGCCGGGTGAATGGAATCACTATACCATCACCTGCCAGGATAAGATGATCTGGGTGATGCTGAATGGCGAGATGATCACCGAAATAAACATGGACGAATGGACGTTGGCTACCACCAATCCCGATGGCTCGGAGATTCCTTCCTGGCTGAATAAACCCCTGGCCGAACTGCCCACCCAGGGCTATATCGGGTTACAGGGAAAGCATGCCGGAGCTCCTGTTTGGTTTCGGAACGTGAAAATCAAAGAGTTATAACTGGCAATTTGTCTGTGATAACCCAAGAGCTGTAATTTAATGGGCGGAGCAGTCAAATCCCCGTATTACTTTAGGCTCGAATATAAAATATCAAGCTTACCAATAATCAATAGTTAATTATTCTAACCTTCACTCATTCAATCTTTTAATTATGAAAACCATTCAGATCGGAGTAGCCGGATTGGGCTTTATTGGCCCGGCGCATATTGAAGCGCTGCGGCGTATTCCCAACCTGCACGTAGCTGCTATCAGCGATATGTCAGAAGAAATTGCCCAGGCTAAGGCCGACCAACTGGGTGTGCCAGCAGCTTATGGCAGTTTTGAAGAACTTTTGCAACACGACGGCATCGAGTGCATTCATATCTGTACGCCCAACCATCTGCACTTTCCCATGGCCAAAGCCGCACTGGAGGCCGGTAAGCACGTAGTCTGCGAAAAACCCTTGTCCATGACCATTGCCGAAGCGGAAGAACTGGTGAGCCTGGCCGAAAAGACGGGCCTGGTGAATGCCGTACACTTCAATATCCGTTATTATCCTTTGGTGCGGCAGATGAAAGCCATGCGGGAATCAGGTGAACTGGGAGATATTTATTCGGTGATTGGTACCTATCTGCAAGACTGGCTGTTCTACGCCACCGACTATAACTGGCGATTGGAACCTCAGTATTCCGGAGATTCCCGGGCTATTGCTGATATTGGTTCTCACCTGATGGACCTGACCGAGTATGTGACCGGCCTGGAAGTTACCGAAGTGATGGCCGATTTTTCTACGGTACATCCTACCCGGAAGAAGCCTTTAAAACCCGTAGAAACCTACTCGGGCAAAATGCTGAAGCCGGAAGATTACCAGGACGTACCGATTGAGACTGAGGATTTTGCTACCGTAATGTTGCGCTTTAACAATGGTAGTAAAGGAGTAATCACCGTCAGTCAGGTATCCGCCGGACGGAAAAACCGCATTAACGTGGAGATTGCCGGTTCTAACAAGACCATTGCCTGGTGTTCAGAGTCACCCAATGAAATGTGGATTGGTAACCGTGATGAACCCAATGGAGTGCTAATGCGCGATCCGTCGCTGGTAGATGCTTCGGTGGCTAAGCTAATCACCTTTCCCGGAGGACACAACGAAGGCTTCCCGGATACCTCCAAGCAGTTATTCAAAGAATTTTATGCGGCAGCCCGAGCGGGTAAGCACGAAACTGACCAATATCCTACCTTTGCCGATGGACTGCGGGAGTTGTACTTAGGCGAGGCCATTGTAGAGAGCAACAAGAAACAAGCCTGGGTAAAAATTTAATACCCCCAAGATTGCTAAACTAACCAGTAAATGAAGCGCAGGGCGAAGGTCCTGCGCTTTTCTTTTGGGCAATCATTAGTATTCAGCCCCTTCGCTGGCCAGAATCCGTACCACCAGGCCATCCATATCGTCGGCAATCCGCATCTGGCAGGCTAGCCGACTGGTATCGGTTACTTCCGGCAGGGTATCCAGCATGTCCAGTTCCGGGTCGGTTGCTTCTTTGTATTGATCATCTCCTTCCAGCACCTCCACATGGCAGGTGGCGCAAATGGCCATGCCGCCGCAGGTAGCCAGTACCGGATACTCCGAGGCTTTCAGCATTTCCATGAGTGAAAGCTGCATATCCGTCGGCGCTTCAATCGGGGTACGTGTACCGTCAGTTTCTTCTACATGAATTGTGATCGTGCTCATAGGGTTGGCGCTCCATTAACGGTGGTATACTTAAAACTCGCTTTCTTACCGCCACTTACAATACGATAAGCAGAGTGCGACATCAGGGCGGCTTCGTGGAACCCACAGAGGATGAGCTTCAACTTACCCGGATAGGTGTTGATATCCCCGATGGCGTAAATGCCTGGTACGTTGGTGGAATAATCTTCCGTATTTACCACAATAGCGTTTCGATCCAGGTTCAGCTTCCAGTTGGCAATGGGCCCCAACTTGGGACTCAAACCGAACAAGGGGAGAAAATAGTCGGTATCAACCGTAACCGAGTTTTTTGCTTTGTCCGTAATCACGCAGGCATTGAGGGTACCGTTACCCTGAATGGCGGTGACATTCGCATTCAATTGTAAATTAATCTTCTTTTTATCGGCCAGACTCATCACCTTTTCGGCTGAGTCAGGGGCACCTCGGAAACTGCTGCCCCGGTGTACCAGGGTTATTTCTTCGGCTAGTTCAGATAGGTAAAGAGTCCAGTCCAGGGCAGAGTCACCACCTCCGGCCAGTACCAGTTTTTTTCCGCGAAACTTCTCCGGGTTTTTGATAATATAAGCAATGCCCTTGCCTTCGTATTGCTCCAGATTTTCAATCGCTGGTCGGCGGGGTTCAAAGCAGCCCAGCCCTCCGGCAATGACCACTACTTTACAGAATACTTCAGTGCCTTCGTTGGTTTGCAGGCGGAAAGAGTCATCTTCCAGTCGTTCCAGTTCCTCCACCCGTTCGCCCAGCGTGGCGGTAGGGGCAAAAGGAGTAATCTGCTTTTCCAGGTTAGTGACCAAATCCTGGGCTAATACATCCGGGTAGCCCGGAATGTCGTAAATGGGTTTTTTGGGATAGATCTCAGAGAGCTGTCCGCCAATCTGCGGCAGGGCATCGATGAGGTGACAACGCATCTTCAATAAGCCTGCTTCAAATACAGCAAATAAACCTACCGGACCCGCACCAATGATGCAGATATCCGTTTCTACGCGTTTTTCTTCAATGCTCTGAACCATGAAATATAGGATTGTGTCGTTGATGGATTGAAAGAGAGAATGAAATAGGATTTACTGTCTAAAATGGCATCTCATTCAATCCTGTAACAATGATTAATAACTATTCTTTCTAAGAGTACGCAAAGGTAGGGGAAATTGTTTGCCACACGAAATATTATTGTGGCAAATAATTTGAGAAATTTTTTTAGACTTCCAGGTTTCGGTAAATAGTATTGAGCGTAAGCTTGAAGTGCTCAAAATCTTCGGGTTGCAGTCCTGCCCAGGCGGCCTTGCGGATTTGGCTTACCTTCGGTTTCATTTCCTCTACCTTGGCTTTGCCTGTGTCCGTCAGGTGCAACTGGCATTTCCGACGGTCCTGCTCGTCGGCGATGCGTTCGGCCAGTCCTTTGGCGCAAAGCAGGTCTACGATCCGGGTGAGCGTGGGCATCCCTTTGTAGGTGATCTCAGCCAGTTGGCTCTGACTTAAATTCGAACTGGGATACAACTGTTTGAGTACCATCCATTGGTCGACCGTGATACCGAAATTGAACTCAACAAATTTTTGCTGTGCGTACTGCTTGATACGCCGCTGGGTCTTTTCTAATAACAGGGAATACTCACTATACTGTTCTGCGTCGGTCATGGTTGGTTTTCAAAAGTCCGTAGCCTGCAAATATAGAAAATATAGGAGGGCAATTGCTAGGACTATGTTTCCAAGTGAAGCCAAAGAAGTGGCTGAAAGCGGGCACGTAACCGCTTATGACTAAAAGCCAAGCTCGGTAAGCAGTAGCTTTATTCAAATATGAAAACTGTAAGAATAAATAGTAAAAAGTTTTTTTGGATGATAATGAAGTATATATCTAGGTAAAATGCGCAGGTAGTATATAAATAGCAATACGTTTTATACAAATGATTAAATAAAATCACCGCATTTCTGCCATTCCTTTTTTATTCTACCTTTTCCTTACACGCCATTGAATGCCCCGAAAAGCCCCTGGTATCTGATTTTTTGACCGTATAATTTTGGGCCCTTCGATACTTCATTCAGGATAGCTCAGCTAAAAAAAAATTGAATGTTTTGGTATCTGAGGTATGAATCAGTGTCACTTGTATTTTGACATATGCAGGTAACACTACTGAATTTTTCTTCAACAATATACTGGCGCTAGAGATGACTTGGCAGCCCATTTAATGAAGTTGAAGACCGACGCTTCATAAAGCTATTTTTCTTACAAAGAAAATAACGCATAACGATATTATCTGGCATTAAATATCACCTTATATGACAAGTTTTCAGTGCTCATTTAGAATTTTCCTAACCATGTTATGGTGCATTAGCCTTGGCAGGGCAAATGCTCATCCAAATTCTGCTAATCAACAGAACAAAAATACTAATCTGATAAGTTACGCATGGGGGAGTACTATTGTTAAAACAGATTATGCTGAGAAAAGAGCTTCCTCTAAAAAAGAAAGCAAAGTAAGTCAAAAGAATTTTAAAATAAGCCCGAGCTCATTAGAAAGTGGAACGTTAACGGCCGGAGATATTGCCTTTATAGGCTTTAATGCTGATAAGGATGTATCAGATAGGGATCATGCATTTACATGGATTACCCTTACTGAGATCCCGGCAGGAGAAGTAATTTATTTTACAGAACAGGGCTGGAACGAAGATGACAATACCTGGATGGGTAATACTGAAGGTCATTATCAATACACTGCTCCCGCAGCAGGTCTTTCTTGTGGAACGGTAGTATATGTATATGAAGATGGCAGCACCAATGACTTAGTTGTTATGGGAGGCGGAACGATGACATTGGTAGAAGGAAATGGATGGAATTTATCAGCAGGGGATCAGGTGTTGGCCTATCAGGCTGCTTCAGTCAAAGGAAGTGGTTTAACCTTTATTTCAGGGATACATGCAGATTATAATTCGGGAACGTATCCCGATGGTACTACACCAAAATATAACTCAACGACAACCTGGAATACAACAGTTTCCGGCAATACAGGTGTAGCCGAATCATCTCTTCCTCCCGGACTGACCAATGGAGTAGATTGTATTTCCCTTTTTCCTGCCCCTGGTCCAGAATTTGATAATGCCAAATATATCGGCACGCTTACTGGTGACAAAAATACTTTAAGGGCCCTTATAAACGACCCTTCTAACTGGGATAGCAATGATGCCACTCCGTATGATATTACTCCCGGGCAATTTTCCCCCAGCGTTGATTGCTCGGATGCAGTCAACACTGCCCCAACAGTCACCACCACTGCCATCTCTATTTTTGATGCCACATCAGCTACTTTAGGGGGCAATGTAACAGCAGATGGAGGGGCACCGGTAACTGAAAGGGGAGTAGTGTACTCATCTTCAGATACTGATCCGAAAATTGGAGATATAGGCGTTATCAAAGATGATAATGGTACGGGAACGGGTGCTTTCAATGAATCTATCACTGGTCTGACCGCCAGTACCACTTATTATACGAACGCTTATGCCATCAACGCGGAAGGCACCAGCTATGGTAGTGTTGAGAGTTTTACTACAAGTGCAGCCTCAGGCGGGGGATGTAGTACAGATGCAAATACGAATACTGTAAATACCAATACGGCCAATGGAGATATGGGCCAATCTTTTGTGGCTGATTGCTCGGGTACTTTAAGCGCTATTGAACTACAATGGTTTTCAGCCGACCCCTCCTTTTCTATCAAGGTCTATAATGGTGCAGGTACAGGCGGTTCTCAAGTAGGGTCTACCGTAAGTGGTCTGTCTTCAGCGGGCAATGGCTTAAATAATTTCGAAAGTTTCGATGTATCGCCGGGGGGAATCACCCTGACTTCAGGCAATACCTATACGATCGAGGTGGTAGGTGCCGAAAACTTATTTTATGATCAGAGCGGCGGTTCAGTTTTTTCCGAAGGTATGCTATATTTTTATGGAGGTGCCCAGTCAACTTTAGATGTTGTGTTTCGAGTTAATATTGAAGCTGCTCCTTCCAACAATGCTCCGGTCTTCAACTCTTCAGCCACAGCGTCTTTTGCGGAAAACACTGCTACCAGCACTGTGGTGCTGGATGTCAATGCGGACAATGGAGACGGCGGTGCTGATGATGCAGGCGTTACTTACAGTCTGGCATCGGGTGGGGATAATGATCTTTTCAATATCAATACCAGCAATGGTCAGATCACCTTCAAAGCATCCCCGGATTATGAGTCGGCAGCAGATGGCAATACTGACAACGATTATGCAATCACCGTGACGGCAGATGATGGAGAGGCCAGCGGCAATACTACCGATCAAAATATTACCATCACCGTGACGGACGTAGACGAAATAGCCCCTTCTTTTGAGAATGGCAGACCCTCGACCGCTAACATAGCGGGCAGCAGTTTCAATCTACATATTGATATGAATGAAGCCGGTACGGTTTATTATGTAGTAGTATCTGATGGAGCTACCGCTCCCACTTCAGCCGAAGTAAAGGCGGGCACCGCATCCGGCGGGGGAGCAGTGGTTACGAGTGATAATCAGGTTTTAAGCTCGGGCGGGTTTACTCATAGTTTTAATGTGTCAGGGTTGACTTCAGAAACTGCTTATGATGTATATGTAAGTGCAGAAGATGACGAAACTACACCCAACCTTCAGACTACGCCCATTAAACTGGATATAAATACCTCCGATATTACCGCTCCATCTTTTGAGAATGGACGGCCCTCAGCGGCTAGCATTGAAGGTACCAGTTTTAACCTGCTAATTGATATGAATGAAGCGGGGACGGTTTATTATGTAGTAGTATCTGATGGAGCTACCGCCCCTACTTCAACCGAAGTGAAGGCTGGTACTGCTTCTGGAGGAGGGGCGGCTGTGACAAGCAACAGTCAGGTTCTAAGTTCAGGAGGTTTTACTCATGCTTTTAACGTAACCGGCTTGAGTTCAGCTACGGCCTATGATGTATATGTTGTAGCGGAGGATGATGAAGGAACACCCAACCTTCAGACCACTTCTACCAAATTAGATGTAAATACTCTTGCCGTACCGGGACTGACTATCGTGGAAAGTAGCGCTTCTACCGTTACGGCTGAGTCGGGCAGTACCGATGAGTTTACCGTAGTACTGGATGTTCAACCAGCTTCTAATGTTGTTGTTGACATAAGTTCATCAGATACCGGGGAAGGAACTGTGGATAAAACAAGTCTTACTTTTACGAATGGCAATTGGAATACGCCTCAAACGGTGATTGTAACAGGTATAGACGATGATATTATTGATGGTGCCGTTACCTATAATATCACACTTTCGATAGATGATGCCAGTTCGGATGATGACTATGACGGGCTTTCTGATCAAACGATCAGTGTAAATAATAGTGATGATGATGTGGCAGGATTGACAATTGTTGAAAGCAGTGGCAGTTCAGCCACAGCCGAAGCAGGGAGTACGGATGACTTTACGGTGGTGCTGAATGCTCAACCGAGCTCTGATGTGGTTATCAATATAAGTTCATCTGATACTGGAGAAGGAACAGCCGATAAGAGTAGCCTGACGTTCACGAATAGCAATTGGCTTACACCTCAGACCATAACCGTGACCGGAGTGGATGATGATATCATTGATGGGACAATATCTTATGATATTACCTTGTCGGTAGCCGATGTCAGCAGTGACGATGACTTTGACGGTATATCAGACCAGGTGAGTGTAGACAATGGTGATGATGATGTAGCAGGATTTACTGTTACGGAGAGTGATGGTTCTACCTCTACCTCCGAGACAGGAACCACCGATGACTTTACAGTAGTGCTGGATGCCGAACCATCCTCGGATGTCGTGATTGATATAAGTTCAGCCGATACCGGTGAAGGTACTGTAGACAAAAGCAGTTTTACATTTACCCCTGCTACTTGGGATACCCCTCAGACGGTAATCGTGACAGGCGTGGACGATGCAATATTAGATGGAAGTATCAACTATAATATTACTGTTGCAATCAATGCGGTAAGTAGTGATGATGATTTTGATGGGGTGAGTAGTCAAACCGTTTCAGTCACCAATCAGGATGATGATCAAAGAAAGATTTCGGTGAGTGATGCCAGCGTGGTGGAAGGTGATGTGACGTCAAGCCTTCAATTTACAGTTACCTTAAATTTTGCCGGGTCCAGCACCATAGAAGTAGATTATGCTACCTCTGATGGCTCTGCCAAGGCTGGTGATGACTATACATCTAAATCAGGCACCCTGACCTTCAATGCCGGAGAAACCAGCAAAACGGCAGATGTTACTATATCAGGAGATACGATGGTAGAAGAGGATGAGAAACTCACCTTTACTTTGTCAGGCATTACTGGTGATGCAATTTTAGGGGATGATACAGCTACCGGAACTATCACTGACGATGACGCCGCCTCAGTCACTATTGCCGATGTAAGCGGCAATGAAGATGATGGTGGCATCACGGTTACTGCTACCTTGGATCATGCCGTTCAGGGAGGATTCACAGTAGATGTGAGCACCAGTGATGGCACGGCAACTGCCGGAGATAGTGATTACACGGTAGTGAGT
>JAVKCN010000154.1:0-156750 GCA_040222715.1 Cyclobacteriaceae bacterium | reverse complement strand
GGTTGACAGCAGAAGATTATGCCTCAGTAAGTACGCTTAAGGAGGCTATTTTCAACATTATCAAAAAATATGACGATGAGTTGTGTATTGAGTTTTCTAAAAACTTCCTATCTATAACTTAATTATGTCTTAGTGCTTACTTTTTAATATTTTTTCTATGCTCAAAATCCTCATAATCACCCTGTTAAATTTGCCTTTTTCCATGCCGATTAGTTTTAATCAAGAGGTGGTGGTAAATGTCGTTGGGCTAAAAAATACAGATGGGAAATGTATCGCCTGTCTTTACAGCGATGCCAATGCTTTTCCAGACGAAACATCTCGGGCTATAGCATGCAAAACGGTAGACATCAGGGATAATGCTGCCAACATAACCTTTGGGAATGTATCATCAGGCACATTTGCGGTTTCAGTATTTCATGATGAAGACGACGATGGGGAGTTTGATACCAACTTTCTGGGTATACCCCAGGAAGGCTATGGTGCTTCGGGCAATGTGTTGCCCAAAATGAGTGAACCTAAGTTTGGGGATAATTCTTTTACCGTAGATCAATCTGATATCCAACTGGAGATCAAGATTAAATATTGAGATCTTTCGGCTACCGCAAATGGCGGCAAATTGTCAGGGTTCCCTGGGTTTGCCTTGTCTGGGTAAACTAATTAGTTGCTTTGCATCAAACAGAGATAAGCCGCAGTGTTCATCCAAACAGTTAAAATTTCTGCTAGTAAAAAAAAGTGTATACAATCAGATTTACCGTGTTGTATTATGCGCTATAATCAAATAGTGTAAGTCATTTTTCCTGATTATAGCCTTACAAAATTGAGGTTTATTTAAAATAACCTCAATTATTTTTAGGGAAAAAGTCAATTTCGTAAAAATTCATTTTTCATTGCATTCCTATAAGTAAGTTATTAATTTAATGGACTAGTGTATATAAATACAGGTTTGGGAAATTTCCTGCATTGAGTTTTTTTTATGGCTATTGTTGATGGCAATAAGTTCATCTAGGAGGCAAGAGATCTTGTATTGTGAACTGACTTGTAAAATTGATGTTCTGTCGCGGGATTTAAGTAAAAGATAGTTTTAAGGTTGTGCTATGCTGAATTTTTCTTCTAAAATTACTCCTTTTGCCCAGTATTCAGCCTCTGAACAGGTAGCCACAGCCTCGGTTGAGGTCTCCTCGGAAATATATCATCATGGCCCACTCAGGCCTGACTCTGCGAATAGCAACTGTTGTTTTCGAGAGCCATACCAACATCAATCAATATACTATTACATTAACACTTAAAAGCTTTGCCTATTGACCAAGGAAATACTAATATAAGTAATGAAGAGAATTGCGTAGGTCTTATCGCCAAATGTTCACTACGCCGCTAGTCAAATCTAATACAACTAACTATTTACATTTATGAGAAACCAATTACCTTCTCTGCGATCCTCACTCAGCGATCCAATTTTTACAGAAAACAAATGCCATGCTGTTCCGCCCTGATAACAGCATTTAAGGACATGTACTGAAAAACAAGTGCCTGCTGGTAAGGAAAACAGGCACGTGTGTTACCTAAAGCGAAAAAATCAGAGATTGCCCAGACATATATCGATGAGATAGATGTCTGAATGGAGGGACTGTGCCCTATGCCCATCTCAATGTGATCTTACCAGATTAACCAGTCATCACGGTGATAAAAACTATTTTTTATCCAGAAACGCGCTGGGTTTAGCGATTCCCTTCCTGCTACTTTCAGGGAAAGAATACAAGCATAATGATCTGCTATTTTAAACCAAACTATTATTAAAGCAACCTGACTATTATGAATATAATCCCACTCAAAAAACACAGAAGGGTGCCTAAGTACCTTGTGTTCATCTTTTTTCTACAAACTTTCATGAATCCGGCTTTAGAGGCCAATGGTGTAAATGAATTTTTTGCAGCATCTGAAAACAGTGAAAACCGGTCAAATCCTCACCCTAGTCGCCTGACAGAAAAGATCGTAACCGGCAAGGTGGTTGACGAAAATGAGGAAGGAATTCCTGGAGCCAATATTACCATTAAGGGCACTACCCAAGGTACCGTGACCGAACTGGATGGTACATTTGCCATTACCGTTCCCAATGATGAAGCCACATTAATCATTTCGTTTATCGGATTCCTCACCCAGGAGGTCGTGGTCGGTAACCGAACAACCATCAACATCACGCTTTCTACCGATGTAGCTTCGCTGGATGAAGTGGTGGTGGTTGGGTTTGGTACCCAGAAAAAGGAAAGCATCGTAGGCTCTATTAGTTCAGTAAACCCTTCTGAACTTAAGATTCCTTCCAGTAACCTAACTACTGCTTTGGCCGGAAGAGTGCCGGGGCTGGTTTCGTACCAGACCAGTGGTGAGCCAGGAGCCAACAACGCTCAGTTCTTTGTAAGGGGGGTAGCCTCCTTCAACGGGCAAAACGGACCGCTGATCTTGATTGATGGTGTACAGTTAACGGCCAACGACCTGGCCCGATTGAACCCGGATGATATCGCCAGCTTCTCGGTACTGAAAGATCCGACAACCACGGCCATTTACGGAGCCCGGGGAGCCAACGGAATTATTCTGGTAACGACCAAATCAGGAGTGGACGGACCGGCGATTGTCAATTTCAGGATTGAAACCTCCTTTAGCCAGCCGACCCAACTGGTTAATTTAGCTGACCCGGTTACACATATGCGCTTACAAAACGAAGCCAACCGAACCCGGGGCGACTTTGCCACCTTTACTGAGGAATCCATTGCCGGAGCGATCAAGGGTGGAAATCAAAATATCTACCCCACCACCGACTGGTACGATGAATTATTCCGGGATTATGCCACGACCACCCGGGCTAACCTGAGTGTGCGGGGCGGGGGTAAGAATGTTCGTTACTTCGTAGCCGGTTCTTTTAATAAAGACAATGGCTTATTGAAGGTGGATAAAACGAATAATTTCACCAATGGAATCAATTTAAATATTTTCACCTTTCGCTCTAATGTTGATGTAGACCTGCATGAGAATACGACGATGACGTTGCGTCTGCTGTCTACCATGGATGATTACCGAGGGCCACTACAAGGAGGGAATGCTATCTACAACGCAGCGGTTCGAACCAGTCCGGTACGTTTTCCGGCTACGTATGATGCTGATCCTTCACTGGAGGGAGTACCACATATTCTATTTGGCAATGGGTTACCCCCCCGGGGCGAAAACTATAATGGTGGGGGCGATGAAAGTGCATTACCAGTGTGGTTCAACCCCTACGCCGAACTACAGAGAGGATACAGCGACACCCGGCGGCAACTGTCATTGGTTACCCTGGAGTTTAAACAGAAACTGGATTTTATCACCGAAGGCTTAAGTGCCCGTTTCTTGGGGAACGCCAACACTACTTCGTATTTCGAAAACCGACGGGGATACTCACCCTACTTCTACCGACTATCCACCTTTGATCCATTCTCAGAAGAATACCGCCTGGTAAGAACCGCTCAGGGCTCCGGCGATGAATCATTGGAGTTACTCGGTGGGGATCGCACCAATAATTCTGTGTTATACATGGAGGCTGCACTTAATTATAACCGAACCTTCGGTGAGAAACACAGCCTGGGCGGTGTACTGGTAATGATTGGCCGGGAATATTTGGATGGAAATGCCCCTACCGTGCAGCTCTCTCTTCCCAGTCGTAATATAGGAGTATCGGGAAGATACAGTTACGGGTATGATGACCGGTATTTTGCTGAATTTAACTTTGGCTACAACGGGTCAGAGCGCTTTGCCAAAAGCAACCGGTTTGGGTTCTTCCCTTCATTCGGAGCGGGCTGGCTGATATCCAACGAGCCGTTTTTTGGGCAGTCAGAAAAAATCAGCCGATTAAAACTGAGGGCCTCTTTCGGGTGGGTAGGGAATGACAACATTGGTAACAGTGATGAAGATCGTTTCTTCTACCTATCGGAGGTTGACCTGAGTAGTGGGCAAAACGGCGCAACCTTTGGTCGGGAGTTTAGTGAGAACGTTCCGGGCGTGATCATACGCCGATACGCTAACCCCCTCGTTACCTGGGAATCCGCTCGAAAAGCAAACATTGGATTGGAGTTGAACTTATTCTCCGATGCCTTACAGTTCCGGGCAGACGTTTTTCACGAGAAAAGAACCAGTATCTTACAGGACCGAGCCGATATACCATCAACACTGGGCCTTCAGGCGGCTCTTAAAACCAACGTAGGCGAGGTACTGGCTCAGGGAATTGATGCCTCACTGGACATTAACCATTATTTCAGTAATGATTTTTGGGTTACTGGCAGAGGAACTTTCCTGTATTCTGATAATGAGTTTGCCGTATACGAAGAACCCAATTTCGCTTCTATCGGCGCACCCTGGCGATCAAATGTCGGAAATAACGTGACCGTCTATCAGGGATATATCGCCGAACGGTTATTTGTTGACGATGAAGAGGCGCTTAATTCTCCCACCCAATTCGGGCTGCCCGGCACGGATTACGGCGGGGGTGACATCAAATACAAGGATTTGAATGGTGATGGGGTCATTACTACCCTGGATCAGGCACCTATTGGCAAACCGGAGATTCCGAAAATCACCTATGGCCTGGGCTTTTCTGCCGGTTATAAAAGGTTTGATATCAATGTTTTCTTTCAGGGTTTAGGTGAGACTTCTTTCTTTATTGATCCTGTAACGACCGGTCCGTTTGTCAATTCAATTCAGGATGCCGGTATTAATGCGGTTACTAATAGTTCTGGTAATGCCTTCGGTAACGGATTTCTCAGTGAAAACGGCTTACTACAGGAATTTGCCGACAGTCACTGGTCAGAAGAAAACCGGGATATTTACGCCTTGTGGCCCCGGCTTTCTACCAGCGTCATTGCAAACAATGTGCAGCGTAGTACCTGGTGGTTACGCGATGGATCATTTGTCCGATTGAAGCAACTCGAGGTCGGGTATAACTTGCTGGGTAATAATACCGAAAACCGGCTAGGGCTGACCAATTGTCGGGTGTATGTCACCGGAACCAATCTGTTTACCTGGAGTAAATTCAAGCTCTGGGACCCGGAATTAGGCGGAGACGGGTTGAATTACCCGCTGCAACGGGTTATTAACCTGGGACTACACATTGGATTTTAAAATTGACAACTATGAAGACTTTCATACAATCTGTGAAAAATATATTCTTAAAGTTTATCGCCACAGTAGCCCTGATCATATCATCTACTGCCTGCGCGGATTATATCGATGTAGTACCGGATAACATTGCGGTCATAGAAGGAGCTTTCGAGACCCGGGAAAGTGCTTACCGGTTTTTAGCGACGCTCTACAGTTACCTTCCGCCGTTTTCCAATATCAACAACCCGGCATTGGCGGCGGGTGATGAAATATCGGTGAATGACAATGTCTCTCGAGACTGGGCTGCCCGTCGGATTTCCCGGGGTGGTCAGAACGTGGTATCACCTGCCCTGGGGTATTGGGGTAATACCGGCACTGTACAAAACCTGTTTATTGCCTTGCGCGATTGCAATATCTTTCTTGATAACATTGATAAACCATTTAACCTGGATGAACTCGAGAAAACTAAATGGATTGCCGAAGCTAAATTTCTGAAAGCCTACTTCCATTTTTACCTCATGCGGATGTACGGCCCTATCCCCATTGTTCGGGAAAATATCGAAGTGAGCAGTGGCGTAGAAGCCGTACGCGTAAGCCGCGACCCGGTGGATGAAGTAGCCGATTACATTGTAGAGCTACTGGATGAAGCAATTCCGGATTTACCGCTAGTGATAGAAGATCGGGGGCTGGAACTGGGCAGAGCCACCGCTCCCATTGCCGCCGCCATCAAAGCCCGTGCACTGGTAACGGTAGCCAGCCCGCTGTTTAACGGTAATCAGGATTATAGCGGGTTTGTGGATAAAGACGGGCAGCAACTCATCAACCCTACCTTCGAACAGGGCAAATGGGCCCAGGCTGCCACCGCCTGCCAGGAAGCTATTGATATTGCCCAACAGGCTGGCCATGTGCTGTACGAGTTTGCCGGCGCCCCATCTGATTGGTCAGATTCTACTGTTATCGGATTGAGTGTGCGGGGAAGCGTTACCGAACGATGGAATGAGGAAGTGATCTGGGGCGGATCGAACAGCCTGGTAGGAGGGGAGCTGCAAAGCTGGGCGCAGGCTAAAATTGCTCCTGACCTTTCTGCCGAAAATCGGGAAAGCACCCAGTCATGGTGGTCGCCGCCCCTGCGGATTGCTGAAATGTTTTATTCTGAAAATGGCGTCCCTATCAACGAAGATGTCAACTACCCTTATACCACCCGCTATGGGGTAATTACCGCTGATCAATCGGACTTGCATTATATAAGACCCGGTTTCCAAACCGCCCGCCTGAACTTTGACCGGGAACCCCGATTTTATGCCTCTCTCGGTTTTGATGGAGGTGTATGGTTTGGTCACGGACAGAAAAGTGACGAAGAGGGTTTTATTGTGGAAGGAAAGAAAGGTGAACGAGCAGGAAGACAGGATGCCAACCGCTGGTCGCAGAGTGGGTACTGGGCAAAAAAGCTGGTATACTACGAGAACGTTCAATCCACCTCCGGTTCCGGCTACACCAACCGGCCATATCCTTTCCCGATTGTACGCTTAGCCGATCTGTATCTGCTTTATGCCGAGGCTATCAACGAGGCTGATGGTCCCTCGGGTGCCTACGAGTGGATTGACCGGGTACGGGCTCGAGCTGGCTTGGATGGTGTAGTAGAATCCTGGGCTAATGCCTCCAGCAATCCATCAAAGCCGACCACGCAGGAAGGGTTTCGGGAAATTATCCAACAGGAGCGCATGATTGAAATGGTGTTTGAAGGCCAGCGTTTCTGGGACCTGAGACGATGGAAACGGGCCTCTGAATTCCTCAACACCGATATTCGCGCCTGGAATATTGAGGGCGAAGCCACCGATGATTACTACAAAGTTATTACGGTTGGTACTTACAAATTCCTTAATAGAGATTACCTGTGGCCGATTGCCGAAGAAGATTTGATCGCCAATTCAAATTTGGTACAAAATCCAGGTTGGTAAATTTTCTTAATTACTTAATTCTCCAGAAAATATGAATACTAAATATTTAATTGCCTGCCTGCCAATCCTGCTGCTAGGATGTATTTTGTTTGCCTGTGAAGAGGAAGTGCGAGGCCCGTTGACGCATGATTCTGTACCCCCTGATCCGGTTACCGAAATTAGTGTGACGAACTTGCCCGGTGGGGCCAAAATATCGTATAAGGTGCCGGCCAATGAAGATGCACTGCTGGTAGAGGCCAGCTATGAACTAGCCAGTGGCCGCATAGTAACGACTAAGTCTTCCATCTTTAAAAACTTTGTGATCGTGGAAGGTTTACGGGCAGTAGAGTCTCAGGAAGTCACATTGGTATCAGTAGACCGGAGCAACAACAAATCTGAACCGGTGACAACCACCATCAGTCCACAAATGGCTCCCATTGATAAACTGTTTGCTAGTTTTGAACTATCCGAAGATTTTGGTGGGGTACGAGTCCGGTACAATAATGAAGACGAAATAAGTGCCGAGATACTGCTCTATGCCCAGGACGAAAACGGAAACCTGGTATACAGCCAGTCTACCTTCATCAGTGATGCTCAGAAATCGCACGAAACCTTTCGGAGCTTTCCACCGGCTGAGACAAAGTTTGGAGTAGCCATTGTTGACCGGTGGGATAATACCACTGAAATATTCGAGACCACCATTACTCCGCTGGAAGAGGTTATGCTCAATATTGAAAATTTCGATGATATTGCCCTGACTGGAGACGAACCAGATGCCTTCGGCTGGACAAAGCCCAATTTATGGAATGGAAGTATTGATGGCTCCGGGTTTCACACGGCTCAAGGCAACCCGGGCGCTGTTGTTCCACCTTACACCGAAGGGTTTCATATGTTTACGATAGACCTCGGGGTGACCGCAAAACTAAGCCGGTTAAAGTTCTGGCAACGACAAGGCACCTGGATTTTTACCCACGGTAACCCTCATTACTTCGAGGTTTGGGGCACAAACGAAATACCCGCCGACAATGGCGCCTCTCTGGAGGGATGGACCCGATTGGTGACGAACGGAGAAGTAGTAAAACCTTCCGGTGGTCCTATTGGAAGCAACAGTGCTGAAGATGAGGCTCAGGCCGCCAGCGGGGAAGAGTTTGAATGTGCCATAGAAGCTCCTCCGGTACGGTACATCCGGTTCGTCAACCAGGAAAGCTGGTCGACCGGTAAGTTTATGCATATTATGGAAATGAATTTTTGGGGTCAAATCACGGAATAACTATGAAGATCATAAAAAATTATAAAGCCAGTAAGTGGTTAAACCTTCTTATTTTCTCTTTTTCTATCATGGCTTGCGAGTCGATGGAAGAAACTTTTAGTGAGTTTACCGTGGAAGGTGAAACGATCTATATTGGAACTGCCGACACGGTATTGATTGGTCCGGGTTTTGAAAAGTTGCGCTTCTGGGTAGCCATCAATGCCGACCCTAAAATCAGTAGCGGTGTACTAAAAACAAGCGATGAATCCATCATGCATGAGTTTGATGTGGTGCGAACCCAAAATGGCCAAGACACCGTTTCATTTGACCTTAAACTGCCCGAAGGTGAATACACCTTTGGTTTATTTTTAATGGATGATGTCGGGCACCAATCAGTACGACGGGAAGTACCGGCTACAGTGTACGGACAGCGTTATCAGGAAAGCCTAATCAGCCGGGGAATCGTAAGTATCGACGCCTTTGCGGATAGTGCCACCTTTACTTGGGGCGATGCCGCGCCGAATGTTGTTACAACCACCCTCACTTATGAGGATACTGACGGAAATATGCAGCGTGTAGAAGTACCGAATGAAACTTCTCAAATGAAAGTAGGAAACTATAAATTAGGTGGGGAAATCAGCGTAATCAGTGATTTTGCTCCATCAGAGTATGCTATCGAGATATTTGAGTCTAACCCTACCGAGAAAGTCTTTCCTGAGGAATATTTGCTGGATAAGTCTATCATCACCCCACTCAGATTGGCCGGTGATGCAGGTGACGGTTGTTATGGTTCCAGTTACGACCGGTTAACCGATGGCTCTACCAGCGATTTCTGGCATAGTTGCGAAGATGAGGCCAACTTACAGGACCAGTATCCCTGGGTGATGAGCTTTGATTTGGGCACCTCGGCGAACCTGAGCCGCTTTAGATTGGACGAAAGAGCGGATTGCTGTGGAGAGCGAAGTCCGGCGGCATATCAGATCTGGGGTGCCAATGATCTGGCGATGGGTCCCACCGTAGATATTGATAGTGTCTCAGTGGAAGAATGGGGCATTGACGCCGCTGCCAAAGGATGGGTTAAACTAGTGGATGTTTCTGGGAATAACCAGCCCACTTTCGAGGTAGAGATCCCGGAAAATGGCACAACGTATCAGTACTTACGATTAGTAGGGATATCCTCTATTGGTGGTGGAGCGGCCGCAAATTTCAACGAATTGACATTTTGGGGTAACTAAGTCCAATTTTCCTCAGAGCTCCACCATGGAGCTCTGAGGATTCATTTACCCGCAATCAATTAAAACAGGGGAGGCGATCAGATATCACTTCTCCCCCCTTCGATTAAAATGAAGTCTTCTGGCTGCTTCCACCCTCTTCAATTTCTCGCTGAATTTCTTTGGTAGCATCTTTAAATTCACGGATGCCTCGACCAAGGCCCCTGGCCATTTCGGGAATTTTATTGGCTCCAAAGAAAATTAGTACCGTAAGCAGAATGACGACAATTTCCCATCCGCCAATACCACCCAGAAATAATAATACAGTTTGCATGTTTCTATAGATTAAAAATGTAAAAGATATGATTTAGGAAGCGCATGAAACCCGAACGTATTAATCCGTTGCTGTACATCTTTGACGGCAATCGGGCTGTTCGATTGGATGGTCATTTCGCAGGGAAACTTTTGGTCATTCAGCTGTACACTGCTGATGCCTTTGAATTCATTCAAGACGCTTAACACGTACTTATAATCGATAGGGTGATCCGCCCCCATAATAAAAGTTTTACCCATAGTACCGGGTAGTATATGATCTGTGATATAGCACATAGTAATGATATTTTTAGCCTGAAAATGAAATGAGAAATCTCTAAAATAACTGATAAGTGGGCCGCACATGTTGATATGGCAGTTACACTTATAGAAGAAAGGATAAAAATCAGGCTAAATCAGAAAGGCACAGTCCAGCAAAAAAATGCTTCTGTTCCTGAAAGGAAAAGTAACGGTTGCCGGATTGGGTTGGGCGAAAGGATCAGCATATAAACCTGCTCCGTTCCGGGTAGAATGTAAGTCGGCAAAGACTGGAGAATCTTTGTTTAACTCACTTTCCGTTTCGCTCATGATCCCACTTAAGGCCGGAGCCAGGGAACCGAAACGGGCGTGCCCCATGCCCTCACGGTGAATTGAGAAGCCTTCGCCAGCAAAGTCTGGAGCTGATAGGCAATGCTCTGCTTTCTCATGAAGTGCCAGGCTCGCATAGGCAGCCGATAACACTGCCCCGTAGAGGCAGCACGAAAGTATCAGCAGATTTAAAACTTGACGTAAAAGCTTATGCATACTTTAATAATCCCTATTAAAGGAAATTATTTTTTTGCATTTATCAAATATCCAGCCTCAAATATATTTTTGAAGTAAGTATTGGATGAATGTGCTATGAAAACGTAAATAGGGGAGTAAAAGTTGAAGAATTTGAAGGGAAAATTGAATAGGGTATTAAGGATTTCTACCGAGCAATCAGTGAGCTCTGATAACACTTAAAAGGAACTGCTGGACATAAGATGTAATCATCCACCATTTACAACCGCTGGTATACCCTGGCGTAGCCTTCTATCGGAGAAGACGGCGAAGCGTAAATGGTCGTTACCAGCTGGATAGGTGCTATTATTCAGGATAATCATCATTCACTTCGATCCAGTAGCCATCGGGGTCCTGAAAGTAAATCTGTTTTACTCCGTCAACCCGCACCGTAGGTTCTTTGGAGTCTCCCACCCAGTTGATGCGGTCAACCTCGTATTGATTGAGGGTCGCCATGAAAGCATCCATAGATTTCACACTAAAGCAAAGGTGGGTGTTTTTATCGTGTTCTATCGTTTCGGAAGCCCGTTGGATGAGGTGCAATTGCCCGTAGCCACCAATGCTAAACCAGGTGTGCAGCCCGTCATGAAAAGGTTCGGGAAGGAGGGGAAGGTTCAGGATATTTTTGTAAAAAGCAGTGCTTTTTTCCAGGTCTACCACATTCAGTGCAATGTGGTTGATGGTGGCAGCGGTCTGGGATTGGGATGTAGAGGCTTGAGAAAATACTGGCTGAAATTGGGTGAACAACAGCATGAACATCAACGGCATCAATAAATATTTCATAGTTTCAGATCGGGGTATAGATAATTGCGGCTTGAAATTACAGGATTTGTAAACAAACAACAATATTCTGCACTCGAAGTATAGCGAGGCATTTAAGATCGTACTTCCGACGCATACCCGTATTTTAACTTCTTAAGGCGTAAGAAGGCCGAAAGCACAAGGCATACTTTGGATAGGCTCGCCAAACTTGGAGCTTAAGAAATAGCTGGTGAAAATAGAAACTACCGGGGAGCGTATCATCACGCTCCCCGGATTTTTTTATCGGGTAGAAGTGGATAACTCTTCAGCTGACATACCGGTATAACTCACCAGGGCAATTTGCTGGCTATCCGGTGACCAGGAAGGTACATTGAAACTTCCCTGTCCGCCGTAAAGGTTGGCGATCACCCGGGGCACGCCCCCCGAAGCAGGCATGAGGCGTATGCTTACGCGGTCGTAGTTAGGATGAGCATCGGAGGGAACATCTGATCCGTAAGAAAGAAATGCAATCCATTTCCCATCCGGCGAAATGTGAGGGAACCAGTCATTGTATTCATCAAAAGTGAGCTGTTCGGGGTCTGTACCATCGGGTTTCATGCGCCAGAGCTGCATGGTGCCCGACTTATTGCTGTTGTAGTACATGTACTTGCCATCGGGCGATTCTTCGGGGCCGTCGGTGTAACCACTTTCAACGGACGTAAGCTGAATTTCATCTCCTCCCTTGAGGGGTTTCTTATAGATGTTGTACATATTGGTGTCCCGCTGCGCCACAAAATATACCTCTTTGCCATTGGCCGACCAGCCATGCCAGTAGGAGGGCGATTGCTCGGTCAGCCTGCGGGCGGTCCCCCCTTCCATAGGAAGCACATAGACCCGGTGCTCAATACCATCCGTACTGCTGGTGATGGCCAGCATTTTTCCATCCGGGGAAATACCAAAGTCGTAATGGTTTCCGTCCAGGGAATCCGTTTCAAATTTTTGGGGAGTGCCCCCGGTAGCCGGAATGGTGTACAGAGATCGGTCCATACTGAACAGCAGCTTTTGCTCATCGGGTGTCCAGGTAGGGAACTCAATGCGTCCGGAGGATTCAAAAACCACTTTTCGCTTTCCATCCAATACATTCATGGTTTCCAGACGGGAGCCTACGGACATCTCATTATCAGCAGTTAGTGTATTTACGATGGGCTTGTCAATCCGCACATTCCAAACTTTGGCTTCTTCGGTGGTGGATTCGTCGTGGGAAGTAATGATCAATCCAGCCAGTAGATTGTCCGGCAGGTCTTCCATATCATGAGAGCCGATTAGTTGTAGCGGTTCACCCGGATGGGCCGCGCGCATGGTAAATGTAGATCCCATCCGTTCCAGTTGAAGGATGGAGTAATTGTCTTTCGGGGCAAATATTTCATCCTGAGGGTCTCGCATCAAGGCGCCTGGCAAAGCCCGCCATTGAAGCACCGTAAGTCCGTCATCGTGGGTAACCGCACTGATATGGGCAGCATTCTCGGCCAGGGATTCGCGGACCATCCAGCCGACTTTCCGATGCGGATCGCCACCTTCTCCCACGAGTTCAAAATGGGCCGTGAGGATAAAATCGCCGCTGAGATTCTTGTACAGGTACTGGAATTCATCCCGTTCAAACCAGATATTATAACCGGCCCCGGTCAGGGTGTACGTTTGGGTGGCTTCATCGTATTGGGCAGAACCTGCGATCTGGGGGTTACCTACATCGGCATGGTTATCAAAGATACCGATGGAGGTACTCTGGGCAATGAGAACACAGTAGGAGAAGAGAAGAGGAATGCAAAGTATTAATTTCATGGTCGTTGTATCGTTGGTAAAAAATTATGTTTTAAAAATGTAATGCTAAAACCAAGGGGCATAGGCAATCGCTATGCAAAAAGTAAGCGGTAAAACCAGCTTACGATCGGTTATTATGAAACCGAAGAACCCTTACACATACAATACTTCAAAAAAATACTTACCACTGGAGGTCACTGAGAGCCATGCATCTTTCCAAGTTCCTGTTGAATGATACCGTACCGTCAAATCACGCACCATCCGCGTCTGCCTACCCAAAAAGTGACTTCTTTTACATACTATTTCCTTTCTGATTCTATTCTAATGTAAGCAATTAGCTCCGGTAAGACAACTTTCAGAGAGCAAGATTGAAAGACTTGTAAAATTTTTGTAGCGGGGAAAATTCATATCAAATAGTTTGACTGCGGCCTCTGGGTTGTATGCCCGGATAGCCGGAAAACCATATGCGCGGACAGCCAGCCAGGCAGGTTTTCCATCAGGAGAAAGAAAGTAAACTTTTACCCGGGAGGATGGGCTGCCGGGTAGAAGTCTGTTAATGCTTAATGTCTACACTGCTAACTGAGACAGATACTCATAATCCTCTTTCACGCTTTCTATGGAGGAACTGGTGTAGGTTTCCTGCTCCACCAGAAAATGCTTCATGCCTTGCTCTTTGGCCACTTTCAAAATACGAGTGTAGTCGATAGACCCTTTGCCCAGTTCTGTATTGCGCTCATGATCCTGCTTGTCCATATCTTTCACATGGCCCAATGGGAAGCGGTTGGGGTATTTTTGCAGGTACTCAACCGGGTTTTGCCCCCCGGCTACGACCCAGTACATATCCAGTTCCCACTGTACCAGATCGGGATCAGTATTTTCCAGCATAAAGCCATAGATCATGCTGTCACCCACTTTTTCGTACTCAAATGCGTGGTTATGGTAGGCAAATTGAAGGCCGACATCCTTACAGCGTTGTCCGATCTGATTAAAGAGTTCAGCCGTGCTTTTCAGGTCATCGGGGGTTTGCCGCAGGCTTTCGTCCATCCAGGAACAGGTGACGTAGGTTTGCCCGGATTCGGCGGCTTTCTCTACGAAGGCATCAAACCCGGAGAGCAAAGTTGCCTGCTGCCAGGGCGTGGTGGTCTGCTGATTGTCTCCCGAACGGTTCCCGGTAGCAATATGGCCGCTGACCAGTTTCATGCCCATATCCTGTAGCATGCTTGAAAATGCCTGAGGCTCCATGCCAAAGTAATGCCCTCCCTGTTGTCCGGGGTATGATTCTACCTCCTGGTATCCCATGTTGGCCAATTGTTGCAACGTACCCTGAAGGTCGCCTTCAATGACATCTCGGACTGAGTACAGCTGCACTCCAATCGGAGAGATATCACCCTTTGGCGGGGAGGGTTGGGAAGCTGCTCCATTATTAGATTGTTGGTTTTGGGGGGATGAACAAGAGGGCAGCAGGATAGATCCCAGTGCCAAAGCCCCGGCCTGTTTAAAAAATTTACGTCTTTGATCGTTTGACAACATAGGTTTGGTTTTTAATGAATGAATAACTTGGTAGGGCAGGGGTTATTTTTCGGGGGCCTTGGCCTCCTCGGTACCGCTCATTTTGGTATTACTGATAAAGGCTACCTTTTTACTGTCCGGAGACCAGGAAGGAGTGTTGATGGTGCCCTGACCACCGTATACATAGGCGACTACTTTTGGTTCCCCCCCGGTGATGGGCATCAGCCGTAAATAGACATGCTTATAAAAAGGGTGATCTCCCGACTCAACTTCTTCTTTCAGGAAGGATAAAAATATGATCCACTGCCCATCGGGCGAAATATGGGGAAACCAATCATGAAACTGATCATCGGTAATGGCTTCCTGCCCCGTGCCATCGGCTTTCATGCGCCAGATTTTCATGTTCCCATCGCGGTCGGAGTTAAAATAGATCCACTGCCCATCGGGAGTATACTCGGGGCCATCATCCAGCCCCTTGGTGGTCGTTAACTGTTCTTCTTCGCCGCCTTCCGTTGAGATGCGATAGATATCGTATTCGTCATTACGCCCTCCGGTGAACACCAGGTTTTTACCATCCGGCGACCATCCGTGCAGGTACGATGGCCCCCGGGGAGTAACCTGCTGAGGTGTCCCGCCCGCTATCGGTACGGTATAGATGATTGAGCCACCCAAATCGGATACCCCGCTGCTCAGCCCCAGCATGGTGCCATCAAAAGAAATAACATGGTCGTTATTATTGTTTTTTACTTCACCGGTATTTAATACGGTTGGTTGTTTCTTTTGAAGGTCGAAGGTATAGATCAGCCCATCGCCGTTGTAGATCAGGGTTTCACCGTCCGGGGTCCAGTTGGGAGCCTGAATGGATTTTGGGTGGGTATAGATAATTTCCCGGGTTCCGCTGGTTACATCCAGTAGCTCTAAATGACTACCCAGATATTCCCGGTACGGCACCAGGTCATCGGGAGCGGGCTCGGTGATGCGCACATCACTGAAGATGCCGGTTTCCAATACCTCGGCATTGTGTGAGCCAACAAACAGTCCCACGTAGACTTCTTCTCCCAGATTCAGGTCGGAAACTTCCTGGGTGACAAAAGGCTCGCCAAACTTGGCCACGCGCATGGTGTAGGTGTTTCCTTTTCGCTCCAGTTGAATAACATCGGCGTGGGTGATCTCCGCTTTGGTTTCTTCGGTTTCAGCACCTTCTGTTTTTCGGTATTGCAGGGAAGTCAGGCCATCGCCATGCACCACGGCATTGATGTGGGGGGAGGTGCCTTCCAGGGTGCTGCGGACCATCCAGCCTACTTTCCGGTGCGGATCTACACCTTCACCTTCGAACTGAGCCCGGGTGTATAAAATGAAATCGCCTTCCATGCGCTTCCAGGCATAGTGAAATTCATCGTGATCAAACCAGATGTTGTAACCCGCGCCGCTGATCGTATATTCCTGACTTTTAGTGTCATACGTAGCCGAACCGGCCAGAACATCTTCGCCAATGTCGGTGTGACCTTCAAATATTCCCAATGAATTTTGCTGGGAAACGGCAGGAATGCCCAGCATGAGCAGCAGGCCCATGCTGCATAGTAAGGCGTAGCAGGGTAAGGTTATTTGGCGCATAATCGCTGATTTTAGTAGTAGGTTGTTTTGCTAAATGTAGAAAATTAAACATATAATCAGGGAAAATTTTAAAGATATTTAACTTGTAATCGGATTAAATTTAAATTTATCACATACGTGCCAGCGCTTTACTGCTGTGAAAGCAAATGCGCCGGGCGGTTTTTCAGGAGTAGTTGGGTAGATGGAAGTAGTGAAGGTGTTAGATACTTTTTCAGGACAGGGTGTATTGCGGTGTGATCCTTGGGCCAGACTTTGTACCTTGTGGTCTAAAGAACTGATACAAGTATATGAATCTTGTTGAAATATTAGCCAGACAGACCGAAGACGCCTACGAGTGGGGCCATAGGTTGATTGATACTATTCCGTACCAACACTGGGATACCATCCCTGAGGTTGTTGAAACCAGCGTAAGCTGGCAGGTGGGGCATCTGACGATCAGCTATTATTTTCATACCATCATGACCACGGTAGGGCACCAAATGGATATTTTGAAAGAGGTTCCCGTAAAAGCCTACTCGGAGCTTTACAATATTGCATCACCCCAAAATGCCCCGGGAAAAGCAACACCGCCGGAACTGCGTCAACATTTGACTACCATAGAGAAACGGTCGCTGGAGGTGATCCGGTCATTATCCCCCGAAGATCTGAAAAGCAAACTGGAACCCACGCAAACCCCTCATCCGGTAGCCAATACTAAATATGAAGCCCTGGACTGGAACATAAAACACACCATGTGGCATTGTGGTCAGCTGGGCATGCTGAAACGGATTGTACACGAACGCTATGATTTCGGACTACGAAAGGCAGATTAGTGCTGCATCAAGTATTGATGGATGGATTAGTAAGCGGTTGACCATAGGCGGTAAGCAGAAGGTGGGATGCGGTGGGCGTTCGCTACGGCTCCCTGCCTTCTGCTTACCGCTCCCTTCAACCTCACACGTAATACAGAACGTACTTAGCATAGTAATACCCTTGATTAACAAAGCCGGTTTCACATCAATAACTTATACTTTATGATAAAAATGCGCCTTATCGCTCTGGTATTACTCATCTCTGGGAGTTTCGGGCAGGTATTTGCTCAAATCACTACCCAGGAGATTGACCGGTTGGTAGAACGGGCCATGGATACTTTCCAGGTGGCCGGAGTAGCCGTGGGGTTGGTTCAGAATGGAAAGATCATCCATGCAAAGGGATACGGTGTGCAGTCTGTGAAGACTCTAGAACCGGTAAGTGAGCAAACGCAGTTTGCCATTGCCTCTAACACCAAAGCCTTTACTACCGCCGCTCTGGCCCTATTGGTAGAAGAGGGTAAGATCACCTGGACCGATCGGGTGAAAGACCACCTGCCGGAGTTTACCATGTATAATAATTATGTAACCGAAAACTTCAATGTGCAGGATTTACTGACCCATCGGTCGGGACTGGGTTTAGGTGCCGGAGATCTAATGTTTATTCCGGGTGGTTCTGACTTTACAATTGAGGATATTCTAACCAGTTTTCAGTATTTCAAGCCGGTTTCGGCTTTCCGCACGCAATATGACTACGATAATTTACTCTATATGGTGGCCGGTGAGCTGATAGCCCGGGTAAGCGGTATGTCCTGGGAAGCGTTTATTAATCAGCGGATTCTGAACCCACTGGACATGGATCATTCTTTTGCTTCACTGGAAGATATTACAGATACAAAGGATCTGTCTGAGCCGCACCGGGAAGAAGACGGAGCTCTCCGGACGCTTACCCACCACAGAGAAAGAATCAATGGTGCGGCTGGAGGAATCTATGCAACGGTGAATGATCTATGCCAATGGATGCTGGTACAGTTGAATGAAGGGAGGTACGGAAAAGATCTGGAGCAACATCTCTTCTCAGAAGAAAACCAGCGGCAGATGTGGAAGATCCACACTACCCTAAATGCGCCGAGAAGCCCCCGCTTTACTTCTCATTTTTCGGGCTATGGGTTAGGATGGAATCTGCTGGACATGAACGGTCAACTGCTGGTACACCACGGTGGGTTTATCACCGGTATGCATTCGTTCACGCTGTTGATCCCGGAGTTGGAAGTGGGGTTGGTGGTGCTCACTAATACCGATCCCGGGGGCAGTGCCCTTCACGGGGCCTTGGTGAACACGGTGCTGGACAAATACCTGAAGCTGGAGGAGATAGACTGGATTGAGAGAACGGCAGAGGGTTATGATCAGGGGCAGTCAGCCGAAGATTCGGTGATGACTCGGGTATGGGAGAGGGTGGAAGCCGCCAACGATGCTCATATCAGTGCTGAGAACTATATTGGAATGTATAAAGATAACTGGTTCGGTACGGTGGAAGTCGCTGAGAAGGAGGGGCAGCTATGGTTTACCTCGCATCGCTCTCCCCAGCTAAACGGACCTATGCGGTATTATCAGGCCAATACCTTTGCCATCCATTGGGAGTATCAGGATATGAATGCCGATGCCTTTGCCATGTTTTATCTGGATGAAAACGGCCAGGCACAATCGATCCGGATGAAAGGTATCTCACCCAACATAGATTTCAGCTTTGATTTCCAGGACTTAGAATTGAAAAGGGTTGAAAACTCAGCCTCAGTCCCTGAGGAAAATTAACGATATTTTCGCTTTGAACAGCGCAAGATAAACCATCAATACACGTATTATGGCATCTGCTTTCGGTCATGCTTTTGCAGCATTCGCGTTGGGCACGGGATTTCCCAAGCCCCTGGTCAACTGGAAATTCTGGACTTTGGGGATGGTCTGTGCCATACTGCCGGATGCCGACGTACTGGGCTTGTCGTTTGGCATTCCTTACGGAAGTTTCTGGGGGCACCGGGGGTTTACCCATTCGTGGTTGTTTTCGTTGCTGATTGGGGTGTTGGTTACCCGGCTGTTTTACCGAACGAAGCCTGGTATGCGGGTCAGCCTGATCCTCATCGCCTATTTTACTTTATGCACTGCTTCGCATAGCGTGCTGGATGCCCTGACCAGTGGGGGGATGGGAGTGGCTTTTTTCTCACCCTGGGACAATACCCGGTATTTTTTGCCCGGGCAACCCATACAGGTATCACCGATTGGTATCCGTAATTTTTTTACCGAACGAGGCATCCGGGTGATACTGAGTGAGCTGGTCTGGATAGGCATTCCGGGTTTGCTGTTGATGGGCTGCAGCGGATTGGTGAGAATGATCCGGAAGCGTAAGACGGAATAAGGGTGGACTCGGTATTAAACACCATATCAGGCGGAATCAGCGGTAGAACTTACATTGGGCGGTTTCCTCGAAAAACCCCGCTAACCCGGGAATAGGTCGTATATCGAGTCTTCCCAAAGACCTTTTACCCGGTCGGAGGTCTTAAATCGATTCGAAAAAATAACTCCTACCCGGGCAAAGGTACGTCGACGGGTACTTCACATCACTTTTACCCTGGTCAACATAGGTAATTCACCCCTGATTACCTACCAAAACCCGGTCATGGTGTATGATTGATGTAAGTTTTACGACTGATGACCCGGGCATGTGTAAGAAATAAAAGTTTTTAGAAAGGTATGACCGGGTCATTGGTCTCCCCACAACCCCGAATCGAGACCTCCGACCGGGTCATTGGTCTCTCCGCAACCCTGGATCGAGACTTCTGATCGGATTCTCGGGCTTCTGTAGCACTTCCTGCTTATCCCCTGACCAGACGCTGGCAAAGAAAGTGCGGGTTATTGGTTGATGCTGATCAGGCGATGGGAATGATTAACCATTACCTCACTGGCTTCATTGGCAGATATATCCTATCTTGATCAACCTAAAGCCTTTGGTAGTGAGCAACCATCTGGGAAGTCTAGCATTTTCAAATAATTTTAAACGGTTACAAACATTTAACCGGCAGGCCCATGATTTGCCAAGATGTAAAGCGGATTTGTAAAAATAGTAATATGGGAACTGTGTTCAGTATAATAAATACACATTTAGAGGACGTAACATAACTAACGGTATAATGGATATATACGCCATATGGCGTATACACACTCGTTGGCATGCATTAAAATGATTATCGAGAATGAAATAAAAACCCGACGAATTGAATTAACGACAGTTGATTCGGAGAAAGATTATTTCCCCAGTTATCAATTGAAGATCAAATTATCTACCGAAGAGATTCAAGCCACCTTCAACCGGTCAATTTGGATTTCCGAAGCGGACTTGGACTCATTTATTGTTAAATTACATGACTTGGAGACCACCCGACGAGGAGACGAAAAATTAAATAGCATGAGTCCTGGTGAATTTCAGCTTCGCTTTAGAAACCTCGATGAACGAGGACACTTAGCGGTAGAATTACAATTGATGAAAAAGAGTTATCCTGATCCAGAGTATTCGGATTTAATCAAAGTGGAATTTGAAATTGACCCGACATCGCTGCTGAACATTGTTACTGGATTGAATGAATTAAAAACGCATGCCAACAAAGCGCAGTAACCAACCCTAGTCAAAAAGCACTCGAAGTTCGATGCGCCAAGTACGAAAATTGCAAGTTGAAAAATAAAAGCAAACAAAGCCGGGCCGGTTACTCGCGCTGGCCATTAGGCAACATTTAAAGAACAGAACAATAGCTCGAGAAATTTAAGTCAAATTATTAATGCTTGATTCCTGTTTCCATAGATTTAAGATCAATTGGATTCTAATTCCGTTAGTGTTTTTACTTAGCTGTGATTGTTACCGAACAGCAGAGGGAATCATAATAGAAGAAGATACTGGATTACCTATCAATAATGTTCAAATTGTAAATGATAATGATTACGAAAGGAAAGAAACTAATCATTTGGAAATGAGCGATACCGAAGGTAGATTTTCGTATTCAGACATTTCGGGTGGATTGTTTGGTTGTCCTGATTTAACATTAGTTTTCTCCAAACAGGGATACAATAACTTTAGAATGACTTTTGATTCAAGTAGTAAATTTGATACTATCTACTTTGAAAAGATTAAATAGAAAAAAACGTTGCCTAACATCACCTAGCCCCAACCGGGCAGAAAAGCGAGCACGATCGTTTGTTGCTCTAAGCATGAATATTGTACTTTGAAAGAAAAATGCAAACAAGCGCCCGGTCTGATGGCTAGCCTTGTCGTTGTGAGACACTTCAATGGTCCAAGGACAGATAACTAAATTGATAGTACGATAACTAACCAGGCAAAATAATTAGAAAATGGAATTCAACCCAGGCAACCATGTTGTTCAACTTTGTCTTCAGGGCATGGGTATGGAAGACAAAGGCCAGCCTGAAGAAGCAAGCCAACTGTTTCTGCAAGCCTGGAACGAATCGACCAACGACCTTGAAAAGTTTATGGCCGCACATTACGTAGCCCGACATCAAAAAAATGTTTCCGACAAACTACGATGGCTCGAAACGGCTTTGCAGCGGGCACTAAAAATAAATAACGATACGGTTCAAAGTGCCCTCCCGGCGCTATATTCAAACATTGCCAAATGCTATGAAGACTTAAACGACCCCGACCAGGCAAACCAGCATCATGCATTAGCCACTTCGCTTAAGGATAAACCGTCTGACAAAGGGCCCTTTTATCATGGAACGAAAGCAGATTTACCGGTTGGCGAATTGCTGACAGCCGGGCGCAACTCTAATTATAAACCTGACTTCAAAATGAATCACATTTATTTCACGGCCCTGGTGAATGGGGCCGGGCTTGCGGCGGCCTTGGCTCAGGGGGATGGACGAGAGCGGGTTTATATCGTTGAACCGACCGGGAGTTTTGAGAACGACCCGAACGTTACCGATAAAAAATTTCCGGGCAACCCAACCCGATCCTATCGCTCCCAGGCACCCTTAAAAATCATGGGTGAAGTAACCGATTGGGTGCGCATAACACCGGAGGAGCTCCAAAAATGGCGCGAAAAACTGGCCAATAACCAAGGCGCTATTATTAATTAGCCCATGCCCGGTTTACGTTCTCGGCAATTAAAAAAACACGAAACATCCAAAACGAAATCTAACCGTGAGCGTAATTAAAATCTTATTGGCTCTACTTTCATTGGGTAATCTGATTGGTTGCAAACCCAAATTATCTCGCTAAAAAGTTATCCAATGAGTGAAGTTGGTTTATCTTTCTATTGTGTTTTTGATTGTGGGTGGAGCAGGATCGTGAAGTGTGGGTTCCGAATGTGCTTAAATTCTTGTATTTTTCGGCACACATTAAAAACAACCTACGATGAGATACACACGAAAAGACTTCCTGAAACTACTGGGCCTGGGGACGATTGCTTCTACTACGGCAGCTCAGGCATCCTTTGCCTCCGCCATTCGCCCGGCATCCCGCACCACTGATTCATCACTGACCTTGGGACTGGCTTCCTATACCTTGCGGGAGCTTTCATTAGAAGAAACCATTGCCGTATCGAAGAGATTGGGGCTCAACTCCATTGCCCTTAAGAGTATGCACCTGCCACTGGAGAGTTCGCCCAAAGAGATAAAAGCAGCCGCCAAAAAAGTCCGGGATGCCGGATTGAAACTATACGGGGCGGGAGTGATCTATATGAAATCACCTGAAGAGGTGGATACGGCTTTTGCCTATGCCAAAGAGGCCGGTATGGATGTCATCATTGGCGTTCCTAATCCCGAGTTATTGTCCCGGGTCGAAGAAAAAGTGAAAGACACGGATATCAAACTGGCCATTCATAACCATGGCCCCGGCGATGAAGTTTATCCCAGCCCGGATAATGTATACGACAAGATCAAAAACCTGGATCAGCGCATCGGCTTTTGCATTGATATCGGCCACACCTTCCGTATCGGACAGGACCCCGCCGAAAAAGCGAAACAGTATGCTGATCGTTTGTACGATATCCACCTGAAAGACGTAGACAAGACCGGAGGCGAGGGAAAACCCCTGGAAATAGGGCGGGGCATCATGGACATACCGGCGTTCATGCGGGCACTTCAGGACATCAACTATAGCGGAGTGGTAGGCATAGAATATGAGAAAGACGGAAAAGACCCTATTCCCGGTCTGGCCGAATCGGTGGGCTATATTCACGGGGTGCTGGATGTACTGAATGCCTAAGCGATCAGGCTTTCAGTTTTCGGATGGGCTTATCTTACTGACACCTTGTTACCATGAAAGAAACTGCTGCCGCTGAACCCGAGCGTCCCCAAGGGGATGCTCCTATGCAGACCGAAACGGAATTTGGCAATCGATCCGAACCAGTGGATCAACGTCCAGAGGGCCTATCTTCTGCCAGGAAAAAGGGAGAAAAGAACCTGATTGTGGAGTTTGTTCGCTATCAGCACCGCTGGGTGCGCTTTCTGGTGCTGACGGTGCTATCGATGGTGCTGGTAACCGGAGTATTAGCGTTGGGGTATCTTTGCTGGTTTGTCTGGCTGCCGCAGCTCTGGCAGTGGGGGTTTCAGCCGATCAGCTGGAGAGCGGTGTTCTCAGTATTGGGGGCAATCTACTTGTTGCTTGGGCCATTCATCCCGATTTATTCGTTCCGCGGGGCTATCTCCGGCATTGTTCAGTTGTATGCCGAGGATAAGAAAGAGGCCGTCAATCAGCAGTTGCAGTCTTTTGAACAGAAGCGTACGAATTACGAAAGCATTCTCAGCAAGCAGGATACCGAAGACCTGATTCCACTGGTGACTTACAGTCGGTTAGAACTGGAACAATATTATTTGATCGGGATTGAGCAAGCGCAGAAAAGCTATAACTACAGCATTGTGGCCATGTGGATCGGATTCGTGATCATCGGCTTCGGGATTGTCTCCTACATTCTTCCGTTTTCGCTGGTCAACAGTAATTTGCAGGAAGGAAACTTCCAGGTACTGACCATCGGCAGCGGAGTGGTGATTGAACTGATTTCAGCCCTCTTTCTCTGGATTTTCCGTAGCTCCACCAATCAGTTAACCTACTTCTACAACCGCCAGATTTTCATTCATAATGCGCTGTTATCGTATAAGATGGCATCCACCATGAACGAACCGGATGCTGCCAAGAAAATTATCATCGAGAAAATACTGGAGTTCGGCAGCACCGCCAAGGTACGTCCGGTACCCATGCAAGGAACCCGCGCTCCCGCACCCTGATATTTTCCATCTAATATAATTGGGCTATATTGCACCTCTTAGCTAACATTTATGGCATCGAAGAACAAATTACGACGATATAGTAATCTGGTAAAGAATATCTCCAACTGGACCTCGTATCTGTGGTTTAAGGCATTGAGCAGTGAATCCTCTTTTCTTTTTTACTTACGCGATGCCTTTCAGGTAGAGGTTCCCCGGCAAATGCTTTCTTCCTTTAAAGAGTCCTTCTTCGATGAGATTTATCTGAAGCATATTCCCGAAACACATCTCCCCGATGCTAATGAAGGTCTGGTGGTGGTGGACATTGGGGCCAATGTGGGCTATTTCTCTTTGTTTATGTTTTTCCGCTTCCCGAACGCCAGGGTACTGGCCTTCGAACCCATGCCATTCAATTATCAGAAACTGCTGGAGTACCAGGGGCAATATACCGCTTTTGATTTTATTATTTACCCTTTGGCCGTTGGGCATCAGGAGGGTGAGTTGGTACTGAATGCCAGTTCGCTGGACCAGTATACGACCATGGCCAGTGTGTTTGAGCATGACAGCCGCAGCGAACAGATCACGGTAGAGACTACTACGCTATGGGAGCAACTGGAAGAAGCGGGTCATCAGCAGCTTGATTTTCTGAAGCTGGATTGTGAAGGATCAGAATATGCGATATTGTACCATTTGCCCAAGACGCTATTGCGGCAGATAAAGATCATGAGTATTGAAACGCACCAGGGAACGCAACCGGGCGAAAACCTGGAGGCGCTGGAGCAGTTTCTTCGGGAACATGGTTTTGGTACGCATTCTCTGGACGAAGGCAAGATCGGCTACATCTGGGCCTGGAATACTTCGCGCTAAAATACTTTCTCATACAGGGGTTCTTCCTGCCGTTGTTCCACGTCGGAGAACAGACACAATATTTCGTGTACGTTATTCTTGATGGTCTGCGCAATACTACCCGTAGGCAGGTCATTGCAGTCCAGGCCGAAGGGATCTTCGATTTCTTCTCCGATAAATTCTACTCCGGCCATCGCGAAAAAAATAAACATCACCATGGGGATGGTGTAATAATGAAACTCATCGATGAGGCCAAAGGGGAGAATGGCAGAATAGGCAATAATGAATGTTTTGATATACACACTGTAGGAAAACGGAATGGGAGTTTTTTTAATGCGTTCGCAAGCTCCCAGAATATCCAGCAGCGATTGCATCTGGGGTTTCAGATTGATCATATCACTGTCGGAAAAAATTCCGCTTTTATACAGGTTTTGGGCTCGCTGATAGATCTGCAAAGCAATGAAACTGGGCAGATGTTCCTTGGAACGATAGATCAGTTTTTCTTCTTCGGTCAGATGAATTAGCTGTTCAATCTTGGTGCCTTCCCGTAGGTGTTCGACCAGGGACAAACAAAAATTGGAAATATGCTTGGCGAAATACTTTCGCGTAGCCGAGTCATCCGCGGGTAAGGTCGCCTGAAACATCACTGCCAGATTACGACAGTTGTTGACCAGGGCACCCCATTGTTTCCGGCCTTCCCACCAGCGGTCGTAGGCCGTATTGGTGCGGAAAACGAGCAGGATGCTGAGCACAATGCCCAGTAGGGAAAAGAAGCCCGAGGTGAGATGAGGGTCCCAGTGCAGCACTTCCATGGTCATGACACACACTACGGTGGTAAATACGCCCACCCACACTACTGTCCGAAGAAGTAATTGTAAGGTGTAGCTCAGATAAAAGTTGCGTAACGAACGCAGCCATTGTTTAGGGTTATAACGTACCATAAGCGTTTCATGGAAAAAGAAGAAGGGAAACCGGAGACTGAATCAATCAAGGGTATCGTTTTAGAGTGCATATACCCTTATCCGGTCGCCCGATTCCGGTCTCCGGGGATTATACAGTTGCTAAATATTCGTGGACTAGTTTGATGGCCATGGCGCCTTCGCCCACGGCTGAAGCCACCCGATTCATGGCATTGGCTCGGACGTCGCCGGCGGCAAAAATGCCGGGAATACTGGTTTCCAGCAAAAAAGGCTCCCGATCCAGTGTCCATGCTTTCTTGTCGTTCCCCTGCCTGCTCACTTCCTGTCCGGTGGCAATGAAGCCTTTTTTGTTTTTGGCAATGTCCAGAGGAATCCAATCGGTAAAAGGGCGGTTGCCAATAAAAATGAACAAGGCCCCCGCGCCCACCTTTCTCCGTTCCTGGGTATCGGCATCTTCCAGCACCAATGCTTCCAAATGGTCTGATCCGCAGGCTTCTACCACGGATGTTTTTCCCAACACCTGAATATTACCGGTATTGTTGATCTGGTCGATCAGGTACTGCGACATGGAAGAAGACAAATCCGGCTTGCGGACCGTGATATATACCTGATTGGCGAAATTAGATAAATACATGGCGGCCTGCCCGGCGGAGTTGCCACCTCCCACCAGGTAAATATCTTTGTCCTGGCAAATGTTAGCCTCGGTGGTCGCTGCGCCATAATAGACGCCTGCCCCGGTAAAGTTATGTACCCCGGAGGCTTCAAGTTTTCGGTAGTTTACTCCGGTGGCAATGATGATGCTTTTGGAACGTAATTCACTGCCATCGGAGAGCGTAAGAATCTTATACTGATCCTGTACCTTAATGTCAGTCACCTCAAGGGGGGATAAAAACTCAGTACCCAACCGTTTGGCCTGGGCAATGGCCCGACGTGTGAGGTCCGATCCACTTAAGCCATTGGGAAAGCCCAGGTAATTTTCTATCCGCGAACTGGTACCAGCCTGCCCGCCGGGAGCTCGTTTCTCAATCAGTAGGGTTTTTAGGCCTTCCGAGCCGCCGTAGACCCCGGCGGCCAGTCCGGCCGGTCCGGCACCGATGATGATGACATCGTACAATTGCTCGGTGGCCTGAATATTCATCCCGATCTTTTCCGCCAGCTGGCTGATGGAAGGATTTAATAAGTACGAGTGATCCTCAAAAAAAACCACCGGAAGATCTTTCTCGGGAATAGCATTGAGGTCAAGTATATCGCAGGCTTTTCCATTGGTTTCCACATCCAGCCAGCGGTAAGGAATCAGGTTGCCCGCCAGAAAATCTTTCACCTCGTGCGATTTGGGCGAGTACTGGTACCCAATGACTTTTATTCCCTCAAAACCAGGTACATATCGGCTTTGCCAATCGTCGAGCAGGTCGTTGAGAGCAGGATAAAGCTTCTCCTCGGGAGGGTCCCAGGGTTTGGTCAGGTAATAATCCAGTTGCACATCGTTGATGGCTTGAATAGCCGCATCAATATCAGAGTATGCGGTTAGCAGAATTTTTTTAGCATTGGGAAAGAACTCCCGGGCCTGTTGGAGAAATTCTACTCCCAGCATGTCGGGCATACGCTGATCAGACAGAAAAACCGCTACTTCTTCCTCTTGTTTCTTCAGCTCCTGTAAGGAACTCAAAGCTTCCTGGGCGGAATCGGTACTTAGAATGCGGTAATCCTTTTTGTATTCACTGCGCAGGTCGCGGGCAATGGCACGAATGACCTGAGGATCATCATCAAGGGCAAAGATAATCGGGCGTTTCATAGGTTAGGAAGCAGGGTGTCAAGTAATCGTGTATTGTTTGAAATATACGAAGTATGAAAACGGCAATGAGAAAAAATGGTTGGGTAGCGAAAGGCGGGAGGCTGGAATCAGGAGGCGGTAAAAAGATCGCAGGTCAAAGGTTAGGGGAATCAAAATCTTACATCTGCAATCGATATTTTTACCTCTAGTCTTCTGCTTTCGGGCTTCTGCCAACGGTACTTCATTCTCTCAATGGAAAACATAAGGTAAACTGCGTCATTCCCGGTTCAGATTTTACGCTGATTGTGCCTTTGTGTTGTTCTACAATTTTTTGCGCGATATCCAGCCCCAGGCCGCTGCCTTGCCCCACGGCTTTGGTTGTGAAGAAAGGGTCAAAAATACTGCTCTGAATATCCGGGGGAATGCCAGTTCCATTATCGATGATATCCACTCGGAGATCATTGTGTTCGGTACGCGTACGGATGGTAAGTATGCCCTTATCGTCCATGGCATCTATGGCATTGTCGATCAGATTGGTCCACACCTGGTTGATTTCACTAACGAAGATGAGTATTTTGGGCAGATTTTCCTGATAATCTTTTTTTACCTGAATATTCTTTTGCTTCAGTTTATGATTCAGCATGGTCAGGGTACTGTCAATTCCCTCATGAATATTGGCTTCCATTTTATCGGTGGCCCGGTCCATATGGGTATAGGTTTTCACCGATTTGATCAGATCTGAAATGCGCAGGGAGGCTTGTTCAATTTCCTTCACCAGCCGTTCGGTGGTCAGCAGATTATTAATCCAGTTGAATACCGGGGCGGCATCCTGTCCTTTGATGATTTCATCAATTTCTTCCAGGTCATCGAGGGTTATGGCAAACTCCACAAAGTTCTCGGCAGCTTCATAGCCCTCATCCCAGCCCCGGTCCTCCAGCCATTCGGCAATTTCATCTTCCTGGTTGTTTCGCTCCATCATGGTGCGGTGGGGCAGATCGGTTTGGTTGATCTTGGCAAATAGTATGCTAATCACCGCATCCACCTGCTCGGGTTGCAGACGAATGAGGATCACCCTTTTGAAATCTTCCGGAGTCGTATGGAGGTGCTTTCGCAGAATGTCGGAACTGCGGACAATGGCCGATGCCGGGTTGTTCAGTTCATGGGCTAATCCTGCGGAAAGCTTTCCCAGGGCCATCATCTTTTCGTTTTGCTGCTGCAACCGGGTGAAATCGCGGGTGCGGTTGGTCATGACCCCTACCAGCGCCTGTACCATATCCCGGCTTACCTGTTCCATCTCAATAAAATACTTTTTATGCAGGGAAAGGACCTCAGTTTCTTCCACCGCAATACCAAAACCGGTGGCCGCCTTCATGCGAGAGTATGGCAACATACCGGTGATCATATTGGCCTCCCAGGCTCCCACATCTTTAAGCTGCTTTCCCTGCATCACACTGATGTGCAGTTTTCCCCGGAGTATGATATGCATGTAATCTACCGGATCGCCTTTATGAAACAGGTAGTCGTCCTGCCGAAGGGTTTTTAGTTCGGCATGGTCGATGAGCCATTGTAGTGCCTGATCATCCAGGTCTTCGAAAGTGCTGATTTGGCGTAAATCGGCTACGGTTGGTTGGGCCATGGCGTTGAAAGTTAGGAGGTGAAAAATGGAACTGCCGGGAAGTCATTGGAAAAAACTACTGTGATCAAATATCCGGTTTTCTTCCCCTGGTTTCAAGCAGCAAGCAGGTTTTGGATAAGTTTTTTTAGTGCCTTCCGGCAGCCTTTCAGTTCCTTCTTATCCAATCCCCTGGTCATGTCCTTCACGGTCTGTTTGACTACTTTGGTCAGCACGTCCTGTAGTTCAATGCCGGGAGGGGTAAGGCAAACCATTTTATTGCGACGATCTTTCTCATCGGTCAACCGCCTGACGAGCTTGCGTTTTTCAAGATTATCGATCAAATGGGTGATGCTTGCTTTATTTTTGTTAGTTTGGTTGGCCAGTTGTTGCTGGGTCTGGCTATCCTGTTGCCACAGGCTATCCAGAATGGCCCACTGCTCGGCGGTGACCTGATGTTCCGACAGGTTTTTGGAAATCTGGTTGCTCATCAGGCGAGAAGCTTTACCTACCAGTGTGAGCAGAGAATTGTCACTTTTTGATTTTTTCATGGTCTGGTTGGATATTAAACTGTTTTAATATAGCGTAATTTTGTTTGCGAATCAAAGCAGAACTCCCAATTTTGCAACAAGACTTACGAGACAACATGAGTAATTTTATTGATGGATATAAACACCGGGGTATGCGTCGTATGCTGGTACAACAAATTTATCGTAAGGGTATTCGCGATGAGCGGGTACTCCGGGCGATGGAACAGGTACCGCGCCATGCGTTTATGGATTCGGCATTTGTAGAGCATGCTTATCAGGATAAAGCCTTTCAGATTGGCGAAGGTCAGACCATTTCTCAGCCATATACGGTAGCTTTTCAGTCTGAATTATTGCAGGTTGCCCCGGGGCAAAAAGTTTTTGAAATTGGTACCGGCTCAGGCTACCAGTGTGCGGTGCTGGTCGCTATGAGAGCGCAGGTGTATTCCATTGAGTATAACCTGATTCTGCATCAGCGTGCCCGGAAGAAGCTTCGGGAGCTTGGCTACCGGGCCAGTCTTTTTCATGGCGATGGTTCGGAAGGACTTGTCTCACACGCACCTTACGATCGAATTCTGGTCACGGCAGGCGCACCCCTGGTGCCGGATATACTGATTGATCAGTTACGACCACAGGGCCGGTTGGTGATTCCGGTGGGGAACCGGGATCGGCAGGAGATGCTGCTAATTACGAAAGATGAAGAGGGGAATGTTCGGCAAAAGGCCTATGATTTTTTTAGTTTTGTTCCTTTACTCGGAAACCAGGGGTGGGAGTAAGTTAAGGGGATCTTCATCATTATATAAAGACATAGAAGTCACTAACCAGAAGCTGGTGAACAGAACGAGAATATGAGAGAAAAAATAGATCGCAGACACTTCTCTGAGTACAAACAAAAAAGATTTGGCGAGTGAGATTTGAGATTGAGGAGAAGTGGTAGGTGGTAAGCAGGAGGCGGTCGCTCAGGTGAGAAGTAAATGGGGCACTCTGATTCCGAAACTTACTTTGGAATCAGGATTAAGGGTCTAATGCTTCACCATCTACTTCCTCTTGGCATACTGTGTCCCGCCTTCTACTTACCGCTTCCCTCAAGCTCATTTGTCAATATAAACTTAAACGTACTTAGCGGTATCTCAAATATTAAAAAAAGAAGATCTTCCTTTTGTGCAAAATTTCAGTAAATGAACCATGTATATAAAAAAAAGACTTCTTTTTTTGAGAAATAGCTTTTCATGTTGGTTAACTTCCCTAATAAATTGCGTATTTATACTTAAATTAGGCTGGTCGGACTGTGTCTTGCAACTGATACTCCCTCGATTTACATGAAATTTATCATTGGTATATTTCTTAGCAGCTTGTTTCTGGTGCAATTATCGGCTCAGGACTATCAGCAGATCGACAGTTTGTATACGCAATTGGAGTATGCGGAAGAAGGAGCGCAGACCTGGAATTTATTAAATGCCTTGGGCTGGGCGTACCGTCTTTCTCACCCGGATAGCACGTTATATTACGGTGACAGTGTGCTGAACTCTTCTGCCTCTTCCCGGCAGAAGGCAACCGCGTTCAATTTCAGGGGAATCGCCTTCATGTACAAAGGTGAATATGCCGAGGCTTTTGAGAGTCATCGGCAGGCACTGGATCTATCGCTTGAGGTGAAAGATTCATTGCAAATAGCCCATTCATATAACAATCTGGGCCGCTTGTTTTTCACGCAGGGCGACCGGATTAAAGCTTACGATTACATTACAAACGCGCTTTCCATTTTTGAGCAAATACAGGATATTCAGGGAATCGGCTATTGCTACAAAAGCCTGGTTCAACTCTATATGCTGCAAAAAGACTCGGTCAAAGTGGAAATGCTTCTGAATAAAACCCTGAGTATCCGACAGCAACTACATGATATACACGGGCAGATATCAACCTATCAGGAGCTGGCTGATTTTCATGAGAAAAACCAGGATTATGATGCCGCCCATCACTATCTGCAACAGGCCATGTCGCTGAGCGATAGTTTGCATGATCAGATTAGTATTGCAGAAACCAATCTGGCCCATGCCAATTTATGGTTCCGGCAGTCAGATTATAAGAAATCCAAGAAATACCTTTCTAAAGCCCTGGCGGCGGCCGGAGCCTCTAACAACAAAAAAATCTTATCTTCTATTTATCTGTCGCTGGCCAAGAATTATTATGCCCGTGAGTTGTACGATAAGGCCCGTATCTACCTGCTGGAAGTGATTGATACTACAGTTGCAGAGGGCAATTTGCGCAACCAGAAGGAAGCATATCATTATCTATCAAGAATTTATGAAGCCAGGCAACAATATCAGAGTGCCCTGTTATTTCACCAGCGATATATTGCCGCGAAAGACTCGCTGTACAATACCGATATGGCTTTGTCTATCGAGCGGTTGGAGAACCGCTTGGAGATGGAGGAAAAAGACAAAGAATATGAATTGCTAAAGGCAGTAGAAGCTCAAAATCGGGAGATTATTAAACAATCTCAGATTAAAGATATCGCCAAGAACATCATCATCGTGCTGGTGCTGCTATTACTGATTACCCTGTTTGCATTTTACCTTGGAGTGAGACAGAAAAATAGACTGTTGGAAGCACAAAAAGATCACATTGAGAGCCAGAATCATAAGATTGTTGAACAGAATCTGGAAATAAAACGGCAAAACGAAGTGCTTTGTAAACAAAACAAGCAGTTGGAGGAAATAGATAAGGAAAAAGACACCTTGCTCGATATTGTAACCCATGATCTGAAGGCGCCTTTCCACCGAATCAGCGGATTAGCTGATATTCTGGCCATGAGCTTAACCAAAGATGAGTCGGAAAGCCAACGGTACATTGAAATGATTAAGTACACTTCTCAGGATGGTAGCTCGCTGGTTAACGATCTGTTGAATAGCACGATCATTGAGAACCGGCATACCATGAGTATTGAAGAAGTTACGCTTCATCCATTTTTAGAAAAGCTGGTTGAGTCATTTGAAAATCAGGCCGCAGCCAAGTCCATTGGGTTACACATACAGGCTGATGAAACGCTCTCATTTCAGGCTGACGCACTTTATTTAAGCCGGATTCTCGAAAACCTGATCTCCAATGCCATTAAGTATTCGTCTTCCCATACTCAGGTATATCTCATGGTACAGCCAGCGGGAGACTCTCATATTAAAATTTCGGTAAAAGACGAAGGCCCCGGTTTCAGTGATGAAGACAAGAAGTTTCTGTATCAGAAGTTCAGAACGCTGAGCGCACGCCCTACCAATGGAGAAAGTTCTCATGGTTTGGGGTTAGCCATTGTCAAAATCCTGGTAGAGCGTTTACATGCCAAAATTGAGCTGGTGAGCGAGCCCGGGCAGGGTAGCGAGTTTATTTTGACGTTTTCCCGTACGCTGAAGACATTAGTTAATACCGGTAAATCTTTATTGTCAAGCCCTCCTAAAAAGTAGCCATACCAGCCGAGACCGAAGTGTACGCCGGTAAAAACCTTTACTGATACCGGGGCTTTTGCGCTAATGCGGCCCTTTCATGGAGCAAAGGTTGCATAATTGGCTTAAAATCACTAGATTATACTAACACCAACCTCCACACACATGGTCAAAAGTTATCGGGGAATTGCCCAGGAAAAACCCAGAAAGATTAAAATGCCATCTTTGTTGGTCTCAGATTATATGGCCACCAAATTAATTACTTTCTCTCCCGGCCAGACCATACAGGAGGTGGTCGCTACCCTGTTATCCCGGAAAATATCCGGCGGGCCGGTCGTTAATGATCGTAATGAGCTGATTGGCGTAATCTCGGAAGGAGACTGCCTGAAGGAAGTAGTCAAAGGAAAATATGATAATCTTCCTATTCTGTCGGGCAAGGTAAGAGATCATATGTCTTCCAAGGTCGTGAGCATCAATGCCGAGATGAATATTTTCGAGGCGGCCAATATGTTTCTTACCCGTCGTATCCGACGGTTTCCGGTGATCCGGGAAGGGAAACTGATCGGGCAGGTCAGCCAGAAAGATATTATGAAGGCTGTGTTGAAGCTTAAAAGCTCTACCTGGTACTGATCCTTTTTTACTGCTGAATGCACCTTATTTTTTGGCTCCACATGCGATAGCCGGGCTTTATCAGTATGCCAGCACTTCTGGGATGATGGCCATTATCCTGAAAACGCTTTCTTGTCTTTCAGCATACGAGCTTTTTTCTCCACCTGACTTTTTTAGGCGGTTAAACTTCGCGCGTTCTTGATTTTCTTTTTACCTTTCTTCTTTCATGCATTCATCAGAACCAAGAAGCCAGCTTATTAACTATGTTATCTCACGCCTTAAACCGCACTGAATTTGGCAATCCTGAACACGAAGGTAATGTGCCAAGCCTGGAAGAAGCAAATGAACTCCTGGATGCCTGGGTGAAAAACGAAAGCCTGAAGCGCCACATGCGACAAGTGTCAGCCTTAATGAAAGCATGGGCAGCAGAGCAAGAACAATTAGGTGAAACAGAGCAGCAAAAATGGGAGATCGCGGGCTTGCTGCACGATGCCGATTGGGACCAGTGGCCCGACGAACATTGTCGGAAAATCATTGAAGAACTGGAACGGCGCGAAGTTGCTCCCAGCATCATCCGGGCCATTGCCTCACATGGGCCCAGCTACTTTGGGGTAGCACCTCGCAGTAAGATGGATAAAATGCTGTACGCCTTTGATGAACTCTCCGGTCTGATCCATGCCTACTCACTGATGCGGCCTACTGCTTATGAAGGTATGGCACCCAAAGGCGTACGCAAGCGATTGAAAGACAAGTCATTTGCCGCGCAGGTTTCCCGGGATGATATACGAGATGCCTGCGAACGAGCCGAAATCGATTTGGGCGATCTGATTTCCTTTATCATTCCCCACCAGGCCAAAGTAGAATGAGTTATTACAGCGCTCGGTGCCAGGGGCGAGGAGTCGGAAGAGCGGAGTTGGAATACCGAAGACCGATGTCGGAAGTTTAAGCAACAAATTCCCTCAAAACATATCAAGCCCCAAAACTTACGAAGTCTTCGACGAAGCCTCCGACGAAGTCTCACTGCAGAAAAGGTGAACGGAAATAGAAAGACGAAGACCATAGTAGTAATGCATGATAAATTGTAACCTAAAAACCTAGACACAGTATCCTCAACAATCAACCGGGCGCCGCGCGCAATCAAGCCATTTAACAATTGAGCAATACAGCAATTGAACAATCCAACCAACATTAAGCAACAGTTTCCGATTTTTTCGGCACACCCAAGTCTGGTGTATCTGGATAATGCCGCCACGACTCAGCGACCCGAAGCGGTGATAAAGCGACTGGATGAATTTAATCGGCAGGAGAATGCTACCATCCGGCGAGGAGTTTACCAACTGTCAGCGCAGGCAACGAGAACGTTTGATGCTGCCCGGACGGAAGTGGCTGATTTTTTTGGAGCGCCAGAGGCTTCCTGTATTGCCTTTACGCAGGGCACGACCGAATCCATCAATGTGGTGGCTCGCTCCGTTATTGGACCGGAAATGAAACCGGGAGCCAATGTGGTGGTCTCATTGATGGAGCATCACGCGAATTTTATTCCCTGGCAGATGCTATGTCAGGAAAAGGGGGCTGAATTGCGGGTAATTCCGGTAACTGAAGCGGGAGATCTTGAGATGTCAGCGGTAGCGGGTTTGATCGATGAGCATACGGCCTGTGTGGCGATCACCCATATTTCCAATACACTGGGTACCGTGAATCCGGTTGAAGAAATTGTTGAAGCAGCGCATCAGAAAGCGGTGCCGGTACTGATAGATGCGGCCCAAAGTGCAGCGTTGTATCCAACCAACCTGGAGGAGCTTAACTGTGATTTTTGGGTATGTTCGGGACACAAGATGTTCGGCCCTTTTGGAGTAGGAGTGCTGTACGTTCATCCGCGGCATCATAACAAAGTACAGCCTTACAATTACGGAGGTGGGATCATCCGATCCGTAACCGTGGAGCGCACCGATTTTCTGCCTTACCCCTTCAACCTGGAAGCCGGTACGCCGAACGTTGCCGGAGTAATCGGGCTGGCGGAAGCCATTCGTTTTCTGAAAACGCTGGATCATCCGGTTATTCTACAACACCTGAATGAGCTAACGATTTACGGGAAGGAGCAGCTTTCGGCCATTGACGGATTAACATTGTTGGGTAACCCAGCTCACTTCAGCAGCATACTTTCGTTTACCATTGACGATATGCATCCGCACGATATTGCGACCTTTCTCAACGAAGAGCATATTGCCGTGCGGGCAGGGCAGCATTGCACGCAACCGTTATTAGACCATTTTGAAACTCCGGCCACCGTACGGGCTTCCCTTTCGGCATACAACACGCGGGAAGACGTTGAACGATTAGTGGAGGCATTGAAAGAAATTAAAGCATTCTGGGCATGACCAAAGACGAACTGAAGCAGCTCTTCAAAGAGAAAATTCTACCCCATCATCATCACCCGTATCACTTCGAGAAGGTTGCAAATCCTACGCATGAAGTGCTAGCCTATAATCCCTTCTGCGGCGATAAATTTACGTTGCAGTTAAGAGGTGAGGGCAAAACGGTTGATCAGGGGTACTTTCAGGGCTTTGGCTGCGCCATCTCCAAAGCTTCAACGTCTATGCTATTAAAAAGGGTAGAAGGGAAGAGCGAAAAAGAAATTGTTGAGTACTGCCAGCAATTTCTGGAATATCTGGCTGAGGATTCTCCTATGAATGATGAAGAACTACAAATTCTAGCTGAACTTAAAAAGTTTGACGGACGGGTAGACTGCATTACGCTTCCCTGGAAAGCACTGGTAGAGTACCTAAAATAAAGAGAAGGGTAAATAAATTAAAAGCTTGGACGAAGACTTCGGAAGTTTTGGATCATGAAAAGTTCTGGCTGCTTTGTCTCTTTAAACTTCCGAAGTCTCACTGCTAATGAGTGGAGAAGGGAATCGGAAAGCCGAGACTGGAGTTGGAAGTTCGAGGTCTGGAAAACTCGCGATTGTTCCACAGGAGCTCTCCTACACCGGCAATAAACACTCAACAATTTGGCAATTGAACAATAGAGCCATTTAACAAACATTTGCAATTCTGAATATTTGTTTTACATTTATGAAGATAATAGCAAAAGCATGAAAGGTACCTACTTGGGAGAGTTTGAAGAATTAGTGTTACTAGTCACCGGAGTGCTGTATGAGCAGGCCTATGGAGTAAATATTGCCGAGGCCATTGAAAAACAAACCAACCGATCAGTTTCCTTGTCAGCAGTACATACAGCACTTTATCGGTTGGAAGAGAAAGGGTACGTAACATCCTCGGTGGGCGGTGCTACGCAGGAGAGGGGAGGAAGGCGTAAACGCATCTACGTCATTACAGCAGCGGGAACAGCGGCACTCAATGAAGTACGGCTGATGCGTAATCGCTTATGGGATATGATTCCGGGAGCATCATTAAACAGCGGGTCGGCATGAAGCCAAAGGAACAACCACCTCGTTGGGCCAATCGCTTTTTACGCTGGTATTGCCCGGTTTTGCTGTTGGAAGAGATTGAAGGAGATCTGTACGAGAATTTTTACCGGAACCTGAAGCGAAAAGGCGTTCGTTCGGCTCGTCTGTGCTATATAATTGATACGATTCGATTTTGTAATCCGGTTACGTTCCGCCGCGCTAAAGCAAGACAAACTTATTACTCTTCTTCCATCAATATCACTGCCATGCTACGAAGTTTTTTTATCGCCGCCATCCGCAATCTCAACAAGCATAAAGCTTACACAACTATCAATGTTTTAGGGCTAGCGTTGGGAGTAGCCTGTTGTGTGACCATTTTTGTGCTGGTTCGTTTTGAGGTTTCGTTTGATGATTTTCATAGTAAGGAGGACCGTATCTATCGGGTTAATTTAAACCAGCAGAACGCCACGGGGCGGCAGTTAAATGGATACAACTTCTATCCGGTAGGAGAGGCCATCCGAGCGGAAGTAAGTGGTTTGGATACGGTGACCAGCATGCATTATGCTTCGGTGTATCAGTTCAGAATTGAAGAGGATGTATATGAAGGAGAGCACGCTTTTTTTGTAGATTCCGCTTACTTCCAGGTTTTTGATGGTCACTGGCTGCTGGGTAATCCCGAACGGGCGTTAACGGGGCTTAACAACGTAGTGGTGACGAATGATTTTGCCAACAAATACTTGGGTGGGATAGAAGAAGCATTAGATGCCACATTCATCTACAATAATAAGTTGACGCTTAGGGTTACCGGAGTGGTACAATCTCCTCCGCATAATACCGATATGCCTTATTCTATCCTAGTCTCATATCCTTCTCTGGCTGAGTTCTTACCCCAGAGTGAGGATAACTGGGAGTGGGTAAATAGAGGGGCCACATTCATTGCGCTGGATGAAGGAGTCACCACCGAACAGGTAGATGCGCAACTGGCCAAAATTATCCCAAAGTACCTGACGGAAGAAAACGCGCAGCATACATCATTTTTCCTCATGCCCTTGGCCGACAATCACGACCGGAACGGCAACTATAATAATTTTACCTACGAATTTCCGCTGCCGCTAATGATTATTCTTTCGGTGATTGCCGGGATGATTGCCTTTATTGCCTGTATCAATTTTATCAATCTGGCTACCGCGCAGTCGTTAAACCGGGCACGGGAGGTAGGCATTCGGAAGACAATGGGCAGCAGCCGTATGCAGCTAATCGTGCAATACATGAGTGAAACGCTGGTGGTTACAGTCATTGCGGTTCTATGTGGGTTAGCATTGGCTAAAATCCCCATGCGCATTATGAATACCCGGGCTGGTCGAGAGTATCTGGATTTTGATTTTTTTCAAGAGCCTTCCATTGTGTTATTCCTGCTGGGCATTACGCTGCTTCTTACCCTGCTGGCGGGCTTCTTCCCGGCATTTGTACTTTCCGGTTTCCGACCGGTGAAGGCATTGCAAGGGAAAATCAGTACCGGAAAACCAAAAGGGCTAAACCTGAGAAGAGCGTTGGTGATCACTCAGTTTCTGGGCGCTCAGATTCTCATTCTGGTGACTGTCATCGTGGTGTATCAGCTTAATCAGTTTAAAGAACGGCCACTGGGTTTTGATGCTGAAGCCATTATCTTCACCTGGATACCAGACTCAACAAAAGACCTCAGTGTCATTCGGCAGCAGTTACTGCAAAATCCAAATATTGAGGAGGTAACCATGGGGTGGGGCGGGGCGCAACTCAGGGCCGCTGGCATGCAGTTTTACGGAGACGAAGGCGAAGACGCAAAATCTCCCGGAATCATTCACTATGGCGATGAACATTATCTGAACATGTTTGATCGGGAGCTGCTGGCCGGACAGAACTTCGCAGAAGGCCAGGTGAATCCAGTGTCTGAGGTCATTGTCAATGAAACGCTGGTGGAAGGATTGGGGGTTGAGCATCCTGAAGAAGCGGTAGGAAGGTTATTTACCATGGCAGATGAAGAAGTAATGATCCGGGGGGTGATTGAGGATTTTTACACTGAACCTCTTTCCAATAAAGTCCAACCTTTGGTGCTTCAGTACGATCCAGACCAATTCAAGGCTATTGCTGTGAAGATTGCGCCCACCCGGGTTACTGAAACTTTACAGTTTGTTGAAACTACTTGGAAGAATGCCTATCCTGAATACCTGTATGACTATCAGTTTTTAGACGAAGCTTTGCAGCGGCAGTACGGCTTCTTTGAATATATACTTGGTTTTTTGAGACCCTTCTCTTTTCTGGCTATATTTATTGGGTGTATGGGTTTATAAGGTCTGGTTTCCTTTATGGCGGTGCAACGCACTAAAGAGATAGGCATCCGCAAAGTGTTAGGAGCTACGGTATCCAATATCATGGTCATGTTTACCAAAGAATTATTGTTACTTATCGTCGTAGCCTTCGTCATTGCCGCACCGTCGGGTTATTTCCTGGGGCAGTTGTTTCTGATAGAGTTACCCGAGCGGGTCGATCCTCACTTCAGCTTATTTGCCCTAACTTTGGTTGCATCTGTGGGAATAGCGTTACTCACCGTGTGCTATCGGTCTTTCCGGGCGGCTATGCAGAACCCGATTCATAGTCTGAGAGATGAGTAAATCATGAAAAACAGAATTCGTATCTCACTGGGGTATTACTTTCCATTTCTACTGAATCTGGCTGGTGTATTGGCCTGTCTCGCGGGAACTGTGCTGCTTTTCGTAAAACCGCAGATCGGAGCTCCGCTGCTCATACTCGGCGCGATTATCATTACGGCTCGTTACCGGCTGGAGATTAACCTAACCAACCGATCTTATCATGATTACCTGTGGATAGTCGGATTTAAGACTGGTGAAAAAGGAGCTTTTAACCACATTGAGTGCCTGTATCTTACGGAATCAAAATATAGCCAGCAAGTTCATTCTCGAGCCAGTACCATGACCCGGTACGGAATCGAATACAACGGGTATATCAAGTTTGATACCGACGAAGTGCATCTTCTCTCAGATGACAGCAAGAGAAAGGTGGTAAAGAAGCTAGAGAAACTTAGCGAAAAGTTGCGCTCCAATGTTGTGTTAAGTACTGATATTACGATCAACGCCGAGGTGCTGGATTACACCAAAGAACCAGAAAATTCAACTTTATCGGATACTACAAACTAACCTTTGTCAGGTAAGTTAGAACAGAGGAGTAGTGAACGATGACCAGAACAGCAACCGTAATCAACAATTTAACTGAGTGCCAGGCGCAATAAACAATCGAGCAATCATCCCATCACTGATACTGGTTTTTCATTGCCACCACGGCTCCCATCACACTCAACGCTATCTCTCTGGCCGATTTGGCATGGATATCTACTCCAATCGGAGACTGGATTCGGCTAATCAACTCGTCTGAAACACCTTTTTCAGTGAGGCGCTGTACGCGTTTGGCGTGGGTCTTCCGGCTACCCAGCGCCCCGATATACGCTACCTCAGATGGTAGCAAAATCTCCAGAGCATTGTCGTCAATCTTAGGATCGTGGGATAGGATCGCGCAGAAGGTGTAGGCATCCAGGGGGAAATCTTCCAGCACTTCGGATGGATAGGCTTCTATTAGTTCATCGGGTGGTACCTGAAACTGGGTTTTCCGGGCAAAGGCGCCCCGGGGGTCAATCACCACGGTGCGAAAGCCGAAAAGATGTCCCAGCTCCACCAGGTCGGCAGTAATGTGGGCGGCTCCCACGATCAACAGTTGAGGTTTGCGAGGGAACAGGTGAACGAAATAAGCCTGTTTATTCACCTCAACCGTCCGGTGGGTACGTTGCTGGTAGGCTTGTCGGGCCTCGCCAAGTACTTCCGGGGGGAGCGAATCACCTGACACCGAGCGGTCTCCCTGTATTAGGGTATTGGTCGGATTGCCATCCTCTAACAACGTGACCCAGCTACAGGGTTGGTCCTGCTGCAAGGCTTGCAGTAATGCCGGCCAGAAAGGCAGGTGAATGCGGTCACTGGTAACAATGGATTGCAGCAATACCTCAACATTTCCCCCGCAACTCAGTCCGACCGTCCAGGCGTCTTCATCGGAAATGCCGTATTTGAGTATTTTTGCGGCACCATGCTTCAGCACTTCCTGCGCCGCTTGCACCACGGCCCCCTCCACACAACCCCCGCTAACGGAGCCGACCATGTGGCCCTCTTCATCAATGAACAGGCAGGAACCCACCGGACGGGGAGAGGAACCCCAGGTGCGAATGACGCGGGCCAAAGCGAAGGAACGATGTTGCTGCTGCCAGTTTTCCAGGGTGTTGAGGTATTCTTTCATCGTAAGAAAAATGAGAAATCTTTTTATCTTGAAGGTTGTTGAAGTTAGGTAAAATTAACCTGACGCTCAAACACACTTAATGAACTCTTTATCGCTGATCATGGTCAGAAGGTTATATAAAAACAACACATTATAAACTTGCCGCTTCTATGCCCAAAGTGAAATTTACCACCGCCCTCAAGCGTTTCTATCCAAATTTACAGGATACGGTTGTAGCGGGGCAAACTGTTTCGGAACTTTTAGAACAAATTAATAAAACATATCCCGGTATTCGTAACTATCTGGTTGAAGAAGATGGTAGCCTTCGGAAGCATGTGAATATTTTCGTTGACGAAGCATTGATCCACGACCGGAACTGCCTCACGGATGCGGTGACGCTGAATGATGAAGTACTTATTTATCAGGCGTTGTCTGGCGGCTAATCTAACACCATGTCCAATCAAATTCTGGTAGGAACCGCCAAAGGACTCATTCAGTACCAAATCCCGAGAGGAACCCACTGGCAGGCAGCCCAGGTGCATTTTCAGGGATTTACGGTCGGCCTGCTGTACGTAGACGAGCGTAGCGGTCGCTGGTGGGTGGGGTTATCGCATAAGCACTGGGGGGAGAAACTGCATTATTCGGATGACGGAGGGGCGACCTGGCAGGAATCATCCGTGCCCACCCTACAGGGAGAATCATTACCCAATGGCCAGCCAGCCAGACTTCGCCAGCTCTGGTGTATGCAGCACGGTGGGCACGATAAACCCGGCACGCTCTGGCTCGGTACTGATCCGGGGGCTTTGTTTAAAAGTGAGGATCAGGGAGAAACCTTTACGCTGGTGCGGGGCCTGTGGGACCATCCCAGTCGACAGCAACCCGGGCAGTGGTTCGGAGCCGGTAGTGATACTCCATTTATCCATTCTATTGTACTCGACCCTCGGGACAGTGATCATGTATACGTAGCGGTGAGTTGTGCCGGAGTATTTGAAACCCGGGATGGAGGATGGCACTGGGAACCGAAAAACCAGGGGCTGGTAGCGGCTTACCTGCCCAACCCGGAGGTAGAAGTCGGCCATGATCCGCATTGTCTGCTGATGCCCCGGCAACACCCAGGCGTGCTCTGGCAGCAGAATCACTGTGGCATCTTTTATTCCGGTAACGGTGGTGCTCAGTGGCAGGAGGTGTCCGATGCCGCAGGTGTACCTTACTACGGATTTGCTTTAGCCGTTGATGATGCAAACCCCCGCCGGGCGTGGGTCATTCCCGCCGAAAGAGATGCCCAGCGTGTGGCGGCTGGTCTGGCACTACGGGTTTTTCAGACCAACGATCAGGGCGTTACCTGGGAAAGTGTAAGCGATGGGTTACCGCAGCAGCATGCTTTTGACATCGTCTTGCGGCAGGCATTTGCCCGACAAAATAAGCTGATGGTATTTGGTACCAATAACGGCAACCTCTACTTGTCAGATACGGATTCAATACATTGGAAGACCATCTCTCATACCCTGCCCAAAGTGAACTCCGTCATCATTATCCAGGCACCACGATAGTACATATTGACTTCCTCAGATAGCGTAAATGCTTATGGCAACAACTGCTCAAAAGGACAGTGCGTACCTGGTACCCATCATAGATTTTATCACAAACTCCCCCTTTTCGCTAAAGGAATTGTTGGTACAAGCCCTGCGCGGTCGAGACTCGATCACGGTGACGGTCGAGTCTCGACCGTGGTGATGGTCGAGTTTCAGCCAGGCTAATGATTGAGGTCTAAGCGCGTTATTAGAAAATCAATAGTTAGCTTTGTGATAAAAAGTAATGGCAATCAATTAAAGGTGATGACAGTTACCGTGGTTCGTTTTATTTCTTCGGTAATGTTCTGCTTTCTTCAGTGTCAGTGATTACCGAGAGAAGCAATGACTTATCCAATATTTTGGTTACCATGATGGGGAAGGAGCATCGTACTGATGTTGTTGCTCAGGATTTTACTTCATAATTTTAACGCGCTGTAGCTAATAACCCATCAGTATGGCTGTTACGAAGCGTAAATTTACTGGGTATCCAGGCGTATCTCGTGCAGGTTGACGAAGTAATAGGCAGACTGCTGGCAGGGGACATTAGCAGTGGCCAGGCGCATAGCCTTCTGACCGCCTGAGGCCAACCGCTAACCCATCCTTCAATCAACAATTGATGGAACAGCAGTACAATCTCATCGTAATTCTTAGGAGGTTGTTGGGTTAGCTCGGAGAATGTTGTTAATATTGAACCCATTATTTTCAATATATTAATCTATGAAACACTTCACTACCAAAACATTATTTCTTATTGTAGCTATCTGCATATCTGTAGGCGCATTTGCCCAGGAAGCCTCCATGAATATGGAGCCCCTGGAAGGTATGGCCTACCGGAATGTAGGGCCGCTTCGGGGCGGCAGGGTTACTACGGTGGCAGGTATCCCGTCGCAGCCCAGCGTTTTTTATATGGGCAGCACCGGAGGTGGCGTATGGAAAACAACCGACTATGGCCAAAACTGGAACAATGTATCGGATGGTTACTTTCAAAGCCCTTCTACCGGGGCTATCCGGGTAGCTGAGTCCGACCCCAATATCGTATATGTAGGCACGGGTTCCGATGGTATCCGTAGTAATGTGATTACCGGAAAAGGGGTTTACAAATCAACGGATGCCGGTGAGAGCTGGGATTTTCTCGGGTTAAAGGAAACCGGCCAGATCGGTGCGGTTGAGATTGATCCGTCTAACCCCGACCGCGTATTTGTCGCGGCCATTGGGCAGGCTTTTTCCCCGAACGATGAGCGGGGGGTCTTTCGTACAGAAGATGGTGGTGCCAACTGGGAGAAAGTATTATTTCACTCTGATTCTGTTGGCTCAGCCGATCTTGAATTTAAACCGGATGACTCGCAAGTAATCTATGCTACCCTCTGGCTGGCCCGGCGGAAGCCCTGGACGATCATCAGCGGAGGCACCGAAGGCGGTATTTACAAATCAACCGATGGAGGAGATACCTGGGAGAAAAAAACCAATGGTCTGCCCCAGAATCTGATCGGGAAAATTGACCTGGCAGTATCAGCCGATGACCCGGAGCGATTATATGCTATGGTAGAAGCACCGGTAGGCGAGGGTGGACTGTACCGTTCTGATGACGCTGGTGAGAGCTTTACCCTGATCAGTACCAAGAAAGAGTTGCTGGACCGTCCGTTCTACTACTGTAATGTGGATGCCAACCCTAAAAATGCTGACGAGGTATTCAGCAGTGCCACCCGCTTTTTCAGGTCTGCCAATGGCGGAGAAAGCTGGGAGCAACTGTCTACACCCCACGGCGATAACCACGACCTCTGGATCAATCCCAACGACACTTCTATCTGGATTCAGTCAAATGACGGTGGAGCGAATGTAACGCTGAACGGAGGCAAAACCTGGTCTACCCAGTACAACCAACCAACCTCGGAATTATATCAGGTAGATGTTGATGATCAGCTAGTCTACTGGCTGTATGCCGGACAACAGGATAATACCACGATTGCGGTGCCCAGTCTTCCGCCATTCGGCCCTCAAGCCGGTGCCACAGCCTATATTGCCGGGGTAGGAGGTTGTGAAACCGGACCCGCCGTGCCCAAGCCCGGTGACCCGAACATTGTGTATGCCAACTGTAAAGGGCGGTTCGGAGTATACAACAAAACCACCGGACAGGAGCAGCAGTACTACGTAGGAGCATCCAATATGTACGGGCATAATCCCACGGATCTGAAGTACCGCTTCCAGCGGGTATCTCCGGTTCACGTTTCGCCTCATAATCCTGATGTGGTCTATCATACTTCCCAATTCGTGCATAAAACGACCGACGATGGAAAAACCTGGGAAACGATTTCTCCCGACCTTACGGCTTTCACTCCTGAAACGCAGGTGATCTCTGGTTCACCCATTACCCGAGATGTGACCGGGGAAGAATTTTACAGCACCATTTACGACATTCGTGAGTCTCCGGTGCAGGAAGGTGTAATCTGGACTGGTGCGAATGACGGCCCGGTGTACGTTACCCAGAATGGCGGCGGCGAATGGACGAATGTTACTCCCAAAGACTTAGCCGGGGGAGGTCGAGTAGAAACCATTGATCCATCTCCTCACCAGGCCGGGAAAGCCTATTTTGCTACCTATCGCTACCTGATGGGCGACTGGAAGCCGTATATCTACAAAACCGAAGACTTCGGAAAAACCTGGGAGCTACTGACAGATGGTGCCAATGGCATTCCGGCCGATTACCCTACTTTCGTGATCCGCGAAGATCCTGAAAAAGAAGGGCTACTCTATGCAGGTACTATGTTTGGCGCTTATGTATCATTTGATGATGGTAAGCAATGGCAACCGTTTCAGCAGAATCTGCCCATCACCCCGATCACCGATATGAAGATCCATCAGGATGATCTGGTACTATCCACCATGGGCCGGGGCTTCTGGATTATGGACGGGCTGTCTCCTTTGCGAGCGATGACGCAGGAAGTAGCCAGCGAACTGGTAGCTTTATTCCCGACTACGGATGCCTACCGTATGCGCTACGAAGAAACTGATTCTGCTACTGCACCTATGTATCCAGGCGCCGGAGTCATCATTGACTATTACCTGGCTGATGATGCATCAGATGCCCTGCTGGAGGTAGTGGATGCCAACGGTCAGGTAATCCGTAGTTTTTCCAGTAAAGGCAGCCAGGGCGAAGCGGTTGATAAAACCCCGGACATGGGTACCGGCTTTTCTGCGCTGGATAATCAGACCATGCTCAGCAGCAGCGCCGGTGGCCACCGTATGGTGTGGGATCTGCGTCAGGCCGGTCCCTGGCACGAACAACTGAGCCGACGCGGGCAGGGTGGGCCAATGGTGGTGCCGGGCACCTATACCATCCGGCTTACCGCGAATGGAACGACCGTAGAAGAAACCGCCGAAGTAAAAGAAGACCCTCGGGTGATGGATGCCGGTGTAACCGCCACAGATCTGAAGGCGCAACAGGAGCTGGCGCTACAGGTACGCGATCTGCTTTCTGAAGCTCGAAAGCTGGAGTACTATATTACCAGCCGGAAAAGCGAACTGGATTCGCTGATGGAGCAGGGTAAACTGAAAGGGTCTATGAAAAAAGAGCTTAAAGCGATTAACGAGATCATGGATCAAATTACCACCGCAGAGGGTCGGTACATGACCCCCATGCTGGTAGATCAGACTTCGTACCTTTACTATATGTTAGAACAGGCTGACCAGCGCCCCGGAAAAGATGCCTATGAGCGTTATCAGGCGTTACAACAACAGTATAAAAGTCTTCAAACCAACAATAATGAGTATATTGAAAGCTGGTAGCTTCACCAGCTTATAAGGATTTATACTCAAAAAAGGTGATTTCTGCCTAAAAAAGGCCGTTGCAAGGGTGACAAGCCGGGTATAGCGCATACTAAAGCACAAAAAGGAATACAGAAGAAAGTTAAGGAGTACTCAAAATTGAGTATTGTTCCTGAAAGGGAAGCTCATTAACTTCGAATCTGGAAAAAACTTATTTGTACCATAGTAATTGCTACCTGCTTTGTCTTTGCAACGGCCTTCCCTGTTTCTATACCTCCTGTTGACCCTATTGCTGGCGCAGGAGATACGGGCACAGGATATTATCTACTTTATGGACAAGTCCAAAGTAGAAACAAAAGTGCTTGAGGTTGGAATTGATAGCATCAGGCATTTGCCAAGCGCAAAAAAAAGCCAGTTACCTACGTCAGTGCCCCGGGCTTTTGTCAGATACATTGAGTACAGGAATGGTCAAAAATACTTTATAGCACAAAGTAAGCTCTATCTGGTTAGCGGGAAAATTGTGCTGGCGCATGTACTGAAGCTTACCGATAAACTGGTGCAGTACCAGGATGTGTTCACGCATAAAGTGAAAAATATACCAGTCAGAAAAGTAGCTTCCATTCATTACCACAATGATGAAAAAGTGAACATTCTGGACAAAATTAATTTATGGAGCGGTCAGTTTATGGCAGGGCAGGTGCTGGAAGTGAATGAAGAGGTAGTTACCTTTGAAAATATCACCGATAAAAAACGAAAACAAGCGGTTGATATAGCAAAAATACGCAGCATAGAATTCAAAAATGGTTTTGAACAGGAGTTTTCTTCTCCTCAACCTAACAAATGATGACGACGAAACAGACGATTCTATCCCTTCTGATCAGTGCATGTAGCCTCCCGGCAATCGGGCAGGTGAGCAGTGATGTGATTTACCGTTTTGATGACGAACCTCTGGCCTGTATTATCTCGGATGTAACCGATGAAGAGATTAAATACAAGGACCTGGAAAACCGGGAAGGCCCGGATTATGTCATTAAAAAAGACAAAGCTCTGTTGGTATTCAAAGAGAATGGAGACTTTCTGCTGCCAGGCGAGGGAAATCCCGACTGGGTGACGGCGGTGGATCATAGTGCGCATAAGATCATTACCAAAGACCACCATATTTATCAGGCCCAGTTCCTGGAAGTGCAAGGAACGATCATCAATTTCCAGGACAATCAAACGCAGACCGAGCGAAAAATTGATACGGATGAGGTGCTGCTGGTGATCTACCGAAGCGGGCGACACGAACTGTTTGCCCCACCCGACGAAGTGGCGGAAGGGTTGAACCAAACATCTCAGAAGATGGATGATTACACCCCTCCTCCGGTAAAAACTACTGCCGAGAAAGCGCCCTCCGGTGAGGTGATCGAGCTGGATGAAGATCAAAAATTGCACTTTGAAAAAATGGCCGAGGTAAAAGCCAATGATTTTGGAAAGTATCTGCGCATTATTTCTACGAAAGAGGAGGATGAAGAAGATAAACTATATGCCATTGAGGCAGCTTGTAAATTATTTATCAGCGATTCTTCCAAGATAGAGGTCTCCTCATTGAATAATGAGAAAAGACAATATACCGTACCCAAATACCTGGATCGTTTACGAATGATCCCCTACGACAAAGTGGAACTGATCTGGATGCAGGCGCAACTGGTTAGCAAACTACGGCCCGGTGAAGATGGGAAGTACTACGGGGTGATTGCCGCCCAACAGCTTTTCCGGGGTTATCTGGACAATAAAATTGCCTACCAGGATGTGACCGAAAAAAATATTGAAGTGGTATTGGCCCGATACGAAGTGTTTGATGAAGGAGTGAAAAAGCAAAAATGGGATGTCTTTTTATCAGATATCGGAGTGCAGCAAACCCGCGAGAAGTAAGGCATGAAAAGGGTAATACTTCTTATTTTGCTATCTTCGGTAGTGCTCGATACGGTTTCGGCCCAGGATATTCTCTTTCCTTACCGGGAAAATTTTGCCTGGCAGGTAAAGCAGATTGACGAATTTATGGATCGATTCAATAATGCCGATTATACTCCTATCCGGCGTTATCTGAAGGAAGAATACAACCTGGAAGAAGTCAGCCGATCTGATATAATACGAAGCCTGTTTAACCTTGATAATAGCGAATGGAAGCAGGAGGAGGTCGTGCAGTTTTTATCTCAGGTCAATGATTCTCTCCCGCCCCCGTATCTTGATTTTTACGACGACGACTGGTACGCTGAGTTGGATTGTAAGGGCGTATATCAGGGAGATACGGTAAATTTCATCATGGTACTTTCTTTGGAGAATAGTGAGAAACCCAAGGGGTCGCGTTGGGTGATTAATGGGGTGCAGGGAGATTTTCTGCCCACCGATACCGTGGCCCTGGCATTTGCCATGGATGCTGACTACGACGTCTCCAAAACCCTGAATCCCGCCAGTTTCGGAACCGATTTTATGGCGCTGGTTGATGCATTGAAAGATACCGCCAACTTAGAGGGATACATCGCCCCGCAGAATATAAACCGACCGTTAGTTTCTCTGCTTAACCAGTTGTATCTGCGTAATCTTATCTTTAAGCAGGTAAATCATATTACGTATCATTTTCTGCAAATCAAAGATTGGATATTCCAGGTGCAGGATTTTCGTCGGCAATCTACCAATTCGGGCTGGCTGATTAATTCACTGATGTCAGTGTCAGAAGAAGAAAAAGACTTATATCGAGAGCAGGTGCTGTACCTGCCTTAAAACTAACCTGTAATATGAAAAGGACGATACTGTTTGTGATGCTGGTATTCTATGCGCTCTTTGCCGGGAATCTGGTCATGGCACAAACCAAAGACACACTAAGCGAAGACGATATCTATGAAATGAAGACCCGGGCGGAGCGAACCTTGCAGGACTATGCTTCCGCCATGCGAGAACTCATCAATCCCCGGATTTCCAAAGCCTACCGGGACCGCATGATAAATGAGTTCATCACATCCGGAAACCGGCAGATTTTTGTGGACTCAGCCTATATTGTGTACGATTACGAGCCGGAGCATCTGCCACCCCAAACGATGAAAGAGCGTCCGGTACGCATATATCTCAACGATTTCAATGCTTTTTATCAGGGAACCGACAGCCAGGAGAGGCTAAGTATCTATTACTCGCTGCGCCGCATCCACGATATTGAATCGGATGGAGAGAATAATTACTACATCATTCTCGATTTTGAAAGCCAGTACGGAGATCAGTTGCCCCAACCCCGCAGAGCAACCCTGCAGTTTGTGGCCCAGGGCGATGACTGGAAGCCGCTGATCAACTACGTGAAATTTAATATTGAATCAGAAGATCCCACTGGAGAGTCGCCTACCGCCCGGGAAGCCCTCATACCTCAGTGGCGTATCCTGGCTGAGCAGGCAGATACCTTATTACAGGCGGGAAATCTGGCCGAAGCCAAAGTTCTGCTGGATTCTTCCTTAGCCTTTAACCAGGAACCGTACAATGCCCAATTGCTGGGGGAGTATTATCAGCAAAAGGGAGAACTGGATGCGGCTGTTTTCAGCTACCAGCAAAGTATTGCATTGGGTGAAGAAGTTGATTCTACCTACCAGGATGCTGCTACGGAAGCTAAAATTACGCAGATACAAGAGCAGTTGTCCGCCGCACGTGAGGCAGAAGAGAAACGATTGGCTGAAGAGAAATTAGCTGAACAGCAAGCCGAAGAGCAAAGGTTAGCCGAGCAACGAGCCGCTGAACAAAAACTGGCGGAACAGCAGGCCAAGGAACGAAGATTAGCTGAACAGCGAGCGGAAAAACGAAACCCATCTAAACAGCCGGTAAGCGAAGTCTCCGATACTGCTTCCGGTGTTACTTTTGAAGACATAGAGGAAACTTATAAACAAGGTAAGGCATATCCGGTGCGGTGGAAGGGCGGTGCGGATGAACCGCTAACCTTAAAGCTTTACCGGGATGACCAGTTCGTCACCACGATACAGCAAAATCTGGAGAACTCATCTTTTACCTGGAAAGTGCCCAAATCAGTGGGGAAAGGAGCTAATTATCAGTTTGAGTTGGCCCAAACCGGAGCGGAGGCTGGGGTGAAAAGCGGGGTGTTTAGTATCCGGCGAAAAATTCCGCTGGGAATTTATGTAGGGGCCTCAGTAGGAGCCGGTGCGGCCCTCTATTTTATTCTAAGAGGTGATGGTACTGATTCTGAAAATCCCATTGAGGCGCCGCCAACCTATAGTCTGAGTGAAAACTAAGATGATGAAATTTGACATCGTGTGAATCATGAATATACCGAACCTAACCCTATATATTATCCTGAGCATCTGCCTTTTGCCCTTCACAGGGCTGTCTCAGGATTTTGAACTGAATAACTGGAAGTTTGAGAACGAAGGCGGGCAAAAGGAAGATGAAGTAACCGGAGTAGCAACTGATAGCCAGGGAAATGTATATATCACCGGCTACTTTAGCGGTACTATTAACCTCGACCCGGAAGGTACATCGGCAGGCCGCCTGACCTCGGTTGATAACAATACCGATGCCAGTGATATTAATACCGATATCTTCGTAGCCAAATACGGCGCAGACGGGAAACTCATACGTGCAATTCCACTGGACTACAAAGGGTTTAACGATCGGGCTAACAATATTGCCCTGAGCAACGACGGAACATTGGTATATGTGGTAGGACAGGCACGAGGAGAATCAGGAGATGATGTCGATATTTATGTGGCATTGTTGGATAATGATCTGGATTTTATAAAAAGGATACAGTCATCTTCCGCAGAAGATGAGCAGGCCTCCAATGTTGCCGTACACGATAACGGAAATGTATACATCACCGGGATTTTTGAAAAGACCATAGAACTGTACCCTGAGAGTTTTGGTCTGGAAACAACTCCCTTTACTGATACCGCACCCAATGAGGGGCTTTTTGTTTTAGTGTTTGATAAAAATCTGAATAGCTTCATTACCGGGACCGTCGCGAAAGGTAATGATATAGTCCGGTCTTCCGGGATTGATATCGATAACCAAGGAGACGCCTATATAACCGGAGAGTTTAGTGGTAACCTTGCCTTCCCGGATGCCATTACCCGGACTAGCAATGGGAACCGGGATGCGTTTTACGGTAAATATGATGTCAGTGCGAACGATTTTGACTTTGCCTTTTCATTCGGGGCGGGGAACGACGATCGAAGCCGAAGTCTGGCGCTGGACAATAATGCCTTTTACATTACAGGAGACTTCCGGGGGACTGTTGATTTTGACCCTAATCATACCAATGCATCAAGTATTAAAGCAGCAAGCTCATTAGATTATGACTTTTTTCTTGCAAAATATGCCTTAAACGGATCATTTCAGCAGGTGTATCAGGTGGGGGGGAAAGGAGATGGAAGTTTTGAGCAGGGATATGAAGTAACGACGAGAGGCAATAATGTATATGTTACCGGGCGGGTAAGTAGTGTAACCCAGGGGGTGGGAGATAGCCGTTTTTTTGAAGGAGTGCAGAATATCAACGAAGCGGATGCTTTCATGGCAGTGTTTGACTCTGATATATCGGCACCTTCCTTTGTACAACGTTTCGGAAGCAACCACCTTGATTTTGGCAATGCAATTGCTGTGGCAGACGGGTTTGTTTATGTTGGTGGGTTTGCCGACTGGAATCGGGATGCCAGTGGTGATGAAGCTACTAAAAACAGCTTTCTTGCCAGATTTAAGGAAATGAAGGAGGAACTGGATGTTTTTATTCATCCAGATTTCGCATCACAAACGGTAGAGAAAGAAATCCTGGGAGGGCGTGATGCCGTGTTTGCAGATATTGATACCGATGGGGATCTGGATCTGACGGTGGCCTTCAAACTAGGGAGTAAAATTCAGTGGTATCGAAATAATGAAGGACAGTTTTCCGGAGCAATTCCTCTTGAGAACAACCTGGATGATCCCCGTACGGTGGCCAGCGCCGATTTTGATGGTGTCAATGGGCCGGATGTCGTCATGGCGGATGATCCCAACAGCGGAAGTGAACTAAGGTGGTATAAAAATCAGGGCAATAGCTTTGGTGCTCCTCTAACGATTACGACGGATTACCAGGGTAGCAGTGATGTGTATGCGGGTGATATGGATAATGATGGGGATGCTGATATTGTACTGGCTAATTTTTTCAGCCAAAATTTGGTGTGGTTTCGTAACGAGGGCGGCACCTTTAGTAATGGCATTGAGATTGATGAAACCGATGGGTTGCCTCGGGAAGTGGTGGTCGGTAATATCGATAATGATCCTGAAAATTTGTTGGATTTAGTGTTGGTGATCCGGGATAAAGAAGAAAGTGAGGACGCTGATGAAGATCAGGTGCTATTTTATAAAAATTTGGGAAGCGGAAATTTTAATCTCCCGGTCGTCATTGCCAATAACAGCCACGTAGATAATCCGCGGGGAGCGGCCCTGGCAGATTTTGACAATGATAAAGACCTGGATGTGGTGGTCATTTCCAATGACGGAGGAAGTATTACCCTCATTAAAAACCAGGGTGATGGCACCTTCGCTACTCCCCAATCCATTGGCTCAACGAAAAAGCCTTTTGCAGTGGATGCAACGGATGTGGATGGTGATGGTGATTTGGATATTCTGGTAGGCTCGGAAAATGATGGCGACGCTGGCGAAGATGGAATCCTCGTTTGGTTTAAAAATAATGGGAGCGCTGCTTTTACCAAAGAAACATTGGTGAATGTGCCGAAAGGAAAACCCAAAGCCATAATATCGGATGATATTGATAATGATGGCGACCAGGATATCGTTGTCGCTTATGCTGAGGATGGTGATTTTGAAGTTTCAGAAACCAATCTGGTACTATCCCTTACCAACAATATTCAAAGCAGTCCCACATCCAAACTGACGGAACTGAGCGTGCTTACGGGTGATCCTGCTGATGTCATTACGGTTTATGGTGCTAATTTCGGTTCCATTATCGGTACCGCCGTCGTGTATTTCGGAGAGACCGAAGCCGTAGTAACCCAGGTATTCGCGGAAGGAACCAAGCTTGAGGTGGTGGTGCCTGAGGTAGCCGATGGCTATTATGATATAAAAGTGGTTTTGCCCAATGGAAACGAGGTCGTATTTCCCGAAAAGTTTTTGGTCGGAGAAATTCCTACCGAGCCTTTCATCAGTCAGGTGACCCCGGAAGAAGTAGCCGTGGGAGGTGAATTGACGATTGAAGGCGGTGGCTTTGGGACTAATCCGGAAGTGAAACTGGATGAAACCGTGATCGCTGAGGTGAGTATCATCAAGGCAGACTCAACCATCAGTATTACTGTACCCGAACTAGCAGTTGGTGAGTACGCTTTGGTGGTGACGCCCGAGGGAGGAGAGCCTATTCCCTACGCGAACAACATAACAATTGTTGATGATATCGTACCTGTAGTTCCCAAAGTAGATAGCATTGCACCTACTCAGGGGCCAATTAATACGGACGTTACGATCTTCGGCAGGGGCCTGGCGGAAGTGGGCTTATTGTTCAATGGCGGTACAATGACACCGACTACGCAAACCGATAGCCAAATTGTTTTTAAGGTGCACGGAGAAGCCCTCGAAGAAGGGGAGTCCTATTCAATCAGTATTGTGATCAATGAAACCGACACACAGGAAGTGGGCTCCTTTACCATCAACTCAGAGGTAGATGTAGTTGCGCCGGAAATTGTTATTGGTGGTTTTACCGACCCTTATGGGGGCGGGGATATTACCCTTTCTGCAGATGTTACCGATGAAGGTTCAGGGGTTAATGCTGCTTCCGTTACTTTATTTTATAAAGCTGTCAGCAGCAGCACCTACAGTTCCGAGGTGATGAGCTTAGAAGGTGAAAGTAGGTATACTGTCACGCTCTCCGCCGCTAGCCTGGCTTCTTTATTCAGCGCAACCGAGATTGGAATGGAGTTTTACGTTGCCGCGGCGGATAATGCCGGCAATGAAGCCGAGTCAGCCCATAATGTGATTTATCAAACGTTCACCGATATTACGCTGGAGAGGGTATCTCCCATTGTGGATGCCAAGAATCCGAAAGATTCTGATTATCAGATGATTGCTATTCCCCTTAAATCTCAATCGGTGACGGGAGCCTTTGAGGAACTGGAGGGGTATAAAACTGATGGAACTGGAAAGTGGGCCTTATATAAGTACCTGCCATCCCAGCAGGCCTATCAGCAGCATCAGCAGGGATTTACTTCTTTTGAACCAGGGGTGGGCTATATGTTTGCTTATCGCAATTTTACCGGTAATATCACCATGACTGGGGAGGCCGTAGATCTTACGGATAATGCGGTATCAATCACGCTGGCAGAAGGCCAGAACCTCATTGGAAACCCATTTCTGTTCCGCATTGACTGGGGAGCGGTGATTGATTACAACAAAGGTCTGGGAGTTGCTGGTATCGATGCAGTTGATGAAACATTGATTAAGTGGAAAGGTGGTGACTGGGTTACCGGTGAAACGGCTCTTCAATCGTTTGAAGGAGCATTTGTTGAAGTCATTGGGGAGGCGTCGGTGACCCTCAAAATTCCGGTTACCGCGCATGCCAGACTGAGCAGTGTAAAACCAAAAAACTCCTTTAGTGCAAACCTGGATGCCAATGCCTGGTTTATACCATTGAACCTTCAAAGCAGTGATCGTACCTATTCCATGGGGGGCATTGGGATGCATCCTGAGGCGCAACTATCGGGAGATCGGTTCGATGATTTCACCCCACCACGTTTGCTCGATCATCTGGAACTGAACTTTCCCCATGAGGAATTCTTTTTGGAAAACTTCACGAAAGATATTGTTCCTACCCAGTCTTCCTATGTATGGGATTTTGTGGTGGCCGCGGGGGAATCATCTCAGGCTACCCTTACCTGGGACGCTCAAAATTTTGGTAACAGCAGCTACGAACTTATTTTGCTGGATCTGGAAAACCTCAACCAGGTAAATCTTCGTGACCAATCTTCGTATACGTTTGCGTTATCGGGTGAACATAAATTTCAATTATTTTACGGTACCCAAGATGAAATAACGGATAAAATGCAGCCAACGCAATTCGCTATTGGGCAACCTTATCCCAATCCAACATCGGGTCAGTTATCCATTCCGGTGTCAGTGCCGGAAGGGCAGTTGTCTTCTGAAGTAAGCGTGACCATTTTTAATACCGTAGGACAACTAGTAAAGACCCTGAATCGCACACTACCATCAGGATACCATACCCTACAATGGTCAGGAAAAGATACGCAAGGTCAGGAAGTTTCGGAGGGAATGTACGTCTATCGTGTTAAATGGGGAGAAGGTAAAGCAAGCACTGGGAAAGTTCTGATTCGAAGATAGGATAGCGGAAACAGGCTGGTAAATCAGAAAGCGCGGAGTGAATACTAAACGGCTTCCCTTTTCTGGGAGGCCAGTAAATAGAGCACTGCCATACGCACTGCTACGCCATTTTCTACCTGCTCCAGGATAATAGCGTGCTCCGAGTCGGCTACGTCACTGTTGAGTTCTACACCCCGATTAATAGGTCCCGGGTGCATGATGGTAATGGGTTTGTCCAGGCTATTGAGTAAATCCCGGTTGACCCCGTAATACAGGGAGTATTCCCGAAGTGAAGGAAAGTATTTGACTTGTTGTCGCTCCAGTTGAATCCGTAAAATATTGGCAATATCGCACCATTGTAACGCCTCTCGAATATCCAGCGTGGCTTTCACTCCCAGTTGGGTAATATACTTGGGCAATAGGGTAGCCGGACCGCAGACCATTACCTCAGCTCCCAGCTTTTGTAAAGCGAAAATATTGGAAAGCGCAACACGTGAGTGCATAATATCTCCCACAATGACTACTTTTTTGCCTTCCACCTTTCCAAACTTAGACCGAATGGAATAGGTATCCAGTAGGGCCTGCGTGGGGTGCTCATGGGTGCCATCTCCGGCATTGATTACATTGGCATTGATATGACGGGCCAGGAAATGCGGAGCCCCGGGACTGGCGTGGCGCATCACCACCATGTCTACTTTCATGGCCAGGATGTTGTTCACCGTATCCAGCAGGGTTTCTCCTTTTTTTACTGAACTGGAAGAAGATGAAAAATTTACTACATCGGCCGAGAGCCGCTTTTCAGCCAGCTCAAACGATAACCGGGTGCGGGTAGAATTCTCGAAGAAAACATTGGCAATGGTAATATCCCGCAGGGAAGGCACCTTTTTGATCGGGCGATTCAGTACTTCTTTGAAATTGTCGGCTGTATCAAAAATCAACTCAATCTCCTCACGCGACAAATCTTTGATACCTAAAAGGTGAGGACTCTGTAAGGTTTTGGTGGGAGTATCGGTCGCCATTGGTTAATTAGTTGCTTTTGAAGTGATCCATACGCCGTCTTCATCACTTTGTTCATCCCATTCTACTAGCACGCGCTGGGAGTCAATGGTGTTTACGGCCCGGCCCACATAATCGGGTTCGATGGGTAAGTGACGGGTGTATTTGCGGTTGATCAGTACCATCAGTTCCACTTTGCGGGGGCGGCCAAAAGTGACCATGGCATCGAGGGCTGCCCGTACTGAACGCCCGGTATACAGCACATCATCCAGTAAGATGACATTTTTGTCTTCTACTAAAAACGGCACTACGGTTTTACTGGGTGTCAGGGGGGTATCACGCCGACGGAAGTCATCCCGGTGGAAAGTCGTATCCAGATAGCCTTTGTCTATTTTTTTCTCTAAAATGGTTTCCAGCCTCCGCTGAATGCGGTCGGCAAAAAAGATGCCCCGGGGTTGTAAACCCATGAGCACGGTATTGGAAAACTGTGCGTGGTTTTCAATAAGCTGATGGCACAACCGATGCAGCATCACATCGAGTAGGGGGGCATTGATAATACATTTGCGTTCCTCCATGCATTGACCATTGATTGACGCCGCAAGGTAAGTACAAGGATTGAATGATGGAAAGATTGATGACTTTTTCTATCTCAGGTAGTTAAGAATCTTTCGGCGTATGTGCCGGAAGTCAGCCCTCGTTAGTTATATGCTACCTTATTGATGAAAAATACCTTTCTACTGGAGCTCAGGCCGGAATCAGCGATAGAGCGGATATCCTGCGTGCCATGCACGTAAAAATATTCGTCGTACCATTTCTCAATACCGTAAACCTCTTTGTCGTTTTTCTTCACCTCGTCGGCCGGATTCGGTAGCGCCACCTCACTGGTCACCATATCCTGTACCGCGCCATTGTCCTGAATCACTTTAGAGGTAATCTCACCATCATAGGAGTACATCAGCACAACCCGGTCTTTCTGCGAAGAGATGTGTACGAGTTGTTTGAGTTGCATACTCTTGGCATTGTCCAGCTTGAAGGCATGATCCCACAGCAGGTCACCTTTTTTATTAAAACAAACAGCAATAGCGTGGGTATAGCGGTAGCCATCAAAGTACATATTGTTGTAGCGGGACGAGCCGTATCCGTAAAATCCGCTGTAGTAGTAACTGTTGTACTTGGGATAATAAGCCTCGCCCAGCATGATGTATTTATCGCCATCGGAAATCAGCTCATGCACCACCATGCGGTAGTTAAGGCGAATTTTACGACCTTCCTGTTTTTTACGCGCCATCCGGCGCTTCACCCGTTCTTCGCGGCGTTCGCGCATGTACCCAAAGAAATTTTCCAGGTCAGCGTAATTGTAGTACCGTATCTGCTGCTCTCCATCGGGGGCCAGTGACGCAATGAATAAACCTCGGGAGTAACGCGAGCGCTTGGGGCCGTAGGTACCCGCCAAAAACTGCCGTTGCCCATCAAATTCCGTCACCTGGGCATCCAGCAAGTTGCGCCGTCCCTGCGGGTCCAGGGGAGTACTTTGTAGCAGATTACTATACTGATCGTAGGCCTTCACTGTTACTGTTTTAATTTTCTCCGGAGTAGTTTCGGCAATCAGTACATCGAAGGTATTATCAGTCTTGTTCGGGATGATATCAATGATCTCACCATTCTCCCGGTAGATGTCGGGGAGTACTTTGATTTTGCGAAGAAGCATGTCGTAGTGGACCACTACGGGCTTGTAGTTCACATTGCCACCCAGCACCACGGTTTGCCCGATGATCTCAAAAAATTCCAGGTTCACAGGTACAATCCGCCGTATCGTATGGTAAGCAGTATCGCCCGAAGCTACTTCCATGTTGATCATTTCCATGGCTTTGTCCTGATATTGTCCTTTCTGAAATAAAACACACAGTTGTCCCCGGTCGTAGTCATAGCCCCGCAGGGTCAACAGGCTGCTGAGGGCATAAGTACGCTTCCATTTCTCCTGTAGGTTGGTATCGTAGTAGATAAACTCCCAGAATTTATTGCCATCCCGCTGCCGTTCTTCAGTTTCCCGGAATAACATCAGCCCCCGGTCTTCGGCCGAAACGACCACAAAGTCGTTGCTACTTCCGTCTATTTCAATCTCTATGCGCTCCGATTGCACAATCTGAGCCCAGGCCGAGGTAAATAGCTGCGGAATACAAAAGAAAATAAAGCTAAAGTAAATCCATTGATTCATAAAAATGGGTTATGTCATGTGGTATCTGCTACTATAACAACAAAAAGACCTAAAGAAATTTACTGAAATTTTAAAAATTTTAAAAGAAGAAGTACCAAGGATTAAAAGAAAGAATGTATGAACAACATAAAGTGAAAAATTTTACGAGTTTTGAAAGGGGAGTCGTTATCACGGTAAATGAATATTGTTATTATTCATTCGTCTTCCCAATCAAACATTCACTCATTCCTTATATTTGCCGCATGGCGAAAAAACTCAAGATTCTGATCCTACGCTTTTCTTCCATTGGCGATATTGTTTTAACAACTCCGGTGCCCCGCACTTTAAAAACCCAACTGGATGTCGAAGTACACTACTGCACAAAAAAACAATATCATGCTATACTAGCCAACAATCCATACCTGGACAAAATTCATGTGCTGGAAGGTAAATTGTCTCTCCTTATTCAACAACTAAAACGAGAGAACTTTGATTATGTGATTGATCTGCACCATAACCTTCGCACCCAAATTATAAAAAAACGCTTGGGAGTGAAAAGTTACAGCTTTCCCAAACTCAACATTGAAAAGTGGTTGATGGTGAACCTCAAGGTAAACAAGCTGCCGAATGTGCATATCGTAGACCGATATATGGAAACCGTCGCTCCCCTCGGCGTGAAAATGGACAGCCTGGGCCTGGATTATTTTATACCAGAACAGGACGAGGTAGAACGTTCGTGGTTGCCTGAAACCCACCAGAAGGAGTATGTCGCCTATGCTATTGGCGCACAATTCAATACCAAAAAACTACCGGTAGACCGCATGATAGAGTTATGCGACCGAATCAATAAACCCATTATCTTATTAGGAGATAAAAACGACCGGGAGACGGGGGAACAGGTAGCGCGCTTTTTTGAGCGAAGTGAAGCCACCGCGTCTCTGGAGCCTAAACTGCTCGAGTTAAATAAGAAAACCCTGGTGTTCAACGCCTGTGGCAAGTTCAACCTTAACCAGTCAGCCTCCATCATCCGTCAGGCCGATCATGTAGTTACGCATGATACTGGATTAATGCACGTAGCCGCTGCATTTAAGAAGAATATTTTTTGTGTTTGGGGAAATACCATTCCGGCATTTGGTATGTATCCCTATCGCACCAAATTTACGATCCTGGAAAACAATAAAGTGTCGTGCCGCCCCTGTTCAAAAATCGGCTATCAGCAATGCCCCAAAAAACATTTTCGCTGTATGCGCGATATTGTATTTGACTTTTATATTCCTTAAGTCCTGTGCTGGAATGGTTAAATTGCTACATTGCTCTGAGGCTGTACAGGAACCAGGGGGAATTTGAGGGTTGAATTAATGATTAACTGAGGGGAAAGTGAAAGCGGTGACTGTATATTGAGAGGGAAAAAAAAACGACATTACTTGTATTTCATCAAGTGTTGATTGACGGATTGGTAAGCGGTAGGCATACGGGCACCTGTCTACCGCCAACTAGTTTCTCTATTAGTCCGTCAACATACGTTTGATAAAACACTGGTGTAGAAGCAGGGCGATACGCTGCTTTAGAAAATGAACCAAGAGCCAAAAAATAAAAATCTAGCAATCAACAATTTAACAACCGATTAATGGAGAATTATAGTTTTTTTGACAACGTTAACCAGTTTGTTGGCCAGGCCGCCAAGTACTTACAGATCCCGCAGGGTTTACTCGAGCAGATTAAAGAGTGCAACAGTATTTACAAAATGCATTTTCCGATCAAACTGGATAATGGCGATTATCAGGTCATTACCGCTTTTCGGGTACAACATTCTCACCATCGCCTCCCGGGGAAAGGGGGGATTCGCTACAGCATGGGGGTCAATGAAGACGAAGTAAAAGCGCTTGCTGCGCTGATGACATATAAATGCGCCCTGGTGGATGTGCCATTCGGTGGCGCAAAAGGGGGCGTCCAGATTGATACCCGTAACTACAGTGTGAACGAACTGGAAAGAATCACCCGGCGATATACTACCGAACTTATTCGCAAAAACTTTATCGGTCCGGCAATAGATGTTCCCGCCCCCGACTACGGTACCGGAGCCCGGGAAATGGCCTGGATGGCTGATACCTATTCTTCCCTCAGCAGCGACGAACTCAATGCCTTTGCCTGCGTAACGGGTAAACCAATTTCTCTGCATGGTATCCGGGGGAGAACCGAAGCTACGGGGAGGGGCGTTTTCTTTGGAATACGTGAAGCGGTAAGCATTACAGAGGATATGAAAAACCTGGGACTCACGCCCGGCCTAGCCGGGAAACGCATCATTGTTCAGGGGTTGGGAAATGTAGGCTACTATTCGGCTAAGTACCTGCAGGAAGGCGGCGCCATCATTACGGGGATTGCCGAGTACAATGGAGGTATCTACGATCCCAACGGGCTGGATGTGGAAGAAGTGCACCAACTGAAAATGGAAACCGGAGCGGTACTTAATTACAAAAACGCGAAGAATATTGAGAATGCCAATGAGCTGCTGGAATATGAGTGTGATATTCTGGTGCCCGCCGCTTTGGAAAATCAAATTACTGAGAAAAATGCTCCTCGTATCCAGGCCAAAATTATTGGTGAGGCTGCCAACGGCCCCGTGACCACCGAAGCCGCCAACATTCTGCTGCAAAAAGGCGTACGGATTCTTCCTGATTTTTACCTGAATGCCGGGGGGGTAACGGTGTCTTATTTTGAGTGGTTGAAAAACCTGTCCCACGTAGCATTCGGGCGCATGGATAAGCGCTACGAGGAACTTACCAACCAGGGTTTGGTGCGGGCGATGGAAGAGATTACCGGAAGCCAACTCTCCGACGCCCAGAAAACACTGCTGATCCGCGGGGCCAGCGAGATTGATATTGTAAATTCTGGTTTGGAGGATACGATGGTAAGTGCTTATCAAACAATATGGGAAGTGATGCAGACCAAGAAAACACCCAATCTTCGGGTAGCATCCTTCATTACGGCCTTGGAGAAAGTGGCGGCCGCCTATCTGGCCCGCGGTATTTTCCCTTGATGGGGTATTTAGTTTCAAAATGATGCCTGCTTTATCAAAAAAGCCAGGCTGATATTTACCTGAAATGTTATAAAGAGATTGCGGATTCCTGTAATCTCTTTATTTTTTATCCTATTAATGCAGTTCTAACCTCCAAAAAAGGTTCGTTCTCCTGACAAACGTGTCACATGTAGGGTTTCTCTGAAAGACCCAACGGCAGCGCCTTTCCCTGACCCAATTTTCGCTAGTGAATAGTGTAAGCAATACACGAGCGATTTATGGGGATGCGAGGAAATATTATCTGCCGAAACGTACCGATCATCATACTCTTTTTCTTCCTGTTGGGAAAAAGTAATATTTATGCCCAGCAAAGGGCGTTTCGATTGCCTCCCGGAATTACTTCTCGTGACTATCTGGAGGGGGAAATTGTGTTGAAAGTCCGAACCTCAGCGACCACCAATGCCCGTACGGCAAGCGGATCATCCGATGTGCTTCTCAAAATTCGTGAGATCACCCAGGCAAAAAAGGTCGCGTCGGTACTAAAAGAGCGGCGCCAGCCCGATATACTGGCCCGGGAGGAATCTGCTGAGAAAATATATCGTCTTCATACGGAGCAGGATGTTGTGGCGACCATCAATCGCCTACTGGAGCTGGAAGAAGTAATTTACGCCGAACCCTATTATTTGCTGAAACCCCTGGCGGAATACATTCCCAACGACCCGGAAGCCGCAAAAAACGGGCAGCAGAACCAACTAGAGGCTATTCAAGCTTACGAAGCCTGGTCAATAGAGCGAGGCGACAAAGACATACTGATCGGCTATCTGGATACCGGAGTGGAATTTGGCCATCAGGACCTGACGGAGAACCTGTATCGGAACGAGACCGATCCCATTAATGGAGTAGATGATGATGGCGACGGGTATATTGATAACTATGTAGGCTGGGACTTTGCCAACAACGACAACGATCCCACTGCCGATTACAGTGATCATGGGACGATGGTCACAGGTATTGGAAGTGCCAGTTCAGATAATAATGTGGGGATTGCCGGCTCGGGGTTTCATGCGGCGTATATGCCCATCAAAATCTTTCGATCTGAAAATAACGCCTTTGCCTTTGGGTACGAAGCCATTGCTTACGCGGCCGACCACGGGTGTAAAGTGATCAACCTGTCTTGGGGTGGGGCGAATGCGGCCTCCCAGTTTGGTCAGGATATGATCAATTATGCTGTGCTGGAGAAAGATGCGGTAGTGGTAGCCGCTGCCGGGAATTCAGGTGAACAGGAAAATTACTACCCTGCTTCCTTTGATCATGTGCTGTCGGTAGCTATATCGGATGCCAACGGTGACTTTGTTGGTCAAACCACTCATAGCTACTTTGTGGATTTGATGGCTCCGGGCAGTAATACCTACAGTACCAAGAATGGAGACAGTTACGGTAAAGGATCAGGCTCGTCGTTTGCTGCCCCTTTGGTCGCGGGTGCAGCAGCGTTGGTGCGGGCTAAATACCCCGATCTGAGTGCATTACAGGTGATGGAAGTGCTTCGGATGTCGGCCAAAGATGTGTATGGTCAGGCTAAAAACCAGGGATACGATGAGACATTGGGGCGCGGGTTATTACAGATGGCCCGGGCATTGAAACCCATTCATTCACCAGCCCTGCGGTTGTCATCTTTCACTTACGAAAATCACGCTGGGCGGTATGCCTACTACGGTGATACACTAACGATTAGCGCTGACATACAGAACCTGCTTTCCCCGGCCAGTGCCAATACCAAAATCACTTTATCCACTGCTTCAGAATATGTAACCGTGCTGGATTCGGTGTTTACGCCGGGCGCAATTGATTCGCTGGCAACTGTTTCCAATACGGCGCAGCCATTTCGGGTACTATTGCATCCTGATTTGCCAGCAAATGAGCAACTGATCTTTCGGGTCGGAATGGAAGATGGCACATATCAGGATTATCAGTACTTCTTTATTTTTTCCTCTCCCGAATATGTAACACTAACCAAAAATGATTTGAAAATCACCGTGGGAGGTAATGGAACAATCGGATACGACCCGAGCGGATGGACCTGGGGTAGGATTCAATACCAGAATCAGGTCATTGCCACCGAAGCGGGAGTGCTGCTGGGACTGGACTCTACGCATGTGTCAGACAATCTGATCAATAGTTTTCAGCCCCTCAGCCGGGAGCAGGATTTTACGCTGGAAGAAAGCATGCATTTTGTCTCAGCTACCGTTCCTGCCCACCAGATCCGTTCTGCTTTTACGGATGAAAATGCCACCAATCCTTTCAATGCCCATATTGAACAAACCTGGCTGGCTGATACTACGGACGCTCAGAATTACATCATCGCTGAGTACCGGGTCGCCAATCGATTAGACAGCATCCTAACCAATGTAGCTATTGGCATTTTTGCTGATTGGAACCTGGAAAATCAGGAGGCAAACCGTACCGGATGGGATGCCGCCAATAAATTAGGCTATACCTATGATGCCAATCAGCAAACGTACTCCGGATTTGCCCTTTTGACCAATCAAACGCCCAATTACCAGGCCTTGGATCTTCATGACCTGAATGGAAATGCAACCGATGTGGCAAGCGATATTTCTGAACGGGAAAAACTCGAGTGGGCTTCCGAAGGAGTAAATTCCTCCCAAGCCGGAACAAACGGTATGGGCAACGATGTAGCCCAACTATTGAGTGCTACCATCGACAACCTTCCCATAGGTAAGGGAGAACGGGTAGCCTTTGCCTGGGTGGCTGGGGCTAGCCTCGCTGAATTACAGTCGGCCGTAGCCCAGGCTCAGGTACTGTACGAGGAGTACCGTATTAGCCCTGACTGGCTGGCTACCGTCAATGTCTGTACCGATAGTGTAGCGAACATCGAATTAGCAGATACCCATCGGTTTTACCAAGACGCGCTCGGCGCTAATTTAATTATCGAAGGGAATGAACTGACGACCACTGGTATTACGCAGGATACGGTATTCTACGCTGCCTCACTGGCCGATGGGTACGAAGGACGTTTACGAAAAATTACTGTCAGGATTAAAGAGTCTACCGCCCAGTTCTCGGTGTTGGATACCCTCAATCCTAGCTGGCAAAATGATACCCTGTTTCTCGACGAATCAAACAATACGCGACTGACGTTTCAGGATGAAAGTGTGGATGCGGTGGCTTGGCTCTGGGATTTTGGAAATGGATATAAAAGTACGCAGCAACACCCTCAAACTCAATATAGCCAACCTGGTACTTATACGCTTCAGTTAACCACCATGAGCGAACCTGGGTGTTCTACCACCTTATCAAAGGAAATTACGGTGGTGCGACGAGCCATAACTCCTCAGCTGACCGACCAACTGATTTGTGGAGGGGAATCCGTTATGTTGCAAGCCGTAAATACCCAACAGATCAAAGTCTATGCGGATGAAAAATTGAGTAGCTTGTTGTACGAAGGAAGTCAGTATACCACGGAAGTGATTGAGGAAAGTACGACTTTTTATGTCGTAAACAGCGAAGGAACCATTGATAGCCGACCCGTACCCGTACTTATCTCGGTTTGGAAACCTGATCTACACATTACCTATGCCCTGGACACCAAAGACCTTTCCTCTAAATATATGCTGGATATTGGCTTGGAGGGGGACACCAGTGCCATCACTCGTTATGATTGGTATGTGAATGAAACCCTGGTCAGCCAACAGGCAGGTTTTACCTATGATCTGGTCGAACTCGCCCAGGAGGACTGGAATTTCCGGCTTACGTACACGGTAGACTCTGCGGATCTATCCTGTACTTATACCCTGGAAGAATCCATCTTACGCACCGATAGTGAGAAACCTGATCTGTCGGCCCTGCGCATTTGCCAGGGAGAACCCGTAACCATTGCTCCCTCCAATGGCCGTCTGTTTTACTTTTATGAGGACGCAAGTCTTACAAACCCGATTCATAAAGGCGAGGCCCTGATGCTGGATTCGGTTTCGGTCAATACCACAATTTACGTGACCAGTCTGGAAGGTCTGAAGGAGAGTGAGGCCTCGGCAGTAGAGGTGATTATCAATCAGTTTGCTGATTTTAAAGTGTCGGCGGATACAATCTACCTCTCCGAACCGGACATGGCTGTTTTTCAGGCCTATCCAATGGATGAAGCCGATGATCGTGCAATTAGCTGGCAGTGGGATCTGGGCGATGGGCGCTTTACCCACCAGTCTGCCCGCATCACGCCCCAGTTTGATACTGCGGGAGTTTATCCCATTCGGATGCTGGCCGTTCGGGAGGATGGTTGCACCAACCTGATCAGTAAAGTGGTGGTGGTACGTAGTGTGACCAGTAGCAAAAAAGATTATGAAGATCGGGCCTTAAAGATTTATCCTAATCCCACACGGGATGAATTTTACCTAGAGAACCTGTTGTGGTATCAGAAGGATATTTCGCTTAGTCTCACCTCCATGGATGGACAGGTGATCATTCAGCAAACATTATTCTACAGTGAGTTTCCGCTTCCCATACAATTATCCGGTCTGTCCCGGCCCATTCCACCCGGATTGTACATGCTCCGCATTCAGCGTGATGATAAGGTCTTCATCCGGAAAATTATGATTGAATAGATGTGTATCCAGCATGGGAAAATCCCTGCCATTACCCAATCAGTAACCGCAGGGATTGATGCTGTATCAGAAGCTTGCTTTTAGTGAAAGAATCAAGTTCCTTCCCGGAGCCACGATGCCCGAGCTATAAGGTCGGTATCGCTGGTCCGTAAGATTTTCCAATCCGGCACTCACCGAGAGGTAGTCATTAAAATGATACATCGCCTTGATATTCAAGGTGTACCATTTCGGGGAATACGGATTCCCGTTAGCATCTATTGCGTAGATATAATCCTTTCCCTGTTCTTCTTCGGGTAAATCTTCAAACTTCTTTTCTCCACTATACATGGCGTAAAGCTGTAGATTCAGTTTATTGGCGGTATACGTCAGTCTCGATACACCGAATGAGGGCGCGGCGTGTCGGGAAGGACTGGTGGTACCATCATCAAGCTCTTCTTCGCCTTTCTGGTAGTTGAATTGGGAGGAGAATCCGAAACCGGAAGGTAGTTTTACTTTCACTCCTGCCTGCACTCCGTATACATGGGCAACCGCTGCATTTTGTATGGCCTGAACCTGGCTTAGCGTTCCATCATACTCAATACTGTCCAGCCCGTTGAGGGTATAATCCCGTCTTACCAGCGCGTTTTGAAGCAAAGTGTAATATCCGGTCAGATCAATCTTTACCACATCTCCGAATACTTTGGTGATGCCCAAATCGGCATTGTAGGCGTACTCTGCTTCCAGACTGGGGTTGGGTATGACCACCGATCCTGGTTCAGAATCAAATACTTTTCCTACATCGTCTACATTGGGTGATCGGAAGGCCGTGGCAGCATTGGCACTGATGACCCATTCTTCAGTGGGGCGGTAAACAAAGCCCAAACTTCCGGTTAATGCTCCGTCATCCAGATTAGCAGTTGTAAAAGGAAATGGATAAAAGGAGGTATCAAACGTGGCATCCAGTACATACTGGTTGTATCGCAGTCCGGCCTGTAGCAGGAAGTTATCAGTAACCCTGAACTGGTCGGAGACATAGGCTGCCAGAGAAGTCCAGGTGGCCTGAGGATAGCGGGCCGGGCCAGGCATGCTGATACCACTGCTAATGTCCTCGTTCACTCCGATTGAATTGACCTTATTTTGGACGGCTTCCAATCCATAATACAGCTTATTGCCCACCGGTAGGGACTTGTTAAAATCCAGGTTGATAGAATAAGCATCTACTTTTTCCGTACGAATTTCGCGATCAGGGCTGTCAATGTCCCGACTGATGCGGCTTTCTTCAAAATACTGCTGCGCAAGCCGGATGGTCATCTGATCATACAAGGCATTGTTGGCGGTTTGAGTAATATTCAAATTGTTCATCATCCACTTCTGAGGACCGTAATTCCACTCACCATAGCGGGGCTGCCCATCTTTGTACCGTACATGCCGGTCATAGCGGGAATACTCGGAAGTTTCAGAATAGTGAAAGCCGTACTGAATATCCCACTTTTCATTGGGTTTGAACCGTATTTTCTGCATGAGGTTCGTCTGGGCATAACCCGAGGGGCGTTGCACCTGAGGATCATCATTGGTGATGATTACATCCTCTCCGTTTTGTCGTTCCACATAGAACGGTCGCAAGTATTCATCGGGACCATGGCTGCCCATGCGTAAGTCATCGAAGTCATTATGGCTTACACTGGTGACCAAAGCCCATTGCTTCCAGCCAATATTGATATCAAAATGCCCCGTTTTCTCCTGATTGGCCGAAGCATAGCGTAGGGAAGCATCTCCCGATAACAGGGTTTTGTCGGTTAATGATAGTTGAGGCGTAAGCGTTTGAAAGCTCATCACTCCCCCGATCGCATCGCTGCCGTAGATCACCGACCCCGGTCCGAAGAATACTTCTGTTTTCTCAATAGCGAAAGGATCGAGGGAAATCACGTTTTGGATGTTTCCGCCCCGGAAAATCGCGGTATTCATCCGCACACCGTCTATCGTATACACCAGTCGGTTGGTGGCAAATCCCCGGATCATGGGGCTTCCGCCGCCCTGCTGGCTTTTCTGGATAAATACCTCGCCCGAAGATCCCAGCAGGTCCGCTGCTGTCTGCGGGTTTTGCAAGGCTACTTCCTGAGCCGAGATGGTGGTGATTTTTGAAGGAACATCGGTAGAGGTCTGATTCCAGCGGGTAGCGGAAATGACAACCTCATTGAGGTTCACGCTGGAGGGAATTAACTGTAGTAAAGAAGGGTCAGATTCAAGTTCAGCATAGCGCTTTATCAGCGGTTCGTAGCCCAGGGAGCGGATGACGATATCGTCAGCTCCTTTAAACACTGAAATATCGGCTTGCCCCTGGGCATTGGTGGTGACGGTGGCTTTGGCGTTTTCGCTGATGAGTGTAACCAGCTCCAGTGGTTCGGCAGTTTTTTGATCTTTAATGGTGATGACCTGGGAATGAGCCATATAGCATATACCCAGGCATGACCACAAGAAAAGTAATGATTTTTTCATGGTAATGTCTTGTTAAACAAATAGAATTTGGGAAAAGGGCATAGTACAACACCGGCCCTTTTGGGGACGGGAGAGATGCCTTCCGGTATTTGTTTAACCCCGGCGGGGAGGAGGAACCGGAGGAGAATAATTTGGAGAGACGTACCTCAGGAAATAGTAACCCTTGGGTTGTTCTTTCCAGGAGTATAAATAAGACTGCCACTGATCAGTATCAGCATGATATAAAGAGTAATAGAAGCTGATGACCCGTTCCTGTTGCTCCTTCTTTTTATCATTTTCCTCCGATTCATTGGCTAACAACGCAGTAAGCTGACGGTTCAGCTTGGTTTCTTCATGATCCCACCAGCACCAGTAGTAAATCGTGTCATTGCGGGTGGAGGTTTCCACGATGTCGTACATCTGTCCGTTGTACTCAAATTCCCGGGAGTGCTCCCAGCGAAGCTCCGTTTGACTTTCAGTCGGGGTAAACTTAAGTAAAACGAGTTCATCCTTGCTTGTTTGAGCTGCTAACTGACTTTTTACTTCTTCTTTATGCTGATGTTGCTGATAGGTTAGCCAAAGATAGGTGCCGGTAAAAGGAGTGGTTAGGCACACCAACAGAAATAACCCCATCAGCCTCCGCAAAAGAGGATGCCGGGGAGTAGCATAAATGCTTATTTCTGTTTTCTTGACTTGCAAAACTTAAGATATTAAAAATAAACCGGAGTCGTATCATCTCTCTGCCCGGGGTAATCAATCAGCAATGTGAGGAGGTTAAAATACTTGGTCAGTGGTTTGGTTTTCGTCTGCTGATGGCGGTATTTCCTATTCGGGGTGTTGTTCGCTACGTTCCTCCGCGATGGTAATGATGACAATGACAATAATTCACGAAATTCGGTAAAATATTTGTAATAATGAACTGCCGACGTGATACAATTTTTAATTAATCACGGAGCGGAAAATGAATGTGCTCATTTTTTATAGCACAATATGGTATCAATGCCCTATCTTGTCATCTGTATTATTGAGCTTCCAATTTACATGCATATCATAAAATGTATATATCTAAAACATTGCAATAAACAATAAAATATGTTGTGTTTTATTTTATTTTTACAATAAAAAGTTAAATTTTCGCTTTTTACTAAAATAAAATTTTTATATCCTTGCTCAACAACTATTGACTCTCGGAGTAAGTATCAGAGTTAATAAAATTAAATGGTTTTTGGGATGGGTAACCCCATTTCTTAAGATCCTCCCATTAGCCTGATCGGGTGAAACCCCTCAGGGACTGGCATGGCTACTACCAACAACGCACAATTACACAATGCTTACGTATAACGTATTCATTGCTGCAATCCGCCCCATAGGCTAACTCCTAACCTTTTACATAGCATGAAAAAAATGAAAACCATTGGCAGGCATTTATTGACCCTCTTGATCAGCCTGTCCTTATCAGTATATGTTACCGAGCTATCGGCCCAGTCAGCTGCGGTTGATGAATCAGGGAGCCCTGATTTTTTTGAGGGCATGAAATGGCGCAATATCGGGCCCAACCGGGGAGGACGATCCCTCGGTATCTCCGGTAGCCCTCAGCGAAAGCAGGAATACTACTTCGGGGCCGTGGGAGGAGGGCTCTGGAAAACCATAGACGGAGGGTTGAACTGGAACCCGGTAACGGACGGGCAGCTTAACAGCTCATCCGTGGGCGCGGTAGCCGTGTCCGAAACCAATCCCGATATTGTGTACATCGGAACCGGTGAAACTCAGCTTCGGGGTAATATCATGCAGGGAGACGGGGTCTATAAATCAACTGATGCCGGTAAAACCTGGAAGAACATCGGGCTGAAAGAGACGCAGGCTATTGCCCGAGTGCGAGTACACCCCACCAACCCGGATATTGTGTATGTGGCCGCCCTGGGACATCCCTATGGACCCAATGAAGAACGTGGTATTTTTAAGACCGAAGATGGAGGAGACACCTGGAAAAAAGTATTGTACAAAAGCGATCAGGCCGGAGGAGTAGACCTGATTATTGATCGCACCAACCCGGAAGTGGTCTACGCATCGCTCTGGCAGGTATACCGTACCCCCTGGAAAATGTGGGGTGGTGGAGGTGATTCCGGCCTGTTTAAATCTACCGATGGAGGGGATACCTGGACCGAGCTTACCCGGAAACCCGGCATGCCGGAAGGCACCGTCGGAAAGATTGGCGTCACCGTATCTCCGGTAGATCCGAACCGGGTGTGGGCGATTGTGGAAGCCGATAGTGGGGGAGTGTATCGTTCCGATGATGCGGGGATGAACTGGAAACGGGTGAATGACGAACGCAAGCTGCGGCAACGCGCTTTTTACTATTCCCGTCTCTACGCTGACCCGTTGGATAAAGACGGCGTATATGGCCTGAATGTGGGCTTTTACAAATCTACCGATGGCGGAGTAACCTTTGATAAGGTGATTGATGTGCCCCACGGTGATAACCACGACCTGTGGATTGACCCGACTGATTCTACCCGGCTGGCCGCCTCTAATGATGGCGGTGGAACCATCTCTACCAACGGGGGCGAGTCCTGGACCGACGAAGATTTTCCTACCTCTCAGCTTTATCATATCATGGTAACCAATGACTTTCCCTACCATGTGGCCGGAGCGCAGCAGGACAATTCCACCCTGGCGATCCCCAACGAAGGCTGGGACCATATGCTGGCCCGGCAGAACACCAACAAAACCCTCAACTGGTTTTATCCGGTAGGGGGCGGAGAAAGCGGATACATCGCTCAGGACCCGAAAGACCCCGACATCTTCTACGCCGGAAGCCAGGGTGCTTTGCTGACGCGCTATAACCGGATGACCGGACAGATACGCGATGTGCAGGTATATCCCCGCTTCTTCTCGGGTGAGCCCTCCAGTGCATTGCCCGAACGCTGGCAGTGGACCTTCCCCATCGTTTTCTCGCCATTAGACCCCAACCGTTTGTATACTTGCTCCCAGCATGTGTGGATGACCACCGACGAAGGCCAAAGCTGGGAGAAGATCAGCCCGGACCTGACCCTGGCCGATACCGCTACCCTGGGTTTAAGTGGAGGAGTGCTTACCAAGGATATGAATGGTCCGGAGATATACGCCACGGTGTTTGCCCTGGCACCCTCTTTTCACGATGTAAACACCATCTGGGCTGGTTCCGATGATGGACTGGTGCATATTACGCGAGACCACGGAGCTAACTGGGAGAACATTACTCCCCCCGACATGCCCGAACATACCCGGGTCAGCATCATTGATGCCTCCCGGCATAAGCCCGGTACGGCCTACATTGCGGGCAAACGGTACCAGATGGATGACCGGGCACCGTACATCTGGAAAACCGATGATTACGGTAAGACCTGGAAAAAGATTGTTTCGGGCATCCGAGGGGATGATTACATCCACAGCGTGCGGGAAGACATTACCCAGCCCGGGCTGCTGTATGCCGGAGCGGAGCACGGAGTGTGGGTATCTTTCAATGACGGAGAAAACTGGCGTCCGCTTCAACTGGATCTGCCCGATACCCAGATCGCTGACCTGATTGTTACGGAGAATGACCTGGTGATTGGCACCCACGGACGCTCGATCTACGTGCTGGATGATATTGCTCCCATTCGGGAATACAGTGAAGAACTGGCCAATGCAGCATTTCATTTCTTTAAGCCCTATCCGGCAGTCCGTGATGTGCAGGCAGCCGGACTTCAGTACTATCTGGCCGAACAGGCCGATACCATCAGGATAGAAATCATGGATGCCAGTGGAAATGTGATCCGTACCTTTGTGGGTGATCAGCCCAAGTACGAAAAGAAAAAAGAAACCGAGCCCGTCTACCAGGGCACCGAAGATAAGCTGCCGACCACCGCGGCTGGCCTGAACCGCTTTGAGTGGGATCTGCGCTACCCCGGAGCCACCGAGTTTGAAGGCATGATCATGTGGAGTGCCCGACCCACGCAGGGCCCTATGGCCCCTCCCGGCACCTATCAGGTGAAGATCACCGCCGATGGCACGTCCATGACCCATCCGATAGAAGTCAAACTGGACCCTCGGCTGGAGGATGTGAGTGAGGAAGACATTCAGAAGCAATTTCAACTGGCCATGGCCATCCGTAATAAAACCAGCCAGGCCAACGAAGCGGTAATTCAGATCCGCAAGATCAAGGAAAAGCTGGCTGAGCAAAAGAATAGTAAAAGCACGAAGGTGATGGCAGCACTGAGTGAGGTAGAAGAAGCCCTGTATCAGGTGAAAAACCAGAGTCGGCAGGACCCGCTGAACTTCCCTATCAAGCTAAACAATCGCTTATCCTCGCTGCGGCGCAGTGTAGAAAACGGGAATGCCAAACCCACCGATGCCGCTTATGTGGTGTTTGAAGAACTCTCGGAAGAACTGGATCAACACATGGCCACCCTGGATAAGATCATGAGCGACAAAACCATCGACCGCTTGGGTATCTAGCCCTCAGCACTTCCCGCTCCAAAGACGGAGAGAACATATGTAATTGCGCATACCTGAGTACGGAGGCCTGAATAAAATGGTCATGCTTTCGTGACTCAGGTATGCTGCGTTGGTACCAACCTACTTCGTCAGCAACAATGGATTACAGCCGCTAGAACCAGGTAATTTTTGGCCGTCATTTACCATTGATTTGTCTCAAACCAACCATCTCCACCCGGTCGGAGGTCTTTTAAACGCCTCGACAAACTACCTTTGACCGGGCGGAGATGATTTATTCGGCTCAATAAATTACCTTTGACCGGGCGGAGATGAATTATTCAGCTTAATAAATTACCTCCACCCGGGCGGAGATGATTAATACAGTCTTACAAAAGCCACCAGCCTGCTCATAAAACATTGAAAATATGACGTTGAGGGGTATTTTATCGATATTTTGGAATTGGCAATAAGTTGCCGAATAATTTTTGAACCCGCAGATGGTTGAGGAATGTGGTAAAATACGCACGTAAGAAAAGGACGAAAAATGGGACCCATGAGCCACAGTTGCTATATTGCTTATAAAGGCTTCAATAGTTCTTATTCCATTGTTATGAGCACTTTATAAAAACACATCGTCCTGAAATAGTATGACGAAGAAACCAACAAAACGAATACTCAGAATAGTATTTATTGTTGCAAGCATAAGTTCTTTGGTGTTCGTACCATGGATTTTGATAAAGGCCTGGATTCCACCATTACCTGATACGGTTCAGGAACAACTAAATGAAGCAATTGGTCATGGATTAGATGGAGTGATTGTTTACGTGGACCAGGCTGGTCAGCCACCGGAGTTTTATGCCGCAGGCTGGCATGACCGAAAAAATAAAATTCCTGCCGACCCGAAAGCCTTATTCAAGATTGCCAGTATCACCAAGTTATATGTTGCTGTTGCCGTCGCTAAATTGGTCAATGACAAACATGTGTCTTTGGATAAAACGCTCGCTGATTACTTACCTGAACTTGTGGGAAAAATTGAAAATGCGGATAGAATTACCTTGAGAATGCTGGTGCAGCATAGAAGTGGCATTCCCAATTTCACCGATACCCCTGGCTATTGGGAAAACCCACCGAAAGGCAATAAAGAAAATCTTGCGTTGGTACTGGATAAGCCCGCTGATTTTGAACCCGATAAAAAATACAGTTATTCAAATACGAATTATTTGTTGATAGGCGAAATCCTTGATAAAACATTGGGATATAGCCATCAGCAGTATATCAAGAGGGAAATTTTGATACCGCTCGGGCTGAACAATACCTACAGTTTGCTTAGTGAAGTGGATTTAGACGAGGTGATGAGCGGGTATGACGTAGGTTATGATGGCGATTTAAAATCTAATGATTTTATAAACCCAGCTGGCTCAATGGTAGCAACTGCAGAGGATGTGGGCATATTTTTGAGGGCATTGAACGATGGCGCTTTGCTAAATGATCATGAACAAGCTATTTATTCATCCATTTATGTATATGAACATACAGGATTATTGCCAGGATACGCTAGCATTGCCAGGTATCACCAAGATATTGATGCGGTCGTTGTTCAGTTTGTAAATACTAGTGGTGGATACAGTTGGAATTTATCGGAAATCGTATATAATCGTGTTGTAAAAATAGTGAGAAAGCAAAAAGCTCATAACAATATTTAGCGGGCATTAAACGCCCTTTATACTCACTGTTGGATTTTGAATAAAAAAAACGATCCGGTCATGCTTATGGTAATCAAACATGAGAAGAGAGCATCCTAATGGCAAGACAACTAAATCCCGAAGTGACGAAGTTTCTGGACAACTTAGCACATCCCTTGAGACCGGAGATTGAAGCCCTGAGAAAAGGCATCTTAAACGCGAACTCTGAACTATCCGAAAACATCAAGTGGAACGGGCCGAACTATGCTTACCGTGGGGTGGATTGCATTACCATGAAAATCCAGCCTCCCCGGCAGATTCAGCTTATTTTTCATCGCGGGGTCAAAGTATTAGCCCAACCCGATCACCGTTGGATTGACGATACCTCCGGGTTGTTAGCCTGGAAGACCAATGACCGGGCCGTAGCCACATTTAAGACCACCGAAGAAATCACAGCCCGAGCCTCTGATCTGGCCGATATCGTGAAACAGTGGACTTCCGCTATCCTCGGTTAGTTGCGGAATAATCACTGGTTGCCGAGAATTACCCTATAAGATACTTTTAAAGTTAAGGGTGTGTGATTTTGAAATATACTGCTAATACGAAATAATATTTCAGTAAATGAATATTATTTCGGTGAAAACACGCATGATGTGGATTTTATAAAAATATTGTAAAGAACTTTTCCTATCATTGGCCTTTACTTAGTGTCAAACTACCTATCATGGACCCACAGGCCCGAAACGCTACCCCACTAACTGCCCTCATCTTCTTAAGTATCATCGTCTTTGGCATCGCTGGCTATCATTACGAGACGGGTTTGCCCCCGTGGCTGATGATGTTGATCGGGGCCATGCTGGGTTTTATAGCCAATACCGTTTTTTATTATGCCTTCCTGTATCTGGGAAAAGGCCTGGCCCGGCTACCGCTCTCGATCATCGCAGCCGTATTGAGTGCGGTAGCCGCTTTGGTTTTGGTGAAAAACTATGCCTTTCGCTGGCCCGACGGCATATTCTATCCGGCAGCGGTGTTGTGCATTCTCTTCACCATCATCTTCTATTACAGTATCAAGACCGTAGCCCTGCGCAATACCGCTGTGTGGGCCTGGGCGGGTATCGGTATCACCGCAATATTCTTATCCGGTAGTCTCTACTGGCTGCAACAGGAAGGCAGCGATCCCTTTGCGGAGAGCCTGCCGCCGCCCTTCTCTGATAGCAACGGACCTACACTCTCGGACCAGGGAGTGGAAAACCCCGCTACTCAGGGGGAGTATCCGGTGGAAACCTTTACTTACGGTAGTGGTCGGGATAAGCAAAGAAGCGCCTATGCCGAGGATGTAACCTACACCACCCCAACCGTAGATGCCTCCCGTTTACTACCCGACTGGAAAGGCGACAAGAAAAAGTGGCGGGAACGCTACTGGGGTTTTGGCGTGACAGAGTTCCCCCTGAATGGGCGGGTTTATCTACCGGAAGGGGAGGGGCCTTTCCCGTTGGTGCTGGTCGTTCACGGTAATCATAGCATGATTGACTTCTCGGATGATGGCTACGGTTACCTGGGCGAGTTACTGGCCAGTCGGGGCTTTATCACGGTATCGGTCGATGAAAACTTCATCAATTCCCACTGGTCAGGCGATTTCCGGGGCAAAGAAATGCCGACGCGGGGATGGTTGTTACTCAAGCATCTGGAGCAGTGGCAGACCTGGAATAATACCTCGGGCCATCCGCTGGCCGGAAAAGTGGACATGGAGAATATACTGCTGATGGGACACTCCCGGGGCGGGGAAGCTGTTTCCATTGCCGCGGGCTTCAACGAACTACCCTATTTCCCCGATGATGCCCGGGAAGCCTTCGATTTTCATTTTAACATCCGGGGGGTGGTGGCCATAGCCCCGACGGATTATCGGTACCAGCGACAGATCAGCCTGAAGAACATCAACTTTTTGTCTTTACAAGGTTCCTACGATGCGGATGAAGCCAGCTTTTGGGGTATGCGTCCCTATCGGCGCTTACAGTTTACCGATGCGTACGAAGGGTTTAAGTCCGGAGTATATATGCATCAGGCCAATCACGGGCAGTTTAACTCCACCTGGGGCCGCACGGATTTCGGGGCGCCCATGAACTGGTTGCTGAATACCGAGCCGATGGTATCCGGAGAGGACCAGCGGGAAGCAGCCAAAGTGTGGATCAGCGCCTTTGCCGAAGCTACCCTAAACAATCATGCCGCTTATCGGGCCATGTTTAAAAACAGTACCTTAGCCCGCGACTGGCTGCCCGCACAATATTACCTCACCCATTACCGGGATGCCCAGACCAAAACGCTGGTGGATTTTGAAGAAGACATCGACCTGACCACCGCCGGGAATAACCTTTCCTTACAGGCTCGCCAGCTAAAGGTGTGGAGAGAAGAAGAACTTCGCAGCCGCGACGATGGCAGCCAGGAAAACAATGCGGTGGTGTTAGGCTGGGATTATGGCGCAGCCATGCATCAGGATTCCCTGGCGAGTTATGCCATCCTATTCCCTGATTCAGCCAGCCTGACCATTGATACCACCGGCAGTATGCTGATCACCCTGGCCGCGGGTGACTTTAAGGAGCTGGACCAGGAGGGAGAGAAAAAGAAGGGTGACGAAGCAGCCCGGGAAGAACCCGCACTTGATTTTAGCGTGCAACTATCTGATCAGGCGGGAAATACTGCTAGCCTAAAGATTAGTGATGTTAAGCGTATTGCTCCCCGGCTTAAAACCAGATTCACCAAGTTAAAATCACTGGATAAGGATATGATTGGAGATGAATGGGAAGTGCAACTCGAAACGTTCCATCTGCCCATTGCGGACTTTCATAAAAGTAATCCAGATTTCAACCTACAGCAATTGCAGAAAGTTGAGCTAGTGTTTGACCAGTGCAACTATGGAGTGCTAGTGGTGGATGATATCGGGTTTGATATGGCCAGTCACCCTCCGCAACAAGACCCAGAACTTCCTTGAGAAAATATCATGCATCCAGACAATAGTCAGTAAGATTGCATAAACACAAATTAGCGGAGCGGATTATCGCTAAGGGCCCGCTTTTTTATACTTTTACTCCTGCTTGACCAACATGTGCAGTAGTGAAAGTAACCACCATCCTGGCGCATCTGGCCGGAATTCTCTTTTTCCTGAGTATCCCCCTGGTTTTTTTCTCCTGAACCGTGACATTCCGATTAGCGTCCCCGGTTAGATACCATTCAAAGCCGAGGTTGGTCAGGGTGGGTGGTTCGACAATGAACTGACCGGGTTCCACGGCATTCTGCGCTAGCAGGGATGAAGTAAAAAAGAAAGTATTGAGTATTGAAAATAAAAAGATGGGAACAATTGCTGATGTCATAGCAAGGTTTAGGTTGGTGCCAATGCAAATTTCACCCTAAAAGTTAAGCAAATTATGGTTAGTGGTTATATTGAATCGTGCAGAAGTCTGCTATCAGGCATTTTGCTTATGGGGTATCTTTTCCAGCATTTTGACTGAAAAGCGGCATGCTGGGTAAACTCTTTTGCTGAATAGCAGTACTGTATAAGAGTTATAAACCTAAATGATTATTAAGTATGCAAAACCTGGAAAATAAAACCGCACTCATTACCGGAGGTAGCAAAGGAATTGGCTACGGAGTGGCCGCCGCCCTGATGGAACATGGGATGAAAGTTGCAATTACCAGCCGATCTCAGTCAAGTGCCGATGAAGCAGCGAGCAAACTCAATGAGTCCGGCAAAGGCCAGGCCATCGGGATCGCAGCGGATGTACGCGACATGACCTCTCAGCAAAAAGCTGTTGACCAATTAATGAAAGAATGGGGACAACTGGATCTGTTAGTGGCCAATGCCGGACTGGGGCACTTTGTTTCTATTGAAGAGATGACCACCGAACAGTGGAACGAAACCATTGACACCAACCTTACGGGGGTGTTTTACAGCATCAAAGCTACGCTGGATGCCTTAAAAGCCTCAGAAGGATACATCATCACCATTTCCAGCCTGGCGGGTACGAACTTTTTTGCGGGTGGCTCGGCGTATAACGCCAGCAAATTCGGCCTCACCGGCTTTAGCCAATCGGTGATGCTGGACCTGCGACAACACGGTATCAAAGTGTCAACCATCATGCCCGGTTCCGTGGCCACGCATTTCAACAACCACCAGCCCGGCAGTGAGGATGACTGGAAGATTCAGATAGAAGATATTGGGGAACTCGTGGTAGACCTGATGCAGATGAATCCTCGTACCCTACCTTCCAAGATTGAGGTAAGACCCTCAAAACCTCCGAAGAAATAAATTCCGCTAAAAGCTGCTTCCTATCGACGGAGGTCGCTGCTAAAAACGCGATTCCTGATTGCTGGGATATTCATTTCCTTCTGAGCTTGGTAGGAATGCCCCATCATCCGAAGAGCGTTTGCCCGATAGGCAGAAGACCGACTGGATTTCAGAGATTTAGCCGGTCTTTTTATGCTATTTTGGTAACCAAAACAAGGATAAATTACCCCACCGAAGTATCGGGTGAGGCATCAGTAATAGTATCTGCCTGCTCGAATTCTACACCCCGCTTTCTTCTTTCTATCATCAGGTTGAAGTGATCAATATTTTCATTCAGATGGTTGATCAGCAAGGTATACTCTTCAGAAGGAGTGAGGGTGGCGTGGGCATCCAGGTGCTGTACCAGGGTGCGGTAGGCTTCGGAGGTAAGCTGAATATGTTCTTGGGTGCTCTTCCCTTCATATTGACTAAACTCCTGCAATCGTTGGATAAAGAGTTTTTCAAAGCGGGTGTTGACGGTGTTCATTTCGACAACCACCTCTTCCACATTTAACTCCTGAACAGCATTTATACAAAGCGGATCAGTTTGTAGTTCACGGCAGAGGTTTTTGAGCGCGGCTGTCTCCGCACTGTAGTTCTGGTGATACAACTTACTGCCGTATTTATCAATGCGGGCCAGGATCAGTTGTCCGGCATTACTCATATTGTCGCGATGATGCGCAGCGTAACCCCCGCAGATTTTTCTCAGGCAGATAATAGCTCGGTCTCGACGGGCATCCAGGCGGGCAAGTTGGGGAGTGATCTCGCTCATGCTATCCTGCTTACTGGCCTGCTGTAAGTTTTGGTGTTGTTGAAGGAGGCTCTGGTAAAGTGCTTTGATCTTCAGCTTATCCGGGCCGTGTTGCTTGACAATCATCAGGGTATTGCTGATGAACTGGATTAATTCCTGGATACGGTATCTTCCCAATAATGCAGTCTTCATAATGCTGTTACTTTTTTTTAATGACTTCAAAACCAATCATGAAGTTCGGGCTTGCGATTGAAGAAAAAAAAGGAGTGCTGCGCGGAAGGTTACATCCGTGTTTTTACCTGTATCCCATTATAAACCATTGCCAGCCAACCAGGGGGAGAGCCTTTCGTTCGTGATCGATACCTTCTCCACTGGGTGGAGAAGCCTTCGTTGGGGATCGACACCCTCTCCACCGGGGGGAGAAACTTTCGTTCGGGAACAATACCTTACCCACCCGGGGGAGAAGCTTTCGTCTGACAACGATGCCTGATCCCCGAAAAAAGAAGAAGGAGGTCAGCTGATGTGCCAACTCCACCCCATTTGCCCCGACCTCATCGGCTACTTCCGCTCTTCCTCCAGTGTCATTATTCCGGCAGGGCGAAGGATATGATGTAGCCACCGGGTTCTTCTGCACTTCCCGTTACAGAAATGGCTACGTACTGTTTCCCATCAAGAAAATAGGTGGCTGGAGTGGCGTAGCCGCCGCCAGGTAGGGTGGTTTCCCAGAGCAGTTCTCCGCTTGCCTTATCAAAGGCCCGAAATTGCTCATCCCTTGTGGCTCCCAGGAAGAGCAGGCCTCCGGCGGTTACCATCGGCCCGCCCCAGTTTTCAGTGCCGGTCGGGGGAGCGCCTTCTGTTTGCCAGTCGGGGTAATTGCCGACCGGAATCTTCCAGGCGTACTCCCCGCTGTTCAGGTCGATGGCGTTGAGTGTACCCCAGGGGGCTTTGATGGCCGGGGTGCCGTCTGGCGCGCGGAAATACCCGTAGGCCGTGGTATTCATGTAGTTTAGGGTGTCGGCTTCCAGCGGCTCCTCTGTAGCCAGTTCGTCCTTTTGAAGCCCGTACAGGAACGCGATAATCTCTTCTTCTTTTCCCTTCAAAATCTCCCCGAAGGCGGGCATCCGTCCACTGCCCAGCTTGATCTTGCCCAGCGCCTCTTCCTGGCCCATGCGTTCCGACAGGTTTTGCAGGGCGGGGATGGCGGGAACCTGACCTTCGCGGTCGGCACCGTGGCAGCTTCGGCAGTAGTTCTCGTACAGGGTTTTTCCTTGGGCGTACACGGTCTGCTTTTCGCCGCTGTCCTTCGGGGTGGCCCGCTGCACGGTAGCAATCTCCGGCGACTCATTGGCGTTCACATACAGCATGCGGGTGGCGGGGTCATACGCAGCTCCGCCCCATTCCGAACCGCCCCGGGTGCCGGGCATCATCAGCGTGCCCCGGGGATCAGGTGGAGTATACAAACCTTCGTAGCGGAAGGACTGGAACATGGCCCGCAGCGTATCCTGCATCTCCGGGGAGAAGTCGGCCAGGTCATCCTCCGTCAGCGACTGCCTGGCGTAGGGCAGGGGTTTGCTCGGAAAGGGCTGGGTGGGCCAGACTTCCTCGCCGGGAATGAGGGAGGCCGGAACCGCCCGTTCTTCGGTCTCAAACAAAGGCTCGCCGGTGTCCCGGTCCAGCACAAAGAGGAACCCCGTCTTAGTCGTTTGAGCAACGGCATCGATCAGCTTGCCGTCTCGGGCTACCTGCACCAGATTGGGCGGGGCGGGCAGGTCATAGTCCCATACGTCGTGGTGTACGGTCTGGAAGTGCCAGATCAGATTTCCGGTGTGGGCTTCCAGTGCGACAATACAGTTGCCGTACAGGTTTTTCCCTTTGCGGTTGGCTCCGTAAAAGTCATAAGTCGGAGAGCCTAACGGGACGAATACCATGCCCCGGGCACTGTCCAGGCTCATCCCGCCCCAGTTGTTAGCCCCTCCGGTATAAGTCCAGGCATCCTGGGGCCAGGTCTCGTACCCCGCTTCCCCCGGTTGGGGGATGGTGTGGAAGGTCCAGGCGAGCTGACCACTGCGAACGTTGTACGCCCGGATATGGCCTGGTGCGGCCCCGTAGACTTCCGAGACTTCTGAGCCGAGGATAATCAGGTCCTGAAAGATGATGCCCGGAGAGGTGGGCACCACCCAGGCTTCTTCCCCGGAGTGTTCTTTAAAATTCAGGTCTACCCGTCCGGCTTCCCCGAAATCAGGGTCTGGCGCGCCCGTACGTGCATCCAGGGCGTAGAGGTAATGGCTGGCGGTGACCAAAATACGCTGCTCCTCACCGTCCTCCCAGTAAGTAACTCCCCGGTTGAGGCCGCCGCCCCGCTCGCCGTCGAACGGATCAAAAGACCAGATTTTCTCCCCGGTGCGGGCGTTGATGGCGTATACCCAATGCCGGGCCGAGGTGGCGTACAGCACGGTATCTACAATAATAGGATTACACTCGTATTTCCCAAACCGCCTACCGGCCGGAGCATCTTGTGGGCGGAAGGTCCAGGCTACCTGCAACCGACTTACGTTATCCTGGTTGATCTGATCGAGAGAGGAATAACTGCTGCTGCTGGCATCGCCCTTGTAAACGTTCCAGTGCTGAAAGTGGGGCTGGCCCATCAGGGCATTGATACAGAAATTGAAAACGACGATTGTAAAGCACCATCGGATGATCAGAGTTCGGGTAGGCATAGGTAGTTGTATTGTTGGTCAATAATCGTCATTCCCGATGACTTTCCCAACGCCTGATCAGCTACTGAGGCCTGTGTTTCTGCATTGATCAATATTCAATAGGAGCTTTCAGGATGGCCAGACAGGTTTTAATCCCGTTGCGAAGATTTCCGATGCGTAAGTTTTCGTTGGGGCTGTGCTGGTTATTATCCTGGTTAACCAGGGGAACGATAATCGCGGGAACATCCAATGCTTTAATAATCGGAACCACCGGCACCGTGCCGCCCATGATGCGGATCATGACGGGCTCTTCTTCGTAGCTCTCGGTAAGGGCTTCGCGCAGCCAGCGACCCATCGGGGTATCAATTCCGGTGCGGAATGCCGGGGAACCAGCCCCTCCCTGGAAGTAGACCAGCTCATTGTATTTCAAGCGTTCTTCTTTCGTAGGCTCATGGTCTACGACCGTGTATCCCTGGTCCTCAATGAATGTTCTTACCAGGGACACCATCCGATCGCCATCCGTTTCCGGTACCAGCCGGATATCGAAAGTCGCTACGGCCTTTTCAGGAATGATGGTGCCGGATTTCTGGCCAACCACGGCGGCCTGCATGCCCCGGATGTTCAGCGAGGGAAATTGCAAAGCCTCCTGGTAGGAGTTGCCCACATTTTCGGCTTCGGCAATCTGTAGTCGGTCGTTGATCGCCGCTTCATCATCGGGAACCGCGTCCATGATGGCCCGGGCTTCGGCATCCAGGGTAATACCATCGTAAAATCCGGGGATGAGCACCCGCCCGCCTGCATCTTTCATCGACGCCACCAATCTCGCCAGCCGAAAGGCCGGGTTGGGAGCATAATTACCAAAATGCCCGGAGTGCTGGGGAGTTACCGGTCCGTAGGTCGTAATGGTCACCCCGGAACCACCCCGACAGCCAAAGGTAAGGGTGGGGCGGTTTGAGGAGTGCATGGGTCCGTCCATCACGATCATATAGTCGGCCTGAAACCTTTCTTTATACTCATCAATAGAAGCTTTCAGTCCCGAAGAGCCTTTTTCCTCCTCCGTATCCAGCATGACTTTAATGTTATACGGTGGGTTTTCGCCCGATGCCTGTAGTATATCCATTGCAGTGAGCAACATAATGATGGGAGCCTTATCGTCCGCGGCTGAACGACCGAATAGCCGCCACTCATCGTCAATCTCGGTTTGTAGGGTTTTCCAGTCCAGGTTCTGGTATTCGCCCTGCTCCGATATTGCTCTAAGTACCACCTGATAAGGGTCGGGCTGTTGCCATTCGGCAGGCTTGATGGGCTGACCATCCAGGTGAAAGTAGAAGAGCACGGTTTGCGTATTTCCCGGAATGATTCTTTCCGCCAGAAAGATCGGAAGGCTCGGGGTCTCCAGCATACTGGTCTCAAAGCCCCGGCCCTGGAAGGCTTCTTCCGCCCAGTCAATATTTTTTTGAATATCCGGTTCACTCACCGCATCATTTGGGATAGCAACAAAGCTGCGCAACGCTTCAATAGCGGGCCGCAAATAACCGGATGTTAATGATTCTATTTTAGCCGGGGTTAATTCCTGGGCCTGGGTGTCGGTGGATAATCCACCGAAGGAGAACGTAATGATCAGGCATGAAATGAAAGCCAGACGAAGGAGGGTAGAGGAAAGTCGCATAAACGGAGGATCGCTATAGGTAAGTTTAATGGAAAAGACTAATGCAGTATATTATACTAAGTAATCAAATATAATGCTTGCATAAAAATGATATTTGTTATATTAACAGAATATTATTCGTGATAAAATTCTAATGCCCGTGCTAATGGTCTGGCCAATGCGTTTCAACACCCTGAGAGCGAATGAATTGCTGGTACGCAGTGAGTAAATCCTGATTTTCCCGTACGGCATGGGGAGTGGTGTGCTTATTCAGGGCAAAAGCGGCCAGCAGGCCCACGGCCTCACCAATACTCCATTCTACCGGATGCAGGCGGTAGCAGCCGTTGGTAATGTGGGTGGTGCCGATGTTTTTATTGGCGGGCAGCAGGTTTTTCATTCGTTGGGGCAATAGTGCTCCCAGCGGTATCTGAAAAGGCAGGGAGCCAAAGTCAATATAATTATCGCCACCACTGCTGGGGTGTAAATCGATGTGGTAATACCCAATACCTGCGCTATCGTAGAAGTTGGCAGAGGTATTACCTGCTTCCGGTCCGGCTACCAGTACCCGATTCTCTTTCCCCACATGCTCCTCCCGTACGGTAAAGGCCGCCCGAATGCGACGCGACTCCCGGATGTAGGGATACTTGGCCAGTCCGTCATGCGTACCGATTAAATCGCCCCGCAGGCGTAGTCCCGGCCAGCCCTGCCCACCGTCGGGGCGGGGAGCTTCGGTCTGCAACCAGTAAAACAGGGACAAGCTCAACTGCTTGCTTCGGGTAATGTGCTGGTCAAATTCCTGCTGAGGTACATCGATCAGATTACCCAGCATATAGTCGTTCTGCGGCCAGTTTACCACAGTGCTGCCTCCGGCATAGGTGCCCGGCAAGAAGTTAGCCGGATTAATCATGCGACGGTAATTCCACAGGTTGAGGGCATCGCCCGTAGCGATGCCTGCCGGATGGAACCCCAGTGTTTTGGGTTTCAGGGAAGAAGGATGGGTGTAGGTCAGCGACAACAATTTCCCCGGCCAGGCGGGAGTTAAGTCGGGCACGAACTCCCGCCAGAAATCATATTCCGGCGGTTTCTCAATCAGGTGCTCAGTGTCCGGTACGTAGTCCATTGCGAAGCAGTAGGTAAACGCCTGTTGGTTCTGAGGGTTCGCCCGTTCCGGGGCATGTAGCTCCCCGGTTTCCGGCCGGGCTTCGGCTCCGGTCACATATTCGGTGCCGGTCAGGGGAAGCAGGTCACCCAGTTCGGTAGCATCCACAAAGTAAGGGGCGGTCAGTACCACTTCATGATCGTTTCGGGTATCCAGGGCCGTTAGCGCCTGCACCTCATCGCCCTGCACCTCCGCCGCAACCACCCGATGATTTAATAAACGGGTGAGCTGTCCGGTACTGAGGTAGGGAGCCAGCAGGGCTTCCAGCACCGCCACCGCTACCCGAGGTTCGTGGCATAAGCGGGACACCGCTCCATCTCCCGGATTGAAATAGGGTTTGTTCCCGGCGACCTCGGTAAGCGGATAGTTTTGCCGGTAATACTGGCGAATGCCTGTGCGGAAAGTCCGGTACGATTGCGGAGCCCCGTGGGTCTCGATCCACTGATGTTCGTCGGGCGGTACACCCTGCTGGGTCATTTGTCCCCCGAGCCAGTCAGTTTCTTCGGTAAGCACTACCCGTAAGCCATTTCGTAATGCAGCCAGGGCGGCGGCACAACCACCCAATCCACCACCCGCAATTACCACATCGGCATTATATTCGTTTTCTCGATGCCGCAGTAGCCGGGTCGCAGGGATTATCTCTGGGAATCCGAAGGTTGAAACTGAGGCCAGGGTGCCGCTGCTGCTGAGTAAAGCCAGGAAACTTCTTCGGTCCATTGAAACGACTCCTTACACAGTGATCACAATTTTACCCACGGTATGCCCGGTCTCAATTTGCTGGTGTGCCGCAGGCATCTGCTCGAGCGAGTAAGTTTTCGACACGTGAGCCTTCAGGATACCTTGTTCCAGCAGTAATGCCAGTTGCTTCATATCCTCACCGCTCGATTCAACCAGAATGTGGTAACCGTGGATACCTTTCGCCTGGGCTTTCTCCTCCACCCCCCCGCTTTTGCTACTGGGAATACAGATCAGGGTGCCGCCCGGCTTGATGACCTCCAGTGAACGGTCCAGGGTATCGTCCCCGATGGCATCCAGCACAAAATCCAGGTCAGACACCACTTCCTCGAACCGCTGGGAACGATAATCTATGTGTTCATCGGCTCCCAGGCCCAGTACAAAATCCTTATTGGCCGCCGAAGAAGTGCCGATCACATACGCACCCAAATGTTTGGCAATCTGTACGGCAAAGTGGCCCACCCCGCCCGCCGCTGCATGAATCAGTACCCGCTGCCCTTTCTGCACATGGGCGTTATGTACCAGCACCTGCCAGGCCGTGAGGGCGGCCAGGGTTGCGGCGGCAGCTTCTTCATGCGAAATGTTATCGGGTTTAAGGGCCAGATGATGAGCCGGAGCGGCCACATATTCGGCATAGGCTTGCCCGTAGCCGGGAAAATTAACCATCCCAAACACGGCATCGCCCGGTTGAAATGCCGTTACCTCCGATCCCACCTCGCTGACGATCCCGGAGATATCCCATCCCAGGATCAGCGGTTGGTGCTCTTTTAGTTTCTCGTACAAGGCTTTGCCGGATCTTGTTTTGATATCCACCGGATTGATGCTGATGGCTTTGACCTGCACCAGCGCTTCATCGGGTTTTATGGTCGGGGTATTTAGTTCAATGGGTTGTAGTTGCGTTGCTTCTCCAGCGTGCGGTAATGCTATTGCTTTCATCTTGTTATTAGTTCGTTGGTGTAATGGTAATATCCATAAAAGCGGAAAGCACGGTCTTATGTTTTCCTTCGACAGTGAACCTCGGGCTGCGAAGAAAGCAAATTTGTACGAGCATTGCTCAGCCTAAGCGCGGATTTCACGCATACTTTTACCGGCTTTGGTTTTAATAAATTTACGCAGATGGCTTTCGTCTACAAACCCAAACTCCGAGGCAAGCTGCTTCATACCAATCTGGCTGTGCTTCAGCCGCTGCTCAATAAGCTTCAGTCGGTAGTGGCTGACGTAGTCGCGCAAACTACTACCCACTTTTTCTTTGAACAGCATACCGATATAATTGGCGGAATAGTGAAACTGGTCAGCCAGGTTTTTCAGGGTAAGTTTCCTTGGCTCGTAAATATTCAGTTCAATGTATTCCAGTATTTCTTCCGCAATACCCGTTTTTTCGCGAGGCGCGGGCTGAAATTCATAAGCCTGGCCATTTCGCCGGATGATGAGCATGACCACTGAGAAAAGCTGAAAGATGATTTTCTGGTTCAGCACCTTCTTCTGGCGGTATTCCTGCACAATGATCTGCATGAGCTGTTGCACCAGCTCTCGATCCGGGGCAGAGTGCAGCAGGTTGCCCTTCTTTCGTTCGGGTAAGTAAAGTAGCTGGTCCACATCGCGGTTCCAGTGGTTGGGCAGAGGCACGTCGGCGGGCTGTGTAATATACAGTTTGGTGAATTTGAAATAGATAAAGTGGCTGGGTTTTTTCACCTCAAACCGATGCTCATCCTCGGGGCCCAACAGAAAAAGATGTCCCTTTTTGTAGGTGGACTTTACCTGGTTCAGGTGGTGGGTGCCACAGCCATCGGCAATAAAAATCAGCTCGAAGTGATTGTGGTTGTGCAGCGGGTGCTGCCAGGAATCTACCTGGAAATCATCAATGACCAGGCTCTCAAATTGCTTGTATCGCTTCATCATGCGTATTTACCTAAATACCTTAGAAATATACCGTAAACAATGCCCTAAGGTTTAGTTTAACTAGGGAAAGAAAAGAATGATCTTATATGTTGCAGCACGAAAGAACTGCGTATGCTTTATCCCGCTTACCGATTGGCTTCAGCTTTCTGGGGCACGGAATGGTTCGCCTTCCCAAGTTATCCGTCTTTGCCGAGGGCATGGCGCAGTCATTTAACGAAACGATGCTGCCGTCGGGGTTGGTACTGGGGTTTGCGTATGTATTGCCTTTCGTAGAACTCCTGTTAGGAATTTTTCTCATCCTGGGGATTAGCATGCGCAAAACCACGGTGGTCGGTATTACGCTGATCTGCATCCTGATTTTCGGATCGAGCTTGCAGGAAAACTGGTCTTCCGTAGCCACCCAGATGTTTTACGGTTTGTATTTTTCGCTGTTGTATCTTTTTGCCGATTACAACAGCCACTCAATTATTAATTCACAAAAAAACCATGGATTTACAACTAACACATAAAAAAGCATTGGTCACCGGGTCTACTGCCGGTATTGGATTCGCCATTGCCCAGGCCCTGGCCGTCGAAGGAGCAGATGTGATCATCAACGGACGAAAACAAGTGGATGTAGACAAAGCGGTCGCCGAGATTGCCCGGGAAACATCCAATGACCGGGTGCAGGGGGTAGCGGCTGACTTTTCTAAAAAGGAAGAGGTGCAACAGCTCACCGAACAGATCCCGGAGCTGGATATTCTGGTGAACAACGTCGGTATATTTGATCAGGTGCCGTTTGAAGAGATTTCTGATGAGCAGTGGTTTGAGGTGTTTGACGTGAATGTGATGAGCGGTGTTCGCCTGGCCCGCTACTACTTTCCGAAGATGCTGAAAAAGAATGAGGGACGCATCATCTTCATATCTAGTGAGTCGGCCCTGAATATCCCCACCGAAATGGTGCATTACGGGATGAGCAAAACCGCGCAGCTTGCCCTTTCCCGCGGACTGGCCCGACTGTCTAAAGGCACCAACGTTACGGTAAATGCCGTGCTGCCCGGACCTACCTGGAGCCGGGCAAATACCAAAGCCCTGGAAGAACAGGCCTCAGCATCGGGCAAGTCGGTAGAGGCCGCGGTCGAAGCATTTTTTGAAGAGCGAAGACCAACGTCGTTGATTCAGCGCTTTGCCGATGCCGAAGAGGTAGCCAACCTGGTGGCTTACGTGGCCAGTTCGCGTTCTTCGGCTACCAATGGAGCTGCACTTCGGGTAGACGGAGGCGTAGCGAATTATATTGTATAAGGCAGTAAGCCTGTTGATCAAGTATTGTAAGTAAGTTAAGTATAGGAATCAGGTTTAGGCTTTAGAAAATGGGGTAACAGTAGTTTGCCATCACCCAATCCATTCTTCGACGGCCAAAAACCTGATCATTGTAAGTTACCACCACACACAAAAAGGAAGAATGAATAAAGCTTTATTGGCCCTCGCCATTGGGGGGTTTGGTATCGGTATGACCGAATTCGTTATTATGGGTATTTTACCCGATGTCGCGGAGGCGCTGCGTATCAGCATTCCGCAATCAGGCCATTTTATTTCGGCCTACGCCCTGGGCGTTGTTGTAGGAGCTCCATTACTCACCGGGCTGGGCAGTAAATGGCCCGCTCACCGGGTGTTGTTCTGGCTTATGGTATGGTTTACCATTGCCAATACCCTTTCGGCTTTTGCCAACAGCTACGAAACGTTACTGGTTTGCCGATTTTTATCCGGCCTGCCGCATGGCGCTTTCTTTGGTATTGGTGCTGTGGTAGCCGGTAGGTTGAGCCGTCCGGGCAAAGAGGCGCAGGCCATCGCCATGATGTTTACCGGCCTCACGGTGGCAAACATCGTGGGAGTACCGCTGGGCACGTATTTCGGCCATCAATTTAGTTGGAATATTGCCTTTCTCATGGCGGGTTTTGTCGGTATCATGGCCGTGCTGAGCATCAGGTTCTGGATGCCGGTGTTACCCCGGTCTTCTTCGGAAGGACTGCTTAAAGATTTGAAAGTTTTCAAACGACTTGAGCTGTGGATGGTTATCCTGCTAACAACCGTTGGTACGGGTGGTTTTTTTGCCTGGTACAGCTATATTGCCCCACTTGTAACAGATGTGGCCGGACACCCGGATGAGGTTGTCAGCTATGCGATGATCCTGGCGGGAGTGGGTATGGCCACGGGCAATATCCTGGGAGCCAAGCTGGCCGACCGTTTTCCTCCGATCAATGCCGTGATAGCCGCTTTGGCACTGATGGTGATTGTGTTGGTGTTGAACACGTTTGTGGCCGGAGACAAAGTTGCCGTGATGGTGATGACGTTTGTTATTGGAGTTGTGGCATTCTGCCTGTCAGCGCCAATTCAGATGGCCATGATCAATACCGCCAAAGGCTCGGAGATGCTGGGTTCTTCCATGAACCAGAGCGCTTTCAATATGGGCAATGCATCGGGAGCTTATTTTGCCGGTTTACCCATCGCCCTGGGCTATGGGTTCACTTCGGCCGATTTGGTAGGAGCAGGGATGGCAGCGGCTGGCGTAATCATTGCCCTGGGCATCATTATGGTCAGAAAAAGAAAAATACAATTAGTAACCGCAAATACATAAACTATGGAAAAGAGAACATTAGGAAATACTGATATACACACCGCACCTATCGTCTTTGGCGGTAATGTGTTCGGGTGGACATTAAATAAAGAACAATCCTTTGAGATGCTGGACGAAATCATCGGCTCAGGACTCAATACCATTGATACGGCTGATGTATACTCTCGCTGGGTAGATGGAAACGAAGGCGGCGAATCAGAGACCATCATTGGGAAATGGCTAAAAGACCGGGGCACCCGCGATCAGGTGAACATCATCACCAAGGTAGGAGCGGACGTTGGGCAGGGCCAGAGAGACCTGACCGAAAAACATATACTAAAGGCGGTAGATGATTCCCTGCGTCGCTTGCAGATCGATACCATCGACCTTTACCTCACTCACTGGGATGATGACCGAACTCCGGTAGAAGAAACATTGGGTGCTTACGGAAAACTCATCGAAGCCGGAAAAGTACGGTACATCGGAGCTTCCAATCTGTCGCCCGAAAGGTTAACCGCATCGTTAGAAGCCAGTAAGCGAGACGGCTTACCGAGGTACGAAGTTTTTCAGCCGGAGTACAATCTGTACGACCGTCAGGGTTATGAAGAAGGTGTGGCTTCCATTTGCCAGCAGGAGGGGCTGGGCGTCATCACGTATTATTCACTGGCCAGCGGCTTTCTCAGTGGGAAATACCGCAGTGAAGAGGACCTGGAGAAAAGTGCCCGGGGAGGAGGCGTAAAAAAATACCTGGACGACCGGGGAAGAAGTATCTTGAATGCGTTGGATGAGCTCGCACAGAAATACCACGTTTCACCAGCCGGAGTGGCACTGGCCTGGCTCGTGAACAAACCAAACGTAACCGCACCCATTGCCAGTGCAACCAGGAGTAGCCATTTGCAGGCGTTTATTGAGGCGATGCAACTGGAGCTTACCACCGAAGATATGGCATTGTTGGAAGAAGCTTCATCCTACACCGAGCAGGCATAATCAAGCAGTTATTTTATCAATCATTATTCATTCTATCATTCAATCATTAAAAACACATGGAATACCGAAAACTAGCCGATACCGATTTAGCTGTTTCTGCAATCACCTTTGGGGCCTGGGCCGCCGGAGGCTGGATGTGGGGCAAAACCGAGCGTTCAGATGCCATAAAAGCCATACGGGCCGCTTATGACGAAGGTGTTACCTCAATTGATACCGCGCCCATCTACGGGCAGGGAACCAGCGAAGAGATCGTGGGAGATGCCATCCGGGATTTCGGTCGGGATAAAGTGCAAGTCCTGACCAAATTCGGCATGCGCTGGGACGATAATCAGGGAGATTTTGGCTTCAAAAGCAAAGACAACAGCGGAAAGGAGATTGATATCTACAAGTATGCCGGTAAGGATAGTGTGATCAAAGAGTGTGAAGACAGCCTGAAGCGCCTCGGTACAGATTACATCGACCTGTATCAGATCCACTGGCCGGAATCTACCACGCCAATTGCTGAAACCTTTGAGGCCGTAGCCCAACTGATTGAGCAGGGCAAGGTGCGCTACGCAGGAGTCTGTAACTATAATGCCGCGCAAATGGCGGAAGCAGAGGAAACGCTGTCGCTGGCATCTAACCAGATTCCCTTTAGCATGGTCAACCGGGGGGTGGAGGAAGAAACGGTGCCCTACTGCATTGAGCATGGTAAATCCATTCTGGCCTACAGTCCGTTGGAACGAGGCCTGCTGACCGGGAAAATCACGCCGGGCTATAAGTTCCAGGAAGGTGACCACCGGGCCAACCATAAGCACTTTACCGATGAGTTTATCAAGAAGACCAACGTTTTTCTTGATAAGATCAAACCCATTGCAGAAGATAAAGGGGCTACTTTAGCCCAATTGGTGTTGCGCTGGACCATCGAACGCCCCGGCATGACCATCGCTTTGGCGGGGGCGCGTAATGCCCAACAGGCGGTACAAAACGCGAAAGCGATCAATGTGAAGTTGACGCAGGAAGAGTTTGACTTTATCAGTAAAGAAGTGAACGCGCTGTAATCGATACCTGATCGATTAACGAAACTTCCGCAGCACTTTGTTGCGGAAGTTTTTCTTTCGACCCTTTTCAGGCCATGAGCCACCCTCAACGCTTTTAGTTCAACATATGCCAGCACAAAAGCTTACCCGGTTTTTGCTTCTTCTGATGGCCATCAGCACCGGATTGGTCGTGGCCAACAATTACTACAATCAACCCTTGCTGGCCAACATGGCCAGGTCCTTCCAGATCAGTGAGTCTCAGATCAGCAGTGTACCCATGCTGACGCAGATTGGCTATGCGCTGGGGTTGTTCCTGATTGTGCCGTTGGGGGATAAGTTCAAACGAAAAAAACTCATCCTCACTGATTTTCTCCTCATCATTATTTCCCTGGTAGGCGCGGCCCTGGCTCCGACGGCAGGATGGTTGATGGTCGCTAGTTTTTTCATTGGAGTGAGTTCGGTCATACCCCACCTGTTTGTGCCCATGGCGGCCCAGCTGGCCAGCGATGAAAAGCGGGGAAGTGCCATCGGCATGGTGATGACCGGCTTGTTTATCGGGATACTCGGGTCGCGTACCATCAGTGGGTTTGTCGGGGAGTTTCTGGGATGGCGGGCGATGTACTGGATTGCTGCCGGAATCATGGTGCTGCTTTGGGGGTTACTGAAAATCAAGTTGCCGGAAATCTATCCTGACTTCAAGGGGAGCTACAGTTCGCTGTTAAAGTCTATTGTGGAGCAATTTCGTACCCGCCCCAAACTACGATTGGCTGCGCTACGGGGCGCCCTGGACTTCGCCAGCTTCAGTGTGTTCTGGACCACCCTGGTTTTTTTGCTGGAAGCACCCCCTTTCAATATGGGCAGTGATGTGGCGGGAGCCTTTGGGATCGTTGGCATTGCCGGAGCCATAATCGCCTCCGTCGTAGGGCGACTCAGCGACCGCATGGACAAAAACCTCCTCATCTTCATTGCCGTGCTCATCATTCTGGGCTCCTGGGTTATTCTGGGCTTTTCGGCTACCAGTCTGGTCGGACTGATCGTTGGAGCCTTACTGCTGGACCTGGGCATTCAATCGGTACACATCACCAACCAGACCATCATTTTTGAAGGAAACCCTTCGGCCCGTAACCGCATCAATACCGTGTACATGGTCATCTATTTTATAGGAGGGGCTTTTGGAACGTTTGCGGGAGGATTGGTCTGGACCCACTTTCAATGGGTGGGCGTTACCGTGGCTGGTTTTGGGTTTGGCTTACTGGTGCTGGTGTTTCATCTGCTTTGGAAGAAATAAAGCAATAGACCCTACGAGTGTCTGTGAAATCGATCATGGTTTGATTAGCTGCTCGCCAGTTTTTTGATATCGCTTACCTCAATCACCTTTTTAGAATACCCCTCAAACACCGTTTGAATCATGGCGAGGCCCAGGGCATCGGTGGTACAGAACACATTGGGAAAGAGCGTACCGCCTATCTTATGCACCCATCGGATATACTTATAAAAGCGGGGGGCATGCCGGGCCTCCTTGCGGGGTTTCATCAGGGCCGGGCGCACATTGTATACCCGGATCGGTAGTTTCAGCAAATCATTCTCGGTTTTCCCTTTCACCCGGGCCCACATGAGTTTTCCTTTTTCACTGCTATCGGTGCCAGCCCCGGATATGTAACAGAACGTCAGGCCGGGGTTGAGGCGACTTAAGGTTTGGGCGAAACCCAGGGTAAGGGTATAGGTAATACGGAAATACGCATCTTCTTTCATACCTACCGCAGACACACCCGCACAGAAAAAACAGGCATGGTACCCCTTTAGCTGGTCTTCAATGGGCGAGAGGTCAAAAAAATCAGGATGAATGATCTCTTTTAGCTTGTCATGTTTCACCCCGCAGGGCTTGCGGTTCACGACCAGGACCTGTGCTATTGCCGGATGTTCCAGGCAAACGTACAGCACCCCTTCGCCCACCATACCGGTAGCCCCGGTGATGATGATCTTCATGTTGCTGGTATTCATAAAGATAGAAAGAGAACTGAACCTTAATTGTTCGTATTCTAGGCAATACAGTGGATGTTTTAGTGCGCGTTCTATCATCGGGCTTTATAAAGTCTCCGTTACTTCGGTAGGTTTATAAATATCCGGGTACGCTTTCATGAAAGCGTTTGCTGTTACCCTATCAAGCACTTATACCGTCATCGGAGGCGAGCGTTGCAAGTGAGAAAAGAGCGTGTCGGACGGCCGGAACCGCAATCTCGCCCGAAGAGTTTATTGCTCCGCCTCTCGGCTCGCAATAAACTGTGTAAAAAATATAGATATTTAGTTAACAAGTAAGCACTATGACGAAAATAATCATAACGTCATTGCGACGAGGCATGAGGAAGCCATCTCCTGCTAATGAGCCGACGTGGCGCGGGAGATAGCTTCGTCATTCTTCCTCGCTATAACGCTAAAAATATAAGCTGATTTTGTCACAGTGCATACTTAAGGATAACTGGGTAAATTTAGTATCCATAGCACGGGTTCCCGGTAACTTCAATCCTATACGCGAACATTATCGGAATTTGTACGGTCTGGGGCCCAGTACCCGGGAGCAACTCTCCCGATAAGCTGCGTCATACCTGCTTTGCCCCTGCCAAAAGGGAAGGGGAACCTCGGTATACCCTGACCAAAACTGCCAGAAACCGGAGGAGGAACGCGGTACTACCTGACGAAAAATGTTTCTGCTACTACCGGGTACCCGGTACATCCTGATCAACGCTGGCAAAATGGTCAGAAAGCACCCGGTACATCCTCACCAAATCAGACAAAATGGTCAGGGGGTACCCGGTACCACCTGATGAAAATGGCCTATAAAATGAGGTAGTACCCGGTACGAAACGGCCCTTCGTGAAATGCACCCGGGTAATAACTTAGATGAAAGTGACCGTATTTCAGGGAGTATAAAATTTTAAGCTAGCGTATTTATACGTCCTCTTTGTAAGGTTGAAGTAATAAGTATGTTCAGGTTTTCAGCATTCAGCCCCGCCGTTTATGCAACATAGGAAAAATTCGGGTAGTAGGATTTACCAATGAAGCTGTATTGTATTCCCCAGGCTAACCGCTTTTCTTTAAAGAAAAAATTGATCGGGAGCTTTAAAAAACTGATCCGAACATCAGAGCAAGCCATCGGTGGCGTATTGTTCAACAACCTTTGGCAGCAGAAAGCGATCCACTCGGGTTTTCAGTAGCCGCATTGCATAAAGGGGCCAGTACTGAGCCATGAGTTGATGCAACTGTCTGCCATGCAGCAAAAAGGGCAGATGCCAGGTTGTAGATCCATTGCCCAGGCAGTCAATATTCCGCTTCGGTGCATAATTCTTCCGGCTCGCTGACTTTGGTTTGACTGTAAGAGGGCAATTTGTTCTCTTTGTATCAAAAAACAGCATAATGCGGTTGCTTATCCTATTCTTAGCGTTTACCTCATGCGCGCTTTTCTCACAAGCCCAGCCCGTGGTGGTTGACAATCTGGATGCCTTGTTGCAGTTTGCCGACCAGCACAGCCCCACGGCCCGGCAGACCACGCTACAACCCCGGATGGCAGAACAAGAGAAAAATGCGCAGGCCTCAGTACTCTATCCTCGCATCAATGCCTTCGGTACGGCTGATTACTATCCGCTGATCGCTACGCAACTGGTTCCGGCGGAGTTTTTTGGTGGTGATCCGGGTACTTTTCTGAAAGTGCAGTTTGGATTACCGTACGTGTATACGGCGGGGGCAGAGATCAACATGCCGCTCATCCACCCGGAAAACTGGGCGAAAGTATCCCGGGCAAAGGCGCAATACGAGCAGCGCGAATGGAGTAGTCAGGCCGCTCTGGAAAACTTTCATCTCCAGTTAATCCAGGGGTATTATCAGACACTGGCCCTGGAGGAAGTACTGACCCTCAATGAGGAGAATGAGACAACCACCCAGGAATTACTGCGGATCATGACCGAACGGTATCAGCAGGATATTGTGGAACCGGCAGAGTTTAACCGCTCGAAGAATCTGGCACTGGATGTGCAAACCGCCCGGATTGATGGCGCCCAGCATTACCAGACCAGCCTGAATAACCTGGCAGCGCTGTTGGGTAAAGACACGCTGGTACTAGCGGAAACACTGACCAGTTTTGACTGGCCCCTGCTCTACGAATACGGCAGTATTGGTAACCGCCCGGCCTGGCGGGAAGCGATGGCCAATGTGCAAACTGCGGAGTTATCGTTGCGGGAAACGCGGAACAGCAGCTTACCGGAATTATCACTCGTGGGTCGGTATACCTACAATCGGCAAACCGATACGGAAGAAGGCACGGAAAATGTTGATTTTAGTGTGGCCAATATTGGCTTACGGCTGAATGTTCCCTTATTTCAGGGAAGATACTATCATGCAATGGCCCAGAACAGCCGGTTGCAACTGGAAAATGCCCGCCTGGAACAGGAACGTACCAATGCTACCCTTACCCAGCAGCAGAAAGACTGGCTGGCGCAATACCAGGCGGCTTATGACAAGCATCAGGTACTGGAAGAAAAAGTGCGAACCACCGAAGACAACCTGCGGATCGCCAAACTTAACATGCAGGAGGATGTCATGGAGTTTGATCAGTTCAATGATATTTTCCTGGAGTATAACCGGGCAAGGATCGCCTACTTACAAAACCTGGCTGATGGGATTATTTATCATCTGTTAAGCACGCAAAACTTTTGACAACCATGAACTGGTCCATACAAATTAAGGCATTGACAACCCCCACCATCATGAGCATACTACTGCTCAGTGGGTGCGGTGATTCGGTGGAAACCACCCAGCCCCAATCCCGACGATTGACCGCTGCCGTGTATGCTTCCGGCACCTTGCTACCGGAGCAGGAATATGAGGTGTTTTCTACCGTAGACGGTTACCTTCAGGAAGTATATGTTCATGAAGGAGATACCGTAAACCAAGGAGATCCGCTATTTTATGTAAGCAACGAAGTGCGGGAGGTACAGGAGCGGGGAGCCAATGCTGTGGTTGAACGAACCCTGCCCACTGTGGCGAAAGATGCTCCGGTGTATCAGGAGCTGGAGGGGCGCATCGAAGTGGCTCGCATCAGAATGGAGCAGGATCAGCTACAGTACGAACGCTACAAGCGGCTGCTGGAAGAAGAAGCTATTTCCAGGAGTAGCTATGAGAAATACTATCTGCAATACCAGAGCTCGCTGAAAGACTACCAGAATCTGCAAAACCAGTATGATCAGCAGAAACTCAGTGGACAACTACAGTTGCAGCAGGCTCGCAACCAGTTGTTGGTGAACCAGGCGCAGCAGAGCGTGGGGCATCTGAAAAGCTTTGTAAATGGTATTGTCTACGACATCTATAAAAAGCCGGGAGGGCTGGTTACTCCCAATCAACCTTTGGCATTGATGGGGGCCGGAGACCTTATCGCCAAACTTTCGGTAGACGAAGACGATCTGGATAAGGTGTTTCCGGGGCAGAAGGTACTGATTAACTTTGATGCCTACGGTGATCGGGTGTTTCCGGCACACATTGCCAAGATTTATCCGCTGCTCAACCGGGTGGAACAATCGTTTCGGGTAGACGCCGAATTTGACGAAACGCTACCGGTAGGCATCTACGGGCTGAACCTGGAAGCGAATATCGTGGTCTCTGAAGACAAAGAAGTGGTGGTATTGCCCCGGGCAGCCCTGCTGAAAGGAGACAGCGTATGGGTAATGCGCGAGGACGAAGAGGTGAAAGTGCCCGTACAAACCGGCATTGCCGATGACCAGTGGGTAGAAATCACCGGAGGCGTTGATAAATCAACCACCATTATCCTGAAATAATGAACTGGAAACTAGCCTTCACCATTGCCATGACGCACCTGCTGACCAAAAAGAAGCAGACGGTAGTCGCCATGCTGGGAGTGACCTTCGGTATCTCCATGTTTATCATCATGATCAGCTTCATGACCGGCGTGAACGATTTTACCGAAGATATGGCAATGGATAATACCCCGCACCTGCATCTTTATAAAGCCATAGAAATTGAAGACAAAAAGATAACCGCATTGAACCAGACCATTGCCGAAGACGAATGGTACGTGGTAGAGCATCAGAAACCGAAGAACGAATTGAGTAAAATAAAAAACGGATTCAATCTGATGCAGCGTATTGAAGCGATGCCGGGAGTGCGGGGTATCGCTCCTCAGGTGTCTACCCAGGTATTTTACAACAATGGGCCCATTCAGATACCCGGTAATATTTATGGCGTAGATGTACAGAAGCAGATCGACCTCTTTGATCTGGATAAGAAGATGGATGCCGGAGAGTTGACGGACCTGTTGAAAGGCTCTAACGTGATTGTGATGGGGAAGGGGCTGGCCGAAAAAATGGGCATTCATGTTGGCGATCGGGTGAGCATTACCACGCCCGAAGGTAACAACCTGAATTTGAAAGTGGTGGGCATCTTCTCTTTCGGAGTGGCGGCCCTGGACCAGACCCAGAGTTACGCCACACTGGCAACCGTACAGAAGATTTTACAAAAAGATCCATCATATGTCACAGATCTCAATGTAAAAATGTACGATGTAACGACGTCGGCGGCCTTTGGGGAGCGGTTGTCCCGGCAGGTGAAAGACGTGAAAATAGAAGATTGGGAAGCGGCTAACCAGTCGTTACTGGCCGGGGAGCAGATTCGCAACATCATGACTTTTGTGGTTTGTTTTACGCTGCTGGTGGTGGCGGGGTTTGGGATTTACAACATCATGAACATGAACATCATCAACAAGATGAAAGACATCGCCATTCTGAAGGCTACCGGTTTTCAGGGCAGTGATGTTACCCTGATTTTTATGATAGAATCGGTAAGCATTGGCATTGCCGGAGCGTTTCTGGGGTTGGTGATCGGGTTCTTTTTCAGCTACCTGCTGTCGCAGACGCCATTTCCAGCAGGGGAGTTTTTTCGGATCGATACCTTTCCGGTTAATTTCAATCCGGTACATTACACCATTGGGGTGTTTTTTGGCTTCCTCACCACCCTGATGGCCGGGTGGTTTCCGGCCCGGAAAGCCTCCAAAATAGATCCGGTTGTTATTATCAGAGGATAAAGTACAGGCAGATGGAAACAGTATTAGAGGCCCAAGGCATACGAAAGAAATTTTACCAGCCCACCGAGTTTGAGGTGCTGAAGGGGCTTGACTTCTCGGTGAAGAAAGGCGAGTTCTTTTCTATTACCGGCAAGTCTGGTTGCGGTAAGAGTACTTTGTTGTATATTCTGTCTACCATGGATACTGATTATGAAGGTGCGCTGACCATCAACGGGGAGAGACTGACTGGTAAAAAGCAGAATGCTTTGTCTCGTTTTCGCAACGAGCACCTGGGCTTTGTCTTTCAATTTCATTTTCTGCTGCCTGAGTTTACGGCCTTGCAAAACGTGATGATGCCCGCCCAGCGACTGGCCCGGTACAGCGTGCCAGAGATAGAACAGCGGGCCATCGAGAAATTACGGCTGGTGGGGATGGACGCCTTTGCCCACCAGCATGCCAGCAAGCTCTCCGGGGGGCAGCAGCAGCGAGTCGCCATTGCCCGGGCGCTGATCAACGATCCCACCGTTATTATGGGCGATGAGCCGACCGGTAACCTGGATAAGGAAAATTCTATGCGGGTATTTCATATCTTTCAGCAACTGGCCCGGGAAAACGGGCAGACGATCATTACGGTCACCCATGATCCTGATTTTGCCAACGGCTCCGATCGCATCATGGAAATGGAAGACGGGAACATCCTGGGTATTGCCCCGCCGCAGGAAGCTACCCCGTACGTATAAGGCAATTACATTATTTTTTCACCGTGATTAAATTAGAACAACCATCGGCCATCCACAAAGCAGAAAAGGATATTGGTAATCTGCAAATAGTCTACACTCCCTACATCCTCATTTTACTGTTTGCATTGCTGGCAATGGCCTTGCGGTATTATATGCTTCCTCAATGGAGCATTTGGCTTCACCTGCTCGCTTTTTTGTATCAATGTGTTTTCTTTGTTGGGCTTTGGCATTTGATTAAGTTCATCAATAAAAAACTTAATGCATACTATCCTTTTGAACGTGGTGCATTAAAACGAATTGCCCTACAAAACCTGATTACCCTGCTATGCATTGGCCTGTACTCGTTAGTAAGTATTCTGATTAGCATGGTGGTGGGGTATGATTATATACCGGATTTTGTAGATAATCGCTTTCTGGCGGTGATGCTCCTGATGATGCTGGTTATCGTATTTATGTTTAATTTTGCTTTTTATTCCCTGCATTTTTTTGATAACTGGCAGGCCACCATTCGGGACAAGGCAACCCTGGAAGTGCAGGCGGCGGAATTAAAGCGGGAGAAGTCTGATCTGCAATATCATCAGTTGAAGAACCAGGTCAATCCTCATTACCTGTTCAATACGCTTTCCTCCCTGGAGGGACTGATCTACGCCAACCCTGAACTGGCTTCTGAGTTTGTCGGGCATATGGCGAAAGTTTATCGGTATGTACTACAGCAGAGCGAGAGTGAGGTAGGAAGCCTGGAAGAGGAGCTGGCTTTTATTGACCATTATATTGAACTTCTCCACATTCGCTACGGAAAGGGCCTGAGTATTCAGATTAGCGTATCAGAGCGCGCGCAAGAAAAGGGGATTGTCACGGTGACCTTGCAAATGCTCATTGACAATGCCATCAAACATAATATTGTGCAGTCATCATCTCCGTTGCACATCTGCATTCGGGATGAGAATGATTATCTGGTGGTGCATAACAATAAACAATTGCGAACGCACATTGGGTCATCGAACGGAACGGGGTTGCAGCAACTGAAACAACTGTATGCCTACCTCACCGATCAGTCATTCATCATTGAAGACCAGAACGATTATACGATTAAAATTCCGTTGCTATCACTTAATTAGGGAAGATGGATATCATGTTGCTGGAAGACGAACCCTACGTAGCCGAGAGCCTGATGAAACTGGTTCGGCAACTGGAACCCGGTGCTCGAATTACCGGGCCGCTAGAAAGTGTAAGAGAAGCCCGACAGTTGCTGGCCGAGCAAACGCCCGACCTCATCATTTCCGATATTCAACTGGCCGACGGCATCAGTCTGGATGTGTTTACAGACTACCACATACAGTGTCCGATTATCTTCACCACCGCGTTTGACGAGTATGCCCTCCGGGCCTTCAAAGTCAACAGCATTGACTATCTGCTGAAGCCCATTGATAAGAAAGAGTTGCAGACTGCCTTGGATAAATTTCACCTGCTGAAAAGTAAGTTTGGTAATGAACTGTACCTGGAGCAGATCGGAGACCTGTTCCGGAATTTCGGTGGCAGTAAAAAATATAAAGAGCGATTCATGGTGCATCAGGGGCGAGAAGTTTTACTGGTTCCGGTGGCCGATGTGTTCGGATTCAGCAAAGAAGAAGTCATCTACCTGATCAACCACGAAGGAAAAAAATACATCACAGATTACCGTTCACTGGACGAAGTGCAGGACCTGCTCGATCCGTCCGATTTTTTCCGAGCCAATCGGCAGCACATTATTGCGCTTTCCTACCTTGCTTCCATGCACACCGATGAGTCGGGCAAGATTCATCTGAACATGAAAATTCCAGCCTGCGGCGAAATTGTAATCAGTAAAGAAAAAGCGGCTGGGTTCCGAAAATGGATTGAGAAATAAGTTAAACTAACGCTTTTGTGATTGAGTATAAATAATTCATTATGAGTATATTATATCGATATCAATAAGTGTTTGATTAGCATATAAAGTGAGTTGCAGGAAATTGCCATACCGCCGCCCTGAGGCATGTATGCTATCCAAAGGCTATTGCCAGAACCTTTACAATGCATACGCTTTGTTCATTAAAATCTTTACTCCTTATCCAAACAATCGTGGTAATAGGAAATATAACGGAATGAATTTTCCGCGATAGCATGTACCTTAGCAGGCATGGTGAAATCAATTCTGAGCTTTCTGAAAAGCATTGATTTTTTTAAGAGCCTCACGCTGCTGTTTGCTATTCTGGTTCCGCTGGGATTGCTGGGTGGAATGGGCAAGATCAACCTGGCCGTCAGTGTGGTGATGGGGGTGTTTCTGTGCGCACCCAGCGACGTGCCCGGCAGTAATCGACACATGGCTTTGGGCATTCTGGTCAGTAGTGTAATTGCTACCATCACCACGCTGGTGGTGCATGTATCCTTTCTTTCGGCGTGGACCGTTTTACCGGTGCTGGGCGTGGTCGTCTTTTTTAATTCCATGCTATCAGTATATGGTTTTCGAGCTTCGCTGGTCAGCTTCTCCGGCTTGCTGGCGGTGATCTTTGCGTTTGCCCACCCGGCTTCCGGCACTGACTTTCTGGTGCATCTGGGGTTGATCTTCGCTGGTGGTATATGGTATCTGGGGGTGGCCATGCTGGCGCACCTGTTGGTAGCTCGAAGACATAATCAGTTGATCCTGGCGGAGTGCATGACGCTCACCGCCCGGTATCTGCGTGTTCGTTCTACATTGATTCAGACGCCGGAACCAGACCAGTCGTTGCAGGAGGAGCTCTTTCAATTACAGACTGAGATCAACGAAAAACATGAGAAGTTGCGAGAAATCTTTGTGGCAGAACGCACCCGCTCCGGTACGTCGCACTTTGCTAATAAGTACATACTGATTTTTATTGAACTGGTCGATATGCTGGAACTGACCATGTCTAACCCGGCCAATTATCGTAGGATCAGCACCTTCTTCGACGGGCAGGAGGCGGTCTTGCAACCCTTGCTGGATATTGCCAATACCCTGGCTTCTCGGCTGGAGACTTTGGCAGAAGTGGTTTCGGGAGAAAGGAAATTGCAACTGACCAATGATAATGACCAACTGTACGATCGGGCCGAAACGGGTATTTCCCGATACATCGAGTCCAACCAATTTTCTCAGACCCACGAAGGGGCCATCATCCTGCGAAACCTGCTGGACTATGAGCAAAAGCAACAGCAGAAAATTGAGAGTATTGAACGGGTACTTCAGGATCTGGTCGATCAGGAGCAGGTGACGCATCGGAGCCGGGATGTAGAAAAATTCATTACCCATCAGGACTACGACCTCAGTGTGATCCGGCAAAACCTGCATGCCAATGCTACCATCTTCCGGCATGCCATCCGACTCACCGTAACAGTACTGGTTGGGTATTCGCTGGGAACGCTCCTGCCGGTTCAGAACCCGTACTGGATCATGCTGACCATCATTGTCATTATGCGCCCTAATTATGGCCTGACCAAAAGCCGGTCCATTCAACGCGTATACGGCACCCTGATCGGAGCGGGGATTGCGCTCGGCATTGTGTTGCTTACGTCTAACCCCTATATCTATGGGGCGTTGGCGGCATTTTCGGTCGTGCTCGCCTTTTCCCTGGTGCAGAGAAACTACGGTAGTTCCGCTGTTTTTATCACCCTGAATGTCATCTTTCTGTACGCCCTCATCCAGCCAAATGCGCTTAATGTGATACAGTTCCGGGTGCTGGATACCGCTATGGGAGCGGGTTTGTCTTTCCTGGCCAGCCTGCTGTTATGGCCGAGCTGGGAATTCATGAATATTCAGTCGGTGATTGGGGAAAGCATTCAGGCCAACCGTAATTATCTTCGGGAGATCAGCAACTTCTATCAGCATAAAGGAGAACTGCCTACCTCGTATAAGCTCGCCCGAAAAGAAGCTTTCCTTGCCATTGGCAATTTGAGTGCAGCATTTCAGCGGATGAGTCAGGAGCCTAAATCCAAACAGCAGCATTTTGCCAAAGTGTATGAAATGGTGGTGCTGAATCATACGTTTCTGGCGGCAGCGGCGGCGATGGGCACCTTTATTCAGAACCACGCGACCAGCGAAAAATCACAGCACTTTCAGACGTTTATTGACAGCACCGACGATCACCTGAAGACTGCTCAGGCTTATTTAAGTAGCGAGCAACCCGCTACGGACGGTGTGGCCGTAAACCTGGATACAGCGACCTCTTATCTGGACCGTAAGTTTGAGGAACTGACCCAAACCCATACTGAGCTTCTGAAAGAAAATGTAAACTCAGCCAATACCGAGGCGCAGCAGACCATACAGGAGATCAGTCTGGTGACCGGCCAGTTGAAGTGGCTGCACGCGCTTTCTGAAAACATCCGAAACACCGCCCGGGAACTTGCTTGAACGCCCTGGTCGGCCAAGGTGAAGTGATTTTTTAAAATATTTTGGGGGGTATGATGACCTGTAGGGTGAGACTTCTATTCATGGGGTGAACGATTACTACCATTGCAACCCCAGAAGTCTCATTCGTATGAAAATTTTACTCCGCCTGTTCCTGACTGTTTCGCTACTTTCTCTTTTGGCTTGTCAGTCCGAAGATGATCCGACTCCTACTCAGAATAATGATCCCACGCAGGGTCCCAATCTAAACCAGGGTCCGGCGGTTACTTCCACGGCCCTGCCGGGAGAACTGGCCAATGGTGAACTGCTACATCTGGCTGTTTCCGGCGATGGCCGGTTTATTGTGATCACCACAACGGCCCGGCTGGTACCCAATGACCAGGATAACTTTGCGGATGTCTATCGTCTGGATCGGCAGAACAATGCCTGGCTGCTGCTGTCGCCGAATATCGTCAGCAATGCCCTTTCTGCCAGTATTTCGGATAATGGCACGCGGGTGCTTTTCACCGCCTCCCAGAGTCCGGCCTTACCCACGCATGCAACGGCCATCTATCTGTGGGAGAATAATACGATTCGTGCCATCCAGGAAGGAGTGCAGGACCCATCGTCGCCCCTCCCGTTAATTACGCCCCTGGTAGCGCTGAGTAACATCATCTCCCCGGATGGACAACAAATCGCCGTGAATATTAATCTGAACCACGTGGTAGCCCCGCTTCAGACCTTGCAGGGGGCCGTAATTAGCAACGGGCAACCTGCTGATTTCTCTACCAATGGACGCTTTCATACCTGGGTGAATGTGGATATCCTGACCGTAGAACAATCACCAGCGGTATGGTTGTACGATGCGGCCACCGGAAATAATATTCCGATTACAAAGTCTACCAAGTTTTCGGACAGCCCTAAAATCAATGGCGATGGTCGGCTGGTTGTGTTTGAATCAGAACTGGGTGATCTGATTGGTGCCGAAGACAACAACGGACTGATGGATATTTTTCTTTTTGATCAGACAATTCCCAAGTATACCCGCCTTACTCCGCCGGATGCCAATGGCTTCAGTCATTCGCCCGATATCTCGGCGGATGGGAACGTCATTGTATTTTCTTCCTCGGCCAATAATCTGGGAGTGCCCGATAATAACTTCACGTATGATATCTACGCCTACATCAATGGGCAACTGACAAATCTTACCTTGGGCAGTACACAGGCCAGCGTGCACCCAACGCTCTCTAACGATGGTCGGTTTGTGGTCTACGTCAGCGGCCCGGCCGATGCTACGGGAACGGTTTCACCGCAGAATGCCCGGGTATTTATTGCCGGTCCATTGCGATAGCAGTGCGCAAGGTACTATTTCACCTTTTGTTGATTTCTCACCAGCAGGGCAATCAAACTGTCGGTTGCTGCGTTTTCTGAAAAACTCATTGGAAAAGCGTATATTGCAAGTACGTTGTCAAAGAGGCCCGCATGATCGCATTGTGTTTTGCCGCTATTTTGATAAAGCATGATTCTAGGATTAGTGAGAGATAATTTTTTATGAAGCAATACCTGGCATGTTGGCTGTTACTATTGATCTGCTACGCCTTACCTCAGATAGGTTTCGGACAGTCGGATCAGCAGGTTATTCTTCGAGGGGTGATCGTTGATGCTGATAGTCTGTCTCCACTTCCTTATGTACACATTCGTGAAAAAAATGACCGCATGGGGAGTGCCACGGCTCTCAATGGTCAATTTAGTGTGAGTGTGAATGTTGAGGATACTATTCTTTTCACCAGTGTGGGGTATAAGCCGTACCAACTGGTTCCGGCCGATAGTGCTGAAGAAAACCTGATCGGTTTGGTTATCCCCATGGTACCAAATGTTCAGGAATTAAAAGAAGTTACAGTAAAGGCCTACGATGATATCACCAAATACATACGGCGGGAAGAAGTGCCTTTCAGCATGAACAAAACGAAAGGAACCCCTTTGTTTGAAAAGAAAGAAGCTGAAGAGCAAAAAGCAGTACGTATGGCTCCGGGTATGAACGGAGCAAGGCTGGAGGGAGCGGTTACTGCCTTTGCCAACCTTTTCAATGATAAATTCCAGCAGGAAAAGAAGCTGAAAGAATTGCTGGAGATAAAAGAGGCGGAAGAACAACAAAAGTATCTCGAGCAAATCATGACGGAGAGGTACCAGGAATTGGTGGCTCAGGCTTCTAAAATGAATGAAGCCGATATCCTTCGGTTTACCAAGTTCTACATGCCGCACCCGCTGGCCATGATAGACATGGACGACTACACGATTATGGTGTCTATTCTGGAAAATTTAGAACGGTTTCAGCCCGAACTCAAGAGACGACTTGCCATTGAAGAACTTCTGGAGAAAAAGGTGTTCGAGGGCGAAGAACAAACCAAATCCAAGCAGTAATTCTTAAGAGGCTACCATCTGGGGCGAATCCCTGGCGCATAAGGAAAAGACAGTCCCTGATAGTATTCCAATGATTTTTCCAGCGGCTCAACTCCTTTAGGCAGGGGACGTTGAGAGAAGCTTTGAAAGTAGGATAGACAAGCGTTTTTCCACCATACGGCCTCCTGCACCTGAATATCCAGGAATGCCTGCACATGCTTAAACCTTTCTTCGTCAATGTGTGCTTCCTGATTATTCCAGATTGTCTGCATTTCCCGCACGGTATCTACTCCCATCTGATAATGAAGAGCCAGGTCATCCCATAGACGGTGCCCCGACTTAGTTTGGTAGTCCCAGGGGAGGTGATGAAACCAGAGGAGGTATTTTTCCGGGCACTTTTCTAAATCGCTAAACATCTCGGCTACGGGTGGAAAGTACTGAGCCACTGCATCACTTCCGGATTCGGTACGGTCGAAGCCAATGCCCAGACTATCAGCCTGATGATAATACACCGACGTCCAGTCGGGGCGGCTCATTTGGCTGACCCAGGGTCCGGGACCGTAATGGTGCCCGGCACCCATGATATGGTGCAGCCCCAAAGGAGTCATATAATTCACCACGGCTTCGTGCGAAGCCAGCATCATCGCACTGATTGAGGCCTTTACCGCAGGCTGGTTGGAGAAGGTCATACCCACCCATTCGTCAGCAATGGTTTTGGGAGAAAGAGTAGGGTTCCAGGCCAGTCGACCGAAGGAGTACCAGTTGGCCTGGCCGAAATGGTGGCCTGTCCAGTTGCGGTCGTTTCCGATATTGGCCACCCCGGCGATGCCCGTGATGGGATAATCATGCAGGCTGCCATCAATTACTTTCGCCACGGTAGAACCTTCGCCTTCGGCATAGGTATCGGCCTCCAGTACCTCCGAATACATCGGAGCCAGGTATGCCAGATGCGTACCCTGTCCCAGGTACTCCTGGGTAATCTGAAATTCCATCATCAGCGGTGTTTCCGGCATCGCTCCGAACAGGGGATGAAACGGTTCCCGGGGCTGAAAGTCAATCGCACCGTTTTTTACCTGGATCAGCACATTATCACGAAACTTTCCGTCCAGCGGTTTAAATTCATCATACGCCTGCTTGGCCCGGTCATCGGGTACCTCGTCGCTGTACACAAAGGCACGCCACATTACAATGCCACCGTGATCAGCCACTGCATCGGCCAGCATATTGGCGCCATCGGCATGGTTCCTTCCGTAGTTTTGCGGTCCTGGCTGGCCTTCTGAATTGGCTTTCACCAGAAACCCGCCAAAGTCAGGGATGTAATCATAAATTTCGTCGACCTTTTCCTTCCACCAGTTTTGTACTTTCGGGTCCAGCGGATCAGCTGTTTCCAGGCCGCCCATCTCAACCGGAGCGCTAAAGCGGGCGGTTAAATATACTTTTAGTCCATACGGGCGAAATACATCTGCCAGAGCAGCGGCTTTCTCCAGGTAATGGGGCGTGAGCACCAGGGCATTGGCGTTCACATTCGTCAATACCGTGCCGTTGATGCCGATAGAGGCATTGGCTCGGGCATAATCTATATAGCGTGGGTCAATATAATCGGGGAGCTTGTGCCAGTCCCAGATGGAGAAACCCGCGTATCCTCGTTCTACGGTTCGGTCCAGGTTATCCCAGTGGTTAAGTACCCGGCGCATAATCTGCGGAGCACTTTTTACTGACAGGTTTTGAATATCCTGCTGGGTTTGCAGCAGCCGGAGAAAATGGAAAACTCCGTACAGTACTCCGGTATCATCATTGGCAGCAATGATTATTAGTTGCTGACTATTAACCGTGGTTGAAGCAATGACAAAACTTTCAGCGGGCAGCCCCTCCAGTTGATTGGCTACCTCAGACGAAGCAATCAGTGAAGAGCCGGAAGGAGTACCGGCCAGTACCATGCCGTTCTGATTGATATCACTTACAGGTGAGATCTCTTGTCCCAGTAAACCGCTTAACCCCATGCCCAACTCATGGCGGGCAACCTCCAGGGTAGGAGACTGTCCGTCTACTCGCCACGCTTCAATGCTTTGGCGGTAAGAAGCCAATACCGTTGGGTTACTGATCTGATCATAGCGTAGCCAAAGGCGGTATCCATCTTCTGCGAGTAGTTCAGTTGTTAAGAAAAGTGCAAAAGTGAGTAAGAGGGAAAGCTGGTAGATCTTTGGCATAGGAGGAGCAGAAATTATGACGTTATTTTTATAGAGGAATCCCTAACAATCAATTCGTGCCGTAGGATGATGGTATTCAGGCTATCATCAGGAAGATTATTGAGCTTGTTGATTAATGTACGAGCCGCTACTTCCCCCATTTCATAACCCGGATAATGAATCGTGGTAAGGAATGGTTCAATCATCCGGGCCAGCAGGTCATCATTGAAGCCGACAATGGCAATGTCAGTGGGAAAGCGGATTCCTGCTTGCTTGAGCTCACTCATACAGGCCGCTGCCGACGTATCATTTGCCGTGAAAATACCATCAGGCTTTGGGTCCATGGCAAGTATCGCCTGGGCAATGTTTCCGCCAGAGGGATCTCGCAGGTCAGGAAATAAAACCAAATCAGCATTGTAGGGGATGCCGAAATCTGCCAAAGCTCGCTGATACCCGGCATGGCGGCCTTCGTACACACTGGAGCGTAAATTACCCGCCAGATGTACGATCCGTCGGCATCCCTGCTCCAGTAAGTGGTGAGTGGCATCGTAGCCAGCCTGAAAGTTATTAATTACAATGCTGGTGCAATTGGGGTCGGTGAATACGCGGTCAAAGAAAATCAGGGGCACTCCTTTTTTCAAAAGAAAATTAAAGTGCGAAATATCCTCGGTATCGATGGCCAGTGAAACGAGCAGACCGTCGACCCGGCTGTTAAACATTGTGGTTACATTGGACTTTTCCTTCTTTACCGATTCAAAAGACTGACTGATGATCAGGTTATACCCCTCCTGATTCACGATCTTTTCAATCCCGGCAATTACCGATGACATAAAGTAGCTATTCAGGTGGGGGACCACCACGCCAATGGTATTGGTTTTCTTCTTTCGGAGGTTGCTGGCAAAAATATTTTGCTGATATCCCATGCGTTGGGCGGCATCCTGAATTTTTTTCCGAGTTTCTTTCTTAATTGCAGGATGGTCTTTCAGGCCCCGGCTGACGGTTGCAGCAGAAATGTTCAGCGCCTTGGCGATGTCGTATATGGTTATTTCTTTACTGCTGTTCATTGTTTTTTTACTATAAATAAATCGGTTGCAGTAGGAAATAGGCTTTCAAGGTGCATATTATAGCTTATTTTAGAATAAAAGAAACTATTTTTTGCAATCGGTTGAATATGCTGAGTTTAATTTAGATATTCGAGCCAGCAATCCTTCATTATTGTGAAAAGTAGTAAATTATTGTTTAAAACAGACTTATCTTTATCAAAACACCATTATTTTTATGCTTTATTATTTTTTTGGTAATTATTATGTCAGTATGAAAAGCTGTATTTTCCAATACATTCTTTCGCTCTGTATGATGCTGGTTAGTGGCGTTGGCGTAGGGGCCTCCGGCGCTCAGACTACTCCTTCCACGCTAATTACCGTACACGCTGGGGCCCACCATCGGCTGAACACTCCGGTTTCCGCTTCCCTGCAATCTATTCCACTCTCTTTGGCAGAATACGACATGCAACTCTTCGAAATCACGGATGGACAGGAAATACTCGTGCCGGCTCAACTTGAAGCGGGATACAACCCTCAGTTATGCTGGGTGCTGGCAGGTGAAACTCAGGCAGGAGCTACTCGCACGTATACCCTAAAGTATACTCCAAAGGAGGCCGAAGCTCAAAAAAATAAGGTGGTCTCAGAGGATACCGGGGAAGAAATACAATTGAAAGTCGGTGATAAAGAAGTATTGGCATATCATTATGCACTTCCACCTGTGCCAGAAGGTATTTCTGAGCGCTACAGTCGTGGTGGTTACATCCATCCGCTGATGTCACCCCAGGGCGGAGTCGTTACCCGGATTCAGCCCCCCGACCACTACCATCATTACGGCATCTGGAATCCCTGGACCAAAACCGAGTTTGAGGGAGAACAGGTTGATTTCTGGAATATTGGCGAAGGGCAGGGGACGGTGCAGGTTAAAGCAGAACCCTCTGTAACAGAAGGCAATGTATACGGGAAAGTAAGTGCGCGACATGAGCATGTGGTGCTGGATAAGGAAAACCCTGAAAATAATAAAGTTGCCCTCAACGAAGATTGGGATATCCGGGTATGGAATACGGGGCCGGATGCAGATGTATTTCTGGTCGATGTGACCTCCACCATGCGTTGTGCCAACAGCAGTCCGTTTACGATCAAAGAATACCGCTACGAAGGGTTTGGCTTTCGGGCCAACGAACGATGGAATGATGCCACGGCTTCGCTGGTAACTTCGCAAGGATATGATAAGTCGGATGGGAACGGCACCCGGGCTCGCTGGTGTGATATCAGTGGACCTACCGAGGCGGGGACATCCGGAGTCTTATTTATGACTTCTCCGGCTAATTATAACTATCCAGAGAAAATCCGCATCTGGCCGACGGGCATGAACGATGGTGAGGAAAACGTTTTCTTCAACTTTAACCCCACCCAAGACCGCGACTGGACGCTGAAGCCTGGAAATGATTATGCTCTGAAGTACCGCATGATGGTGTACGATGGAGAAATAGATCAAACCGAGGCCGAACGGTACTGGAACGATTTTGCCAATCCTCCCAAAGTGGAAGTTCAGGCGTTGCCATCACTGGAAGGAAAAAAAGCCCTGGTGTACACCAAAAATGGCGAAGGCTTTGTGCACGATAATATTGCCGCCAGCGTAAAAGCCATTAAGAAACTGGGTAAAGAAAACGGCTTTGAGGTGACAGCTTCGGATGACCCGTCTCTGTTTACCGATGACAATTTGCAGCAATACGATGTGCTCATTTTCTCCAATACCAATAATAAGGTTTTTGATACCGAAGCTCAGAAGACTGCCTTCCAGAACTATATTCGGGGGGGGGGTGGTTTCGTCGGCATTCACTCGGCCAGCGGTTCGGAACGGGACTGGCCCTGGTTTGCCCAGATGATCGGTGGTCGCTTCCTTCGGCACCCCAAACGCCAGGATTTTGAGGTGAAGGTGCTGGATAAAAACAATCCTTCTACATCATTCCTGCCCGATGTCTGGCAGATTGAACAAGATGAATGCTATTACGTGACACATTACAATCCAGAGAATCATGTGCTGCTGGCGGCCGATCTAACCACTGTAGAAGATGACCGACGGGAAGAATACCCGGCTCATACCTTCGGAGACTTATTCCCTTTATCCTGGTGTCATGAATTTGATGGCGGAAGGCAGTGGTACTCTGCCCTGGGCCATCGAATTGAGCATTATTCTGATCCGGTATTGATGCAGCATATTTTAGGAGGTATACGCTGGGCAATCGGTGAGGAATAAATCAGCGGAGATTAATTGAATGCTTTTGATCATCAGAACAGCATTCATGATGTTCTAAATTAAAATATGTACTAATACATTTTACAGCCAAAACATAGACCAATGAACCATAAGAATCAGATCAGTCGAAGAAACTATCTTAAAAAATCTGCCATTGGGGTGGTGGGCGCTTTTGCAATACCTACCATTGTCCCTTCTACCGTCTTCGGAAAAAGTGCGCCCAGCAATAAGATTAACATCGGCCAGATTGGTTGTGGTAGAATTGCCCGGGGCCACGATTTGCCCGAAACCCTGAAGTACGATATGGCCCGGGTCATTGGCGTCAGCGAGGTAGATCGTAAGCGGAAAGAAGATGGCAAGCGATTTATTGAAGGCTGGTATGAAGAACATAAGGGAAAGAAGAACTTTGTGGATGTGCAGATGTACGACGATTACCGGGAGATGCTGGCCAACCCCGAGATCGACGCCGTGATCATCTCCACCCCTGACCACTGGCATGCGCAGGCAGCCATCGAAGCGGCCATTGCCGGGAAAGATATTTACTTACAAAAGCCCACCTCCCTGACCATTGAAGAAGGGCGGGCCATGAGTGACATCATGCATCGAACCGGGCAGGTGTTTCAGCTGGGAAGCCAGCAGCGATCGATGAACCCCTGGCCGCAGTTTAAACGCGCTTGTGAACTGGTGCGTAATGGTAGAATCGGAGAGTTACACACCATCAAAGTAGGCTTACCCGGGGACCCGGGTGGGGAAGAGGAGCCGATGATGCCAATCCCGGAAAATCTGAACTATGATATGTGGCTGGGTTCTACCCCTTATGTATACTATACCGAGAAGCGGGTGCATCCGCAACAACACCCTCAGGCAGATTCTCAGGTAAACGCACCTCTGGACTTCTCCCGTCCGGGCTGGTTGCGTTGCGAGCAGTTTGGGGCTGGTATGATTACGGGTTGGGGAGTGCATCACATTGATATTGCCCACTGGGGCATGGGTACTGAGTTCACCGGACCGGTTGAGGTAGAGGCGACCGCTAGTTTCCCCAAATCCGGGCTGTGGAATGTGCACGGTGATTTTCAGGTCACTGCCAAGTACGATAACGGAGTCACTATGTTGGTAAGTGGGGATTATCCGAATGGAGTACGCTTTGAAGGCGCTGAGGGATGGATCTTTGTTTCCCGGGGTAATGTTGCCGTGACTTCTTCCGACCCGAATTTTGGTACTTCCGAAGCTTTTGCGGCCAGCGATAATAAAATTCTGGCATCTGAAATTGGGGAAGATGAAATTCACTTGTACGAAAGCGAAGAACAGCACGGCAACTGGCTGGACTGTATCAAAAGCCGTAAAGAAACTATTTCTCCGGCTGAGGTAGCGCATCGCTCATGCAGTGCCTGTCTGGTGTCTCACATTGCTATGAAGTTACCTCGTAAATTGTATTGGGACCCCATCAATGAGCGCTTCAAAAACGATGATGAAGCCAATTCCATGCTGTCCCGCTCCCAGCGTTACCCCTGGGGCTATCAGCATGTTGATGCGTTGAAGGCCACTTATATGAAATAATGCTTCATTATTACAATGATCTGGTTAGGTTTGTGAATTCTTGCCTATCCAGAAAAATTTGTAAAAGAAAAAAAAGCATGAATCTACCCATCTTATCTGCCTTCGCACTATTGTTTTTGTTAGGATGCGCGCAATCCCAGGAAAATACCAGCGAGGAAAACACGACGACCACTGATTTTACCGGAGCTCCCGGTGAAGTAAAACTCATGACCCTGGACCCCGGGCATTTCCACGCCGCCCTGGTGCAGAAATTTATGTATGATCAGGTGGATTCCGTAGTACATATTTACGCACCAGAAGGAAACGATCTGCAACTGCATTTAAAACGAATTGAAGGCTTCAATTCCCGAGAGGACGACCCCACAAATTGGGTAGAAGAAGTATATACCGGACCGGATTTTTTCCAGAAAATGATGGAGGAACAACCCGGTAATGTGGTGGTGCTCTCAGGAAATAACGCGAAGAAGACGGAATATATCAAAACTTCTGTAGAGGCCGGACTCAATGTACTGGCCGATAAACCGATGGTGATTAAACCCTCCGAGTTTCCTGAGTTGAAATCGGCCATGGCTACGGCACAGAAGAACGGAGTGCTGTTGTACGACATCATGACCGAGCGGCACGAAATCACCACTATGCTGCAGAAAGCACTGGCGCATACCCCGGCGGTCTTTGGTGAACTGGAAAAAGGTACTCCCGATAATCCGGCGATCTCCAAGGAAAGCGTACATCATTTCTTCAAATACGTGGCGGGTAGTCCCCTCATTCGTCCGGCCTGGTTTTTTGACACCGAGCAACAGGGAGAAGGCATTGTGGATGTGTCCACCCACCTGGTTGACTTAATTTTGTGGGAGTGCTTCCCGGAGGAAGCCATCGATACCACCGACACTGAAGTAGTAAGCGCCCGTCACTGGCCGACAGAACTTACTCCCAGTCAGTTTAATAAGGTCACCGGGTTGGATAGCTACCCGGAGTATCTGCAAAAAGATGTTGAAGACTCGGTGCTCAGCGCGTTTTCCAACGGTGAATTCGTCTTTACAGCGCGAGGAGTACACGGGAAAGTATCGGTTATCTGGAATTTTGAGGCGCCGGAAGGCGCCGCGGATACGCACTTTTCCATGATGCGCGGCACCCTGGCCAACCTGATCATTCGTCAGGATGAGCCTCAGAATTACCAGCCTACTTTGTACGTTGAACCGACTGAAGCAGCCGATCAGGACAGTTTTGAGGCAACATTGCGGGATGCTTTGGAGAAACTCAGCGAGGAACACCCTGGATTGAATATGCGCCCGGCAGATAATGGCTGGGAAATTTTGATCCCGGAACGCTACAAAGTAGGGCACGAAGCCCACTTTTCTCAGGTTACGGAACAGTATCTACAGTACCTCGTGGATGGCAACATGCCGGAGTGGGAAGTCACCAATATGATCACCAAATATTACCTGACCATGCAGGCTTACACCATGAGCCAGGATCAGGTACAATAAATAAAAAATCAATGAACTCACGCCGGTCAATAAATTGGATACGTTTGCCAACAAGCGGCTGGATGATTGGCCTGCTGTGCTTTTTCGGGTGCGCCGATAAGGAAGAAGTTACCGTATTACGGCTGGCCCACGAACTGTCGGTTGACCATTCGGTACACCAGGCCATGGTGTATATGGCTGAACAATTGGAGCAAAAATCCAATGGGCAGATGCAACTGAAAATCTATCCCAGCGGTCAGTTGGGAGCGGAACGGGAATGTCTGGAGATGCTACAGTTCGGTAGCCTGGCCATGACCAAAGTTTCAGCTGCAGTGATGGAAGGGTTTTCGGAAAAATACAAAGTGCTGGGACTGCCTTACCTGTTTGAGAGCAAAGCCCACGCCTTTCAGGTACTGGATGGGGATATTGGCCGGGAAATTTTACAGTCCGGGGAAGCATTCTGGCTCAGAGGGCTGGGTTTTTACGATTCAGGCTACCGCAGCTTTTATACCAAAGACCGGCCGATCAATACCCCGGCTGATTTAGAAGGGATGAAAATCCGGGTGATGCCCAGCAATACGGCCATCAATATGGTTCAGGCCATGGGTGGCTCGCCTACGCCCATTGCCTGGGGAGAGTTGTACACTGCTTTGCAAAGTGGGGTCGTGGATGCTGCCGAAAATAATGCTCCCAGCTTTTACCTGTCGCACCACTATGAAGTATGTAAATACTATTCCATCGACGAACATACCCAGGTGCCGGATGTGCTGCTGATCAGTCAGGTGGTTTGGAACAAATTGAGTGAACAGGAACGGCAGTGGGTACAGGAAGCAGCCGAAGAATCCGTAGAGCGCCAGCGGGTCTTATGGGAGAAATCCGAACAGGAAGCGATGGATGCTGTCAAAGCGGCCGGCGTAACCATTAATTATCCGGACAAAAGTCCTTTTCAGGAAGATGTACAGAGTGTATATGCGTCATTTAGCGATAATGAAACCATTTCCTCGCTCATCCAACGAATTAAAGCGGTTCAATAGATGGGAATGAGAGCAATGATAGATCGAGTGGTACGGGGATTACTGGTGATTTTAATGACCATGATCGTACTGGATGTCAGCATACAGGTTATCAGTCGCTACCTGTTTCAGTCACCGTTGGGATTTACTGATGAACTGGCTGGCTATCTGCTGATCTGGTTGGGGCTTTTGGGTTCCGCTTACGCCACCGGAGAAAAACAACACCTGGCCATCGACCTGATTTCCGGCAGCTTCTCTACCAAAAATAAACGGTATCTGGATCTGCTGATCAACTTTCTGGTGATTGCCTTTGCCCTGGGAGTGTTGGGCATCGGTGGAATATGGCTGGTGTATACGAGCTTTCTCTTTGGCCAGGTTTCGGCGGCTTTAGAACTTTCCCTGGGTTATGTATACCTGGTCGTGCCAATTTCCGGCTTGCTGATCACTTACTATTCTATCGATAATACATTCAACGAATTACGCTCAGTACCTGAATAATGGAGATTTTTGAAATTTTAGTACTGGTTCTCAGCTTTGTCGTTTTTATCATCATTGGGGTGCCAATCGCCTATTGTATCGGGCTGGCGGGCATCATCACCATGCTGCTATCCATTGATTATCTGCCGGCTGTCACCACCTTTGCCCAGCGGATGGCCACCGGGCTGAATAGTTTCACATTGCTGGCCATTCCCATGTTCATTCTCGCGGGACAACTCATGAATACGGGTGGGATTGCCACCCGGTTGATCGAGTTTGCCAAAGTGCTGGTCGGTCGCTTGCCCGGCGGACTGGCGGTGGTCAACATCCTGGCCAATATGCTGTTTGGAGCCATTTCTGGTTCGGCCGGAGCAGCCGCATCGGCCATCGGCACCATTATGCATCCCCGCATGAAAAAGGAAGGCTACGACGAAAACTTCAGTGTGGCGGTCAACATTACTTCCGCGACCACCGGACTGGTCATTCCACCGAGTAATATTCTGATTATCTATTCTCTGGCTAGCGGCGGAGTGTCCATCGCGGCCTTGTTTCTGGCGGGTTATCTGCCCGGCATTCTCATGGGGATCGCCCTGATCAGTTTTGCGACAGCCTACGCCTACCGCCATAATTACCCGACCGGAGAGAAGGTGCCGCTGAAAGAAGGTGTGTATAAATTGTTGGCAGCACTGCCCAGCCTGTTATTGCTGGTCATTATTCTGGGTGGCATTGTCGCTGGCGTGTTTACGGCTACCGAAGCCTCGGGAGTAGCGGTGCTGTATTGTCTGGTACTGGCCTTCATCTATCGGGAAATCCGTTGGAGTGATTTACCCGGCATCCTGATCAAAACTACCCTGACCACCTGTATTGTACTGCTGATGGTGGCCACTTCTATCGGCTTGTCCTGGGTGATGGCATTTGAAGAAATTCCCCAGAACGTCAGCACGGCCTTGCTGCAACTGAGCGATAGTCCGTTTTTAATCCTGCTGATTATCAACATCATCTTGCTGTTCGTGGGCGTGTTCATGGACATGACACCCGCTGTGCTGATCTTTACGCCGATCTTCTTACCTGTGGTAACCGAGCAGTTGGGCATTGACCCCACCCACTTTGGAATTGTACTTATTATGAACCTGTGTGTAGGCCTATGCACCCCTCCCGTGGGGACGGTGCTGTTTATCGGGTGTAGTGTGGCTGATGTTAAAATACAATCGGTCATCCGGCCATTGTTACCCTTTTTTATTGCCATGATCGTAGTACTCATGCTGGTGACGTATATTCCGGAGATTAGCTTGTGGCTACCGAGACAGTTAGGGTTTTAAAAAATTACAAGAAACGATCCAGAAACAATGAAAGAAAACCTATTTGATGTAACCGATAAAGTAATTGTCATCCCCGGTGGGGGGGGAGTGTTGGGTGGTGCAATGGCTAAGATGTTGCTGGAGCACGGAGCCAAAGTAGCTATTTTGAGCTTACACGAATCTTCAGTCAATAAGAAAATTGAAGAACTAAAAGCGGTAAGCAATGAAGTGATTGGGTTCGCCTGTGATGTTACCTCAAAAGAGCAACTGGAGAGGGTCAATCAGAAAATTTTGCAGCAGTGGGGTAAAATTGATGTGTTGATCAATGCAGCGGGAGGAAATATGCCGGGAGCGACGGTATCGCCGGAGCAGACGGTATTTGATGTATCGCCGGAAGCCCTGCAAAAAGTACTTGATTTAAATTTGATGGGTTCGGTGCTGCCCACCCTGGTATTTGGCAAAGCCATGGCCGAGCAAAAATCCGGTAGTATCATTAACATCTCATCTATGGCCGCAACGCACTCCATCACCCGCGTACTGGGTTATTCCATCGCCAAAGCCGGTATTGATATGCTGACCAAATGGATGGCGATGGAGCTGGCCATGAAGTTCGGTGATGGCCTTCGGGTGAACGCCATTGCTCCGGGCTTTTTCATCGGCAAACAAAACGAGCGCTTGCTGACCAACGAAGATGGTTCCCTGACTTCAAGGGGTAACACCATTATTCAGAATACTCCTATGCAACGTTTTGGGGATGCGGAAGAACTAAACGGTGCTGTACTTTACCTATGTAGCGAGGCTTCAAGATTTGTCACCGGAACCATTATTCCGGTAGATGGTGGGTTTAGTTCCTTTAGCGGAGTGTAACATGAACATGACGGAACATTTTTTATATCCGACCTGGCGCTGGTTTGGCCCTGACGATGCCGTCACGCTGCCGGAAATTAAACAGGCGGGAGTGAAGGGAATTGTTACGGCCCTGCACCATATTCCCTGCGGGGAGGTCTGGAGTCTGGCGGAGATTAGTAAGCGAAAGGAAACGATTGAGAATGCGGGTTTCCGCTGGAGCGTGGTAGAAAGTGTAAACATCCATGAGAGCATTAAAACTGCTGCTCCCGAGCGCGATCAGTATATTGAAAACTACCAACAGAGTATACGGCATCTGGGCGAGTGCAACATCAATATCATCTGCTATAACTTCATGCCCGTGCTGGACTGGACGCGCACCCACTTGAGGCATCCGGTAGAAGATGGCTCTTTGGCTTTGCGTTACGATCCCATCGCCCTGGCTGCCTTTGAGCTGTTGATGCTGAAGCGACCGGAAGCGGAATCTCTATATACCGAAGCACAGCAACAAAAGGCCCATGCCTATCTTCAGTCACTCTCGGAAAGCGAAAAAGATACCTTACAGCAAACCATCATGGCCGGACTGCCCGGCACCGATGAGGTATTTACCCTGGATGAATTCCGGGAGCACCTAGCCCGCTATCAGGACACTGATGCCCCACAGTTGCGAGAAAATCTGTCCTACTTTCTTCGTCAGATCATTCCGGTAGCCGAAGAATATGGTATTAAAATGTGCATCCATCCTGATGATCCCCCGTTTCCGATCCTGGGCTTGCCCCGGGTAGTAAGCACCGAAGCGGATTTACAGTATATTGTTGATAGCGTGCCCTCTCCCAGCAATGGAATCACTTTCTGTACTGGCTCATTGGGTGGTCGCCCGGATAATGACCTGCCCGGCATGGTGCAGCGGTTGGGTAGCCATATCCATTTTCTGCATTTGCGAAACGTTCAGCATAACCCCGACGGCAGCTTTCAGGAAGCCGATCATCTGGCGGGTAGCACGGATATGTTTGCGGTGATGAAAGCGGTGGTGGAAGAACAGCAGAAAAGAATGGCGCTGGGACGGGAAGATGTTGCCATTCCCCTGCGCCCCGACCACGGTCACCAGTTTCTCTTTGATGCCGACCGCAAGTTTTACCCCGGATACTCGGGCGTGGGACGCCTGCGAGGATTAGCCGAGTTACGAGGATTGGAGTTAGGAATTAAAGGTATGCTGAACGTTCGCTGATGTAATAAAAGGAAGAATGAAGGGATGATGAATTTTAGGGGCGTCCTGGCGCTAACGCAGTGAAAATGAGTAAGGAAGGTATGGGATTTGGTGGAAAAAACCGTTGAAAATGAATTATTTTACCCTCATTGGCGTTGTATTGATATGATTACTATTCACGATAAGCGCAAATCCCAGATTACGAAAGAAATCCTGAAACAATATAAAAAATCTCATCCCGGTGTCTTTTCACTTAGCTACTTTGATCCCACCGAGCTAAACGATTTTGTCGTGCAGCGTGGTGCTGATGTTATGGTAGATCAAAAGGGCATTGAGAGTTTTCTTCAGGCTTTTCGTTAATCAACAGGTGACATACTATATCGTTTAGTTTTCCTCAGGGAAATTAAACGAGTAAAAGGCCAGTAACACTCACCCAACGTGAGTTGCTGGTCTTTTTGTGTCTTGTCTCAGTAGTGAAAAGCTTTTATCCTAACTTCGTTCTTTAAAATCATATCTTGAACCCTTTCCACATCGGTATTCCACTCAATTCTCACGCAAAAAGTTTTGTCGAGTGCTTTCATAGCGTCAAAGTGCATTACGACGTTTTGCAGTGGGCTTTTGAGCCATAGAACGCTATTACAAAACCGCGTAAAGCCCCTTTGGAGGAAATATCGGCATTACGATGAAATGTAAACTGCTTTTATTTCAAAAATCCGGATTACAAACCGTGGTAGAACGCTTATCGATCTTCCATTTTACGCTACAAAGCAACGGAAATAGCTTACATCGCCAATATGCGTATTACCAAGCGTTGTAATGGAGTTTTCAGCAACCTGGGGGTATTACGACAGAATGTTGCCAGCTTTGAGGCTCGAAAAGCCGGCAACATTCCGCTGTAGGGGGAAATGGGCGCTTTTTTCCAGGCAGCAGATAGTTATTATCCAGGTTTAGAGATTGGTAACCCGCCATCAAAACAATGTAGCTGGCTTTTGCACCATAAATGCACCCTTCGCGTTCATGTAGCATGAATAGTGAGCAACGAATACCGACTTCACTGAAATTAATCGTCGCTCACTACGCATTTACCCCTTACTTTCAATTGTAAATAAGCCCTTATTAAATTCTGATATTTATACCAAGAATAAACTGTCGGAATCCGCCCGGAAATATCCCTGAGGTAGCCCGGTTCAGTCGGGAAGCACGGTAAAGCTGATTCGTCAGATTCTTTCCGTTGAGGAAGACACTGAAATGAGCCTTTTCCTTTACAGAAAAATCGTAGCTCGCGTAGGCATCCATGGTGAAAAAAGCCGGTAAGCGTCCGATAGAACCATCGGCTGATTCGTTCACAAAGTTATTGAATTCGGTAAACTGGGAACCGACGTAATTACCACTCAGTCCCAGTGACAGATCCTGATGATGGTAGTCAAGACCAGCGGTTGCATTTATATCCGGGGAGTAGGGGAGATCTACCTCGGAAACCCCGTCTTCACCAAACTTCACCACACTTTTGGTGATCTCGGTAAAAGTCTGAGCATTTACTTGCTGGTCAGTAATCAAAGCTTCATTACCCTCACCGTTAGTGGAATATATTTCATACGCCGATCGGTTGGCGTTCACTTTGGCTATAAACTCCTGACGGGTAGCGGTGCTGTGAATCACTTCACCAAACAGATCGCGATCCAGTAGTTTCCCCTGAAGAATGGTTGATTTTAGCAGCGTAAGGTTTCCGTTCACCCGCAGTTGATGCCTGACCGAACGATAGAGGTCAGCTCCCAGTGACATCTCTACGCCCTGCACGTTCACTTTCCCTAATTCCTCGAATACTTCGTTCCGGCCCCCGGCGTAGAAATTTTGGATGGTGTTGTTAAAGTACGTAAGCTGGGCATCCAGATGATCCTGCAACAGACTTCCGCGCCAGCCCAGTTCGGTATTCACACTGAGTTCGGGTTGGATGTTGATACTGGCTCCGGCAAAGGGATTGGTCACGACTCCGTTTTGTTCTACCAGAAAACCAAAGACTTTGGATGGAGCGATGAAGCCCTCGTAGATGCTCCCGAATACGGCTCCCTTTGGCAATTGATACTCCAGCGTCAAACCAGGCAGAAAGACATTGTAGATGTTTGGTTCCCGACCTTCTTCCAGTCCGCTCAGGTCGGTATTCTGGGCCAGCGTAAGCATGTTCTGCCGATACATGTCTACGTGCTCAAACCGGAAGATGGGGATGATGCCCAGTTTGTTGAATTGAAACTTGTTCCGAACGTAAGCGGAAGCCGACCACATGTGGTAATAAAGATCCGTGGCCGGATCACCGCTTCTCGCCCAGCGGGAGTTGTCGGCCATCAACAAGCGGTCTTTGTATACTTCCTGGTGTAGTTTAAAGCCCACTTCCAGCTCCTGCGGCGAACCCCAGGCATCCCATCGGATATTTAGCGTTTCCTGCAGGCCGGATACCGTAAAGGCCCAGCGGCTGTCAGTTGTGCTTTCGTGACCATCGGTGACCCGGCCAACGCGCACGTAGTCTTCCGGCCCAAAGTCCAGCCCATCCAGATAACGGTAACGATCCTGAAAAATAGGTTCCCCTACGTAACCCCTCACATCCGAAGCCCGGACTTTGGTGGTTACCTGTCGCCACCAGTCCCGTTCGAAATCGGAGGCATAAATTTTAGATGTCAGGCTCATGTTGGAGCGGGGGATCAATTTATGAATGATATCTACTCCGTAGCGGCGCATGGTAAAGATATCGGCATCAAAAGGATTTTGCAGCGGGTCCTGGGCAAAGGTGAAGGGCGTAATGGACGCCAGCGAGGCCTGATTATCCTCAAACTGACCACTTACCTTAAAGTAGAGTGATTGATTTTCGTTTAGCTGGGCGAATACCTTCGCGTTGAGGTTAAGCACTTCTACCGAAGAGTTATCCTGAAAACCATCGAAGGATTTATATACCCCTTCCACCAGCGCCCCCAGGTTGTTCCAGGTGCCTCCGTAAGAAAACAGCCCTGTCGTGTAATTTCGCTGACCACCGATGAGCTTGAGTCGTAACTCCGGTTTCTGCGGCGGCAGGGCCGTGATGTAGTTCACCGCTCCATACATGTTATTCGGTCCGAAGCGGAGCATATCCGCCCCCTTATACACTTCAATGGCTTTGATGCGGTCACTCACCGGATTGTAGTAGGCACCGGGAGCGATGTAGGGAGCCGGAGCGGAGGGAGAACCATCTTCCATCAGCAGCACTTTCTTGGATCGTCGCCCCCAGGAACCCCGGATGCTGATATTCGGCCGGTTGGACAGGCCCATATCACCGACGATATTAACTCCCGGGACCATCCGGAGGATTTCTTCGGTGCTCAACGGATTACTTTTCTCAATCTCCTGCGGGCTGATCCGGTAATTAGTACCCACGAACTCTTCGTTAAAACTACGCGCTGAGGCACTCACAATGATCTCACTCAGGCTGGTACTGCTTAGCGGTAGCGTAATCGTTCCCACATCCGTCTTTTCCCCACTGACAGTAACCTTTTTTTGCTCGTACCCTAAGTAGGATATCGTGATTTCCTGAACACCGCCGGTCAGTTCTATAGAGAAAGCACCCTGTTCGTTGGTCACTGTTCCCTTGCCGGACTCACTCTTAATCACTGCACCGATCAATATGTCTCTTTCATCCAGACTTACTACTTTCCCTCGCACTTCAAAGCTGTTCTGGGCCTGAAGACTGATTGAGCTTGTAAGCAAGATGAAAAAGATAATGACTGATTTATACATTAGTATCGTTGATTTTATCTTGTTAAAATTTAGACATGGGAAGCCGTTAGGGTAAGCAATGCACCCTAAAAGATATGTTAGAATACACTGGATACAACCAAGCTTCCCTCAGACTAGAACTTGATTAATTGGCACCGTCGGCTTTAGCGACATCGATGCTGTATAAGGCTACTTTTATCCCCTGATCGGTTCCCACTTCGGCATCAAAGCGATAGTGAATACCTCCGTAAACGCGGGAGACGGCTGCCTCCAGTGCATCTTCCCGGCATTTTACCGCATCTTCCGGAAAAATGTAGGCCAGTACTTCGGCACCCGCTGCTGAGAAAACACTGTGCCCGGAGGTGTAGCTCGGGAAATTGGGAGTGCCGGCAATGGTTTTATACCCCGGAATCGTTTGAATGGGGCGGGGGTAATGGTAGTAGTATTTGGCGTCCCAGCAGCTAACGCCCGCATCCATCATTGCCATATTCAGGTAAGCGAAGGCGCGGGCCGTACGCAGTGGGTTCAGGTTGTGTTTGACCACCAGATCCTTCGCAATCTTGTTCCAGTGCCCGGGAGGAGTATAGGTGCCCAGGCCATCCTGCCAGTAGTTGGCGACCCTTCTCCACTCATTATTCATATTTTTGGCAAAGTACTTCAGCTCCTCAATGTTTTCCTCAAATTCGGGAGTACCGGGAGCCGGAGGTGCAATCGGTCTTACCTCTTCTACGGTAGGCACATTCCACATCTTTACTTTCCCAAACAGCGGGGTCAGGCCTACTGGTCTGATGGGTTCTTCCAGGTTATCCCATTGCCAGCCAAATCGAGCAAAGGCAGCTGCTTTAATGGAATCGGATACCGGTTTGGGACATTGGGCATTTTTCATTCCGTCGTTGGCCGCCCGGGTCAGGGCCAGACTGGCTACTTCGGCACCGATCAGCTCCCCGGCTGAAATGTCGCTTTCTACATGAGAGCCAGACCATAGCAGGCTGGAAAGATGCTCTTCCGCTTTTTTGGCCAGGTATTCTTTTTCCAGAGGAAACATAGCAGATAGCACTTCCCGTGAAGCAATGGCTACCACGGCTCCATCTGAGGGGTAGGAAGGGAGGTTATTGTCTGCATAAGCGTATTGAATGGCATCATCTACCTGTTTGGGAGTTGGCCGGTTAAACGCATATTTATAATGCCAGGCAGTGATCAATCCGTCAAACTGGGCTACACTCAGGTACGCCAGCATCCGGCTGGCGTAAGGCGGATGGGCAAAGGGAAACGGAGAGGGACCTTCGGGTTCAGATGGATTCGGCAAGGTATAGCTGCCATCCCCATTGGGCCCGGGAATCAGATTGTATTTCGCCACCAGTTCCAGTGCAATTTCATTCCACCGGATGGTAGGGTTATTCGTCCAGTATTCCACGGCGGCTTGTTGATCCCCGCTGAGATTTGCCGTGGTTGATTTCAAGGAAGCCAGTTCTGCCAGATAAGCATCAGAGGTAACCGTCTCCGGCACGGGAATCTCAATCTGCATGGGATCAGATAGGAGAATGGGAGCCCAGTTGCCACCGTTTTCATCGGTGCTGGCAAATGTATACGCATCAAACTCGGCGTAGGTGGGTAAGTCTTCCTGACAGGATACTACCAGTAGGCTGATCATGCCAATCAATAGCAGGTAAAGAAATATATTCGTTTTCATGATGTGATCGATTGAGGGGTTAAATGCTGAACTGATAGGTGGCACCCAGTCCGAAGGTGGAGAATTTGCCCATGTTTCTTCCGTGGAAAATATGGGAGGAGTAGCCTAGTACGCCTAGTCCTTTGATTTTCGTGAAATAGTACTGCGCCGTAAGTCCCAGCTGGTCGATGTTTACTTTATTGGTCGGTTGTCCGGCATTATAGCGCCGGATGTCATCCCCGCTGGTGGATCTTAATCCAGTGTAATTAGCCTCCATTTTCAGGGAGTTATCCAGTAGCCAGATACCCAGTATGGCATCGAAATTCCAGGCATTGGGCACATCCATCCAGGCAGTATAGTAGCTGCCATTGTTGTAGTAATAATCCCGTTCCGCTTTGGTCTGCCCTCGCCACAGGTAGGCCAGCGAACTGCGCATGTAAAGTCCCCGATCCCACTTATACTGGGCAATCCCCCGCAGGCTTAGTTCATTGGTGCCGGAGCCAATGCTGTACGGACGGTAGTCGGAGAGGTAATTGGTGATGGGAGTTGCGTATCCGACCGTGCTCAGAAAAGTGAATTGCCCTTTACCTAGTTGTTGTGCAAACAGCTCGGACTTCAGAGCAACACCCAAATCCTGAAAGCCCTTCGCTCCGGCGAATTTCCCTCCGTTGGGTTCAGTGGAATTTGTTTCAACATAGGGCGCCGTCACGATGAGATTCACTTTTTCCAGTACGCCGATGGCGACCATGGGAGTAAGGGCATTTCTTCGGAGCGTAGCCACTGTGGCATTACTCCTTAAATAAGTTCCTTCCCAGTATTGATCCCACGATCCGTGTTCGTAGGTCAGGGCGAAGCATAGCTCTCGCTTCTGCATCATAATGGCATCGGTAGGAGTTTGGGCCTGTATCGTTTCCGCAGCGAAAAGGAATGCGGCTAGCCCTAAAAAGAGGGTATATATTTTTTTCATTGTATTATTTTTTGAGGAAAAAGAAATAGTCTTTGCTCTGAATGCATCTCCGGCACATCTGGCTGAAACGAACCAACCTTGGGTACGCAGACAGCGAGCAACATCGTATGGGAAATCCGCTCAATCCAATCTTTTGGAGCGTGTCTTTCGCGATACAGCCATCAGCATACCGGGCGATGCCTGCCGATTTAGAACAGCATTAATATACTGTTACATCCGGCAGCCATTCCTTGCTTGAAATGCAGTAAGTACAAAGATGTAAATAGGGGATGTTGGCCAGTGCAGGCGGAGTCGCGCATACGTTGATCATGTTACCAAAAACATGGAGTCGTGTTGCAAACTGCTCAGGCCAACATGTTTATGATTGCCTGGGAGGTGGGCAGGGAACTACAGAGATGAACTCGTGCTTAGGGAAGATTACCTCCCCGTAAGTGCGAATACTAAGCGTTTGTACGGGGTCAACCAGTTGCAAAACCTGATTGAAAAGAAAGGTTTTCGTCAAACTGATCCACAAATGTTGCCCTTCAGTATCTGATCCGGGTAGCGGAATGATGGTAGAAAGCCATTTGTCTACAGATAACTGAAGTTCTTCCTGTAAGGCATCCTGTACATAAATGATATGCAGGGTATCATTGGCGTACCGCTGACGAACAATTCGGTAAAAGTTGCCGTCTACTTCTACCTTACCACCATTGGCTGGCACATAATCGGGCTGATTCGGCTGGTAAGGAACGGAAAGGGGCAGGGAGGTATGCAGTAAGCGTTCTTGTTCAAGATCACCTTCGTAGGCTTTCTCATGCCAGTGGTTATCCAGTTGATAGCTGGCAACAAGATAAAAGCCATAGTATCCCATATGGTAAAGGAATAAAACGAACAGCAGTACTATGGCCGCGGCTTGACGCATATCATCGATCTGTCTATCGTTGTTGGTATCACTTACCCTTTCTTTCCATGATCGTCAGAATGACACAGAAATTAGACGGTAAGCTACAACGGTCAACGCTTGATACAGTAAACCTAATTAATCTTCGGTAATTTAGCTAATCATTCCAGCAAAAGACTGTGGGAGTATTTGTAACCTAAGCTATCGCGAGCACCATCCATTAGCGTGTTTTCCTAAGCGGAATGATTTGTACCGGACCTAACAAACCGGAAGGCTGTAGCTCCCAATCGGAGGCATCAAAGGGCTGGTATTCCAGATTGACAAAATTAATCTCGTGGTAGTTGCGCCAGGTAACCCCGCGACGGTCCAGATCCCGAATACGGTTGGCCATCAGGTTGGCTACCTCAATGCGCACAGTGTTTTCTCCTGCGTTTAGATATTTTCCAATATAGGTTTGATAGGGAACGCTCCAGAGGATGTCTACTTCCTGATTATTAACCCATACCCGGGCACTTTCGCGTACAGCTCCTAATTGTAGCAGGTAATCATCCGCAGTCTTTTCTGGCAGGGTAAAGGTCGTCTGGTATTCTGCGGTACCGGAAAACCGTGCGGCGTTGGTGTCAGGGAGTGCGGTCCAGGAAGTGAGCTGGGTTAAGGTTTGATTTTTCGGTAGTTCGGGACCGCCCTGGGCAAAGGTGAGTTGCCACTCATTCGTCAGCGTGATGGGTGATTGCGCTGGATTGAGATAGGGCCAGTCCGGCAGGTCTGTTGGCTTTTCCTGGGTGGTTTGCAAAATCCAGGCTTCTCCTGGAGCCAGGGCCATTCGTACGAGCGTGTTTCCATCCTGCACAGAAGAAGTAGCCAACCCCTGTTGTCCATTCTGAGGGTCCCAAACCTCTACGAAGGCGGCTTCAGTAGCAAGTGGAATCAGGGTATCAATCGGGTTGGCGGTATGGTTGACCAGATAGTAGGAAGCACCTTTATCAGTCTGACGACGGATGAATTTGAGGCCGCTGTCCACCAGGGTTTCGCGTTCTACTCTGGCTTTCACCAATGCTTTTTCCACATCCTGCGTAAGCCACACCTCGCCTTGTCCGTAGGCCGTCCGTTGCAATCCATCGCCCTGATCTTCCCAGGCGAGGGAGGTTTTCAATTCCTCCAGCTGCTGTCGACGTTCTGACAATTGATACAGTCCGGGTACATCTTTGGGTAATTCCTGAAAAATGACGGTGCTGCCCAGGTCAGCCAGCGCTAATATTCGTTCCAGGGTGTTCACCGGCATCATCTCTGCTGGCGGGATAATCAATGCCTTATATGTGGGGGCGGAGCCGGAAGTTTGCAGAGATCCGTTCTGTGCTGCAAGACTGTCTAATAGCTGATCAGAGACAAAATCTACCTGATAGCCCCGATCCATCAGGGTTTCCGTCAGCCGGTAAAAGGGTGTCGGATGCAGCCATTCTTCAATACCGTGGATGGTCAGTTGCCGGTCCAGCTTGTCGAGCGGAGCATCATACCAGACATCCTGTACGGGCCAGTAAATCAGGGCATCACCATCAGCTTTCCCGGCTTGCAGCACTGATTGACAACGGGCAATATATTCGTTCAATCCTTGAATATGCGGCCACCAGCTGTTAGAAGGCGCAAAGTTGACCGAGGCGTAGAACAGCCAGCCCGGCCATCCCGCTTTCTGAGGCGAATAGGTGCTACCATGAAAAAACACGTGGTTGACTCCCGCCAGAAACACCTGTTCCACTTCGGGCTTGGTTTGGGCGAGCAGAACTTTGAAGTGTTCTCCCAGCCAGGTGAAGGTTTCCGAGGAGGTGAGTGGTTTACCCAGCACATGTGTGGCCGAAGTAGCGAACTTCATCATCACCGGGTCCGGTTCCACATTCCGGGTATCATGGGTATAATTTGGCAGGTTGGGAATGGGGAACCGGGTAGAACCAAAGGTCTCGCATTCGGGGATATCGACTGCCGCGTACAGATCAATTAGGTTGCCTGGTGAGCCATGCGCCTGATTGCGGGATACCGCTTCGTGCTGGTGAATCCACTCCGACCAGGGTTCGGTAAAATGGTGCAACAGCATATAACCCAACGTCTCATGATAATCGGCTTTTACCCGGCGGGCGGTATCGCTATCCTCTTCGGTGAGCAATTCTCGCAGATACCGTCGCACATCGTAGCCTTGCTGCTTTTCAAATACTTCCAGCAATTGGGGGGAGAAATCAGCGTTATAGACCTCGTAGCTGTCATTAAAGAATGAGCGTATCTTGGGTGGGTTTTCGCCAAAGGCATGATCAAAACGTTCTAAATACACCGGTAAAGCCTCCTTAGATAGGTGATCTAATGTATAACCAGCCCCGCCGGGAGCGGCGCGCTTTACCTGCTGCCGGGTTTTTCCGGAAAAGATAGCGTATAACTTCCACTGACCAGATTCAGGCGACCAGTCAAGTGATCCGTCTTCGGCTACTTCTTCAGTAAAGACGTGCGCATTACCCTGTTCATCATAAGCCGTTATGCCCACTAGAGAAGCACCCAGTGACCGTTGCAGACTGTCTTCCACGGCGATGGTAGGCATAGCTTCACCAGAAGATATATCATAGGTTTGGACAATGAGTTTCGATGCGGCGTACTCAGGAGTGACCTGAGGACCCCCAAAGGGCCAGCCAGTACCCAGGCTCATATCCACCGCCATCCCCAGCGAATCAGCTATCTGAATAGTGTACCGCAAAGCTTCCATCCATTCCGGAGAAAGATATTCCAGGTACTGGTCTTCGTATCCCTTTGCTCCGTAAATGGGAGTAATCTCCACCCCGCCCATTCCCGCCTGAGCAAACTGCTCTAGTTGGAGTCTGATATTTTGTTGATCTACCGCATTGCCCATCCACCACCAGCGGGTCCAGGGACGGGTGGTTGAGGTCATGGCTGGCCATTCGGCTTCCGCGGGAGTCTGGGCGGTTACCGGGCTGAAAAAAGGGGTGAAACAGAGGAATAAACAGAACAGTCCAATAGATTGGCGGAGGCTGGGCATTGTTTCTGATAATCAGTATAGGTTATACAAAGTAAAAAGCCACCTTAGTCAGGCAGGCAAGGGTAGAATCAGTATAAGAAACAGGTATTTACATCAGTTCTTGGCTTTCAGCGAGTAGGAGGTAAGCATCTGCATTGCGGCTTCATCTCCCTGAATAGCGTAGGAAGGACGGGGGTGTTCGCCATCAAATACTTCCAAATCAGCATTCGGCAGAAGCGTGATAAAGCTTTCGTCAATATTACCGTCCTCATCCTGAATATTTTCCAATGAGAGGCTCAGGTGTTTAGCCAGAAACGCATAGACACCTTTTCGTTTGCTCGATCCGTAATCATGGCCTTCGTCCGGCAGATGCACGTTTTCTACGAGCGCTTTTTGTCCATACAGCGCATAAATATTTTGAATATAGGGGTATTCCACTTCAGGAGTGTTTTTTGTCCAGTCGTCCCCATCGGAGACAAGCAGCATCGGGCGCGGAGCGGCCAACGCGGCAATCTCTACGTTGCTGGTCTGATGATCCGCACTGCGGTGAATGGGCTTACCACTTTCACATACGCAGCCTCCGAAAAAATGGGCCGAAACCATGACTACCGGTACAGACACGGCAATTCGATCTTCCAGTGCGGTCAGTAAAAAAGTCTGCGTACCACCGCCGGAGGCTCCGGTTACCGCAATACGTTCGGAATCCACCTCCGGCAGCGAAGCTAAGAAATCTACCGCCCGCAGGCCGTTGATTGTTTGTAACACCAGCGCTTCCGGGTGCTTATGCGTGGTTTGGTCCGATTCGCCGTAACCGATCATGTCGAAAGCAAATACAATGGCGCCCATACGGGCCAGAGCAGCACAGCGCAACTGCATGTCTTCCCGGGTTCTGCCCGAGTATTCGGAATCCTGAAAGTGGCCGTGGGCCGAGAGAATGGCAGGGTAGGTATCCTGTACCTCGGTTGGGCGGTATAAATTACCAGTCACAAAAAAGCCAGGCATGCTTTCGAAGGCGACATTTTCTACCGAATAACCATCAAAGGTTTGCTTAGCCCGGATAATAGGTTTCAGCGGGGCGCGGTCGAAGTCTTCGGATAAGCCGAGTCCTTCCCAGATACCTTCACGGATACGCTCAGCGCGTTTTTCCCAACTGGCCTGGTCATCATAAGTGCTGGCAAATTGTTTCAGTGCTGCCTCTCCTTCGGCCTCAGTAAAGTAGGCACCCTGGCAAAGCATGCTTGTGTCCGTAGGTTGTGCGAGTAAGTTGTGGAAGCTGATGAGCAAGGCAAAGCAGCTACCTAATACAGTTTGTTTCATGCGATTTAAGGTAATAAAAAATGGTGGAATAGTCGCAAGTTTTGCGCTGTATGCCCAGAAGGTCAAGGTTGACTGGAAAAGAAGATCCGTTGGAAATGAATGATGATAAGCCTAAACATAAATTCGTCAGGCAATGGAAAAAATAAAAGTTTGCTGTAATTTAGTGGTTTTCCAGCCCACTTCAATGCTGCATCTTTTATTATGTCTCAACTTTCTTATGCGCATCAACCCCGTCATCTGGTAGCGGTTGACTGCATTATTTTTGGTTTTGAAGAAGACCGCCTCAAGTTATTGCTTATCCAGCGTGATTTTTCCCCGGAGATGGGAAATTGGTCGCTGATGGGCGGGTTTGTCGGAGAGCAGGAGGGCGTAGACGAAGCAGCTCAGCGGGTGCTGACAACCCTCACTGGCTTGCAGGATGTATTTCTGGAGCAGGTAGGTGCCTTTGGACAGGTATACCGGGATACTGCCGACCGGGTAATTTCGGTGGCCTACTATGCCCTGATCAATATTCACGAGCACGATGAGGGACTGAGCCAGGAACACGGCGCGGCCTGGTTTGATGTGCATGACTTTCCAGCGCTGATATTTGATCATACGGAGATGGTGCGGCAGGCGCAATCCCAACTCAAACGGCAGGCTACGACTCAGCCCATTGGTTTCGCACTTTTGCCGGACAAGTTCACGCTGCCGCAGCTCCAGAAATTATATGAAGCTATTCTGGATGAACCCGTGGACAAGCGAAATTTTCAGAAGCGCATTCATGCCATGAATTTGCTGATAAAACTGAACGAGAAGCAGAAAGGATACTCTAAGCGCGGGGCTTATTACTATCGATTTGATCCTGAGCGTTATGAGCGACTGCAAGCCGAGGGGCTCACTTTTCTTTTAAAATAAATAATAGGCGGGAAAAAATATCTACTACTATTGCATAATTGATAGTACGGAATTACTTTTATGAAAATTCATTAAGTGTAATTAAGACACTTATGAAAATACACTTACTACGATAATCTGCAACCATGACTTATTCCTGTCTGATCGGCCTTGATTTTGGATCTGACTCGGTGCGAGCGGCACTGGTAACGGAGAAGGGCGAGATGCTTTCTACTTCGGTTTTCCATTACCCTCGCTGGAAAAATGAATCCTACTGTGATCTTTCCAAAAACCAGTTTCGGCAACATCCGCTGGATTATGTGGAAGGTATACAGAACACCATCAAAGAAGCTCTTGAACTGGCGCCATCCGGTACGGCCACCCGGGTAAAAGGAATAGCTGTGGATACCACCGGCTCAACGCCCTGTGCGGTAGATGAGACCGGTACTCCCCTGGCATTGGTAAAAGGGTTCGAAGAAAATCCCAATGCCATGTTTGTGCTTTGGAAAGACCATACCGCTGTACAGGAAGCTGCTGAAATTAATCGACTGGCCCACCTTTGGGACCCGGACTATACCCAATATGAAGGAAGTGTCTATTCCTCGGAATGGTTCTGGGCGAAAATTCTGCATGTACTGCGAGAAGATTCCGAGGTGCGCGAAGCGGCGCATTCCTGGGTAGAACATTGCGACTGGATACCCTTTCTGCTGACGGGCGGGACGAATATCGCCGAGATGAAGCGGAGCCGTTGTGCCGCTGGACACAAGGCCATGTGGCATCCTTCCTGGGGTGGACTGCCTGATGAAAAATTTCTTACCACCCTGGACCCGCTGTTGAACGGTTTGCGGGACCGGCTTTTTGAAGATACGTACAGCGCCGAGGCTTCCGCCGGGCACCTTTCGGCGGAATGGGCCCAGAAACTGGGATTGAGCACCGATGTGGTGGTGAGTGTGGGAGCGTTTGATGCGCATATGGGAGCCGTGGGCGGACAGATTGAGCCGTACTACCTCAGCAAGATCATGGGTACATCTACCTGCGATATTTTGGTAGCCCCCAAAAACGATATACAGGGAAAACTGGTAAGCGGAATCTGCGGACAGGTAGAAGGCTCGGTGATTCCGGGGATGGAGGGGCTGGAAGCCGGCCAATCCGCATTTGGAGATGTATATGCCTGGTTTAAAAATGTGCTGGCCTGGCCACTGAAAAACATTTTAGCCAAATCTCAACTGGTAGATGAGGCTACCCGGGAAAAACTCCTGGAGGAGGCGCTGGATAATCTGCTTCCAGTCTTGAGCGAAGCGGCCGAACAGGTGTCGGTGGAGGAGGCCAGTATCGTGGCGATCGATTGGATGAACGGTCGGCGTACGCCCTTCGCAAATCAGCAACTGACCGGAGCCATCTTTGGATTGAGCCTGGGAAGTGATGCACCCCGGATATTCCGGGCACTGGTGGAAGCTACCTGCTTTGGTGCCAAGAAAATAGTTGAGCGCTTTCAGGCCGAAGGTGTACCGGTTAAAGGACTGATCGGACTGGGAGGAGTAGCCAAGAAATCCCCTTTCATTATGCAGACGATGGCGGATGTAATGAATATGCCGATCAAAATTGCCCGGGCTGAACAAACCTGTGCATTGGGAGCCGCCATGTTCGCCGCCACCACCGCCGGGCTCTTTGCGACTGTGAGTGAGGCCATGGAAACAATGGGGGCGGGGTTTGATGCCGAATACCAGCCTAATCCAGACCATGTGGCGCTTTACCAACAGCGCTACGAATTGTACGAACAGTTCGGGGAATTTATTGAGGAACAGATGGCAAAAAACATCAGCAATACGGAGGAGGTGTAGGGAGTGGCACATGATAAGTCAAATATTATTCATCGATACAGGTAGCCTGATCGGCTTCCATTCTTCAAATATTCAATAATTCAGTCTTTATACTTATGTCAGATTATATAGATATCAAACAGCAGGCTTACGAGGGCAATATGAGACTGCCGGAACTCGGATTGGTGCTGTTCACCTTTGGTAATGTCAGTGCGGCTGATCACCACCAGCAGGTATTTGCCATTAAACCCAGTGGAGTACCGTATGAGGACCTTCACCCGGAAATGATGGTCGTTGTGGATTTTGAAAATAACATTCTGGAAGGTGACTTACGTCCCTCATCCGATACCAAAACCCACGCCGTATTGTACAAGCACTGGAGCAACATTGGAGGGATCGTGCATACCCATTCAACCTACGCTACTGCCTGGGCACAAGCCCAGCAGGATATTCCTATTTTCGGTACTACCCATGCTGATCACCTCACCGTAGACATTCCCTGTGCCCCGGTGATGTCGGACGAGGCGATTGCGGGAGATTACGAGCACGAAACCGGTTTTCAGATTCTGGATGCCTTTACCCAAAAAGGCTTATCGTACGAGGAAGTAGAAATGGTGCTGGTCGCCAATCATGCACCCTTTACCTGGGGAAAAACAGCCGAGAAAGCCGTCTACAACAGCGCAGTACTGGAGGAAGTCGCCCGCATGGCCATGCTGACCCGGCAGATTCAACCGGATGCTCCTCGCCTCAAAGACGCCCTGATTAAAAAACATTTCGATCGCAAACATGGCGACAACGCCTATTATGGACAATGATAGACAGACGCCGGGTACTGGAAACCGGAGGCCGATACTTTTAAATATTCGGTATCCTGTCTCCAGATTCCGTTCTCTTAAAACCTGACACCTAATATCCAACCCCTTATATTTATATGAAAAGTTTAGAAACATTAGACTGGGTCGTTATTGGCCTGTATTTCCTGGTGCTGCTGGGCGTTGCCGTCTGGGTAATCATGCAGAAGCAGAAGGACACGGCTGATTACTTTCTCGCCGGTCGGAACATGGGTTGGTTTGTGGTGGGAGCTTCTATTTTTGCCTCTAACATCGGCTCAGAACATGTGGTAGGGCTGGCTGGCACCGGGGCCTCGGATAAGCTGCCGTTACTTATTTACGAACTACACGCCTGGGTGGTGATCATGCTGGGATGGGTTTTTCTACCGTTTTACGCCCGGAGCGGAGTGTTTACCATGCCCGAGTTTCTGGAAAAGCGGTTTAATTCGGATGCCCGTTGGTTCCTGTCCATCTTTTCATTGCTGGCCTACATCCTCACCAAGGTTTCGGTGACCATCTATGCCGGGGGAGTGGTAATCTCTTCTCTTCTGAATATTGATTTTCTGACTGGAGCCTTGGCTACGGTGGTCTTGACCGGACTATACACCGTGTTAGGTGGCATGAAAGCGGTCGTTTACACGGAAGCCTTACAGACCGTGATCCTGATCATCGGGGCCGCCACACTCACATTTATGGGGTTGGATGCCGTAGGAGGCTGGGGTGAGCTGAAAGCCACCGTGGGCGATGATTATTTTGATATGTGGCGACCGGCCACGGACCCGGATTTCCCCTGGCCCAGCCTGCTCATTACCAGCACCATTGTGGGTATCTGGTACTGGTGTACCGACCAATACATTGTGCAGCGGGTGCTGACCGCTAAAAATATTAAAGAGGGCCGACGGGGTACGATCTGGGGTGGGTTCCTGAAGTTATTGCCCGTATTTTTATTCCTGATTCCCGGAGTGATCGCCCTGGCCCTGAAACAGCAGGGGCGACTGGAGTGGGATAGTCCCGATCAGGCTTTTCCAGTGCTCATGAGTAATCTCCTACCCTCCGGTTTGCGAGGACTGGTGGCTGCCGGATTGTTAGCGGCCCTGATGAGTTCACTGGCCTCGGTATTTAACTCCTGTGCTACCCTCTTCACCAAAGATATTTACGAGAAACTTCGTCCGGGCACGCCTGAAAAGAAACTTCTGACCATTGGTAAAATAGCCACGGTCGTCATTGTAATTCTGGGGATTGCCTGGATTCCGGTGATGCAGAATATTTCGGGAGTACTGTATGAGTATTTACAATCGGTGCAGTCTTACATTGCGCCTCCTATTACGGCGGTGTTTCTATTGGGCGTATTCTTCAAGCGCATCAATGCCAAAGGGGCAATGGCTACGCTGGTCACTGGACTGATCATTGCCATCATCCGGTTGGTATTAGAACTGAGTAAGGGGATGCTCGATCAAGACGGTATTTTCTTCCTGATCGGAGACATGAACTTCCTGACCTTCGCCGCCTGGATGTTCCTGGCCTCGGTACTGATCACCGTAGTGGTTAGTTTAATGAGTCCGGCTCCTTCAGAAGAAAAACTAGCCGGACTAACCTATGGTACGTTGACCGCTGAACAAAAAGCGGAGAACAAAGCCAGTTATACCATTTGGGACATCCTGGCTTCGCTTGCGGTGCTGGCCATCGTTATCTTTATCATGATCTCTTTTAACGGATAAATAATGCATTGAGCCGGTGCCGGGAGTTGGGAAGCAGGAAAAGTTTGGAGTGAGTGAAATGGTGGAAAAAAAAGGGGGCAGAGGATCAACTACGGAAGGCTATTACGCCTGGCCAACAACACTCAACACATTAACAATAAGCAATAGAACCACTGAATGATATGATAGATATTAAAGATTTTGAAGTTTGGTTTGTGACTGGTAGCCAGCACCTGTACGGGGAAGAAACGCTCCGACAGGTAGCGGAGCATTCCCAACAAATCGCGCAGGCGTTAGACGCTTCGGAAAAAATTCCCGTGCAGGTAGTATTTAAACCGGTACTGACCAATCCGGATGCCATCTACCGCCTATGTCTGGATGCCAACAGCGCTCCCAATTGTATCGGCCTGGTGGCCTGGATGCATACGTTCTCACCCGCTAAAATGTGGATTGCCGGGCTGAAAACACTACAAAAACCACTGTTGCATTTACATACCCAGTTTAACCGCGATATTCCCTGGGAGTCCATTGATATGGATTTCATGAATCTGAACCAATCGGCCCACGGGGGACGGGAGTTTGGGTTTATGGGCACGCGTATGCGACTGGAACGGAAAGTCGTGGTGGGATATTGGGAAGACGAGGAAGTGCAGGAGCGACTGGCCGTCTGGACGCGAGCGGCAGCAGCCTGGCAGGATGCCCAGGGTGCGAAAATTGCCCGCATTGGCGATAACATGCGGGAGGTGGCCGTTACCGAAGGTGATAAAGTAGAAGCGCAGATCCGTCTGGGCTATTCCGTGAATGGTTACGGGGTGGGAGACGTCGTGGCTTTCGTGAATCAGATTGGTGATGGTGAAATTGATGCGCTGGTCAATGAATACGCTGAAGTGTATCAACTGGCTGAGGGATTGTCAGCTGGAGCAGGAAAGCATGCCTCGCTGAGAGAAGCGGCGCGTATAGAGCTGGGGCTGAAAGCATTCCTGGAATCGGGTCCCTTTATCGGGTTTACCGATACATTTGAGAACCTGTATGGCCTGAAGCAGCTACCCGGTATCGCCGCGCAGCGATTGATGGAAGCGGGGTATGGGTTTGGAGGAGAAGGCGACTGGAAGACTGCCGCGCTGGTGCGGGTTGCTAAGGTCATGGCGGCTGGCTTGCGGGGCGGGAACTCCTTCATGGAAGATTACACCTATCATTTCCGGCCCGATAATATGAGTGTGCTGGGAGCGCATATGTTGGAAATCTGTTCTTCTATTGCGGAGGGAAAAGCCTCCTGCGAGGTGCATCCGCTGGGCATTGGAGGGAAAGAAGATCCTGTTCGTCTGGTGTTTAATGTGGCGGCGGGTCCGGCCCTGAATTCATCCATCGTCGATATGGGCAACCGTTTTCGGATGCTGACCAACGAAGTAGAGGCCATTGTGCCCGAAGCAGAACTGCCGCGGCTACCAGTAGCCCGAGTCCTATGGAAACCCCTGCCGGATCTTAAAACCGCTGCCGCTGCCTGGATCTATGCCGGAGGCGCGCATCACACGGTGTTCAGTCAGAACCTCACTCCCGAATATATGGAAGACTATGCCGCCATTGCGGGTATTGAGCATGTGCTGATCAATGAAAAAACTGATTTGCGGGAATTTAAAAAAGAACTTCGCTTCAACGAAGTATACTACCATTTGGCTAAGGGCTTCTAATTTATTCTTATATGCCAGCAGGGAGGTTTCAGAAATCTCTTGATCATCAGTATCATTTCCAATATATGATCATGGTTCAAATCATGGGCGGGCGGTAGTCTATTTCGGTGAAAGCCGTATCTTCGCAGCAAAACGATTTTGAACACCATGCGACATATCACCGGACTTCTTTTTCTTTCATTGCTGGCAATCTCCCAAACCTGTTTCGGTTGGGGGCAAATCGGGCATCGGGCCATCGGACAAATTGCTCAATGGCATCTGAATCCGCTGGCCGCGGCCAAAATCACCCGTATTCTGGGTCCGGTAGATCTGGCGATGGCCAGCACCTGGATGGATGAAATTCGTTCTGATCCGGCCTATGATTACACCTATACCTGGCACTGGGTCACCATTCCTACAGGGCAAACTTTTGACCCGGAGATACAGGAAGCTTCGGGTAATGCCTACGAAACGGTGCAGCATATTGTGGCCGCATTAAAAACCGATACCCTTTCCCAGCCGCAAGCCCAGGAGTATCTCAAAATGCTGGTGCATCTGGTAGGTGATCTGCACCAACCATTGCACGTGGGTAACGGAGAAGACCGGGGTGGGAATGATGTGCGCGTAGTGTGGATGGGGGATTCTTCCAACCTGCATCGGGTGTGGGACAGCAGTATTATCAATGCCAAACAACTCAGTTATACTGAACTGGCTGCGCACCTGAACCGGCGGGCCACCCCGGAATTGGTCATCCAGGCTCAGGAGGCTTCATCGGAGCAGTGGCTTACCGAGTCGATGGCTCTCCGCTCTACCGTTTACGATTTGCCCAGCAGTCGTTGGTTGGGGTATGATTATATGTACGTGGCCTACCCCATTATTGAGGAGCAATTGCTCCTGGCTGGTCTTCGGTTGGCCGGTATTCTCAATGAGATATACGGATAATTTTCGAGGATCTTATTGAAATGGGGTGCCTGTGAGGGCAGGGAGCACTGTAAAGCGTAAGGCATCTATGAATTTTACAAAAAATGTCCTTATTTGGGGACAAAGACCTCTTTTCTGCCTGACAAATGAAAGACTGTTTCAGTTACCAGGTGCTCAACGGTCGCTTACTATGCAATGCCTACTATGAAAAACCAACCAAACTACAATCAACTCTACCTCTGGCTCATTAGCATTACCGCTGCCATGGGGGGATTCCTCTTTGGCTACGACTGGGTCGTGATTGGCGGAGCCAAGCCTTTCTACGAACCGTTCTTTCAATTAAATACTCCGGCCCTGCAAGGCTGGGGCACCAGCTCCGCCCTGGTGGGGTGTATGGTGGGAGCCTTATCCTGCGTGATCCTCAGTGATCGGTACGGACGTAAGCGGTTGCTGATTTTCTCCGGTTTCCTGTTCTCACTATCAGCCATCGGGACGGCCCTGGCCGCTGATTTCACCTGGTTCAATATTTATCGGATCATCGGTGGAGTAGCGATGGGCATTGCCCTGAACCTTTCTCCCATGTACATCGCCGAAATATCTCCTCCTGAAAAACGAGGCATGTTCGTGACGATCAACCAGTTACTGGTGATGATTGGGGTATTGATGGCCCAGGTGGTCAACTGGCGAATCTCTCTGCTGGATACTGCTCTGCCCGTAGATGCAACCACTGATATCATTGCCCAGAGCTGGAGCGGTCAGTCGGGCTGGAGATGGATGTTTGGGGTGGAAGTGATTCCGGCATTCCTGTTTTTTGTGCTGATGATGTTTGTGCCGGAAAGCGTTCGCTGGCTGGTGAAAAACGGTCAGGAAGAACGCGCCCGTAGCGTACTACAAAAAATTGGCGGCGAAGCCTATGCCGCCGATCAGGTAGCGGATGTAAAACGAACCATTTCAAAACACGATCTGGCGCACGTTAATTTCCGGGAGTTGTTAAACAAACGGGTACTTAAATTCATTGGTCTGGGAGTTTTTCTGGCCTTTCTGCAACAGTGGAGTGGTCTCAATGTCATCATCTACTATGCTTCGGATATTTTCCAGGCAGCGGGCTATAATCTCCAGCAGATGATGCTCAGTATCGTCGTAATCGGTACGGTGATGGTCCTCTCGGTGATCGTCACCATGCTGACGGTAGACAAACTGGGGCGGAAGACCCTGCTGCTGTTCGGCACTTCATCCATGGCCATCGTATATGCCCTGATCGGGTACTGTTTCTACGCCAATTACGAGGGGTTCGTGATTGTGCTGCTGGTACTGGCCAACGTGATGTTCTATTCAATTACGCTCGCACCCCTGCTTTGGGTGGTGTTATCCGAGATATTTCCCAACCGCATCCGGGGGGCGGCCATGTCGATTGCCGCTTTTGCCCACTGGGTGGGTAACTTTACGCTTACCTTCAGTTTTCCAACCATCAAAGAAAATCTGGGTTGGGCCAACAACTTCTGGCTATATGGAGTAATTTGTGCTGCCGGGTTTGTAGTGCTGTATTATATTCTGCCCGAAACCAAAGGGAAGTCACTGGAAGAAATTGAGCACGAACTGATTGACGGTCCGGTAAAAAAGACTGAGGTTGCCTGACCAAAGCAAAACGCTTCTATGATATTACCGACTGCACTCCGTCATGATTGGTGTTGATTGCTATTTTTGTAAAAAATAAAGCAATAGATGGTTTTTAAATTAATATTAGCGTGTTTCTGTTGATTAGAATGTAAAAATGAAAAAATAACTGCGCAGCTTTGAAGGTGTTTTGTCAGTAAACCCCTACTTAGTACTAAACAACCTGCGCAGTGAGGCACTACGAACAATATCAGGTCAATGATTTTGTGACTGATCCTTTCTTCCGGAAATGGGTACTGACCTCGGATGAGGAAGCCAATGCCCATTGGCAGGGATGGTTGTTGCGACATCCGGAGAAAAGTGAACTTATCGCCCAGGCTCGTAGGCTGGTCAGCCTGACGGATATTCCTCCGGTAAAGGCCCGTGCAGCAGATTTTTATCATACCCGAAATAAGATCAAAGCCCGACTTTTTCAGCAGCAAGCTGCTGAGCAGGAACTTCAGTCCGTACGAAATCAACATACGTACTGGAAGCTGATGGCCGCCACAGTGAGTGCTTTTCTGATAGCATCAATCTACTTTATGCATCTGTGGCCGTCTGACCAGGAGCAGTACAACACTGGTTACGGTGAAATCAGGCATGTTATGTTACCCGATGGCTCAAAAGTAACGCTCAACGCAAACTCACACCTGGCCGTCCCGGTCCACTGGGAGGAGAACCGGGAGGTATGGCTTGTCGGAGAAGCTTTCTTTGATGTAAAAAAAGTGGCAGAGCCTGATGCCCGGAAGCTGAGAAAGTTTACCGTGCATGCTGGCAACGTTGATATAGACGTATTGGGTACCCGCTTCAATGTAGACGAAAAATGCAAAACGACGCAGATTGTGCTGGAAGAAGGTTTGGTCAGCCTCCGCCGGGATAAGGCGACAGATAGCCGTTTTGAAATGCATGAAGGCGAAGCGGTCACCTATTCTAAACGGGATGAAGTTTTTAAAAAAGAAGTGGTCAATACCCAGATACGACTGGCCTGGCGGCGGGGGATGCATGTGTTTGATGGTACGCCGCTCTACCGTATAGCCGAAATGCTGGAAAACAACTACGGGTTTCAGGTAAAACTTCAGCCAACCGCCCTGCGCAACCGTCGGTTCAGTGCACAGGTGCCTTACGGTGAAATCGATTTACTGATCAATCTGCTTCAGGAATCTTTGAATATAAAAGTAGTAACCCAGGGGAAGGCTCTCCTGATCAATAGCATTGATGGTTCTGTTCCTTAAAGCGGAGCTGTCAAGTACCTAAATATAACCACCTAAAATCACTAACTATGAGAACATGCCTACTTATTAGAAAGAGAACACTTCTCTTTATCGTGTACCTCTGCCTGAGCATGCCCGTCGCTGCCCAACACTGGGCCAGCGCGGTAACCATGCCTTCATCCAGCGGGGACAATGATGACTTAAGACAAACCGAGCACATTACCCTACAGGAAGCGCTAAGCCAGCTACAGGCAAAATTTAATGTGAAATTTGCGTATGATGAAGCGCTGGTAGAAAACCGGAAAACATCCTTACAAAATGTGAAGGAGGTAAATATAACCAGCGATGAAATTGGCCAGGTGTTAGCGGAACTGTTATTACCTTTCCAGTTAGAAGCCCGAAAGGTTGGTGCATACTATGTTATTAAAGCATCTGAACAGCCTGCGGAAAAATCCTCGGTAAAACCACTGCAAAAGCAATCTCAAAGCATTTTAGATGACACAGCCGTGCCCAAACGTAGTATTTTTGGGCGGGCAAACCGACCGGATCGCACCGAAACCAATGCGTCCCTGGCCATCGTCAGTGGTATGGTTACCGACGAAACCAACGGCGGCGAACTTCCGGGAGTGAACGTGCTGGTGAAGGGAAGTTCCACAGGTACCGTGACAGACATTGAGGGTAAATATTCAATCAATGTGCCGGAAGACAATGCCACCCTGGTATTTTCTTCTATTGGGTATCTTACCCAGGAAGTAGCTGTAGGAGGAAGAACCACGATCAATATCAGTCTGGCAGAGGACGTACAGAGCCTGGAAGAAATTGTGGTCGTGGGCTACGGAAGCCAGTTGAAAAAAGAAGTAACAGGTTCAGTACAGACCATTGATGCTTCGGAATTGAAAGATGTACCGGTGTCGCAGGTAACCCAAAAGTTGCAGGGGCGCCTGGCCGGAGTACAAATTAACCAGACAACCGGCAAGCCGGGACAGGGCATGAGTGTAAGAATACGAGGGCAATTATCCGTATCCGGAGGAAGTGATCCGCTGTATGTGGTAGATGGTTTTCCGATTGCGGGTGATATCAGTAACCTCAATCCGGATGAAATCCAAGATATTTCCATCCTGAAAGATGCCGCTTCTACTTCCCTGTACGGATCACGGGCAGCCAATGGTGTTGTATTAATTACCACCAAAAAAGGCAAAGCAGGACAAACCAATGTGAGCTTCAATGCCTATACAGGCACTCAGGGAGTGCCCGACCGGGGGCGCGTGGAGATGATGAATGCCGTGGAATTTGCGCAGTTTAAAAAGGAATACTATGAGGATGAAGGACAGGAAGTGCCGGAAATATTCCGTGATCCGTCCCAGTATGAAGGCAAAAATAATGACTGGTACGATGCTGTGCTGCGAGATGCTCCAATTCAAAGCTATAACCTGACCATCACTTCCAACAAAGAGAAAGTAAACACGGCCATTATTGCCGGTATTTTCGATCAGCAGGGAGTCGTACTAAACTCAGATTACAAGCGGTATTCGCTGCGGATGAATACGACCTATGAAGTATCGGATAAAGTACGGCTTGGGTTCAATATTGCCCCATCTTATATCAACGATAATCTGCCGAGATCAGATGGTGAGCGAGGAACCGGGATTCTGTTCAATGCGCTGCACACCTGGCCCATCATGCCGATTTACGATGATAATGGGGAGTTGACATTATTCAACCAGTTGCCTGCTGAAACCGGTAATATCTTTGCCTACCCCAACTGGGTGCGAGCGGCCGAGGAGTTGACGAATGAAACCAAAGAAATTAATATCTTATCCAATGCGTTTGTGGAGTTTGAGCCAATTGAAGGGTTGGTACTGAAGTCTACTTTTAATGCTGAACTGTATAACTCTAAGTTCTTCTTTTTCAATCCCTCTACCGCCACCAACTTCATCAACGTACCACTGCCGACCACGGCCGTATCCATTCGGGAGAACATTGAGGATTTTACCTGGCTGAACGAAAACCTGGCGACCTACACCAAGAGCTTTGGTGAGCACAATTTTCAACTGCTAGGTGGGTTTACCGCTCAAAAGTTCCGTCGCGACCGCACTCGCATTCAGGCCGATACCTATTCTGATGACCGTCTGCCAACTATTCAGGGCGCGATTAATATCAATCGGGCAGGCACCAATACCGGGGTGGAAGAGTGGAGCCTGATGTCATTTCTTTCGCGACTTACCTACAATTATAAAGGTAAATATTTGTTAACAGCGTCTGTACGAAGTGATGGATCATCTCGTTTCGGTTCAGAAAACCAGTGGGGCGTCTTTCCTTCTGCTTCCTTAGGATGGGTCATCTCTGACGAAGGCTTTCTGCAAACAGTACCCACTATTTCCTTCGCCAAACTTAGAGCTAGTTATGGTGTGACTGGCAACAATAATATTGGTAACTATACGCAATACGCCCTGATTAATAATACAGTGAATGCTGCTTTCAACGATGAAATTGCCCCTGGGGCTGCTGTAACCTCACTGGCGAATAGCAATCTGGGATGGGAAACAACCAAGCAGTTTGATTTGGGACTGGACTTAGGTTTGTTTGATGACCGCATCCAGTTTGTGTATGATTACTATACCAAACGAACAACCAATTTACTGTATAATGTACAGGTACCCCAGGAATCCGGATTTAGCTCATTTAGCGATAATATTGGTGAAATTCGCTTCTGGGGGCATGAGTTTGCGCTCATCACCCAAAATACAACAGGTAAACTGAATTGGACCACCAACGCCAATATCTCTTTTAACCGCAATGTTGTGGAGTCTCTGGCCGAAGGCATTGATCGGGTATATGGGCGTTTCCACATCACCCAGGTAGGTGAACCTTTCGGGCAGTTTTACGGGCATCTTGCGGATGGTGTATACCTGAATCAGGCCGATCTTGATAATTCTGCGCAGGTGCCCGGACGTTCTACGGTGGGTAGCATCAAGCTGGTAGATATCAATGGTGATGGAGTGATTACCAATGGCGGGGATAATGATGACCGGGCCATTATGGGAAGCCCGTTCCCGAAATTCACCTACGGCATCACCAATACGCTTCGTTACGGTAATTTTGACTTTACTATCGTGGGAACCGGTTCGCATGGCAATCAACTGCTGGTGCGTCATCTCTACAGCACTACCAACCTGGATGGGGTATTCAACCTGATGCGCGAAGTGAAATATCGTTTCCGTTCTCCGGAGAATCCGGGTAAAGGATTTTTCGGGACAACCGTGGGCGGTGGAAACGTTACCGGTATTGAGCGAGACTGGATCAACAGCCGTTTCATCGCGGACGCTTCTTACTTTACTATTAGAAATATCACCTTAGGATATACCCTGCGGGATGTAAGCCGACTGTTTCAATCAGCTAGAATCTATGCATCGGTACAGAATGCCTATATCTTTACCGATTACTGGGGAGGACCCAATCCGGAAATCAGTGTGGAACCGGATGGAGACGGAGATGGTGGTAACCTGAGTCAGGGAGTCGATATTTCAGGCTATCCGGTACCTCGTACCTACACCATTGGCATCAATCTGAATTTCTAAGCGAAGCATGTTGCAAAACCATTCATTAAAAAAATCACTCATGAACATCATGAAAAAAATATGTATCATATTCGTGCTGGCCGGGCTGCCTTTGGCTGGTTGTCAGGACGATTTTCTGACCATCGTGCCTGAAACCACGCTGAGTTCAGCGACTTTCTTTCAATCCGAATCAGATTTTCAGCAGGCCGTGAATGCCTCCTATGTGCCGCTACGCAGTATTGTGAACGATCGGGCCTGGTTGCTGGGGGAGATGCACTCCGACAATACCTATTATGCCCGGAATACCCTTTTCGGCGCCACGGAACAGCAGGAAGATATCGCTGATTTTGCCATCCCCAGCGACGGGGGAGTTACTACGAATACCCATGTCACCAATCAGTACTACCTTGATTATCAGATTATTGCCCGTACCAACCAGATACTGGCCGAGATTGATGAGGTAGAATTTGATGCGACTTCCAAGAGTAATATCAAAGGGCAGGCATTATTCCTGCGGGGGTATGCCTATTTTGAGTTGGTGCGTTACTTTGGTGAAGTGCCTCTGCATTTAACTCCAGTGACGAATCGTCAGGAGGCGGCATTGCCCTTATCGCCTGAGGCTGATATTTATACGCAAATTGTCCAGGATCTGACCGAAGCAGTGCAATTGCTACCGCTGAAGTCGGCCCAGCAATTGGGAAGAGCTACCTCCGGGGCGGCTCGCACGCTTCTGGCGGATGTTTATATTAACCAGGAGCGTTGGTCAGAGGCTGAAAGTCTGTTAAGGGAAGTGGTCAATAGCAACGAGTATGGACTGATGCCCGACTATGCCGATGCTTTCTCCACCAGTACGGGCAATAAAAACAATCTGGAGTCAGTATTTGAAGTGCAGTTTAAAGAAGGATCTGACGGGCTGAACGGCAGCTTTCTCTATAATTTTATGCCCCGGCCCATAGAGCCAGAGGAGCTGGTATTGATTACCGGGACTTCTAATCCCCAACCACTCAATGGGGAAGGAAATAATATTCCTACCCCGGATATTATTGCGGCTTATGAAGAGGGTGATTTACGAGAAGAGGCATCTGTCGGGTATATTACTATTGCCGGAAGTTTCTGGCAAGATGGCACGTACCCCTATATTAAAAAATATGCCAAACCGCACGCACTGCATGGCAACCACGGCATGGACTGGCCGATCTATCGTTATTCAGAAGTACTATTGTTCCTGGCCGAAGCATTAAATGAGCAGGGTAAAACCGGAGAAGCCGCCACGTATTTGAATCAGGTACGAACTCGGGCCGGACTGGGTGATGCCCAGGGCGATTTACAGGCCGCTATTTATCAGGAAAGAAGGGTGGAACTGGCTTTTGAAAATAAGCGATGGTTTGACCTGGTCAGAACCAACCGGGCGGTTGACGTGATTACGGCCTATGGTAATCGTATCAAGGCCAATCCGCTGGAATACTATTATCCCGAAGGAGCGGCACCGAGGAGCAATGCTTTCTCGAATATTAGTGTGCATTATGCGCTTCCGGCTGCCGAAGCGGATTTAAGTCCGAATTTTTAATTAGTAGGGAAACTGTAATATTAATAGTCAACACATCAATGCTCAAGCTATACCTGGGCACTGATGTGTTGATTAATTTGAGAGAAATACAGTAAAATAATAAGAAAGAGTGTAAATATCAGAAGCTTTACAAATTCAAACTGAAGACAATTATTCTTATCCAAATGCAATCGCACAAATACTGATTATCAAAGATTAGATCGCCTATAAAGAATAGACTTAAGTAGGTAAATAATGCTACATCATATAATAGATTTGAGAGACTTTAGCTATGTAATCCTAAAGAAACATAATGGAGAAGCCTATGCTGAAAATGGATACAAGTTTCAAGTCATGGCATATTGCTGTGTATATTATATGATAGTAGCCGAGATTATTGTTGTGTCAATATTAAAGTTAGGGGTTACTTTTCCCCCCATTATGCATGACAGAAAGTTTTTTACCTCACTGTTATTTGGAACACTGATGTTTCTTCCTCATTTCATATTTTTCCGGGTTCTCCTCCGGAAATTATCTAAGTACCCTATCGATAAAGACATGTCATTAGAAAAATATAAGTTGCTTAGGAAGAAGGTTATTGTGTTTGTACTTTCAAGTATAGTGTTATTTGTAGGTGTATCATATGTTATCAATAACTTTATTGCTTGATCCTGAACCTACATAAATACTTAACAGAATACGATTACCCTCTATTGTGAAAAATATTTTCAAAAGGCTAAATAGGGAATTAACCTGAATTTTTGACTGGATTGTGTACCTTACCATAACAGTACAGGATAGACCCTTCTTGATAATTTTTAAATTTCACCCGCAAATTGGAGTTAAGAATACCATAAAAGAAAAAATAACCGACACATCCTTATTTACAACCTATATGAATCTCAATCATTTATCCATCAAATCGCTGGTCTTGCTATGGGCGTTGATCGCTTCAGCCTGCGCTGATAACTCGGAACAGGAGGCAGATCAGGAACCGCTGGGGCCCAAATTAGAGAAACTGAAATTGCAGTCGGGGTTTAAGGCTGAACACCTGTTTAGCCCATCGGAAAATGAGATGGGTTCCTGGGTTGCGATGACTTTTGATGATCAGGGGCGCATGATTACGTCCGATCAGTACGGCGCGCTTTACCGACTGGATCTGGCGCCCATCGGAGCTGACTCACTGACCCCAAAGATTGAAAAGCTAAAAATACAAACGGAAGAAGCGGTGGCCGACTCGATCATTCAGATGGGGTATGCCCAGGGACTACTCTGGGCGTATAACAGTCTGTACGTGATGGTCAATCACAACAGTGATGATGAGTTTGAGAAAGGTAGCGGGTTGTACCGGCTTCAGGACACCAACAACGATGATCAGTTTGATAAAATCACCCTGTTGAAAGCCCTGGAAGGTGCCGGTGAGCACGGACCGCACAGCATTGTGATGGCCCCGGATGGGCAGTCGCTCTATGTGATTGCCGGAAACCACACCGATGTGCCGGAGATGGATGCTTATCGGCTTCCGAAGGTCTGGGACGATGACAATCTTTTTCCACTGATTAAAGACCCCCGAGGGCACGCCAACGACCGCATGGCTCCCGGAGGATGGATTGCCAATATTGATTCTTTAGGCGAGCATTGGGAGATGATTGGGGCCGGCTTCCGAAACCCCTTTGATCTGGCGTTCAATCAGGAAGGAGATATGTTTACCTATGATTCCGACATGGAATGGGATCTGGGAATGCCCTGGTACCGTCCTACGCGCATCTGTCATGTGCCCAGTGGTGCTGAGTTTGGCTGGCGTACCGGTTCAGGCAAATGGTCCCCTGCTTACCCGGACAACCTGCCCCCGGTGCTGAACATCGGACAAGGGTCACCTACGGGTGTGATCCACGGCATGAGTGCCTCCTTCCCCGATGCCTATCAAAATACATTATTTGCCTTTGACTGGAGCTTTGGCATTATTTACGCCATTCACCTGACCCCTGAGGGTGCATCGTACCGTGGTGAAAAAGAAGAATTTATTTCGGGCATGCCTTTACCACTTACCGATGGAGTGATTGGACCGGATGGCGCCATGTACTTCATGACCGGTGGTCGTCGCCTGGATTCTGACTTGTACCGGGTATATTACGATGGCGAAGATGAGAATGTGACGCTGGCAGCGTACGAAGAAACTGCGGAAACTGAAGCCCATAAGCTGAGAACCCAATTGGAAGAGTACCACAAAGAAGGTGCAACCGGCGGGGTAGAAGCGGCCTGGCCATACTTAAATCATGAAGACCGCTTTGTCCGGTATGCGGCCCGCATTGCCGTGGAGCATCAACCCGTAAGCACCTGGCAGGACAAAGTGCTGAGCGAAGAAGACCCGATCAGCCTGATTCAGGGGACAATCGCCCTAGCCCGCCACGGCAAGCAAGGTGTAAGAGACCAACTGCTGAACAACCTTTGTAAAATACAATACGATAAGCTGACGGACATTCAGCAGGTGGATGTGTTGCGCGCCTTTGAGGTGACGCTGGCCCGGATGGGTAAACCTGCCGGAAGCACCCGACAGGCGGTGCTGGACTACCTGAACCCACAATATCCGGCCAATAAAGAAGTGCTGAACAGCTCATTAAGTAAGTTACTGGTATTTCTGGATGATCCTGGCGTTATTGAGACTACATTGACGCTGCTGGAAGAAGATGAAACCGGAGCACCCTCCCAGGGAGCCGGTGCCACTGAAAGTTCGGATCTGATTCTGCGGAATCCGCAGTACGGATTGGATATTGCCCAGATGCTGAAAGATGTTCCGCCCGCGCAGCAAACCTACTATGCCACGGTGCTGAGCAAGCAAGAGTCGGGCTGGACGCCTGAACTGCGGGAACGCTATTTCAAATGGTATTATTCGGCCTTTGATTTTAAGGGGGGCAACAGCTATATCGGGTTCATTGACAAAGCTCGTCAGGAAGCCCTGACCCACGTACCCAAAGATCAGTTCGAACTTTACAATGAGATGTCGGGTGATTCCCTACTGGCCAATAATGGTCGTGATTTAGCCAATGTGCCGCAACCGGAAGGTCCCCGACATAATTGGAAGGTAGAAGAAATACCGGACGTACTGGATAGCGGTGGGTTGGAGAATCGTAACTTTGAAGTAGGTAAAAACATGTATGCAGCCACTCGCTGTATTACCTGCCATAGTATGCGGGGAGAAGGTGGTATTATCGGTCCTGATTTGACTCAACTGGGTACTCGCTTCTCACCGGAAGATATGATAGAAGCCATACTGGAACCTAATAAAACGATTTCTGATCAGTATGCTTCCACCGTGCTGTACATGAAAAGTGGAGAATCACTGGTTGGCCGATTGACCAATCAGGATGAAGAGAAATATTATCTGTCTCAGAACCCATTTGCACCCGATTATATCCGGGAAGTGCCTAAGGAAGATGTGACCGAAACAAAGTTGTCTACCGTCTCGGTGATGCCTCCCGGTTTAATTAACTCGATGAATGAAGAAGAACTCCGAGACCTGATTGCGTATCTGATGGCCGGAGGAAACCCGGATCACCCGATCTACCAGGAAGGCGATGCAACCGAAGCCGAGTAATCAGTCATCAACCAAACTCTTGTAACTTTAATACACAATGCTAATAAGGATTTTATTCAGATCATTATCGCTGTTTTTTCTCCCTTTGGTTCTGCTGACCAACGCTTGCCAGACCACACCGGATAATCAAACGGCAGAGGACTCTACAGATGGAGAGCCAACTTCTGACCCGGAGGTGGATGAGGAAGGGTTTATGACCATTTTTGATGGGCAAACCCTGGAAGACTGGGAAGGAGATACCGCTTACTGGAGGGTTGAGAACGGCAGCCTGGTCGGGCAGATTACTCCCGATAAGCTGTTGGAGACCAATTCGTTTATCATCTGGCAGGGTGGTGAACCGAAAGATTTTGAGCTGAAAACCGAATTTCGAATTACCGAAAACGGCAACAGTGGTATTAATTACCGTAGCGACCAATTAGATACCATCCCGTATGCCCTCCGGGGTTATCAAGCCGATATTGACGGGCAAAACCGCTATACGGGGCAGAATTACGAAGAGCGTAAGCGAACCACGCTGGCTTACCGAGGGGAGAAAGCGGTCATCACGAGCCAGGATAACCCGGATGAGCCAGGCTCTTTGCGGGCCAATGTAAAAAACAATGCCTGGACTCATAGACAAGTAACAGAGTCCCTGGGAGATTCAGACTCTTTAAAAGCCAATATCAACAGCGAAGACTGGAACGAGTGCCATCTGATCGTAAAAGGAAATCACCTGCAACACTACATCAATGGTATTCTGATGAGCGATGTCACGGACGATGACCCGGTGAACCGGAAAATGGAAGGGCTGTTGGGTGTACAGGTACATGTGGGCCCTCCCATGATGGTCGAGTACCGGAACCTCCGAATCAAAGAGCTTTAATACTGGTGCGGATGACATCGCGCATAAACTGGTCACCAGACAGCATACAGATTGAAAGATGGGAAGGAAATAAATCTGTGTTGCGACCTTTATAATAATGAAAGAATAGAAAATTAATGCAGCCAACCTGGAAAGATAAAGTAACGAATACAGCGCAGCTTGGCGGAATCGAGACATCCGTACTGGATAACGGCCCAGGGCGAGGAACACGTATTGCCTGGATGAATACCGGCACCGGCCTGCGTTACAAAGTGGTGCTGGATCGGGGGATGGACATCGCGGATGCCTTTTTTCAGGAACACAGCCTCAGTTGGCTCAGCCATGTGGGCATTACCTCTCCTCAGCCATTTTCTGATCAGGGAGCAGACTGGCTTCGTACCTTCGGCGGTGGTTTACTCACTACCTGCGGGCTGGACCATGTAGGCGGCCCGGAAAAAGATGCTTTTGGAGAACGAGGATTGCACGGACAAATCAGCAACACTCCGGCAGAAATAATATCTATCCTCCAGCCAGACCCCATGCACGGAAACATGGAGATGAGCATCACCGGACGCATGAAGCAAACACGGGTGTTTGGGCCCAGTCTCGAGCTGAAACGAACCATTTCAGGAACGCTCGGGCAGCCCACCATCAGGATTCACGATGAAGTGGTCAACCGGGGCAATACGGCAGCGCCTCATATGCTGCTGTATCACTGTAATTTTGGTTGGCCAATGGCTGATGAAGGGGCGGATATCGTGTGGAACGGTGCCTGGCAGACACCGGGTGATAAGCCTGAAATCTTCCGGGAAGGAAACAATTTTCGGAAGTGCCCGCCTCCGATGGACTCGCATAACAGCAACGGAGAAGAAGTGGCCTTTATTGACGTCGAAGCCGATAATAAAGGTATCTGCACCTGTGGTATACACAATCAGCAACTCGGAATTGCCGTAGCATTACGCTTTTCCAAGGCGCAGTTTCCCTGGCTTACCAACTGGCAACACTGGGGAAAAGGAGAATATGTAACCGGAATTGAGCCGGGCACGCATCCGCCCATCGGGCAGGCAAAAGCCCGGGAAAGTGACACACTGATTCACCTGGCTCCGGGTGAAAGCCGACAGTACGATTTCGTAGTTGAAATACTGGATAATCAGGCAGCCATTAGTAATTTTTTGCATACAACATAGAATGAACACCTAACTTTATGGAAACAGTTGAAAAAATGAATGTCGCGCAACAAGCCCTCGATCAGGGCAAAGGAATAGTACGGCTGGCCCCCACCTGGGTTCCCCGCTCGTTTTGTGTGCCCGGCCGGAGAATCAAACTTCACCCGGATGATTATTATGTATTGGGAGGAGAACGAGGGGGTATTGATGAACGCTGGTTTTCGTCCACAACGCCCGCCAAAAACGGCCCGCTGACCGGCGAAAATGAAGGGCTGAGTGTCATCATCTTCAATGACGGAAATCAGGAAAAACGCGTACTGTTACGCGATGCCGTGAGCGAACTGAAAGGTGCAATCATTGGCGATCGTCTGTGGAACGAATACGAAAGCTGGCCCATGTACTCCAAGTTTTTTGACAACATGGGGCCGCTTCCGCATCACGTACACCATAATGACGAACACGCCAAACTGATTGGCCAGTCAGGAAAGCCAGAAGCGTATTATTTTCCTCCTCAACTGAATAATCATGGAGGTGATTTTCCTTACACATTTATTGGTTTGGCTCCGGGCACCACTAAAGAGCAGATTCGCGAATGTCTGGAAAACTTTACCAAGGGTGATAATAAGATCACCAACTATTCCTCCGCCTTTCGGCTGGAACCAGGCACAGGTTGGGACGTGCCTCCGGGGCTGCTCCACGCGCCAGGTAGTTTGTGTACCTATGAGCCTCAAAAAGCATCTGATGTGTTTGCCATGTACCAGTCTTTGGTGAATGAAGCCATTATTCCCGAAGAACTGCTATGGCAAGGTACTCCTAAAGAAAGAATTGGAGATTTTGATCAGTTGATTGAGGTGTTGGACTGGGAGCTAAACGTAGATCCAAATACAATGGCTAACCGCTTTATGCAGCCCAAGCCCGTAAAATCATTGGATGAAATGAAGGCCGAAGGTTATGTGGAAAACTGGGTTTGCTACAAATCTGATGCTTTCAGTGCCAAAGAGCTTACTGTTGCCCCCGGAGCCACCGTCACCATTAAAGACAGTGCCGCCTACGGAATGATCATGATGCAGGGTCACGGCAAAATGGGGGTATGGGATATAGAAACTCCAGCCCTGATTCGCTACGGTCAATTAACGCATGATGAATACTTTGTCAGTGAAAGTGCCGCCAAAGAAGGGGTGAAGATCACCAATGCTTCGGCAACCGATCCGATTGTAATGCTAAAGCATTTTGGCCCGGAAAATCCTGATCTGAAAGTATAATTAGTAAGACATATATTTTTTTAATCCTTAAACAACCTGACGTATGAATAATTACCCGAAATTACACAATGCTACCTGGCCCGGTATCGTAGGGAAAGGTCCTGATTCAGAACCAGTGATTCCGTTCGATACTATGCTGGAAATGACTGCCGCTGCCGAAGTAGACGGTGTTAAATTTGACGGAGTGGATATCGGATTGCTGGACCCCCACATCGGGATTAATAGCTCGGATGATGAAATTAAGAAACTGGCTGAGAAGATTGCTTCTCACGGTCTGAAAGTGGGTAGTCTGGTAGCACCTATTTGGGGTGGCCCGGCCATGGGTAGCCAGGAAGATCGTACCCAGTTTGTCGAAATGGTGCGTAAATCCTGCCATTTTGGACAAAAATTAAAAGAATACGGCGTTCGTGATTACGGAGTAGTCCGCATCGATTCAGCCAGTTCAACGGAAGCCTGGGCCGCCGATCCGGTGAGCAACTCCAAGCTGATTGCCCAGACCTTCCAGCAAGCCTGCGATGTAGCCGCTGATTTCGGTGAAAAACTAGCGGCGGAAGGGGAAATCTGCTGGGGAGGCATGCATAGCTGGAAAACCATGGTCGACACCCTGGAAGCGGTGAATCGACCTAACATGGGTTTCCAGGCGGATATGTCTCATACCCTCTTGTATCTATTGGGTTATAACCGCCCCGAAGACCGTATCCTACCGAAAGATTTTGACTGGTCTGATCGTAAGACACTGGAAGAAGGATTGAAAACCATTACCGATGCCCTGCGTCCCTGGACCATTGATTTCCACGTGGCGCAAAACGACGGCACCGTGCATGGCACCGGTTCTCACGATAAAACCGGACGGCACTGCCTGGCGACTGACCCTAATGGTAAGCTGGATGTGGTACACGATGCCGGATACTCGCTGCG
>JAVKCN010000153.1:0-90294 GCA_040222715.1 Cyclobacteriaceae bacterium | reverse complement strand
CCCACTAAACCCGCTAATTCCATCTGAAAACCAAAATTCTTTTTCTCAAATGGATAGATATTCATGCCTATCGGTACTACCGCTCCTTCTAATATTTGAATCCTGGCTCCAAGCCCGGCATAAGCGTTCACAATTTCATCTTTCATAAATATGTAGGTGAGCGCTAACTCCAGGCTGGTATCATCAAAATAATTATCCGTTCCTATTCGGAGTTCGGGTAAGAGTCTTTCTTTTATTTCGTAGCTAAAACCAATAAAGGGTAGGTTAGACTGATGAATACTGGCGCCAAATTGGGCATGGCAAAATTGATACAAGAAACAAAAAAGGAAAATCAAAAATGCTTTCTTCATTTTAATGCGTAATAGGTTTATTCAAGTTTCAGTTTATTTACAACGAGGGTGTATCCGCCAAATGGCGTTGGATGGGTCCTCCGTGGCGCGCCCCCCCGAACGGCCTGCGTATATCTCTCATATAGCAGCAATATAGGGAAGAGGCAAAAGTCTTCCAAGGTAGTCTTCTGCCATAGGGCAGTTTTGTTACTCAGTGTCCACTTTCACTTCCCTGAACATAAACGGATTGTCACTGAGTCTCAGGGGCTTGCCGCTGGCCGTGCTCACGTTTCTGAGAATGACTTCCCGGGTTCTGATGTAGGGAAACGTTTCCTGGTAGGCATCGTCGGTCATCTGAGCGTTGAAATTCGCGAAGATAGCCGGTCCCGGGTAATCTTCCGGATGGTGGGAATCGTCGATACGAAGATTTTCAATGGTGATCTGTTCCGGCATATAGCAGGTATAGCCGAAATCATGCTGACCGGAATAAGATCCGCTGATCAGCACGGGAGTGGTGGGGCGGCCGTCTTCCGGTACAAAAACGCAGTCGCGGATCACGAATTCTCCCTGCCAGGTGCTGCCATAGTCGGAGCGCAGGTTGATGAGGCTCCGGCCGCGCACGGTGGTATTCTCTACGGTTAAAGTCCCGCTGCCAATGGCGTTGATTCCCATGTGCCCCAGGGTTGAGTTGCGGATGGTGGCATTGGCTACTCCTTTGTGGGCATCGAAGCGGGAAAAAGTACAATGATCATAAAGCAGATTCTTGCAGTAGTTAGAACCCAGAATGCCCCAGTAGGTGCGGTCGTTGATGTCGTTGGTCTGGCTGCAGTGCACGAATGAGACATTCAGGGCCCGGCCCACCGAAAGGTCGTAAGTGCCCATGGAGACGGGCTTCCCGGCCGAGCCAATGGTACTGTAGGTTTTGTGTCCGGTCAGTATGGTGTTCCTGACCGTTACGTAGGCGCAGTCGCCAATGCTGATAAAGCCGCCGTAGGGCGCACCGTGGTCGCCTTCGCCCATGATGTGGTGTTCCAGCCCATCCACCAGCACATGGGAGCGCCTGATGGCGATGTTTCGGCTGTAGTAGGTATACTTTGATTCCGCCTGATTGGCAATGGTGGTAAAACGTCCTCCGCTGATCTTCAGTATCTTCTCGTCTATAGGAAGCGCGGTGATATCCGTGATCTGGTCGAAGTCCCAGATGATCGGAGCATCCATATCCACCTGGCCGTTTTTATCCACCACAAAGATATCGGTCTGTGCCGATCCGTTGTCCTGGTTCAGCCCAAAGCGGATGTAGTGCTTTACGTGGGAATTGGTCACCGTAATCAGGCAGGGCCCGGGCAGGGAGGTATCTATTTTCTCCTGGTTTCGCTTAAGCGAAGATATCCCTTTAAGGTTAAACGGTTGCAAGCTGGAGCTGACCATAAAAACCGAGGCATCAATATTTTGCACTTCGGTATCGTCAATGATGAAGGCGGCCGTGCCAAAATCGGTGTCGGTCCGGATGACCGCAGTGCGCTCCTTTCCTCCAATGTAGTAGGTGGCTCCCTCGTCAGCTTTCACCGAAAGGCCCTGCTGGTTGGCGAATGCATGGGTGGCAGCGATCGCGTCTATATCATCGGTTTTGCCATCGCCCCGGGCACCGAAATCACTATAGCGGACTGACCCGCTGGCTTTGAATTTACGGGCATCCTTTGGGGATACGTTGACCAGTAATTCTCCATTTTCACCGGTGCGCACCTGGGTTTCCTGCTTTTCGGAAGTTATCACTACATTTTCAAGCGGGTCTTTGGTCTGCCCCTGCGCCCCAATTACCCCAGTTAGTAAGAAGAACCATAAGAGCCGGTATTTTATCATGTGTGTATTGTATTAGCCATCAATTTCAAAAAGAATCAATAAGGTTGTTAGCGTATAGCGCCTCACAAACTGGCAATTTCTACCAATAAACCCAAAAAAATATTCATTTGGATTGAAAGATTCTCCCGCCTCCGTCATGGAGAAAACCAAAAAGAATGGTCAGTTGCCTGAGATCTCCACTTTAGCAGATAGCTGCTTCCGTGAGGAGGGCATTCAGGAGCAGTTCGTAGTAAGTCCAGTTTACCCATTTTAAACAAGTTATTTCACCTATGAGTAAATGCTTATTTAGTATATTACTACCCTACTATACACTAAACAACTGATTCAAAACTATGAAAACTGTTCCGTCTACGCATCAAAACCCATCCTCCCGCCGTTCCTTTCTGTCCAAAGCCGCCCTGGGTATCAGCGGTACCATGCTGGCTACATCTTACAACGGTCTGGCCAGTTCCCTGGAAAAAACACCGAAATCTTCGGCGCCATCTGACCTCAAGATCACCGATGTGAAGTGCGGCTTCATTCGGGGTGAGCACAGTCTCTTTGTCAAGATTTATACGAACCAGGACCTGGTAGGGCATGGGCAGGCGGTAGATGGGGTGTACGGCACCTACTACGTAGTGCAACACCTGGCCAAAATGCATCTGATCGGACAGAACCCCTTGAACATTCATCGGCTTCAGGAAGAAATGCGTCGGGGCGGTCTTTTCAAAGGGGCGCAGTCTGGCATGTATGTGTGTGTGATGACCGCCCTGGAGACTGCTTTGTGGGACCTGATGGGGAAGGCCCTGGGGTTACCGGTGTATCAACTGCTGGGGGGTAAGTTCCGAGACAAAATCCGGGTCTACTGCGATACCGCCGGTAGTCGGCTGGCTCCGGATGAAATGGGCCGAAGAGCGAAAGAGGATGTAGACAAATATGGCTTTACAGCCGTAAAATTTGACATTGATGACCGGGAAGACCCCAATAAGCTCGATCCTTACAACTGGAGTGTGAGTATCCCCGAACTGAGGCGTATGGAGAACCAGATCGCGGCCGTACGGGAGGCGGTAGGTCCTGATATTGATATCTGTGTAGACTGTCATGGGCGCTTTGATGAAGCATCGGGCATGAAGATCGCCAAGGCGTTAGAACCTTATAACCTGATGTGGTTGGAAGAGCCGGTACCTGCGGAAGTGCCCGAGTCCTATGCCCGCATTCGGGCCTCCACCACCACGCCGATTTGTGGGGGCGAGAACTGGTACCTGACGTATGACTTCCGGCATCCGTTTGAGATAGGGGCAGTCGATGTGATCATGCCGGATTTGCAGAAATGCGGAGGTTTAGGCGAGGGGCAGCGCATTGCCAATATGGCTAATACCTACAACACTCCTTTTGCGCCCCACATGGTGGCTTCCTATCTGGGAGCAGTGTCTTCAGCACACGTATGTGCAGCCGTGCCGAATTTCCTCATTCTGGAGTGGCAGATTTACTTCCATGAAAATGAGATGTTTAAAGAAATTGTGTCGTTTGAGGGAGACTTTCTAACCGAAGATGGGTACATCCCCTTGCCGGATGTGCCCGGTATTGGAGTAGAGATCAATGAGGAAGGCATGCGCAAGTACGCATCCCCCGGCATCCCTTTTTTTGAGTAATATGTGGTTTCAAGGGAGCAGCACTCTATGGCAGGCTGCTCCCGGTTTCGCAACGGATAAAAACCAAAAAAATGATTGTTTAAGTTAGGTGTTTGTGCTTCCTTAAATTTTGTGAGCCTTCTAATCCATTTTCTTCAGTTTAGCCATTGCTCTCACCGGAAATGTGCCAACGCCTTTGAATCTAGGTGGAATTGCACTAAAAGTAAAACCATCTTTCGGTAACAAATACAAGTTACATAGATGTTCAACGATTAATATTTCTGCACCCAAGAGGGTCGTATGAACAGGTCTTGTTTTTCTTAACGTGCTGTCAATATTATGAGAGTCAATACCCACCAATGTAACCTTGCAATCTTTTAAATATTTGGCAGCTCCTTCCGTTAAATAAGGATGATTTTCATAGTATTTTTCGGTATTCCAATTGCTGTCCCAACCGGTATGTATTAATACCGCTCTATTTCTTATATCGTGATTTTTTAAATGATCTTCTGTTATTTCTAATGTTGTCGTAAAAGGAACACTAATTACAATTGCGTCAAGGTCGGTAAAACATTCTAAACCAACTTCTGAAAGGTCTTTTCCATTCTCAAATCTATGGAATGGGCAGTCAATGTAAGTTCCTGTATTTGCTACCATCTCTATTTTACCAATTTGAAATTCAGTTCCTTCTGCATACAACTGCTTTGATGCTTCTCTGCTCAAATAGTCGCAAATAATTGGCGCCGGTAACCCTTTGTAAGTGACAAGTCCGTTTTCTATAGTATGGCTCAAATCAATTAATAAATCATTTGCTGTTTTCTCGTTGATGGGCTTTCTTTTATGAGGCTCGGTCAATATTTCTTTATTCAGAATTTTAGTTTGCCCAACCATCAGAAGTCTTAAATCTGCTACGATATAGTCGGCAAGTTCCTGGTCAGAAATATGGTTCCCCCTGATGTCAAGGCGGAAATCTTCACCTTTGATGCTGCCGCCGTTGGTAAAGTAAATCTCAAAGTCAAATTTTACTCTTTTATCCATTGTCATTATTCTGTGTGTTTTATACCCATTGTCAGTAACCATCGCGGCGCAGTTCGGTGTTTTCTCCATCGCTTTCCTGATTTTATTACCAGGGAATTTCGCCTGTTTCCGGATTGGTTTCTTCGCTGAAAAATTTACCTGTTGGTCCGCCTTGGTCAATCAATGCGTATTTTACAATTCGATTTCCCGCGACTTCCACTTCTCCTCCATTATGGAAAGTGAAATCAGTACTTGTATAGCCCGGGCAAACCGCATTTACCTTAAAAGCAGTGTCACGCAATTCGTAAGCTAAATGAACGGTGTACATATTCAAGGCAGCCTTTGAAGCGCCATAAACAGCATATTTTGCGAAGTCATAAGCGGGCCAATCTGGATTGCTTTGCAACGACAGAGAACCTACGCTGGTACTTACATTGACAATTCTTGGTTCAGGCGATTTTCGTAATAAATCAATAAATGCTTGTGTAACGCTTGCTACACCAAATACATTGGTATTAAACGCTGCCATAAATTGGTCTGAACTTGCTTCAAGTGCGGTGTATGGGCTGCCTCCATTGATGCCCGCATTATTGATGAGTACATCCAGGGAAGCGGTTTTCTTGCCGATTTCTTCACGAGCTGTATTTACAGAACTTTCATCGGTTACATCTAATTGTACTACTTCTACACGGCTTAGTGCTGCGGATTTTAATTTTTCAACTGCTTCTACACCATTTTCTAAATTTCGGCTTCCGATGTATACGTGAAATCCTTTTTGTAATAATTGTTTTGCTGTTTCAAAGCCGATACCCTTGTTGGCTCCTGTAATTAATGCTGTTTTCATTTTTAATAATTTAAATTAACAATGCAAAATTGCTTCTATTAAAAATGAAACCATTTACCATTTGGTAAAAAGCGGTTAACGAATATTTTTTCTGATTCTACTCAATGATTGTTGCGTAACTCCTAAGTAAGAAGCAATGTAAGCCAATGGAATTCGGTTAATAAGTGAAGGATGGTTTTCTATGAATTCCAAGTAACGGGTAGTGGCGTCTTGCGAAATTACGGGGCCCTTTCTGGATTTTTGGTGCATACATATTTGCACCATCTTGTTTTTAATATTGTCCCAACCAACAATAATTTGGGAAAGCTCTTCCCAGTTTTGTTTATAAAATACAACAAGTTTACAATTTGTACACGCTTGCAAATATTCCGAAGAGGAAGCGTTTGCTTCGAAATTGACATAATCAACCACCAGGCTATTTTCGCTCATAAAGCAACGGGTGATTTCTTCACCTTTGTTATTATAATAACAACCACGAACAACACCCTCCAAAATAAAACCGACTTGTTTAGGAATTCGCTCCGCTTCCGAAAAATATTCGTCTTTTTGAAGGTTTAATTCTTTTGCTTTGCTTATTACAAGGTCAATCTGTTGTTTATTTAAGTTGCCAAACTGCAAAATATATTCTATCAATTCTTCCATAGTGGCAAGTTAGCAAAAGCTAAATTTGGATGATTTATCATTTGGTAAAAAGCGCTGGTTACAATGACCGCTAACGAGTGTATACTCGCACCGAGTTTCGCGGAAAGAAAGCCTTTTCCCATAGCGCAGTCAGGCTGTTGCGGAGGGTTGTTAAAGAAGAGATGCGATCGGTGATTGTAATGATTAGATCGGTAGACGATATGACTTTTTAGTGTACTTTTTTATGGCCACTGTTTTACCCAGCATCTTCATAGGCTTCCTTCAACCATTCTTTCAATTCGCGGTCTATTTGATTCACATCAGATAATTTTACACGGTGGGTACACATTGTTCCGAATGGGCCGGAATGTTCAAGTCGGTCGGTTGTTGGTTTGTCCTTGAATTTTAAACCTAAATCAATTCTGGTTTTGGTTGCAGGTTTTATTAAGGCGAACTGTTTTCTTCTAATAATGCTTACGCTTGTCTTTTTTGGAGATACTGTTACATCCTTCCCAAAATCGCTGACAACAGCCAAAAGACTTTTGTAAATCGGCAGTAAACCTTCTTTTCCCTTATATTGAGTTTCAACCAGGTCCGTTGGTGTTTCGTTTTCTTCTTTTGCCAGCGCGACAATGGTATTGGCAAAACCGTGCGTTACGTTATGCTCACTTTTTAGGAAGTTGACAGCCTCTGAATGTTTGGCAAAAGCTTTAGTTTTAAGAATCGTCTTCCATTCCTTCAGGGATCTGCCCGTTTTTTCGGGCATGTTGTCAATCATGGTTTGAAGTGCCTTGTCCATATTATTCGTGTTTTATTTTTGTTTCGTTTTCCAAGTACGAAAGTAAATTCACCAATAACATTTCATTTGCAGGAATGAAATATTCTATTAACGCTCGGTATTTCGGATGCTTGTTGTATCCAATGTCGTATGCTTTCCCATTTGTTAAAGTAGATGATGTTATAGTACGCTCATTGTTTCGTCAAGATATTCTTTTCATTACAACCGGTCACGCTATCCTGATACACTGTGGTCATTGTGTTTCCTGAAACGGATATTACTATGTCTTCAGAAGACTGATCACCCATGGTTAGACTGAACAAGTTACCCGAGAACAGATAAGTGCCTTCACCAACCCCGGTAGCGCTTTCAAACAACCACGTTCCATCCTTTTTGAAAATGTACTTATAATTTTGGCAAGATTCATTTTTATTCAGGTTTGGGTCATCGCAGTTTTCCCAAATTAACTGGTCACACTGCCATATCCCAATAATACCTGGTTCGGCCTCATTGTCGTCACATTGGGTTAGCATAAGACAGCCAAACCATAGCATTAAACACTTTAAAAATCGTATCACCTTATTGTAAAATTGGGATCAGGGGTTTCGTTTGGTACCGGGCAATTTGGGTAGTAGAAAGCATTGAACTTTATGGTTGGTGTTGAGCAAAACACGGTGTTTTCTTTTTAATTTATTCATTCTTACAAGCCAAATCAATGATTTGATGGTCTTGATAACTTACACCCAAAGTTCTTTAACCACCGAACGTGCTATTTGATGTGTATTTGGGTTGCGTTTTTAGTACCTGCCCCACCGACTTGTTTACTTTTAATAAGCAATTCTACACTTCTAAAAAAGTGCGCCTGCCAGAAGAAAGGTAAACCCAGTAATACCAGCACCCACCCGGACTACGTGATATTTCCCCCAACGGTCAAGAAGCTTCCGACAGTCCTGTGGTAAATATGATGCTGTTGACGTTACTTTTTATTGCCTTTACTCATGTGAAGCTTGATTGTTCTCTGTTTCTAATACAGGCATTGACTTATACCATGATGTTACCTTTTGAGCCATTGTTTTTGCTCTTTCGGTATGCACATCGGCCAGGTTATGGTCCTCTCCTGCATCATCAACTATGTTATAGAGTTCTGCTCTGCCTCCATCGTAATCGCACAGCAGTTTCCATGCTCCTTCCCGTACGGCCAGATCAGGCAGATTATCGAAACCGTAAAAGCTCTTTCGGTCGGGGGGGCGGCTGTAGAAAATGGGCGCGGTACGGGATGAATCTGATTCCCCCAGTATCGTTTTTAGTACATTTTCGCCATCGGTAATAGTATTTTCGGATGCGGTGGTTCCGGTAAATGCCAGTATTGAAGGCTTTAAATCAATAGCTGAAAAAAACGAGGCTTTGTTTCGAGTGCCTTTTGCCTGTTTGTTGAGAAATCCCGGTCCCCAAACAATGAGGGAAGACCGGATGCCTCCTTCGTACAAATGGGTTTTGTAGCCTTTCAATTCTCCGGCTTGCCCGGCACCCAGTTCCGGGCCATTGTCGGAGCAAAACACCACCAGGGTATTATCGCGTAACTGATCATTGGCCTGAATGTAGTCAAACAGTTTACCAAACTGCTGGTCCATGGCTTCCAGCACTGCCAGGTACAACCCTCTTTTACCAGCTTCTTTAGCCAGTCCGTACTCTTCAAAGGGTGGCCAGTAAGGGCTGTGCACATCATCGGGCCAGATGTTCACGTAAAATGGCTTTTGTGCTTCATCCGCTTTCCCGATAAATTCTATGGCGGCATCAATAAAGCCCGTGGTGATCTCTGACCTTTGCATCCAGGTAAAGGGTTTTCCCAGTATTTCGGCGTCTTCCCAGATTCGTCCGACCTCTCCGGTTTCATCTTTGGTGAGGGGAAGTAATTTGGCGCCCATGCCTTCAAAATTGGTTAGTGATTCGTCAAAACCATAGTCGGTGATGGGCGGGGCCTCCGTCACGTCGCGTTGCCCGCCCATGTGCCATTTTCCAAAATGACCGGTGGTGTATCCTGCCTGATGCAGGCTTCGGGCCAGCATAGGAGCCGAAGGGTCCAGCCAGTTGGCCATACCCCGTTCACGGTTATCCTCTCGGTGGGCCAGGTAAGAAGTGATATTCCAGCGTTGGGGATAGGTGCCAGTTGAGATGGCTACCCGGGAGGGGGAGCAAATGGGGGAGTTCACATAAAATTGATCAAAGGATATTCCCTCCGTAGCCAGTCGATCAATATTCGGGGTTTTTGCATCAACATTTCCAAAACAGGATAAATCGGCCCATCCCATATCGTCAATAAATATAAGAATCACGTTGGGCTTCTTGTCAGTGTTATGGGTTGAGCACCCGTACAGAGAGAGTAAAGTGCAGCAAATAAGTAGATATTGAAGTTTTTTCATATGTAGGCTCACACGATAGTATAGCAGCGATAGCCGGCTTGGTAAAATGTACCGACTTTATGCGCTTTCATTGTTGATCATTTTTTTTGTTCAAATAACCGGATGGTATAGTCAAGCAATGCTGTTCCACCAGATTCTCCGTGTCCGGGAATGACTGTTTTGGTGCTGGGGTACTTTTCTTTCAGGCTCGCTACGGTCACCGGCCAGGCTTTGATGTTGGCATCTTCTAAATTGCCTTCGCTCGCCGCTAATGCTTTAATCAGGCAACCCCCAAACAGCACTTCTTCATCAGGGAAATAACCAATCACATTGTCATGAGTATGTCCTTCGCCAAAAAATTCGGCAATTACTTTTTTGCCTCCCGCTTCCAGAGCCAGCTTCTGGTCAAATCCGTTTTGAGGAAGAGGGTTGCTACGGGCTTTGGCTAAGGTGATGGTAGCATTATTCGCGTAAGAAGGGATACCTCGGCTATGAAACTCGGCCAGGCCGCCCAGGCAATCGGTATGAAAGTGCGTAGGAATAATGGCTTTGATGGTACAATCCAGCTGATTTTCCACCCAATTGATTAATTCCAGCGATGTGGCATCATCGTTTGGGGTATCAAAAATGATGGCTTCGTGCTGGTTAAAAACGATCATACCATTGCAGGCTACTTTGCCAAAACTTTCGGTATCCAGGAAGGAAATATGCTGGTATACATGGTCAGCAACCTGTTGAATTTGCAGGGTTTCTGAGGCATAGTTTTCGGTAGCGTGCTTCGAGTTGCACCCAAGAAACAGAGAACCAATAAGTAGCAGGGGTAAATATCTGATCATCAGGATTATGATTTTAGAGGGCGGTAGGTTTGTTTATAAGCCGATATTATTTCACTTGGGTGAAAGATAGCTAAAAGTGCCAAACTATCAGGCTGGTTTATCGGCGAGTTTTTTCATTTTGGTCATCACTTTTTGAATGCGCTCAGGCAGGGTTAAATCGCCATCTAAAGACAAAACAGGACATTTTAGCGCCTTTATCCAGTTGCGGTGAATTTTTAAAGATCGTCCGTCAAACCCTTCGTCATCATATTTTTTTGCCCACGCCAAAAAGGCTTTTGAGTTTTCAATCGTTGCCTGATCAGTCAGTAGTAAATCACCGTACCGTTCCGCTTCTCTTTTTTTAAGTCTTTCCATTCTTATTTCCTGAGGCAGGTAAAGGAATATGGCCAGATCAAAGGCCGTTTTCCAGTAGTCGCCCCAACTCACCATTGAGCCGCTTACAATCATATTGGCCGCGCTTAAGAAGTCTGAAGTAAGCCGAGCGTTTCTTTCGGATAAAGCGATTTTTTCCTGAAATGGTGGAACCGTCTTTTTCCAATAATAGTCATCGGCATCTACATGCATGTAACCCAATCTTTCGGCCAGGGCCTTTCCCAAAGTGGTAGTACCGGAACCGGATGCCCCGAATATGAGTATTTTCATTGAATCAATAACTTTGTATACTCTCTCTGACAAAGCAATGCTTTTAGTGATTTAGCTGGGTGTCTAACAACCGCCGGTGATAGTTGACTTGCCCGAGGTGGTAGGCCAAGTGCGTAGCCAGGTGGATTAAGAAATATTCTGTCGATATTTTTTCGTTGAAAACTATTCGCGGATATTCCTTACTGAGGTCTTCTTCGCTCATGTGATCAAGGGTTTTTTCCACGATGCTCATTGTTTCCAGAATGCTGTTTACCAGCGTGACTCGGGGAACATCTTTTTGGGAAAACTCCAGTTCCCGCTGTCGTACATAGCCGGTGTTGCCCAATTCGGCACCAATAAAAGCGTTCAGGTTGCCGATTAAGTGCAAACAAAGGTTTCCGGCCGAGTTTGGGATCTCTTTTTCCGTATACCAGATTCTGGATTCATCCCGGTACAAGGCTATTTCGGACTTTAGCTTATTGAGGTCCCGGTGAAACATGGCTTTTAAAGTTTGAAGAAGCATGCGTTGCGTGGTTAGGGATTTAGTAAGATGTACACACCACCACATAAAGTAGAAGCTGCTGCAATATACAAAAGGCATGGTTTCCGGCGCGACAGGATTAAAGAAATGCTGAGGCAATCAGCCAAAAACAGATGGGGCAGTTAACTGACTTTTCAATTGTTGGGCACAATCACCTGATAGGCATGCGGTAGTATCTTTACGTCTACCGTTTTGGGGTTACCGATTACCTCTCCGTCTATCTGTAAGATCTCTTCATCCCGATTAATGATACGAGCGGTCTGGCACTGGTAAATATTTACGTGCGGTGAGGTGCGGATACGACGGGTCAGAAAGCTGAAGAGGATGGGGAAGAACTGATACCAGCGGAAAGGTTTGATGACACAAATCTCAAAGTAGCCATCGTCCAGCTTACCGTCGGGGTTTACAGCAATGCCGGTGCCGTATTTGGTGGCATTGGCCATCACAATCATGTTAGCCTTTTTGCTAAAAGTCTTTCTGCCGTCCAGCGTGAGTCGGAATTTGTTTGGGCGCAGTTGGAAGAGTTCGCTGATAAACTGCCGGGTATAGCTCCACATGCCACGCATCTTTTCTTCTTCAAAACGTTTTACCACTTTGGCATTCAGGCCAATATCGCTGAGGTGCAGGGAAAGGTAGGTTTGGTTGATAAGCACCGCATCTAAGGGGCGTACGCTGCCGTACAGCAATACGCGGGTGGCATCTTCAAAATTTTCGGGGATACCCAGTTCTACTGCCATGCCATTGGCCGAGCCCAGGGGGATAATACCGAAGGTAAGGTCGGTATCGCGCAGCAATTGGGCAACCAGGTTAATGGTACCATCTCCACCAATGGCTACTACCGTGGTGGGCTGGGTTTCTTCTATGGCTTTTTTGGCTTTTTCATAATCATCTTCGCCAGTAGTATTGAAGATATGAAGGGGCAAATTTCGCTTTTGGAATGCCCGTTTCAGAAAATCCATACAGGGGTCTTTGCTGGCTCCACCCGCAATTGGGTTTACCACAAAAAGATATCGGCGATCAGAAGGAGTCATAGGATGCTTATACTACCCAAAATAAAAAACAGGGCGCGCGATGCACCCTGTTCCCATTCAATTTACTAGAGATATAGCTACTGATTAGTTATCAATACCTTCAAACTCACGTTCGATTTCGTCAAAAGTATTGCTGACATCTGTTTTCACTTCATTCCAGTTATCTTCAGTAGACTGGCTCAGCTCATCCAGGTCAGACTTCAACTCATCAATGCTTTCCTGATATTCAGCCTTGGTTTCGTCAGAAGCATTTTCCATGTTCTGCTCCAACTGAGAAATTTTGGTTTCCAGTTTGTTTTCCCATTCGTCTTGCTCTGCTTCCCAGTTGGCTGCAGTTTCCTGCATTTCGTTGCCAGCGGCATCTATAGCTTCGCCTGTTTCTTCAAGCGCTTCGTTGGTTTCTTCCTGAGTACTCTGCGGAGCGTCGCACTGCGTAAACATGGCTAGCGAAAATGTGCCAGCGAATAATAGCGCTAATGGGTTTCTAAGATTGGTTTTCATGACTTAAAAAATTTAGTTTTTAAAAATGTATTTCTCAAAAAATCAGTTGGCAGATTTGCCATTTCCGTGATGGATCACCATCTCCGAAAGTTTTTCTCCACCCTTGATACCGAAGTCTAATGTGCGGATCGGGAATGGAATTACAATATCGTTGTCGTTATATACTTTCTGAATCGCCATAATGGCATCGCTCTGTGCCTGCAAAAAATCAGGCTGTTTAGGCGACTTTGCCCAGAAACGAACTTTAAAATTAATGGAGCTGTCTCCAAAACCTGTATAAAAAAGTGTTACGTCTCGTTTCTGATCTATACTGCTTAAACGGCTAACCGTCTCAATGGTTAGGCTTTTTACTGCCTCTAAATCGTCTCCGTACGAAACTCCTACGTCCAGGTCTACCCGCCGCTCTTGGGTACGGGTGTAGTTTACCACCGGGTTTTCAAACAGGTTTTTGTTCGGTATCAATACTTCTAACCCCTGAAAGGTAGCAATGGTTGTTACCCGCAGGTTAATATCCCGTACGGTGCCGAAATAATCACTATTTTCGATAATGTCCCCTACTTTAAAAGGTTGCCGTATGGCAATCAAAATACCGGAAACAAAATTGGCAGCAATATCCTGAAAAGCAAACCCTAACGCGAGACCTAAAATACCAACTCCGGCCAGTAAAGCCGCAACTACATCAGCCAGTTGCAATATGCTGAGTGCAATAAAGAAACCAGCAGAAATTACGGCAACGTTCAGTATCGTAACTAATAAATTATTAACTGCCTCATTGTGAGAGACTTTGGTTAATAGTTTGTGCGCTAGATTACGAACTACTTTGGCCAACAGATAAAATAGAACAACAACAATCACCGCTACTACCAAATTAGGCAGCATTTCAATCAGTGATTGCAGCCAGCTTTCTAGTTTATCGGTAACTAGCTTAATAGGACTTTCTAAATCAATATTCACGTATAGGTAGCTTTAAACAGAATTGCGCGGATGTTCTAACTAAAAAATGGTTAAAAAATAATAATTGTCTGCTTGAATGCTCTCGAATGAATTCTTCTTTACGTCTGCTATTAACCTGAGACTAAAAATGAGAGACTCTAAAAAATTCCGCGTTGTCTTTACAGTATTACAATGGCAAAATTAGAAATTGATAAATTTCTTCTTTTTCTTGGCTTGCTTCAGTGATTTTTGTCCACGCTTAGAGTAGTCATCAATGGCATGGCTTACTGAATCAAGCAAATTGTAAATACCGTCGTTGAGTGATTTCTCAACATCGCTACGAAAACGAGTGCCTTCCTTGTTTAACCGCTTACGGGTGGCGTCTCCCTTTTCGGGGGCCATAAGTATTCCTGCGGCAATTCCGGCGAGTGCTCCTGCAATAATTCCTGATAATAATCTCATAAGATCAAAAAGTTTAATGGTTCACAATGTTATACGAAAATCTTGTGCCAAGTTTCAGAAAATTGAGAATTTATGCAAATCTCGTCTACAAAGCACATAATATAAGGAACTCACAAGTGACTGAATAGTTTATTCAACCTAAAAAGTAAATTCAATAACGAGCCAGAAAAAAAATCAATGAGTATTTTTTTCCCCGCATTGGGGAAGCTCGTCTATTTCCCGCTACAAGCCACTCACGAGCCAAAACTGCCTGAAAAATTTACTTTTTGGAAGTTCACCAAAACATGAAATTGCCAATCTGCTCAATCAATCCGGTTTGTAATAAAGGTTTAGGCCCCTACCGGAGAAAGCTGCCCCTGCTTGAAACAGATTTGGCAGGGTTTTCCCATATATTATCAGTAGTTACCAGTATTTTTTTTGAACATCATTTTTTTAACTAACTGAAGACAACCATGTCATTACTAACCATTATTCTTGCAATCCTTCTTCCACCAGTGGCCGTTGCCATGCAACGCGGTATTACGGGTGCTTTTTGGATTAATGTGCTCCTTACCCTGATTGGATGGGTGCCTGGCGTGATTCACGCATTTTTAACACTGAAATAGTATATCAGAAACTTCTGATATGATAGTACGGGCGCAAGCCCGTACATTTTTTTAACATAAACAATCAACACTATGAATATGAACGTTACTTTAGACCAAAGTAAAGACGAGGGTATAAGAAAGATTGCCCGCTTTGGTATGTTTGCCAAGGGGGCAGTATATGTTATCTTGGGGGTTTTAACTGCTATGGCTGCTTTTGGGGCCGGTGGAGAAAAAGCCGGAAAAAGCGATAGTCTGCAATTTGTGCGTGAGCAGCCTTTTGGCAAAGTATTACTGGCCATACTCGCTCTGGGCCTGATTAGTTACGTGGTGTGGCGCTTTATTCAGGCCATTCGCGATCCGGAAAATAAAGGAAATGATAAATCCGGCATTGCCACCAGAATTGGATATGCGGCCAGTGGAGTGCTGTACGGGTTATTTGCTTTTGAAGCTATTCGGATGCTATTTTCCGGTGGTAGTTCAGGAAGCAGTGGCGGTAATAGTCAGGAAACCTTAGTAAGTACGCTTTTGGGACAACCATTTGGGCAAATTTTGGTTGGTATAGTAGCGATGGTATTCTTTGGGAAAGCAGCCTACCAGATTCAACGGGCGATAACAGGTAAGTTTGCTAAAAAGATACAGGATAGTGAGCTTAATTATCGGGTGAAAGACACCTTGCGTAAAGCGGGTTTTGTAGGTTATATTGCCCGCGGTATTGTGATTGCCATTATTGGTTATCTGTTTCTGCGAGCGGCTATTGAGGCCAATCCTGATCAGGCGGGTGGCACCGAGCAGGCATTTCAATTTATTGAGGCCAGTTCGACCTGGGGTACCATTTTACTGGGCATTATTGCTATCGGGTTGGCGTGCTACGGTGTGTTTATGTTTGTGAAAGCGCGCTATAAAGTATTACCAAGTAGTATTTAACTTTAGATAAATTATAATTATGAACCTTACCAAAAAAGCCACCAAGACATTAAAAGAGAACTTGGGGCATGACAATTCTGATATTAGAAACTGGATTGTAAGTGGAGCCACTATGGCTAGTGCGGTAGTTGTACGAGCGGCTATGGAGTACCTGTGGAAAAAAACCACTCGAAGAGATCCGCCCAAAAACCCCGAAGATCGGGATGTTTCCTGGGGAGAAGCGGTAACCTGGACTCTGATTGTAGGGGTAACAGCGAGTTTGGTGAAACTTTTGATCCGACGCAATGCCTCAATCGGCGTGAAAGATGTCTCTTAACATTTTATAAAAACGTCAGTGAACAGGCTGGCGTTTTTTTGTGCTTCATTTTTTAAACTTTATAATCATGATACAGAAAGGCTCAAATGTCCAATGGAAGTGGGGGCAGGGCATTGCTCAGGGTAAGGTACAGGAAACGTATGCGGAAGAAGTGGCCAGAACCCTGGGTGGTAGCAAGGTAACTCGCTTAGGCGCTCAGGGAAATAAGGCATTGCTGATTGAGCAACAGGATGGCTCTCAGGTATTGAAACTAGAAAGCGAAGTAAAGAAAGCTTAGGAGGAAAATCATGGGAGTGCCATTAGTCGGTGGACTGCCGCGTAGCCTGATCTACCAGGATGATACCCAGCCGGGATATTGCCGAGTGAAGCGCGGACGAGGCCACTCATATCTCGATGGAGATACAAAACTTACCGATGCAACAGTACTAAACTGGATCAAATCACTGGTTATTCCACCAGATTGGAACGATGTATGGATTTCTAAAAACCCTAACGGGCATCTGCTGGCTACTGGCTACGATGCCAAAGGAAGAAAGCAGTATCTGTACCATCCTTTGTGGGCTAAGTATCGCAATGAAGCCAAGTTTCGTAAGATGAAGTTGTTTGGGCAAACCCTGCCTATCATCCGGGAGAAAATACAGCATCATCTTCGTTTGAAAGGCTGGCCCAAAGAAAAAGTGCTGGCCCTTACCATTCAGTTATTAGACCAATATGGTCTCCGGATTGGCAATGAGCAATATAAGCGGGAAAATGAAACTTTTGGGCTAACGACCTTACGCCGTAAGCACCTGGATTTCCAGAAAGGAGTTGGCCGGCTGGAGTATAAAGCCAAGAGTGGCAAATATCGCAAGATCAGTATCCAGAAAGGACAGCTTGCCCGTCTGGTGAAGCGTTGTTCTGAATTACCGGGTTACGAAATATTCAAGTACCAGGGGGAAGACGGCAAATACCACCAAATTCATTCTCAGGATGTCAACGAATACCTTCAGGAGGTGTCAGGCGAAGAATTTACCTGCAAGGATTTTCGTACCTGGTACGGCACAGTAACGACGTTGGAAAAAATAGAAGAAGCCCGATCCGCCTTGACTGAAAATCCTCGGCTTAAGTTAGATACCACCCTGGTGAAACTGGTAGCCGAAGAACTGGGTAATACGGTGAGCGTATGCCGCGACTATTATATTCATCCTAAAGTTATGCAGGTGGCGCTTACCGAAGATAAACTGGATAAGGTAAGGCAGAAAAAACTGAAGGGGATAAAAAATACAGCAATGAAATACCTGGATGAGTACGAGCAAACAGTGCTCAGGATTATTTCCTGAGCAGGGATGCAACCGCTTTTTTAGGGAAAATGATCTTAAAGCAAGTGCCTTCCTTTACCTTGCTTTCCACAGAAATACTGGCCTTGTGGCTATTGATAATATTTTGGGTAGAAGTCAGCCCTAAGCCCATACCACCGCGTTTACCGGTATGAAAGGCATCGAACAACTTATCTATTTCACTGGGCTCAATACCGTGTCCGTTATCCATAATGGCCAGGTATTCATGCTCCTCATCTTCGGAGGTTTTCAGGGTAATTTTACCTGACCCCTTCTCTACAGCCTCAATGGCATTGTTGATAATATTAAGAAAAGCCATTGCCAGCTTATCCTGGTCTAGGGGAAGTTTGGTGAGAGACGAATTATATTGAAGATCGATACGTACTTCCCGAAGCTTAATCCGATCAGCGGCTAAGGCCAGGGTTTTGTCCAGTACTTCATTGAGTGAGCCGATCTTCAGCGATAACTGAGATGGCTTGGATGAATTGAGCATGGCTGTAATCAGCTCATTGATCCGCTTGGTATTGCGCCGGATGATATCCAGGTAGACCTCCAGATCATCGCGGTCAGATATTTCAGACGCAAACTGCTCCAGAGAGAGGGTGATATTGGTTAATGGGTTGCGCACCTCGTGGGCAATGCTGCGAGCAATATTCGCGGTCATCATCATTTTTTCCAGCCGAATTAATTCCTGCTGTACTTTTTTCTTTTCCGATACATCGGCAATAACACCCTGGTAACCAATCAGGTTTTGGTCAGTATCTATCAGGCGGGTGGCGGAGATGCTACCAGCAATGGGGCGTTTGTTTTTATGTCTCAGCAAGGCTTCAAAGTCCTTCACAAAGCCATGCTGTGTCAGTTGCTGATACAATTGGGAGTATTCTTCCGGTTGGGCGAAGAGATCTCTAAGCGAAAGCTGGCGTAGTTCCTGTAGTTCATAACCCACTAGCTTAACCATGGCCCAGTTGGCATTCACCAGAAGATCTTCCCGGTTGGTGGTGTAAATGGCATTGACCGATTGCTCAAACAGGGTCCGGTATTTTTGCTCTTCTTCGTAGAGCTTGCTCATGGTTTGGGAGTTGTTGATGGCATAGCGGATGCTACGTTCCATCACCATGGCATTGATACCGTCTTTCACCAGGTAGTCGGCCGCTCCCATTTGCATGGCCTGGTAATCAATTTCAGGAAACCCTTTTCCAGTGAGCATGATAATGGGGCTCGATACTCCCAGTGTAATGCCTTTTTTTAACAGTTCAAGGCCGTTGTTTTCTCCTAACCGGTAATCGATCAGGTAAACATCATAATTGTCTTTTTGCAGAGCGGCCAGGGCTTCCTCAAAACGATCAACCCAGGTAATCGAGAAATCGGTTGTCTGTATTTCATGGAGCAAATCCCGCACGAGGATATAATCATCCTCATCATCATCAACCAACAGTAAATTAACTTGCTCTTTTTGCATGCTATTATGTTATGAATCTTTCCCTTTGGGTAGTTCTACAATGCCAAACCAGTATTGGCCAATGGCTTTGGTCACGTATACCAGATCATCAAAACTTACAGGTTTGGTAATGAACGAACTCACTCCCAGGTCATAAGTTTTAAAAATATCTTCTTCTGCTTTTGAGGTGGTCAGTACAATTACCGGGATGTGCTTGAATCGGGGTTCTGCCTTAATTTCGGCCAGGGCCTCCCGTCCGTCTTTACGGGGCATGTTCAGGTCAAGTAGAATAAGGCCCGGACGGGGAGCATTTTCGGCATTGAATTTCCCCCGCTGGTAGAGGTAATCCATGAGTTCTTCGCCATCTTCTACAAAATGGAGATCATTGGCCAAACGATTTTCTTCCAGGGCGTCTTTCGTCAAAACGCGATCATCCGGGTCATCATCGGCCATGAGGATGGTAATGGTTTTTAAGTTGGATTCATTCATACCATTAATGATTGTTGTTGGGGTAAAATAACGTGGAATGTTGCGCCTTCATCTAATTTACTGGTGGCAAAAATATCTCCCTGATGATTTTCTATAATCTTGCGGCAGATAGCCAGACCAATACCGGTGCCAGGATACTGGTTGCGACCGTGGAGACGCTGAAAAATGTTAAAAATACGATCCAGGTATTTCTCGTCAAAGCCAATGCCATTATCCTTTACCATAATTTCGTAAGACATATCCTCGCCCGACATTGGTATATCGGATTCTTCAGATTTGACTGGTTGTGCGCTGACTGTAATATGGGGAAGGCTATTGTCTTTTTTAAATTTGATGGCGTTGCTTATCAAGTTTTGAAAAAGCTGGCGTAGCTGGATGGGTTCTCCTTCTATTGTGGGTAGATCTTTTACGTCTACCACGGCCTGCGCCTCTTCAATAGTAGTTTCCATATCGCTCAACACCTCCTGGATCAACACATTCAGGTCTATTGACTCAAAGTCATTCTGGACGCGGCCTACACGGGAGTATTTCAGCAGGTCATCAATGAGTACTTGCATACGCTGGGCGGCGTGCTGCATCCGGTTAAAATAGTCTCTTCCGGTTTCGTTGAGCTGGTCAGCAAAACGGGTATTGATGCGGTCGCCGAAAGCGCGGATTTTCCGCAAGGGCTCTTGCAGGTCATGGGAGGCCACGTAAGCAAACTGTTCCAGGCTCTCTTTGGCACTTTCCAGTGCGTAAAGTTTGTTACGCAGCTCATCTTCCGACAAGCTGAAAATACCAATATCTTCCGCCACCACCAGGCAACCGAAGACCAGACGTTCGTAATCGTAAGCCGGTACGAAAGACAGCCGATATTTTGTGTCATCCACCGAAATTTCTTCCTTAATGGTTTTTCCCTTAAAACATTGCTGGCAAAATTTGATGATGGGTTTAGAAGCCTCCTGATCGAGAATATCGGTTAATTTTGCCTGTTCAGGAATGTGATCCTGGTATCCGTAGGCTTCAAAAGGCGTTCCTTTGGCAATGCGGATGGAATACTGCCGGTCAATCAGGGCGACATCGGTGGTAGGCAGCGCCCGGATGAGTGCCCGGTACAATCCCTCGTTTTTGGCTTTCTCTTCCAACAGCCTTTTGTATCCACTGATATCACTGAAATGAACCAGCAGTTGTTGGTTCACCCGATGGCCGGTATTACTAAACCAGGTATCCAGCCCATCGTCCTGATAAAGAAACTCCGTACGAAAGGAAGTGCCGGTATCAATCACCCGTTTGTACCGTTGAAAAAGATCGGATTTTCCTACTCCCGGAAACGCCAATAGCAGGCGGTTGCCAATTAATTCATTGTGGGTGCGGTGAAGCAAACGGAGCCCTGCCTGGTTAATTTTATGGTATTCAAAATCGATGACCTGCTGATGTTCATCATAGATCGGATCAAAAATAATAATACCGTCTTCAGTAGTTTCAAAAAGGTCTTCAAGGGTTACCTCATTCATGTAGGATCGGAATAGGTTAGGGGATTAAAAAGTATTTGGGCTGTGTTAGGGCAGAAGCAGACTTACAAATCAATATTGTAAGACTTCATTTTATTGTACAGTGTTTTTCGGTCAATGTTAAGTACACTGGCTGCTTTGGTTTTATTATAGCCGGTCTTTTCTAACACACTAATGATCGCATCGCGCTCTGCTGATTTGGAAACAGATTTGAGGTTAGATGGTTCGCTGGTAACCTCCTCTGTAGAAAGGTCATCAAAATAGGCAGGAGACTTTATTTCATGCGGCAAACAATCTAGCGTAATATACTCTCCCTGCGCCAGCAGTACCGATCTTTTAACGACATTATGCAATTCGCGAAGGTTACCATGCCAGTAGTAGTCCTTCATTCTTTGCATTACTTCATCGTCAAAATCTATGACAGATTTGTTTAGTTCGCGGTTAGAATTCTCCAGAAAGTGCTGGGCAAACATTTTGATATCGGCTTTGCGCTCGCGAATGGGAGACAGATCTATTTTAAACTCATTGAATCGGTGGTACAGGTCTTCCCGAAATTCCCCCCGCTTTACAGCATCGGATAAATTTTCGTTGGTTGCCACAATCAGGCGTACATCAATGGGAATATCCTTGGTGCTACCGATCTTTTTGATTTTTCGTTCCTGAATGACCCGCAGCAGTTTAATCTGGTTTTCGTAGGTAAGGTTCCCGATCTCATCCAGAAACAACGTGCCACCGTTGGCCGCCTCAAAACTACCGGTTTTGTCGTTGAGAGCCCCGGTAAATGATCCCTTTACGTGTCCAAATAATTCCGATCCTGCTAAATCTTTGGGCAGGGCACCACAGTCGATGGCCATAAAGGGGTTGTCTTTACGCTTGCTGTGTTTATGAATTTCGTTGGCTACAAACTCTTTTCCGGTTCCGGTTTCTCCCTGAATAATTACCGACATGTCAGTGGGGGCAATCAGTCGGATATGCTTGGTTACCTGCTTGGATTGCGGACTTTCACCAATAATGAACCGACTTTCCTTAAAAGCCTTTTTGGGTTCCGAAGGCAGTTGCTTACTGGCAATGGCCTGTTTGATGGTCATTAAAATTTCGTCAGGGAAGAGCGGCTTGGTGACATAATCATACGCCCCAAGCTTGATGGCTTTTACCGCTATTTTTACATCAGAATAGCCCGTAATAACGATAATAGCGGCTTTGGGATTGGTGATCTTGATCTTTTGGATAAGCTCAATGCCGGTAATATCGGGGAGCTTGAAATCACAAACAATCAAATCGTATGACTCTTTTTTAGTGATATCTATGGCCTCACTACCCGTGGCCGCAGTAGCAGTGGAGAAATTATTTTTGGTGAGGAATTTATCAAGCAGCAACCGAATGTCCTGATCGTCATCTACTATAAGAACTTTACTCATTAAGCGTTAGCGAAAAATTAAATGAAATAAGGGATTAAAAATAGCAAAGTAAGATTTAACTAAGGTAGCTATTTTTTTGATCTACTAATAATGGAGAAACAAAAGACTTTGTTTGAAAATTCAAACTACATATCCAGTTCCTGTAGTATGTGGGTGATATTTTCCCGGCTGAAAGGCTTGGTGAGAAATTCATCTACTTCGTCAGTTTCGCTTTTGATCTTTTTAAGCATGCTGTCGTGTGCACTAATCATGACCACTTTGGCTTCGCGGTTTTGCTCTTTAATATTAGGAACAATGTGATAGCCCAGCCCGTCGGGTAGATTGAGGTCTAAGAATACCAGGTCGAAGGGAGCACTGTTAGATAATTTGTAAATACCATCGTCCAGATTGTGGGCACATTCTGTCTCATACCCCATTTGGGTAAGTAACGCAGTTAGCAGAAAGCAAATCTCTCTCTCATCGTCTAAAATTAAAATGTGCTTGGGTTTCATTAACTCACAAATTATCCAATCTTTTCCAGTTATATAACCACCTCAAAAAGCAATCCGAATTAATGTGGTAATAAGGTAGACAACAGAATAAAGTATCTGTCTGTTTTCAAAAGTGGAGGATAATACGCGTAAAAGGATACGCATAGGTATTGATTCGGCGAAAACAGCGAAGGTAAAATAAATCAGAAAAATTACATAGTGCCTTACCTAAGTTTGTTTTTACTTTTTATTGTGACGGTTATTATACCCAGGCATTGGGGAAAAAAGTCACGCATATCGCACAATTGGTATCGGATAAGTCACCCATTTCTGAATTGGGGTAAACCCTTAGCAAAAGGTGTTTTCTTACCAATTTTTATGCTTGCTTACCCCCCTCATGATTTTTTTTTAGCCGGGTAGCGAGTATATTCACCGCTATGAGATCTCGCATTTCCCCTTTCCATTGTTTGTATTGTTGCTTCTTCTTTTTTATCGGTTTTTACGGCCTTACAGCCTGCCAGTCTGAACAGACCACTACATCTGAGGCTGATCCTGACCCTCGCCCCAACATTGTGCTGATTATGGCGGATGACATGGGTTACTCTGATTTGGGATGTTATGGTAGTGAAATCCGCACGCCGGCGTTGGATGGGCTTGCCCGATCAGGAGTAAGGTTTCGTCACTTTTACAATACGGCCCGCTGTTGTCCTACCCGGGCCGCACTGCTCACGGGATTATACCCGCACGAAGCCGGTATGGGCGGCATGGTCAGCGATGTGGCAAGTAATCCGGAGCCGGGTCCGTACCAGGGCTATTTGAATGACCAGTGCCTTACCCTGGCGGAGTTACTGAAGCCTGCCGGATATTCGACCTACATGTCGGGTAAATGGCACGTGGGTGAAAATCCGGAGCATTGGCCTACGCGTCGGGGGTTTGATCAGTATTTCGGACTCATCAGCGGTGCCAGCAGCTATTATGAAGTAATTACCGAGCAGCCGCGGGTGCGGCAAATGGCGTACAATGGGCAACCCTGGGCTCCGCCCAAACAAGGTTTTTACATGACCGATGCCTTATCCGACTCTGCTAATTCATTTTTGAAAAACCATTTTGCCCAGAAAAACGAACAACCCTTCTTCTTATACCTGGCCTACACCGCTCCTCACTGGCCGCTGCATGCTCCGGAAGAAGATATCCAACGCTACGAAGAAGTATATCAAAACGGATGGCAGGAAAAGCGGCAGGAGCGATACCAGCGCATGCTGGAGCAGGGCATTATTGACAGCACCTATCAGCTTGGTTCCTGGGAAGAAGACATGCCGGACTGGAGTGAACGGGATGATTCTCTGCAATGGGATCGTCGTATGGCAGTGTACGCGGCCATGGTAGACCGTATGGACCAGGGCATAGGTAGGGTATTAGAAACCTTGCGGGCCAACGACGCCTGGGATAATACGCTCATTTTCTTTTTGTCCGACAACGGTGGTTCACCCGAAGATATTACAGGGCGCAACCTGAACGACCCTTCGGTAGAGATGGGAGCGCAAGGGTCTTATGTGGCTTATCGCAAGCCCTGGGCGGTGGTTTCCAATACCCCTTTCAGACGCTATAAACGCTGGGTGGAGGAAGGTGGCATTGCCTCTCCGATGATCATGCACTGGCCCGACCGTCTGCCGTCTGGTTCCGAATGGGTAAATGATAATGCGCATGTGGTGGATATTTTTGCTACCGTAGCCGAAGTAAGCCAGGCCAGTTATCCGGACTCACTGCGGGCACTACGGGGCCAAAGTCTGCTGCCTATGGTGGAGCATGACTCTGTTGACTCGGAACGGCCTTTATTCTGGGAGCATCTGGGGCATCAGGCCATGCGGCAGGGAGGATGGAAGATCATCAGTCAGGCACCAGCGTACCAATGGTCATTATTCAATATGGAGCAGGACCCAACCGAATTGCGCGATGTGAGTGCCCAGTTTCCGGAGGTGGTGCAACGTATGAGTGCTAACTATGAGCAGTGGGCTCAGGAGGTTGGTGTTGAGAAGCGATAAAAGGTGAGTTTTTCCTTCACCCTTTCTCCGTTTCCGCCGATGCATCAGACCAGGTGACTCCGTAATTGCTGGCATGCCGATGCATAAAGCTTTCAAACCAGCTGAGAGGCATGGTAGCAATCGGGTAACGTGCTGAAACTGCTTCCTGTAATGCCTGATTATAACGAGCATACACCCCGAAATCATAGGGATACTTTTTGGTTTCGGTACCCACAAATTCTCCTGCGTTCTGCCCATCGTGGAGCATTCTCTGCCAGCGCTCAATGGGTGCCAGTCCGATGCCTTCGGTACCATGCGACAGTAACATCAGGTATCGCTGATCATACGGATCAGCCTTTTGAAGATAGCTTTCCAGAGCGTCTGCCGAGGGGGCTGTATTGAAAACCATCCAGTAAGGAACTGAGCCGGTGCGCAATGCCCAGTAGGGAGTAAGTAAGGCAAAGCTCTCGATCAGCAAGCGATTGGCTGGCATGTTACGCTCTCGGTACCAATTTCGGTATAATTCGGCCGTAAGCCCGCTGATATCCTGCATTTCTTCAAACTGTATGCGTTGTACCCGAAAGCCGTTTTCCCGGGCAAAGCGCTCAATATCATCCAGTAATTGCGGAGCAAAACCCCATTCTGCTTCAGGATATTCTCCCGTAGGTTCGGGGGCATCCCACTTAACAAAAGGCGATTGTTGTTGGCGTAGAAACTCGCTGACTCGCTCGCTGCCTTGGTAGTATTCCTCAGGAGAAGCTCCGCCGGTACCGCCAAATTGGAAAAAATGTCGATCATTCAAGGCTTTGGCGGGCCAGGAACGGGTACATTCGTTTACAATGATGGTGCCACCCGGTTCCAGATGCTGCTTCAGAAAATACTCATACCAAACCCCGAGCCGTCGTTTCTTAATGCGAAAATACGTCATGGCCAGCAGGTGCAGGCGATCCTGGTTGGGGTCTGTCATGTGATGCAACTCAATGCCTGGGTTTAGCCGCAGTAATTCTTCCCCGTAGGGATAAGCCCATCGCATATACTGCTTGGGCACATCAACCGGAAAGTCATGAGGTATTTGCACCGGAATGAGGAAAGTCTGCGGGAGCCAGGGAATATTCAATGCTGCGGCCATATGCGTAAGTGCTCCATTGGAAGAGCCTACCATTACGGCCGGATATTTTCGTTCGGGAAACAACTGCGTAACCCACTTAGCCAGTTCCTCGGTATCAATTTTGCCAATATCTTTTGGCGGAATGGCATCAAAAACACCGCTCTTCGAGTACAATACTTTCTTAACGGAAGTAGGTAGCGTATTAAGGGAATCTCCAGCCCACTGGCTGTTGGGCATCACTCCCAAACCTGAAAAATCATGACCATTAAGAAATGCAGCCAAAGATTTTACCATAATGGAGGCAGAATCAAAGCTGGCAACAAACCGGGGTTCTTGGCCATCGAGGGCCTGGTACTTGCTCATAATAAAGGTATCAGATTAGCGATTGCGACCGATTGAAAGCCCCACGGCCAGTCCGGCCATGACAGCAGCTCCTATGCCTAACCATAGGGTAGGTAGCATAAAATTTGGTTCGTCTTCCGGTTTCCATCCCCCACTTACCTGGGCGAACTGAGGCTTTGGCTCGTACAGGTTTCCCAAGGTAGGCTCAGCCGATTCTTCCGAAAAATGACCATTTGCAATGTTTTTCCTAAACTGCTTGTCAAAGATACCCGGCGCAACGAGCCGTGCCGTTCGCGCCATCTTGCCTTGTCCTCCCACAATGACTTCGGTTTGAGGATGGTGCAGCAATCGGACAATTGTTTTAGCTACTTTCGAGGCTTTGATACGCGGTTTTGGGGCCTGTATCTTTTTACCATACAGATTTCCCGCCTGGTTAAAAATGGGAGTATCAATGACTGCCGGATACACTGTGCATACCCGAATGTGAGGCGTGTCGGCCAGTTCCTGGGCCAGACTTAAACTCAATCCGCGAATCGCCGACTTGCTTATGGAATAGGGAACCGTATAGGGTTGTCCCACGATGCCTACAATGGAGGATACATTGACCAGGATGCCGGAGCCCTGTTCCCGAAAGTAGGGGAGGACTGCCTGGGCACCATATAAATATCCGAAGAGATTGACTTCCAACAGTCGGCGGATGTCTTTACCGGGCAGTTCTTCAAAACGACCGAACAAAGAAACAGCTGCGTTATTGACCCACATATCGATGCGTCCGAATTCTTTTACGGCCGCTTGGGCTACGTTCCTAACCGCTTCTTCATCGGTAACATCCAGCGGAAAGACCCGGGGAGTAGCGCCCAGAGCGATACATTCTTCAGCCAGATCATCCAGTGCTTCCTTTCGTCGGGCCAACAAAAAGATGATTGCTCCTTTTTTGGCAAATTCCAGGGCAGTGGCGCGGCCAATACCGCTGGAAGCGCCGGTGATCACAACAATAGCAGGGTTAGGCATAGGTCAAAAAATAAAAGATGAATGATCAGATTGTTCTTCTCTGATACTGACAAACCCCGGGAAATGTTGTAGAGAACAGTGGGTTTTTCTAAGGGATGCAGGACTGAAGTTGCTCGGCCAGGTATTGATTGCCTTTTTCGTTCATATGTACACCATCTGAAGTGAGCACGCCCTGGTATTTTTTAGAAGAATTTTCTGTTCGTAAAAAAGTGCTCATTTCTGAACGAAGATCGCAAAGCGGGGTATTGGTTTCCTGGGCTACGTCGCGCACCACCTGGGCGTATGCTTCCAACTGCTGATTTACCTCCTCTTCACTATCCGGGTCTTCACCGATAACGGTAGGGGTAGCCAGAATTACGTCGCTGCCCATCTCGGTAATAGTCTGAATGAGATCTTTCAGCCCGGCTTCGTACACATCTTTTTCCGTTCCGGTGGTGCCTTCAAATTCGTAAAAATGCCATACATCGTTAATGCCAATATAAATAACCACGATATCAGGATTCTGACTGATGACATCCGCCTGCACCCGGGCCTGAAGATCGGTAACCTTGTTGCCCCCAATACCCGCCCCAATGAGTTCATAACGGGCGGTATCCATTTGCTGTCGCATCAGGTCAATGTAGCCGCCGGGCTGATCACCGGCAGCAGTGATGGAATCACCAAAAAATATCACTTTCTTTTTTTCCGGTTTACAGGCAAATACACTCACAATCAGTAGGATCAAACAAAGATTCAGGGATTTTGTAATAAGCATAAGGAAGTGTAGCTAATCAGTGATAAAATGGTAAACTTCAAAAATCTGCGTTAAGTAAGAAAAAAGATACTACTTTCCCTACACTATGGAGCAGAATACGACAACAACCCTATCCAAGGCCCGTTTATGGCAGGCATTTGCGTCCCAGGCTCGGGAGCACTTATCGTTTGAGCAGACCTGGCAGATCTACCAGACTCTGTATCAGGGCGAACCGGCGGGCATTGTCTGGCAACCTGACGAGGCCGTGGTGCAGCAGGCGAACCTGTCCCAGGTTATGCGTAAGATGGGTGTTGCTACCTATCCTGAGTTTTACTCCTGGTCCGTCAATCATAAAGCTGATTTTTGGCAGCGGGTAGTGCAACGGTTGCATATTAAACTTCAAACCCCTTATCAAAATATATTGGACAATGGCCGGGGCAATGAACAGGTAGCGTGGCTAACTGGTGCTAAGTTAAATATTGCAGAAAGCTGTTTTCAGGCGGCCCCGGAGAAAACCGCGCTGATTGTATCCGATGAGTCGGGACAGGAGCAAAAGCTGACTTATCAGCAATTGGAGCAACAGACCAATCAGGTGGTATCCGGATTACAACACTTAGGACTTGCCCCCGGCGATGCCGTTGCCCTGTACATGCCTTTGGGCAAGGAAGCGGTTATTGCCTACCTAGGGATCGTTAAAGCGGGACTGGTGGCAGTACTGATTGCCGATAGCTTTTCAGCCCGAGAACTGCAAAGTCGAATGACCATTGCTCAGGCGAAAGCCATCATTACCGTAGATGCGTATCAATACAATGGTAAACCGTTGAAGGTGTACGGTCGGGTCAAAGAAGCGCAGGCGCCCCCGGCCATTGTGGTGACGAGCCAGCCCGATACCAAATTGCGGAATGGTGATTTGACCTGGGATGATTTTTTAGGAGAGGCAGTAGCTTCTGCACATATTGGAGAGCCGGAGGATACCATCAGTATTTTGTTTTCTTCCGGCACCACCAAAGAGCCCAAAGCCATTCCCTGGACCCAGCTTACGCCCATTAAGTGCGCCATGGACGGGCATTTTCACCAGGATATTCACCCAACCGATGTGGTCACCTGGACTACGGGGATGGGCTGGATGATGGGCCCATGGCTCATTTATGCTTCGCTGATGAACCAGGCTACTTTGGCAATATTTACTGGCTCAGCGGCTACTCCGCAGTTTGGTCAGTTTGTGGAAGATGCGAAGATCAGCATACTCGGTACGATTCCTTCTTTGGTGAAAGTGTGGCGAACACAAAAAACGATGGAAGCCTTTCAGTGGAAGGTGCGGGTATTTAGCTCTACCGGCGAGCCATCTAACGCCGAAGACTACCTGTACCTGATGTGGCTGAATCACTTTCGCGCACCGATTATTGAATACTGTGGAGGAACCGAGATTGGTGGGGGCTACATTACCGGAACGATAGTGCAACCAGCCGTTCCCGCTACTTTTACCACGCCTGCATTAGGCCTGGAATTACGATTCCGAGATCCTCATACCCAAACTCTGCAACCAGTACAGGACGGAGAGGTATTCATTGTGCCACCTTCCCTGGGGCTATCGCAACGGTTAATGAACCGCGATCATCACGAAGAATATTACGAAGGCATGCCGCAACTGGAAGACAAACGACCATTGCGTAAGCATGGCGACAACTACCGTATTCTGGCAAAAATAGACGGAACCGTTTTTTACCGCAGCCAGGGACGGGCCGACGATGTGATGAACCTGGGCGGGATTAAAGTGAGTGCCGTAGAACTTGAAAAAGTACTTAACCAGCATGATGCGGTGGTAGAAACGGCGGCAGTAGCCATCGCCCCTTCCGAAGGAGGACCGGAACAACTGGTCGTATTTTACGTGCCCCGGATGGAAATTTCTAAAGAGACTTTGAAAAGCGAATTACAAAAGATGCTGTCCCAACAACTAAACCCACTGTTCCGCATTCAGGATATAATCAGTAAGTCTGATTTGCCCCGTACTGCTTCCAACAAACTCATGCGCCGAACCCTAAGGCAGCAGTATAAGTCGTAATATTGTCACTAACGGAAGTATCCTGTGATATAGCACCTATACCGTAACAGGTTTCATTATCTTATGAAACGTATACTACGCATACTTTTTTCTAACCAAACCTTTTTTACCTATGATTCGCTGGATTATTATTTTTCTGGTACTTGCCTTAATTGCGGCTTTATTTGGCTTCGGAGGATTAGCCGAAGGCTTTGCCGACATTGCCGAAATTCTGTTTTACATTTTCTTAGTCATCCTGGCTATTATCGTCGTTATGCGATTGGTACGGGGCAGGTAACCGATTTTATCCTTAAACTAAGAGCACCGAATTTGATAGGGCGCATCAGTGATGATGCCCCTGTTTTTTTAGGTAGATTTCTGTAATACTATTTGCTGGCGATCGGCTTTGGATACTTTTTGATAGAACTCCACCAGTTCCGGGTAAGAGGATGCCGGGAAGACTCCTTTATGTTGCACGAAGGTTCGGGTATACACCACTTTTCCCTGCTCTACCGAATAATGATTGTAATAACTACCGAAAGTAGAATGGATCTCGGTGGATTCCGGGATGAATTCAGGATAAACCTGCTCGGGAAGCGTGAACACCGTGGTATCGGTTTCGGTATAAGCGTACCGAAGTAGTACGTCGTGCTGTCGTGTTTCCGTATTAGCGGGAATACTTTCTACCTGGCTCATCACATTAGGGCAAAAGAACCATCGTTTACCACTCACACTGGCGTAGCGGTCCAGTTGCAGTGCAAGTTTTTCGGTAGCCACCGGTATTCGGTCTTTTGCCAATTGGTATTCATAGCTTTGCAAACGGAAATTCGGAATAGATACCTGTTCGTTTACGGCCTGTTTTTGCTCCTGCTCGCTGAGTCGGGTAATATAGGCGATATCGTCATACAACTGACCGGTGTACTGGGTTTGGGTACTGAGCTGGCCATTGCCCGATTCATCTAATACCACCGTTGTATTTCGAATCTGCTGATTATCCTGCGTCGAATAAGCCGGAGTATGTACTAGCTTTCCCCCTTCTTTTTCAATTATGAGCACATTCCGCGCGTCGGTAAAATCACTGAGGTGTCCGAAGGGATTGGTCTGGCTGGTGCATTCCAACCAAACCGTATCCTGGGTCAGGGGTACTCCCAGAATGGCGTGATTAAACTGCATACTGGGAAAGTCGGCCAGTACCTTGTCTCCGTACGCTCCGGCATGAACCAGCGTATAGCGGGAGTCGATATCGGCTGCCGCCAGAATCGCTTTCATGTAATTAGACAGGGCCTTACAATCGCCGTAACCAAGCCGGTCTACCGTAGCCGCATCGAAGGGTTGGTAGCCACCAATGCCCAGTTGAATACTCACATATCGGGTTTTGGATTGCATATACTCGTATAAAACCCGAATCATCTCAGTCGTATCACTCAGCCCATCGATCAACTGTTTCACTTTCTGCTGGGTGCTTTCCGGTAACTGGTCCCGACCTTCATTCAATTGACCGATCCATTCCCCAAACTGTTTCCAACTGCTGAAATTACCGCTGTATCCTTCAAAGTAAAAGTCCGTTGGTGCCAGATATACGCGGGGAGTAAGTGATCCGAGCGCGGGTTGGTAGGCTTCCTTTTCATACGCAGACTGATGACTTAATGCCCAGCGATACCACTGTTGCCCTTCTTCGACAGCCTTGGTGGGTTCGGATAGATCTTGCAGTTGGTAGCGGATGGGAAAGTTCGGAGGAGTAACGAGGGCATACGTCGCCTGCTCTACGGCTAAGCCAAATCCATCCACCGGATTCCAGTCAGGATAAAAGAGTAGCCCGTCAAACTCAAGTTCATACGAATACTCCACGGTATAGGGGTAACTGGGAGCATCATAGATGTAATACTTAATGCGGTTGTCTTCGTAAATGGAGAAACTGGAGATGGCACTGACATCCTCTATCTCTTTGTTCTTCACTTTTTTGATCAACTCGCCCCGGGCATCGTACACATTACACTGGATACTTTTAATTTTATGTTGCGGGTCGTACCCTACCACCAGCGGAGCATGTTTTTCGCCGTTTTTATTCAGCACAGTGACCACCCGATGGATGGTGTAGGTAGCTGCATCGATGGAGCGAATGTTAAATGTTTCTTCTTGTGCCCGCACTACCGCATCGGCCTGTTTTTTCAGCTCCTCCGGGATCGCCGAAGCCGGATAGTCGGAGGACGCCAGAACAGCTAGGTGATGGACTATCAGAAAAAAGGCTATCAGAAAACTTCTCATCATCAATGGGTGAAGTAAGTGAATATTGCGGAGGATCATAAAAGTATAGGCTTAATTCCGTTTCAGCACGATTTGCTCCTGCTGTTTGGCTACAATCTGATTGAAAAACTCTCTTAAATGTGGGTATTCCTGGGCATAGAATTTTATTTTCTTCACTTCCAGACGGACCACCAATTGAACCATATTGCCGAGCTGTTTTGCGGTATAGCTGTATACGGCAGCATTGTCCGGTAATGCAAAAATAATTTCCTCCGGAAGTTCATCTACGGTGTATCCTTCAGGGAGAGAAAGCATCAGCATATAGGTTTCTTTTTCCGGGTAAGGGTAATCTACCGGATAGGCCCGAAGCTCAGAGGAAAATGGATTCTTATCCAGGCTGCCCAATAGCATTGGATTCAGATAGATCAGGTCACCGGCTTCCTGCATGGCTTCGCTCAGTCCCACCTGATACGTTTCTTTTAGGGGGGCATCCAGGGTTTCCAGTGCGGCTACTTCATAATCGTTGATCGTCCAGGAGTGGAAGTCTTCTTTTAATTCATCCAGATACCCATCTACTCCATCCGCATCTACAATATTCTGGCGTAGCCGCATGGCATTGTATCCGGTGCGGGAGGTGGCAATGGTTCCCTGAAGTTGGCTTTCCGTTAACGACAGCGTAGCCATGGTAGTGTGAGCAGAACCATTTTCGGGTTGAAGACTGACCCACTTTTCTCCCGGTTCTTCGCTAATCACGCGCCCGAACTGGTTTAAGCACCGAATGGGTAACATATCCGGCGAGCAGTTCGCGCCAGTTGCATCCAGAAGAATCGTGTTCTCTCCCACCAGGGCCCGGGCGATAACATAGTTGTACTGAGTAAGCCGGGGAAATTCCTGGCGCAGCATGCCGTGACTACGGGTGCTCAGTGCGACCGGATCGGCCTGAATATCCGCTTCCCGTAGCAGGGCAATCAGCAGTAGGTTGATATCCGCCGAATTACCCGATTGGGTTTCCAAAGTTTGTTTGGGCGATTGCTCTGCGTATAGTCGGGAAGACTGGTTCCATCGTATCTGTTGCTGCACATATTGATAAATCCGGGCGACTTTTTCGGCGTCACTTCCGGCACCATTTATCAGGGTGGCGACCTGGTCTTTGATACTGCCGGTGCGTTTCAAAATATCCCCGAAATAAGCGCTTTTCAATAATTCTTCGTCAATCTTTTCCCAGGTGGTGGTGTAGTTTTTATAAGGTTCGCCCGGAAACTTGGTGCTTCCCAATTCCATTTCTACTTTCATCACATAGTCATCCATGGTAGTCACATAGGGTTCTTCTACCAAAGCAGGTATATTTTGGGTGGCCCACCGATAGCGGGTCGCTCTGTAATCTACCTGCTCCTGCCGCGTCTCCCGTTGAACCGGAGAACTAAAGCCACCATTTCCGGATTGCGTGCGAATCGTAACAATAAACTTGCCGCTGCTAGGTCGTTGCTCATTAACCGCCAGAGAATAGTATCCTTGAAACAGCGGTTTATAAATAAAATATTCGGGTACTTCTACCTTGTACTCACTCCACAGGGTAGGGATGGCAGACTGAAACTCCCAGTCTTGCAGATTGAAAAGAAAGTCTGAGGTGATCGTATAGGTGTATTCTATGACGGCTCCTTCTTTTACATTGGGCAGGGTAAATTTATAGATGTCACGATTTTCATCATACGCCTCCAGAAATTTACCTTCGCTTTTGAGCTTGGTTTTAACAACTTTATTTCCTTCAAGATTGTAGGTGTAACCTTTTACCTGGGAAATCACTTCTTTGTCGCCCCCATCTTTATACAAAAGCACTGCCACATCAGCCCAATCGTACCCTGCTGGCTTAAAAATTTTAATACGACGATGGCGGGTAAAGACCATTTGAATACCACTGGTTTGATTATAAGAAAAATCTGTTTCACCAAAATCAGCCAGCACAACCGCGCTGGCGCTGCTATCTAATGCACAATGCGTCATCTTCAGCTCTTCTTCACTCACTTTTCCAAAATCAATGTCAGGAGAATCGGTTGCATACCCACGTAGAAACCCTATGCAAAACAATATTGTAACAAAATAGACTTTAAGCATTATCACTTATGTTTATATTTCAGGGCTAAATATATTAATAAAATAATTTATTTTATAAAAAATTCAATATAAATGCCTTCTTAAAGTGCAAAAAGCCCCGTGAGTTGTGCGCAATAGCAAGGCGTTGTATCTTGAAAACTTTTGTATACACTAACTACCTATGTACCTATGAAATACCTTTTATCACTTTTATTACTCTGTATCGGGGGTAGCATCCATGCCCAGCAAACGTATTTGCACTGTGGCAGACTCATCGACGGAAAAAGCGACGAAGTACGGGAAGAAATGACCATCGTCATCCAGGACAGCCGTATTGTATCGGTGGAAGAAGGCTACCAGGAACCATCGGGCGGGGCCGAAGTGATTGATCTTCGCAACCAAACGGTGCTGCCAGGACTGATGGATATGCATGTGCACATCCAGAGCCAAAGCAGTCGCGACAGATACTCTAAGGGCTTTCGCCAAAATGAAGCGGATATGGCCCTGGAAGCAGTGCAGTACGCCAAAGCCACACTAATGGCCGGATTCACCACCGTACGGGATGTAGGTGGCAACGGCGTGAATATATCCCTGAAAAGAGCGATTGCCGCCGGGTATATTGACGGCCCCCGCGTTTTCACCTCCGGGAAATCGCTGGGCACTACCGGCGGCCATGCTGACCCGACAAATGGCCTGAATAAAGAGCTGATGGGCGATCCGGGACCGGCTGAAGGAGTGGTGAATGGCCCGGATGATGCCCGGAAGGCGGTGCGGCAACGCTACAAAGAAGGAGCCGATATGATTAAGCTCACGGCTACGGGCGGAGTCCTGAGCTACGCCAAAGATGGCTCAGGTCCCCAGTTTTCGTTGGAAGAATTAGAAGCCGTGGTAGAAACTGCGAATGACTACGGCATGCACACCGCCGCTCACGCCCACGGAGCGGAAGGCATGAAACGGGCCGTGATGGCGGGCATTACCACCATCGAGCACGGAACCCTCATGACCGAAGAAGTGATGGATCTGATGATTGAGAAAGGAACCTACTACGTACCGACCATTATTGCCGGAAGATCAGCCGCAGACTCGGCGAAGATCCGGGGGTATTTTCCGGCCATTATTGTGCCCAAGGCGCTGGAGATTGGACCGAAGATTCAGGATACTTTTGCCAAAGCCTACGCCCGGGGCGTGAAGATCGCCTTTGGGACGGATGCGGCCGTGTTTGCCCACGGAAAAAATGCCAAGGAGTTCGGGTACATGGTGGAAGCCGGCATGCCCCCGATGGAGGCCATCCAGTCGGCGACGATGGTGCCTGCCCAGATCCTGAAGATAGACGACCAGTTAGGCTCTATTGAGGCGGATAAGCTGGCGGATATTATTGCGGTAGATGATAATCCCCTGGAAAATATCAGCACCCTGGAAAATGTGGTCTTCGTGATGAAAGAAGGGAAAGTGTATAAACAATGAATAATGTGCAGTGAGCAATGAAATGATTGGTGAAGAATGCGTGATGATGAATGCAGAGTATGCTGCATTAATTTTTAAATTTGCTCACTGCTCACTGCTCACTGCTCACTGCTAATTATTTCCTCCCGTACGTTGCCGTAAATCATCTGAAGCGGTGCCCCGGCGGCGCGCTTGTTTAATTTTTTCATTGCCAAAACGGTACGACAGGTTCAGCCGGAATACCCGGGATTCCCACTTGTTGCGTACGATGGTATCTATGTCGCCCTGCTGAATAACCACGTTGTTTTTGCGAATATTGAACACATCATCCAAACTGGCCTGAATGTTAAACTTGCCTAAAGATTTGGAAATGCCCGCATCGACCTGGTATTGCTCGCCGATCTCAAACAGACCCCAGATGGTGGGAGAGGAATAGAAACCGGATAACTCAAACTTAACATCGCCCGGCAATGTGAAAGTGTTCTGCGCCCGGGCATTGTAACTAAAACGGCTATTGTCAATCTGTCCACCTTCGGAGAAAGGAGATTGTACATCGTTGTAAAAGCCAGTCACGTTAAGGTTAAGCACCCACCAGTCGTTCAGTGGCAGTGGTGCGGCTACGTTGACGCTGTAGTTCTTGATCTGGTTCAGATTTACCGTGGTTTGGTAGGTGGTCTGGTTGGCTTCATCCTGCTCCAGTACCTGCGATATGGCATCGGTGGTGCGGGTATAGTTCAGGGTGACAAACACCGCCTGCTGATAGCCATAGGTCAGGCCGTAGGAGTTGGTGTACTGCGGATTCAGGAAAGGGTTGCCTCGCTCGAAGGTGAAGCGATCCAGAAAGAACTCAAAGGGGTTGAGATTGCCGTAGTTGGGCCGGTCAATGCGGCGGCTGTACGACATTGATAGCTGGTGCTGATTAGAGGGCGTGTACGACAGACTGGCACTGGGAAACAGGTTAAAGTAGTCGCGCTTCACCAGGCTGTCGATGGTGACGGAGTGGCCTTTGGAAGTGGTGTGCTCTCCGCGCAAACCGGCCTGTAGCTGCCAGCGTTCTCCCCACTTCTTATTGATATTGGCATAGATTGCCCTGATATTCTCTTCGTACTCAAACTGGTTGCTTCGCTGGGGATCTGATACAAAATCATCTTCTACCCGGGTCTTGAAATCCAGTACATTATCAGTAGTAACTGAACTGGACTTTACTCCGGTCTCTAAACCCCAGTCCCCAAAGATTTTACGGCTATAGTCGGCCTGTAGGGCCAGGATGTCGATGTCGGAATCGGTGAAGGTACGCACCAGCAGGGGCGGTTCACTGGAGGTGCCTTCGTTGCTGTAGTAATAGTTGTCATTATACTGATAGCTGCCTCCTTTCCATTGAGAATAATCCGCGTCAAGAGTTAACTCGCTTTCGTTTTTCCACTGTTGCTTGAAGTTCAGGTTGTAGGTTAAATTGTCCCAGTCGTTGCGGTTGCGGTTGCTGGCATTGAGGCCGTCGTAGGGGTTATCGTATGCACCGCCCAGTTGGGTCAGGTTCTCACCGGTGCTACTCCAGTTACCCCGGTTGCCATTGACCAGCACTCCCAGGGTACTTCGTTCGCTAATAAACCAATCGGCCCCGGCCCGAAAATTATTATTGCGTACCCAGTTAATCCGGTCAGAAAATTGATCAAAGGTGGTAATTCCCTCGGGCGATGGAATACGACGATAGAGATTGGTGTTCTGGTAACGTTGGCTGTAGTAGTAGCTGTAGTTACCAAAGAGGTTGATTTTTCCCCGGCGGTAGTTCAGGTTCAGGCTGGGGGATACTTTTGGGTATTGTCCGTATCCCAGATTGATACCCACGTTGCCATTCAGCCCCTGGGCGGCCTGTTCTTTGCGGACGATGTTAATGATCCCGGCATTGCCGGCGGCATCGTATTTGGCGGGCGGGTTGTCCATGATCTCAATCTTCTCAATGTTATTGGCCGGAGTGCTCTCCAGCAGTCGGATCAGCTCGGTATTGGAGAGGTAGGTCGGTTTGCCATCCAGGTAGATCAGTACATTGGTCTTGCCCTTCACGCTGATGTTTCCGTTCTGGTCAACGATCACCCCCGGAGATTTCTCCAGCACCTGCTGGGCGGTGCCATTATTCAGCACCGGGCTGGCCGCTACGTTCAGCACAATGGCGTTGGAGGTTACCTCAATCATCGGTTTGGTTGAGGTGACTACTACCTCTCCCAGCTCAGTAGTGGCTTCTGAAAGGCGAATAACAGGGAAATCAGAAGCGACTCTGGGGCTGGTGAATACTTCCGAGAAAAAGCTTTGATAACCCACCATCTGGGCAGAAAGGCGGTAGCTTCCGGCAGTCACTGGTGCTAACTGATAAGCTCCGGTGGTATCACTCACTGTTCCCTTCACCAGGGAAGAATCCGCGGCGGTGAGGAGCAGTACGTTGACGTAGGGCAGGGGCTCACCGGCCTCGTCGTAGATTTGCCCGTGGATCTCCGTTTGGGCTCGGGCCGATAGGGTGATTATGATGAGGGAAAATATCAGGAGTAAAAATTTCCTGGAAAGGATACGATTCATAAAAGTAGGGTTCATGTTGTTTGCGTTTGGCATCTTAAATTTCACTAAGTACTATGCATTGCCAACTAGCCAAGAAAGATACCAATCTGCAAAAGGGCTTTTAGAGCCTAAATAATGGGGGGAGGGGGTATTTGAGTTGTTCAGTGGTGAACAGATGGTGTTCGGTTTCGCACAGTACGGCTGAATGTGGGATGGGAGGGAACAAAAAAAGAGCGACCCGTCTGAGATCGCTCATTCAATACAGGTTTACGCGTAGCCGGGCTACCAGATATACACCCGGGTACTGTCGGGACGGTACAGCGGGTCGGACTCCTCAATCTCAAAGGCATCGTAGAAGGCCGTCATGTTGGAGATGGGCCCAATGGCGCGCATCATGCCCGGCGAGTGCGGATCAGTGCTGATCTGTGTCTTCAACGTTTCGTCGCGGTACTTGGTACGCCAGATGGTGGCCCAGGAAATAAAGAAGCGCTGGTCCTGGGTGTAGCCGTCAATCAGGCCGGGGTCGCCGTGGGTTGCCAGATGTTTTTGCAGGGCATCGTAGGCCACATTGAGGCCGCCCAGGTCACCGATATTCTCGCCCAGGGTAAACTCTCCGTTTACGTGTACTCCGTCCAGTGGCTCGTAGGCATTGTACTGGTCGATGAGCTTTTGGGTGCGTTCTTCAAAGCGGGTACGGTCTTCCTGTGTCCACCAGTTGGTGAGGTTACCCTTGGCATCATAGCGGCTGCCACCATCGTCGAAGCCGTGGGAGATTTCGTGACCGATGACGGCACCGATACCGCCGTAGTTGATAGCCGGGTCGGCCTGGTAGTTATAGAACGGCGGTTGCAGGATGGCTGCCGGAAACACAATCTCATTGAAACGGGGGTTGTAGTAGGCATTCACCGTTTGCGGAGACATGAACCATTCGGTTTTGTCCACGGGCTCGCCAATCTTGGCCAGGTCGCGGTTCCACGCCCAGGCACTGGCATTGATCATGTTACCCAGGTAAGAGCCGTTGGCATTTTGCCCTTCAATGGCCAGTTCGCCGTAATCTTTCCAACTATCGGGGTAGCCGATCTTCACGCTGAAGGTGCTGAGCTTATGCAGCGCTTTTTGCTTGGTGGAATCCGACATCCAGTCCAGGCGCTGAATGCGCTCTCCGAAGGCGGCTTTGATATTTTCTACGATTTCCAATGCGGTGGCTTTGGCCTCGGGCGGGAAGTAGGTATCCACATACAACTTACCCAGTGCCTCGCCCAGGGTGCGGTTGGCCATGCTGATGATCCGCTCCTGGCGGGGGCGTTGCGTTTCTACACCCCGCAATACTTTACTGTAAAAGTCAAAGTTGGCCTGGTCCATTTCCGTGGTCAGCAGAGAGGCAGATTCATCCACCAGCGTCCAGGTCAGGTAGTCTTTCAGGGTTTGAAGGTTGGTTTGCTCCATGATGCTGGAGAGTTGCTGAAGGTAATCTACATCGGTGATGATGAGGGTATCTACTCCGCTGATCCCAACCTCTTGCAGGTACTTTGGCCAGTCGAGGGCTGGTGCTACCTTGTTCAGGTCAGCCACGGCGGTGGGGTTATTCAGGTTCAACGGGTTACGGCGATCCTCTTTGGCCATCTGGGCCTGGGCCATTTGTTTTTCTAATGCATACACCCGCTCGGCCATCGCATCAGCCTGGGCTGCATCGATACCCAGAAATTGCAGCATCCGGCTCAGGTGCTCGCGGTACTGCTCCTGTATCTTCTGCGACTCTTCATCATCCTTCAGGTAGTATTCCCGCTCGGGCAGCCCCAGGGAGCCGGGCGACAGGAAGAGGGCATTCATATCACTATTGTTAAGGTCGGCACTGACGTTGAGCCGGAAGAAGTAACTGTTTTGGAGGGGAGCGGCTTCTACAAGGTAGGCTTGCAGCGCTTCTTTGCTATCGATGCGGTCGATCTCTTCAACTTCGGGCAGCAGGGGGTCAATGCCCATATTATCCAGATAAACCGTGTCCATGGCCACCTGATAAAAAGTAGCGGCTTTTCCCTGGTCGGTGTCATCGGGGTAGGCTTCGCTTTGGATGGCTGCTTGCAGCACGTCTAGCGTCTGTTGGCTGGTATTCTTGGCCAGCTCATCGAAGCCCCCCCAGCGGCCCCGGTCGCCCGGAATCTCGGTAGAATCCAGCCAGTTGCCGTTGACATAGCGGTAAAAGTCCTCATTGGCCCGCACGGTGGTATCCATGTAGGCCAGATCGATGCCCGGGGTCTCCGGCGCTTCGGTGGTATCCTGCTCAGACTGACAGGCGGCAGCTCCCAGTAAGCCGCTGAGTAGAAGGAATATCGAATAATTTCTCATATGTAGGAGGTTAAAAACAATGGTATTTACTAAACCATCGGTTCGGAAAAAAACGATCTTCGGCTGAGAAAGATTCACGAAATGCGGCGAGGGGGAAAAAGAGGGAGGTGGGAAGCCAGAGGCTGGAGGCAGTAGCCAGTAAAATCGTTTATTGCTAACTGCTTGTTATTGCTAAGAAGGAACTTTGATACCGACTACTTCGAGTAACTGAGGCTCGTCGCGCAGGGCGAAACGGGCGGCGTAGCGGAAGTCTTTCATCCAGTTGTTGAGTTGCCTGAGGGCCTGGTCTCGCTGTTGGGTGGCGTGCTGGGCTTCTCCTTTGCGGGCAATCTGCTGCGAACGCAGGTCAATCATGGATTGTATCATGGCGCGGGTTTGCGCGATCTCTTCGGGAGTAATGCCGTAGGCAGCGATGCCCGAGCTGTCTTTCGCCAGGGTATCATAGAAAGTGCTGATACGGTCAATGGTGTCGGTAATTTTCTTGGTTTCTCCCTTCAGTCTCAGCTTCAGGGCCATGGAGCGGTTGCCCTCGTAGGCGATGAGTGCGACCTTCCGGTGGCGGCGGTGGCGTTCTTTGATCTGCTCCAGTTCCTGATAAAACGCATCGGTACTGTCGTAATAGGCTCCGTACTTGTCTTCCTGCAGGGCGGTCAACTGCGTTACCTGATCCAGCAGGCCGTTGCCATCCTGCATCCGGCGCTGGTTGAATCCAAAGCCGTTCAGGCGCTTCTGAATATCCTCGCTGGCCAAGGTGTTGGTAATAGCAATGCGGGCATCGGCAAATTTTTGTTTAATCGTAGCAGACATATCGTTTGAGTTTTTTAGAAGATAAAAGTATTAAGGTTCAGGATGGAAGCGAAGAAGGCAATACGTGTTTCAGTACGCATGTACTCTCTGGTATTATCTTCCTGAGCGATTGGTCTACTGATATCATTTTGCGGGGCGGATATGGCCTGAAACTGCTGGTGAAGGCAGTAGTGCCTCTGAACGCATTAGCGGACCTCTATCTTACTCGGTAATTTAACTTACTGTAATAGGGTACGCGAAACTTACTTCGGAAGGGCTTCTTAATGCATTAGGGTACATGCTCCTTACACGAGAAGGGCGTCTGGGTGTATTATCGGGTGGATTATGGGGAGAGAAGAGGGGTTTGCTACGAATATGGTTTTTCAATTTCAGTTGCGAAGTATTATCTGTGTAGTAGCTGTGTTTTTTTTGCCTCAACTGCTTTGAGAGGGTGACTTTGATGATACTCAATAATGATTATCGTAGCATAATTCTCAAATGATTGCATTGATGCATAAGTACCTCCTTCGTTCATTTCTTTGTCTTTGATACAAAGAAACGAACCAAAGAAAAATCAAGAAATCTCAATGCTTCCTCGCACAAATCTGGTGCACGCCCGCTGAGCTTTCGGGCCAGCGCACATTAGAAAGAATATGACTTTAATTATTCATCCATTCATATTGGTGATCGTTTGGTTCATGGTTAAGATGATGACATAAAATTTTGAATAATATTTTCAGTTTGTTTTGTTGATCAGATTTCTCATACATAGGCCAACTTTTTGATCTCCAAAATTCATGGTTTGAAAACTCATCATGCCTCTTTTCGTAATTCATTATCCAAAAGTTTTCAAAAAATGGGACGAGAAGAAAATTGTAGCTACCAGTTGATATTCGTTTCATTGCAGGTTCTAACCGACTTGGTATAACTGATAACTGTAGGCGTAATGCCTCTGTAGGTTGTGCCTGCATTGATATGATTATATAAGCCATTGATTTAATTGTATCTGGTAATTCACCAGAATAACTATTTGCTCGATTAACTAAGTTTGCAGTAGTTTCGCTTTCAGCTAATACAGTTTCAATAAAATACAGGATCTCACTTCTATTTATTTTACTTAAAGTACCCTCCCATCTTTGCAGGAAGAGTTTGAATTCGTCTAATATATTATCAGATTGATCTTCATTTCTAAGTATTTTATACAGGAAATGAATAATGATAGGTTCTAAAGCCAATGCAGCGACTATATCGTCAAGTTCCATCCTGACTTTTGGTCTGTCTGCAATAATCTCCGCAACCTTTTCACTTTCTACCAAACTCTCCACAGATTGACCATTATCTATAAACCTATTATTGGTCTCTACTAGCTTAATCGTTTGATCAATAGCATCGTCATACTTCATATCAAGAATAAGATATACTACTGTTGCATGGGACACCGATATGAAAGCATTGAAATCTAGTTTATTAGATTCTTGTAAACAGATGTAAGCCCATTTTCTAGAATATTTATAATCATCAAACCACTCAAATAACCTCAAAAAATATAGAGCATTAATAAATTTTCTCTCTTCAAAATAATATCCGCTTTTTATTAATCCTTCGTTATTGCCTAAAAAACAACCTCGGCTTGGAGGGGCATATGGTTCTCCATTTATATCGGTTTCAGGTGGATTACCTGTAGTAATTAATGAATGAAAATAATTGATAACATGACCAAAGCGAATTATTGTGCCATTGAAATTAATAGAGCTAACATACGATTGCATTAGTATGTAGTACCCTTCTTCTAGAAAATACAATGCTTGCGCAATATCATTATTCAGCCAGAACGAAACAGCAAATTCCGCTATAACTTTTGCCTTAAATAGCTCATCAATGTAAAGGTTCTCTTTTGCAAAATTATATGCCCTTTCAGAATAGAAATGTGCCACATTCTTGTCTTCTTCACCTAATAGTCTACTTCCGATCAAGAAGGTATCCAGTTTTTCAACATATACTTCAGAAACCTCTTTTTCTAATGCTTCAGCTATATATTTTAATGCGTCTTCTTTTTTTCCTTGATGAAATAGTTGTTTTCCGATTTCATCATTCACTATAAATTGCACTTTTACGTCATCCGATAACTTCGCTAAATATCTTTCGGTTAACTTTTGAGATCTAGCAATATTATATAATCTCTCACTCAGTACATTTATTGCTCCTCTTAAGGCATTAGCAGCAAGCAATTCAAAATTATAAGTGAGAGCTTTCTCACATAAAAAAACAAATGTATCTACAATGCCTTCCCAGTCTTGATGATTCTGTTCTTTTTTTTCCTCTTCTCTGATGACACTATAATAAATTCTGGCGCAACTAACATCTATTGCTTCTGATTGGAGTGAGTTTTCTCTTTGTTGTGGTGATAAATTATCAACCATTGAAATCCAATTCTCAATATCATTTCTGTTTCTAATTTCAGAAGCAATGATCCATATTATGGTCTCTGAAGAAGAAATATCAGAAAATAATTCTTTCAGAGAATCATCATCCTGGATTTGATCTAAATGCTTTAACCCCAGCGAAAAAAAATAGGAAGACTTTTTAATATTATTGTCTGAATATTTAATTGCTAACAGCAAGGCGGGGATTCCAATATCGATACCTTTTTTGGCTCCATCAACAACTATCTTTTCTAAATCACTTAGTAAGAAGCTAGTATTTTTCTGATGGTCAATCCCAATTTTGATTTGAGCGGCTCTGATGCTTATTTTTAATTTAGTATCCATTTCATCAGGCAATACTGAATGGTACCAAAAGAGATCAAATCCCCATTCAAAAAATAAACTAGACTGTTCTCTTATTGCGTCCAACGCAATTGTTAATACAAAACCAGCATCGTTGAATCTATTAGCTAATTTGAAGTAAAAAATGGCATTATTTGCCTCTAGCAAATTAAAGTTTCTTTTATCTAGTATACCATTACCAAGAGCTAAGTATAATTGATGCTCTAATGACTTTGAAGTATTGTGGCCTTTTAATCTTTTAATTAATGGAGAGAGTTGGTATCGATTACTGGTAGTTTTTTGCACCCATAACCCTAAAGCAGAATTGAATTTTTCCCAAGCTCTGTCAATTGTTGGATTTACATCTCTTATCACATTGACTTCTTCATCTGAAAAACTCCCAATGATAAAGCTTAGTCTATATAATAACTCTCTGGTATTCTCATCAACCGTACTGACTAGTACCTCTTGAGTATCTTGATTCAGTTCTACGGAATAGTTTTCACTAAATAGCTGGCTTAATTCATCTTCATTAATATTCCAGTCGTTCTCTCTTAAAAACCTGAATATTGCATTAACTATTGATGGATGTCCAAAAGAAAGCCTATGAACAAACCTATTGTATTCGCTAATAATGTTGGATGGAGCACTGTATGACTCAAATATTTCCTTGGTTTCTTCTTCTAATAAAGGTGGTACAGCTTTGCAAACTAACTTAGCAAAATTCAACAAAGACCTTTTAACTTTTTCCGGAATTTCGTAATTGCTAGTTGTTAGAATCTTTATCTTCTTAGTACTGCATTGCTTGATAAAAGACATATAAAAACCAGTGGCTGTACTTCTAGGTAAAAGTTTAGGTAAATCATCGATAATGATTATTGAATTCTTGGGAATTTTCTCAACCGCATCATATACCCATTTATTAACATTGGAGCTAGCAGGAATCTCTAAAATACTTGCTAGGTCGTACACAATTTTCAGAAAGAAATTATCTGATCCTAATTCCCGTAAGTTTATCCAAATGACAGACCCTCCAATTTCTTCATAAATCAATGCAGCAAGTTGAGTCTTACCCATAGATATACTGCCATGAATAGCAAGCCAAGTATTCTTTTGCAGAATGTCTATAAATTCCTGAACTACTTTGCTTCTTCTCGATTGATTTTCAACATATGGAGGCACATCCAAATCTGAAAAGATTACCTGATTGGTAATTTCAATGTCTGGGTTATGCTTTGCTTTAATGTTAGAGATTTGCGAACCTTTATTCATTTCGAGAAGTGCTGATAACTTATTATTGATCTCTTCAGAAGAGTTGATACTTTCAACTTCTTTAGGTGATCTTGATTGGTTCGTAACTTCTCGAAATTCCTTTTTAAAGTCTTCTATTTCTTGACCTATATTTATTTGAATGTTCTTTAGTTCTTCTAGATTAGGATTTGTGTGCAGGTTATCATCAATTTCGATGTGAAAGGTCCAATCATTTTTTTCATATATTTCTCTTTTGTAGCTTTCTTTCACTTCATCTAGCTCAAAAAGGCTAACTATCTCTCTGGGTTTATCTTTGTCATGAATTAGATTATACAGAGTTGCCACATAAATAGCATCAAAATCATCTTCAAGAGAAACAAGATTAAATCTTTTGAGTATAGCGTATGATCTTAACTCTCTTTCAAGCTTACTTTTAAAAGCTTTTACTACAACACTAACAACTTTTAATATAAGTGATAATGCCTTTAATAAGGTCGCGCTAGTCAAAATATCCACTTACTGTTTGAAATCAATTAAGACAAAGTAGCAATCAATGTATTTACTAATTTAATTGATTTTTCCCTAATTGATATATCGGTCAAACTGTTTTGAAGATACCTGTTAAGTTTATTTTCAGAATCTGAAATGGGTTAAGGTAGGTGTGAGACGTCCACGAAGGGTGAGGCCATTTTGAGGGTTGTGCGTAAGGAGGCTAGGAAATGCGGAGCCTTGTGCGATGTGGGGAAAAATGGCTTTCTTCGTGGCATCCTTTTCTTTTCGTTCTTTTCTTTTGGATGAGCAAAAGAAAAGGACAGAGCATTTAAAAAACATTAATACGTGGAAAAACAAATTTGCTCTAGTAGAACGAAAGCTTAGTCAAGACTAAGAAAAGTACATAGCGCATGAATGTACAGAAACTACTGTCTTGTAAATATCATGGAAGAAATATAGCCATACAAGCCATCCCCCTCCAGCCATCATGCGTTCTATAACAACAGTTCTTTACCTAAGCGCGATCACATCCTAGTCCTCGTAACAAACATCCGCAGAAAACGGACTGATCGTCATTACTGGCAGAATCTCTTCTGATAACTGGCAGCGGGTTCATAGCCATTGTCGTAAGCACTTTGCCAGTCGGCGCAGGCCCCGTCCCGGTTCTTCAGGTTATAGCGGGCCATGCCCCGGTTGGCGTACGAGGGAGCATGCTGGGGCAGGATTTTCAGCGCCTGATCGTAGTTGTTTACCGCTTGCTGAAACTGCTTCAGCTTCAGGTAGGAGTTGCCCCGGTTGTAGTAGTACAGGTGAAGCAGTGGCGGCTCATCCTCCTGGCTTAAGGCAATGGCGCGGTCATAATCGCGAATGGCTTCTTTGTAGCGTTTGGCATTTTGCAATACATCTCCACTGTAGTAAAAAATCTGGGGGTTATCGGTAATGTGCTTCTTCGCGGTGGCGTAGCACTTGAGCAGGCCCGCCTGATCGTTAGAGCGCTGACAGGCCAGGGCCAGGTTTTCGTAGTAGGCCGCCACCGATGAATCAATGGCGATCGCCTGCCACAATAGCTTTTTAGCCTGTTCATAGTTACCCTGTTCCAGCGCTTCGTATCCCTGATTGTTGAGCCCGTTGGCTTCATTGTCCATCGTAATCACGATCTCGTCGCCTTCCTCTTCCTGGGCGTAGGCAGATACGCCAGTCATGAGCAATAAAAAGAGACTAAAATGAAAACGACAGGGTATAACAGAACAGAATAAAAGCGTGACAGAATTGAGGGATGATTGCATATGAGCGTAAGAGAATGAATGTGTTTACTTCTATTTAAAAAATAACGTAGAGAAAAAAACTGGCGTATGAAAAGATAGTAAAATTTGATGCTTTAGGTTAATGATTTCCGCCCTTTTATTTTACCTGCTAACGTAGTTCAGCCAGTTCTATTTTCACCTAATACTAACGGACGATTGCCTACCATAATCCGACGAAATTTACTGAGTGACTCTAACATTACCTGAAAGCGAAAGTTAGCTTAGTAATTTTTTCAACTATCAAATTTTTTATCTGTATGAAAGCACTTGTTTATCACAAACCTAAACATGTTAGCGTCGATACCATTCCTGATCCTATCATTCAGGACAGCCGCGATGCCATTATCCGCGTTACCTCTACCGCCATTTGTGGCTCCGATCTGCACATCTACAACGGTCTGATTCCCGACAAGCAGAAGTTTGTGGTAGGGCATGAGTTTATGGGTATTGTAGAGGAGGTAGGTACTGATGTATCCAACCTGCAGCGGGGCGACCGGGTGGTAGTTCCCTTTCCGATCAGTTGCGGTCATTGTTATTTCTGCCAGCAGCAAAACCTGGCTACCCAATGTGAACATTCTAATCCGGAGTTCTACGGTCCGGAAGGCGATGTGACGAAAGGCAAAGGAGGAGGACTCTTTGGGTATACCAGTTTGTACGGCGGCTACGATGGCGGACAGGCCGAGTACGTGCGGGTTCCTTATGCCGACGTAAGCCCTCGTAAAGTACCTGATGGACTCACCGACGAGCAGGTATTGTTTCTGACCGATATCTTTCCTACCGGCTACGCCGGCATTGACTGGGCAAACGTGCAGGGAGGAGAAACAGTCGTGGTATTTGGTTGCGGCCCGGTTGGGATTATGGCCCAGAAGTCAGCCTGGCTACGGGGAGCCAAGCGGGTTATCGGAGTAGATATTCAGCCGTACCGTCTGGAAAAAGCTCGACAGACTGCGAATGTAGAAACCATCAACGCCGCCGAAGAAGACGTGGCAGAAGTAGTGCGCAGCATGACCGACGGACGCGGAGCAGATGTATGTGTGGATGCCGTTGGTATGGAAGCCGACCGTAGTATTGTAGATAAAACCCTGGGCACCCTGGGTGGGCAAGCCGGTACGGCAGAAGTGATTGTGAACGCACTGAATGCCGTGCGAAGAGGAGGCATTGTTACCGTAGTGGGAGTGTATGCCAGCAACTATAACCAGTTTCCTTTCGGGAAAATCTTCGATAAAGCCATTACCCTGCGTGCTGGACAGGCACCGGTGCAACGCTATATTGATCAACTGATGAAACATGTGCAAAAAGGCGATGTGAAACTGGATGATATTATCACCCATCGGTTGCCGCTGGCGGAAGCCGAGCATGGCTACAAAATCTTTAATGAGAAAAAAGATGATTGTGTGAAAGTAGTCTTACAACCCTGAGGTACATTCGCGGTAATTGATTATATGAGTACGCTATTGTTGCAATAGCGTACTTTTTTATTATTATCACTCTTCCGATCCCGGCTGGCTGAGTGCCTCGATCCCGGCTTCTTTCTTGGCTTCATCAACCAAGGCTTTCACGTCGGCAAGCAACTGTTGGGCATCGTAGATGATACCGTCTTTGATGGTGTATTTCACTCCGCCCACGCGCTTTACTTCGTTCGCCTCATTGAGGTGAATCGCGCCGGTACCGTAGAGTACTTTCAGGTTGGCCAGCGGGTTTTCTTCCACCAGAATCATATCCGCCAGTTTGCCCACTTCAACCGAGCCAATCTCCTCGTCCATGTCCAGTGCCTCGGCTCCTTTCAGGGTAGCGGCCCGGATCACTTCCAGCGGATGAAACCCGGCTTCGCGCAGCAGTTCCAGTTCGCGGATATACGCAAAGCCGTAGAGCTGGTAAATAAATCCTGAGTCTGATCCGGTGGTGACGCGCCCGCCCCGGTTTTTATACTCGTTTACAAACTGCATCCAGCGCAGGTAATTTTGCTTCCAGTTTACTTCTTCTTCGGTGCCCCAACTGTGCCAGTGCGAGCCGTGCGATACGCGGCTGGGCTCATAGAATTTCCACAGAGAGGGCAGGGTATAATCGGCGTGCCATTCGGCGGTGCGGGCGCGCATCAGGTCGCGGTTGGCTTCGTAAATATTGAAGGTAGGGTCAATGGTAAAATCCAGCGCGATGAGTTCGTCCATCACTTCATTCCAGCGGTCAGAGCCCGGCTCGGCGGCCTGTAGCCAGAGCTTCCCGGCCTCGCCAAAGCGGTGCTGTTCATTCTGATAATTATAGTCCACGGGATAGTTCTGAATGGTGCGGTCGGTGAACAGGGCTTCGGGCAAACCGTACCAATGCTCCATGCTGGTCAGTCCCATGCGAGCGGTGTTGAGTGCGTTGAGCCAGGCCACGTTCAGCTGGGCGTGGTGGCAGGCTGAACGCAGGTCGAGTTTTTTAGCCTCGTCTAGTGCTGCTTCCATAATATCGGGACGCGCCCCAAAGAACTTGATGCCATCGGCGCCTTCCTGGGCAATATGCTGTACCCAGCTGCGGGCCTCTTCCGGGCTGTTCACTCCGTCTTTCAGTCCCTGTCCGAAGAAGGCGTAGGCTTTGATGCGGGGCGCGGTAATGGTATTGTCGGCACTCTTCTGCCGCTGGTCCAGGGTCCACTCCAGTCCGTTCCCGCTGCCGGGGTCACGCACCGTGGTGACGCCGTGGGCCATCCAGAGTTTGAAGACATATTCCGCCGGAGTGCCCTGTCCTTTTCCCCCGATGTGGCCGTGCATATCGATGAAGCCAGGCAGCAGATACATGCCGCTGGCATCAATCTCTTTGCCACCCTCCTGCAATGCCGGACGCCCTTCGGTTTCAATAGGCACGCCGGGGTAGCCTACGTTCTTAATAGCCACAATACGATTGTTCTCCACTACTACATCTACCGGACCAACCGGAGGCGAACCTGCACCATTGATCAGGGTGACACCGCGAATAATCAACTGAGGAAAGGGGCCTTCGCCCTGGGCACGTTCGGGGGCGCGGGGGATCGGGTCTGTCTGGGCCAAAGCGGGTAGACAGAGAAGGCTTAGTAGTAGAAGTACAAGGTATCGGATCATGCCGGGAATCGGGTTAGGTAATCAGTATCTGTATTGCCGGAACGCCAGGTTTGAGGAGTGATTAGCCTCTTTATTCCCAGGTGTTGCCGCGCAGAAATTACTTGAACGATGATACAGCAAAGCGGTGAATTTCGCAAGCGGGCCCAAAAAGAAAGGAGCCACCTTCGGTAAGGTAGCTCCTTCTCAATGCTATACATGACCCGTTCGTGACGTTGCCAGGACTGCGACTGCGGAGATAGGCCTTAAACAGCCGGAACAATCCTGCCAGATGCCGTCGAGTCTTCCGTTCAGGAAGGTAGGAAATGGGTATGAATTACCTGAATGTTCTATACACTTGCCAGCGACTTCTCTAAATCGTCGATAAGCTTTTGTGAAATCAAACGAGGCTTTTCTTTCTTGGCATCTTTCAGCAGACCTACTGCTTTGGTGCCATACTCTTTCAATCCTTCCGGGTTCTTATCATAGCTGTAGCTTCCTACACACCACTCAAGTTTTTCCTTGATCTCGGTGTATTGTTCGCCACTCATTTTGTCAAACTTAGCCGCAGCTTCCTGACAGGTTTTTGCCAGTTTTTCAGTAGGGTCACCTGCTGCAGCTTTGCTGGTTGCTTTACCATTGGTTTTAGCAGGAGCTGCTTTCGCCTTAGGTGCGGCTTTCGGCTTAGGAGCTGCTTTCGGAGCTGCTTTTGCTTTTGGCGCGGCCTTTGGTTTAGGAGCTGCTTTTGGAGAATCTGTTTTAGCAGCAGCTGGTTTTGTAGTCTTAGCAGCTGTTGCCTTGGTGGTTTTTGTTGATTTAGCCATAACTTAATTAGTTTGAGTTATAGAATTATACATTGTGGTTTATGAAAAAACAAAAAAAGGACATGTGGAAATAACTGCAATCCTTTTGGTATATCTAATTGAAATTCAGGCGAATTGTTTGGAATGCAGTAGAATAGAATTTTCATGACAAATGTACGGAAGGAATTTGGGTAAGCGCAAACGCTCTGAATGATTTATACAGTTTTTTTATAAATGACTGCTGCAATTGTGAAAATATCAAAATCAATAAGAAATGACTTATGCTATTAACAATTATACACAAAAATAGAGGCTGGTATTTCTTCCTTCTCTGGTAGGTAAACCGAATTTGGTAACATATCATGGCCTGAATTTTCTTCCTTGTCTGCCTGGATGACCATGATTGTTGCGGTGATCATTATTAAATTTATTTATTAATACGATCAATGTAATAAAAAATTTATTCTAATTAGCGTAAAACAGTTTATTTTAATGATTTAGCAAACGCTTGTCAGCACAGGCAGTGCTTCATCTTAAGCGTAATACTATACTGTTTTCCGGGATACTTTTTGTGTATGCAGAACCATTGCGTTTTTATCTCTACGCGAATCAGCCTTCTTCAAAGCAGGTGTGCGTGTTTGATGAGTATATTTGGAAGTAATTGCTAAAGACTGGGTTTTAACCCTCGAGGTCATCTGACTTAGCAAAAAAAAAACGCGGCTACCGAATGCTCAGTAGCCGCAGTGTATGAAAGTTGGTAGTCGGCTTTACCTTCCAATCATTCTACAGCAATGGAGAGAGAACAGGTTCCAGTCAGGGAGGTAGAAGCCGGAGCCGTAGTAGCACCGTAAGGATTGTTCCAGCTCAGATTGGGAATTTCTCCGGTAACATTGCTATGCTGGGGATATACAATATTGCTGGGAAAGTCCAGGCCGCATACCGCGGAGCCATAGTTGCTGAAAGAGCCATCTTCATTTGAAAAAACCACCTGTATCTCAAACTGATCTCCCGCGGTCAAATCGGTTGCCGTCATATCGAAAAGAGTGGCGGCATCGCTGGCTAAAACCGATACTTCAGCAGGAAAGCTGTTGACTGTGGTGAGGGGCTTCCAGTCGCTGGCGGAGGTGCCATCGTTGTACATCAACTGCACCTCGGCACGGCTGGCTACGGTAGAAGTAAACTCTTTTTTATCCAGGGTGAATACATACGCATCATCACTGGCTGACTCCAGCGTTACTACGTCAAATGCATTATCCGTTTCGCTTACACTGGTGAGGGCTACCGTAGGGTTCAGCACGTAGGCATCCAGGGTACACACTCCCGCAATGCGGATCAGATTACAGATGTTATTGTTGTAGATGGTAAACACCCGACCATCGGCACCATACACGATGAAGCTGAAAGTAAACGTATCGCCCAGGGCCAGATCGTCCACGCTCAGGTTGAACAATGAAGCCGCCTGCGTAGCCGGTACGGTTACGGTGGCCGGAAGATTATCAAAGTTATCTACCATTACTTTTTCACGACCATTGTAGCTGACGAATACATCGATGGAAGCCACTTCGGCCATCTCGTATCCAAAGTCTTCCCCGATGAGGGTAAACTCAAATTGCGCCTCCGGCAGGTTTTCGTAATTGTAAAAAGTGCTATTCTCATCGGTCCATTGTACCTCGGCCACCGGAGACCACTCCGGCTCGGGAAGAGGAAAGGAATCTTCATCCCGGCATCCGGCAAAAAGTAAGAGGGCAATAGCAGCGAACAAGTTATTGTTTAGATACAGTAAATTTCTCATGAGTCATGCGATTATTTATCCCAGAAGACGGGAGTTGACACAGAATAATTTTCAGGAATATTGGCGTTGGCTCCTACCTCATCCACCACGTAGATCAGGCGGTTGGGAAAAGGGCCGGCCTCGTTGTTATCTACCACCGGAGTCAGCATTGGATACCCGGTGCGGCGGTAGTTGTTATAGGCTTCGATGCCATTACCAAAGACAGCCACATACGCCTGGTCCATCACCACTTCCAGTTTGCCGCTTGCGTCGGCCGCATCGTATTTGGCCAGCACCGTATTCACATAGGCATCAATGGTGGCATTGGTAGGCACAAACTCGGCGGGAGGACTGGCCAGCGTGTTCCCGAAATCTATCACCTTTTGGATGGAAGCCCGCATGCCTTGTTCCAGATAGGTGCGGGCATCACCAGGCACGCCCAGGGTAAGGATGGCTTCGGCCACCGCAAACTTCATCATGAAATTGGTGATCATGGGAAAAATGCCCTGCCCGGTTCCATCATTCACCGTGGCCTGGTTAAACTGATCGGCATCAAACACCCCGCCGGCCGGGTATACTCCGTAAGCCGTATACTCGGCCCCATCAGCCGGGCCTACGCTGTTATCTCCCCGGTCCCGACCCAGGTAGCCGCTGCCGCTGTAGAAGAAGTAACAGCCGATCTGGTTTAGCTCACAGGGAATACTGGCGTGGCCATCGGGCAGGCCACTCACCTGGCGGTAGAAATAATATCGGAGGCGCGGGTCTGGAATACCATAACGAACATTGGGGCTCAGGTTGGTATAATCATTTGGGTAGCGATCACTTCCTCCCAGCAGTTTCACAAAGAACGAATTGGAGTGATACCCTACCCGGGTGGAAGTGTTGTAATCAGTGACCCAGTACGGATGCGCATTTTGCGGGGCAATGCCCGAACCAAACTGAAACTGGAAGTCACTGGCATTGTCGCTGATCACCTGTCCGCTGTTGAGGATTGCGGTAATGCTACTGGCTGAAGCTTCCGGATTCACCAACCGGGTTTGTAGGTATAATTTTAGCTTCAGGGAATTGGCCATTTGTATCCATTGGCTCTTTTCGCCTGCGTAAATCATATCCGCACCCGGCTGAATGATATCGTCTCCGCCCAGGTCGGTAATACCTTCATCAATCAGGGTGAATAGAGCAGGATAGATACTTTCTCCGGCATCATATACCGGATTTTCGGTGGCCAGCGCTTCGCTGAACGGAATGTCTCCCCAGAGGTCAACCATCATACCGTAGATGTAGGCTTTCTGAAGTTTGGCAATGCCCGCATAGGCAGGTGCGTCCTCTTCCTCCGCCTTCACAATGACCTGCTCAATATCGGCCAGCGACTGGGTATAGAACCCTTTCCAGGCATCGTTAAAATCGGATTCCGTAAGCTGCCACCGTCCGTAAGTGCTGCTCCATACCTGATCTACCAGCGCGGCGGAAGCCCGTTCCACACTGCTGAGAAAAGCAGAAGTATACCCCACCTGCACGGCGGGCATCAGCAGATCCAGGGTGGCTTCCGAAGGGTTATTGGGGTCGGTATTGACATCCAGAAAAGTCTCTGAGCAGGAGCATAGAAAGAAGCACACGGTAAGTATCAGAAAGAGTTTATTTCTTACAAAGATGAATATGTTCATGGTAGGTGGTCTTTAGAAAGTGAATTTTAGGTTAACCCCGTAACGTTTGGTCGTGGGCACTCCAATGAAGTCCAGTCCCTGAGCATTGCTGCCATTGGCTGCGGCGGTTTCCGGGTCGAAGTTGAGCACTTCGGGGAAGTTGGGAGCATTGTACCACAGGTTCCTCCCTGAAAAGGAGATGGAGGCGCTGCCGAAAGGGGTTTTCTCCAGCACGGTCTGCGGAAACTGATACCCCAGCGAAACTTCTCGCAGCCGGACGACCGAAGCGTCAAACACGTGTACGTCGCGGAAGCTGGTTACCCCGAAACTGTTGGTGAACCACCAGTCATAATTGGCGATCACAATGGTGTTCCGTACTTTTTCTCCATCGACCAGCAGCGGTCCGGTTCCTTCGGCATTGGCCAGCACTCCGGGAATCACCCGGCCCGCCTCACGATCGCCAATATCCACCACACCGCGCCCAATGAGTTCGGCGGCCGTTCTGGACCACATATCTCCTCCTTTTTTGTAATCAATCAGGAAATTCAGCACGATGCCTTTGTAGGAAACCGTATTGGTCACTCCCAGAATATAATCCGGGTTGGGGTCGCCGATCACTCCCAAACCCCCGGCCAGCGGTCGTCCCAACTGGTTATTACCAATCAGCAGGTTGCCTTCATCATCCCGGAGCATTTTGGTGCCGTAGAGTTGCCCCAATGGCTGGCCCACCTGATGCACAACCAGGATGTTGTTGCTGGCATCGCCGCCTACGACAATCTGTTCGATGCCATCCATATCCAGCACTTTGCTGCGGTTGCGGGTAAAGGAAGCAAAGATATTCCAGGTAAGGCCATTGGCCAGATCCACCGGAGTATAATCCACACCCAGCTCAATGCCGCGGTTCCGCAGGGTACCAATGTTGGTCAGTTTGGTGCTATAACCGGAAGAGGCCGGCAACACAATAGAGGCAATGCTATTGGTGGTCTTCTTATCGTAGAAGGTGAAGTCGATATTCAGCCGATTGTTAAAGAAGCCCAGTTCCGTACCTATTTCGAGTTCCTTGATAAATTCAGGTTTAAGATTGGGGCTTCCGGCATTATCCGATAGGGTCAGACTGTTGAATGTCGTACTATTCTGGATAAACGGAAAGTCGGTGCCATTGAAGGTGCTGTTCGTAATGAAGGGCGTGCCGGTTTTGTAAGGCTCGGCTTCATTACCTACGCGAGTCAATCCCACTCGCAGTTTGCCAAAACTCAGCAGGCCGGTAGGAATGTTCAGGGCATCGGTGAAGATGACGGACCCACTCACACCCGGGTAGAAATAGCTGCGGTTTTGCGCGGGCAGAGTAGACGACCAGTCGTTGCGGGCCACCAGGTTCAGAAAATAAGTATCCCGGTAGGAGAGCGAAAGGTCACCAAAAACTCCCTGAAAACGTTGGAGAAACATCTCATCGCGAATCACCCGCTGAGAGGCCGTATTGGTGAAATTATTGTTATCAAAGATGATGATGCCGTTTCCTTCGTTCACTTCCCGTTTGGTCATTCGCTGGTTCACATTGTGCCCTAGTATCATTCTCAAATTCAGGTCCGTGCTCAGATCCCGATTCATGGTCAAAAGCAGGTTGCCATCCAGTTCTTCCCGGTAAATATTGTCCGTGGTAATTCGGCCCAACGGCACATTGTAAGAACCTTTCTGGATCACGCTTTTCCGGCGATCGTTGTAGGCATTGAACCCCAGTTGGTAGGTGACGGTCAGCCAGTCGGTAAAATCATACCCGATCTGGGCTTTGCCAAATACTCGATCCACATCGCTGGTATAGGGAGCGTATTTAGCAACCCAGTAAGGGTTATCCACATCGGAGCGATTATACACATTCGCGTGGGTGACGGGGTCTTCAAAGGGCAGGTTGGTCAGATCGTACATGATGGGAGTGAAGAGCAGGCGTTCCACCACCGAAGGGGAAGACTCCTGGCTGGAGGCTACCTGGGGAGTTTGCTGCCCCGTTTGCACGTAATTGATGCTCCCGTTGATGAAGATGCCGTTTTCCAGGGTTGCCCGTCCGCCCATATTCACGTTGATACGCTCAATAGAGCTGTTGGGAATGATGCCGGTATTATCCGCATAGGAAATGCCCGTCGCCAGTGAGGCTTTCTCGTTGCCCGCACTGATGTTAATGGATGTTTCCAGCAGACCACCCGTTTGCAGAAAGTTTTTGGCATTGTCGGGATAAGCCCGGTAGGCCATCTTGGTACCTCCGTAGATATCGTCAATAGCCGTCCCTTTCAGGTGGGAGGCATCGTAGACATGCTGCACCGAATCATACTCGTAAAATCCCGGGCCGATACTTCCATTGAAGGCAACTACCAGCGACTGATGCTGGCCCGAGCCGTACATATCCTGAAAATCGGGTAGTTTCGCTACTTCTTCTATGGAATAGGAAGTGTTGAAACTTACTTCCAGTCCTTTCCCACTCCCTCCGCTCCCGGCTTTGGTGGTAATTACAATGACACCGTTGGCCGCTCGGGAGCCATACAGTGCGGCGGCGGCGGCTCCTTTGAGCACCGTCATGGAGGCAATGGTGTTGGGGTCTAAGTCAAACGCCCGGTTGGTGTAGAGGTTCCCTGCGGTGCCGTCCGTCTCGAAGGTAGAGTTATCAAATGGCACTCCGTCTACCACAAACAGCGGTTGGGTATTCTGGGTGAGCGAGCTATTGCCCCGGATGGTGATGTTGGTGTTGGAACCCACGGCACCGCCTCCGCCCTGGATATTGACTCCCGGCACTTTGCCGGTCAAGGCTTTGATCGGATCAGATTCTGCCTTGTTGGTGATGGCGCTACTTTCAATGTTGGTTACGGAATAGCCCAGGGCCTTCTTCTCCCGCTCAATACCGATGGCCGTTACCACCAGTTCGTCCAGTTGCGTGGTTTCAGGAGCCAGTGAGACATCGATGACGGATTTGTTCTCGATAGGAATCTCTTTGGCGAGCATGCCGATAAAGGAAAATACCAGCACCTGTTCAGCCTCTTCGGGAATTGTGAGCCGATAATTTCCATCCAGGTCGGTAATGGTACCGGAGGAGGAGTTTCTGATGGTGACATTGACGCCGGGTATGGGCTCGTTATCTTCTACGGAGATAACTTTTCCGGTGATGGTTGCCTCCTGAGCAAAGAGCCAGCTGGGAAAAAGAGCCACTACCAGCCATAGTAAAGGTTTTTTCATCATAAATTTGTTTAAGGATATAGAAATAGCAGCCCATTCCTAATGAATGAGTGGGATAGGATTTATAAGAAGTCAACCAGATTCACCGTTGGGTCTGGCTGATCATGAAAGTTGGATATTAGAATAAGCGTTTTACATCATGATCCGACCACTTCCACAAATTCTGCATCCTGCAGGATGTAAATCATCTGGTAAGGATCTCTGCCATTAAGCTTCAGTTTTCCCCGGAGGGTGATGGGATCGGTTGTATATTCAATAGCGTCCTCCAACTGTACTTCTACCACCGACTCAGGCCCACCCGAGCCGCAAAAAAAACAGGCACTTAGTGGTAATGAGGAGAGAATAAAATGGGTCGGTTGAAAAGCTCCTTCCAGACCATCCAGCGGAATGATATAGCCCGAAAGCTCAATTTCTTCTCCCTCCATGGCCTTCACCGCTTCATTAAACTCAGGAACGCTCATTGGTCCATAAGGGTCCTGAATGGTTTTGTAGGATATTTTGGCAAGGGTAGACCAATTGCTATTCCTGGAAAACTTCTTTTCCTGGGCGTGAAGACTGCTGAATAGCGCCAGAGCTAATCCTGCGGTCAATAAGAATTTGTATCTCATAAAAGTGCCAGTAGTTGCGCGTCTGGTAGTGTAAACAGGTGGATAACAGAGCCTGTGCTAACGGTTATGTTATGGGAAATAAAGCCTGGATTTGCGAAATGCGCGACAGGAAATTTCACAAATCGACAGCTATGGTAGACTCCAGAAAACAATACCTACCCTAATAAAGGCAGGAATTGTTTGATGAGCATACCCCAAACGTAGGGCATACTACTTGAACTCACTCTAACTATTCTTTTCCCTCTTCACTCTCTCCGGTTTTCACCGCATCGGCATCAGTACTTTCATCGCCCAGGGTAGGATACTCAATGCCCAGTTGCTCAAGGTAAGTATCATACTGGGTTTCATCGTAATAATACTTCTTCATCTCGTCCCGGAATTCCGCCATAATTTCGGTATTCAGGTGGGTAGCCGGTTGGTCATCCTTATTCACAAAAGGAATGTACTCAGTATCTTTGGTCTGTACATTCGCATAATAATCTTTGGCAGAGTCCATCAATTCCGGGTCGGTGAACAGGTCTATCAATGTCATGGCTTCTACTTTGGCCCCAGCCACTACGCCTTTATGAGCAATGGGAGTGGCCATACTGATGGCGTTGGACCAGTGGTGTCCCTGCAAGCCGGGAATGTTGGAAGGGTAACGCAAAACGATGGTGGGTACGGCCCAGGATATGTCGGCGATATCATCCGAACCACCACCCAGTGAAAACTCTGCCGGGGGTTTCAGTTCCTCAAGCTCAGTGACCAACCCCATTTTTTCTTCGTCAGCATCTACGTTCTTTTGTACGGCATTGGCCAGGGCCAGATCATCTTCACTCCATTCCGGTAAGCCTACTTTTTTGATATTTTCGTAGGTAGCCTCAGCAATCGGTTTGCTGAAGTGACCGGGCCAGGCGCTACCCAGGTACCTATATGTCATTTTGGTATCCGTCATCATGGCCGCACCTTCGGCGATCTTGATGGAGACATCATACAGGTTTTTGATGGCCGGATAAGTCCGTTCGCGCAGGTAGTACCAGACAGAGGCCTTGGACGGTACCACATTGGGCTGATCGCCACCATCGTTGATAATGTAGTGGGAGCGCTGGGTAGGATAGAGATGCTCCCGGCGGAAGTTCCAGCCGATATTCATCAGTTCCACGGCATCCAACGCACTTTTCCCCCTCCAGGGAGAGCCTGCACTGTGGGCGGCAACTCCTTCAAAATTGTACTCAATGGAGACCATGCCATTGCCCCAGGCTTCGCCGTAAGAAGTACTCAGGTCACTGCTGACGTGGGTAAAGATACAGGCATCCACATCTTTAAAATAACCATCCCGTACGTAAAAAGCTTTGGTACCCAGTTGTTCTTCCGCGACCCCGGGCCACATGATAATGGTGCCGGGCAATTCTTCTTCTTCCATGAGTTTTTTTACCGCCAGCACGGCCATAATATTAACTGCCTGCCCGGAATTGTGACCTTCACCGTGTCCGGGGGCTCCTTCAATGATAGGATCATGATAGGCCACACCGGGTTTCTGGGATGCTTTGGGAATACAATCAATATCGCTACCGATGGCAATGACGGGCGAGCCGCTGCCCCATTTGGCGACCCAGGCTGAGGGGATATTGGAAATACCTTTTTCTATCTCGAAGCCGTTTTCCCGGAGAATATTACAGATGTACTCGGAAGTTTCAAACTCCTGAAAGCCCAGTTCAGCAAAGCTGAAGATTTTGTCATTCATGACCTGGGCCATCTTCTTGTTATCCTCAATGTGTGCGATCACATTCTCCTTCATGGCTTCCACTTTCTTTTTGGACGGAGGATCTTTTGGAGGTTTTTCAGTGGCAAATGCATAGGAAAGGACGCTTACCTGAAGAAGGCACGACAACAGCATTGATTTTACGCGTATAGCGCGTATTCGGGAAAGGGTAGACATCGAGATGCTCTCGACAAAGTAAATTTGTTTCATGATTAGGTATTCTATAGGGGCCTGTAAATAAGGTAATAAATAGTAAGCTTCTGTTTCATCAGCAGCCACCTGCTGACTGATGAGTTTTAGTTGCCTGATTCGAAGACCAACCCCCACACATTAGAACCATGCCGTGAGGTCTTTTCAGGATGTAGCGACGAACGGATAATCATGCCGTTTGATATACGCAGTGTGCGTTTTCACATTACAATAAGCAGTTGAGTGAACTTGATGCTAAGATAACAGCCAAATATTAGTATGCAAAATATAATTTTAAATTATTTAATAATAACAGATTATAATTCTATTATAATTAATTTTTGTAAAATATTATTTGATAAATTTACATTTTTTCTTTCTTTACAGGAAAAGTAAAATGCAATCCTTAATTATTACCTTTTTTGGTTATTGCTTTGGCTTTTACTTCAACTTGTTTGATGATGAGTTTTGTTGGCTTTACCGAATTAACGAGAAAAAATTAGTATTCCAAGTGTAATAAAATATGGCCGGTTACCGAATTATTCTTAGGTTTTGTGCTATTATTTCTCACGTAGTACGTGAGTAAATACACGCAATATTGGGTTTCTTTGCTTTTTGATCTGTATTTCGGTTTTCGGTACACGCTGAAGGAAAATCTATAGAGAGAAATTTTTTTAGATAAGCAGCAGGGGCTGAAGGTTTTTTTTTGTGTAAAACAACCCCTAATTCCTTAAAACTGGTATTGTTTCCTGAAAATCATCTGATGTTTCTATGTAAGAAATATGGCATTTTTTCATAAAACAGCCGATCAGCATAAGTTTTCTCTGTTGCCCAACACTGGTGATGGCTGTCTAATCTTCTTCATATTCCTTATAAAAGAATGGTCCATATTGCGCAAAATTCTTTGAAGATATTTCATGTTCTGAAATGCCAAAATGCCAAGCTGAATACTGCCAGACCGTAATGAATTGTGTTAGTGGGTTTTTCTTTATTTCTGTTGGTTGGATGCTTTGTAGCATTTTAATTCCAACAGTCAGTAATGCAAAGCCTGATTCCCATGCTCCACTCAGTTCGTACGCGTCATGGGCTGTGTTAGCCGATTCGCTGGAAGAAGTTACAATTATTGGAAAAAGCAATAAAACGATTTCCAACGGGGACATTAAACCCGAAGAGAAAGATGGCACTTACTACGGTGAATATGATATTGAGAGTGTGCCAGTCAGCAAGACGTTTTACATAAAATATACCAACACCGTTGACCCGGGTAAAAACCTGGTCATTACTGCCGATATCCTGAGTGATCATGCACTATTTGTAGTGACCAAACAGCCGGAAGACAGGATACTGTCTCCGGGAGATAGTGTGGCCTTTGAAGTAACGCTTTATCCGGAAGCGCTCACCAAACTGACTCCGGATACGGCTACCACAGCTTTCATTACCATTCCCAACAATGTGGATTTTGATAAGAGTTTTCTCTTTGCTGTATCAGCCCAGATTACCGGAAATGTAGATCTGAGCGTAGCTGGGAACGATTCTACCATTGTCCACTTAGATTTTGTGCCAGCCGTAGAAGACAGTACCATTTTCGGTGATTCGATCGATGTGAATAATGAAACCCGGACGGTTACTTACTGGATATACAATGAAGGAAATGTCGATCTGGAGCTGGGAAGTATCAGTAGTGACAATCCTGTATTTTCAGTGACCCAGCCGGGGCTCACAACAATTCCCAAGGGGGGAAGCGTTAGCTTTCAGGTAACTTTTGACCCCGAAGTGTCTGGCCCGGAAACCGCGATTATTTCCATTGTGAACAATGCTTACGATGATGAAGTAGATGACAAAAACCCTTACCAATTTGCGGTGCAGGGAACGGGGGTTGACAATGCCTGGATCATCGTAAAAGGAAACAACCAGACTATTGAAATCGGAGATGTTACCCCGACGGAGGCCGATCATACGGATTTCGGCCGCGTGAACGCCAGTGAGGGAATTGTAAGCAGAACATACTGGATACACAATGAAGGAACCGCCAATTTGACGTTGACAGGAGCTATTACGGTGAACAACAGTGTCTTCCGAGTAGGCCAGCCGTCTGCCTCGATAATTCCTCCTAATGATAGCATTAGCTTTACCATTACTTTTGATCCTGTCGCCCTGGGAGATACCACGGCTACCGTATTTATTCCGAACAATGATGAAGACCAACACCCGTTTACCTTTTTAATTCAGGGAGAAGGGACAGAGTTTATTGAAGCGACGGTCAAGGGAAATGAACAGATCATCGTGAGCGGTGATACACTGCCGTCTCTCGCCGATAGCACGCATTTTGACAGAATTTTCACCAACCGCGAACCCAGTAGCCAAACGCATACCTTTTGGATTCTTAGCACCGGCATTGACAGCCTGTTTATTACCGGCGGCATTCAGTCCGACAATCCTCAGTTTACCGTGACCCAGCCTGCTGGGACGCAACTGGCAGCGGGTGATAGCATCAGTTTTACGGTGACCTTCTCATCCGGGAATACGGGCAATTTCTCCGCAACAATCAGTATTCCGACCGATGATGCGGCAAGAAACCCCTATACGTTTGTGGTAAGCGGCGAGGCGGTGGTTTATGTAGAAGCCATCCATGGTGTGCCTGTGGCGGTCAACGATACTTTTAATATTAAAATGACAGAATTTCTGGAAGGCAATGTGCTGACAGATGCAGGTATTGATACGCTGAGTTTGAATGCTCCGAATACCGTTACGCTGGAAGAGGTTGTTAGCCAGGGCACGCTCGCTTTGCAGGAAGACGGATCGTTCACCTACGTTCCTTTGGAAGGCTTATGGGGCGAAGACCGTTTTACCTATCGCCTGTGTGATGTTGATGCTGATTGTTCCGAGGCTACGGTGGTCATTTACATTGAAGGAGGGGGAATCATCACCTACGATGCCTTCTCCCCGGATGGTGATGGAGTGAATGATCAATGGGAGGTGGATAATATTGCGAATTATGTCAATAATCGCGTTGTCATTTTCAACCGTTGGGGCAATATCGTATGGCAGGCCAGTAACTATGATAATAAAGAAGTGAGTTGGCAGGGAGATTCTAATGCCGGTGTAACGATGGGGAATGAACTGCCGGATGGCACGTACTTTTACATTATTGAGGGAGAAGCATTGCATAAAGAACAAGGCTATGTTGTCATCAGCAGAAAAAGATAATTTATCTATGCAAAGAAGGACCATTTATATCAGTGTACTTCTCGTCTGCCTGGGCGCTTTCGGTTTCCCGGCACTGGCCCAGCAGGAGGTGATGTTCACCCAATATATGCACAATGAGGTTAGCATTAATCCAGGCTACGCCGGGAGCGATCAGGTGGGAAACATCACTGGTTTGTACCGCAACCAATGGTCCGGCATGCCGGGCGCACCCAAAACATTCTCATTGAATGCTCATGCTCCCACGGGTTTGCAAGATGGTAAGGTTGGACTCGGGCTCTCATTACTGAACGATCAGATTGGCATTTACGAGCAATTTCGGTTCTTCGGAGTGTACAGCTATCGGATAGAACTTGGGGACAACAAACACCTGCAACTGGGCTTACAGGCGGGAGTGATCCATCTGCAAACCGGACTGACCAGCCTCAATCCGAAAAATAGCAACGACGTGAATTTTATTAGCGATCCGGTGAGCAGTGTGAACCTGAATTTCGGTACGGGTGCCTATTTTTTCACCGATAAATTTTACGCCGGATTATCGGTTCCCCAACTCATGCCCCATAAAGCGCAGCATGATGGGACGGCTATTTTCACCCAGAAACAACATGTATTCCTCACTTCCGGCTATGTATTCGATCTTTCGAGCGATCTGAAATTAAAGCCTTCGGTGATGCTGAAATACACCCAGGCTGCTCCCGTGGGAGTGGATGTAACGGGAAATCTGATCATCAGAGATATCCTCTGGACCGGACTGAACTGGCGGCAGGGTGACTCTATCGATCTGTTGTTGGGGGTGCAGGCCAGCAAGCAGATTTACGTGGGGTATGCCTATGATTATGGCCTCTCTGAGCTTTCTGATTACCACAACGGGTCTCATGAAATTGTCCTCAATTACCGCTTGCATTTTTCCTCTACCCGGGTCTTAACCCCCCGATTCTTCTAAGCGTATGAGACAAGCATTAATCATTGTACTACTGCTACTAACTACGCTGAATGGGTGGGCCCAAAGTCGAGGTGCTTATAAACGCGCCAATACCTTATACCAGAAATTTGCTTACGCGGACGCTATTCAGGCATATGAAAAAATCTACCGGAAAGCTCCCTCCGACAGTGTGAGAATCAAAATTGCCCGTAGTCACGACAAGCTTAACCAAGCGGCTCAGGTAGCCGCCTGGTACCGTAAAGTGCATGATACGGATCAATTGATTGATGAAGATTTTGTGCGTTTCGCCGATGCCCTGGAGAGTGTAGGAGATTATCAGCAGGCCCTCGGCTGGTACGAAAAATACCAGGCTGCTCATCCCGGTGATTCCCGAACGAGCCTGAAAATACAAGCCATTGAACGTTTGAGGTCTTACTATCAGGATTCAGCATTATATGATATTCAACATTTGAATATCAACGGGGAGTCTTATGATTTTGCTCCGGCCTTTTTTCACAAGGGCATTACTTTTGTCTCTTCCCGTTCCCATGCTTCAACCATCAACCGCAAATCGCAGTGGGACAATAGCTATTTTCTGGATATTTTCTACGCTCAGACTTTCCGCAGGGGGCGATTTAATCTGCCGGTGCCTTTCAATAGCCAGATCAATTCCCGCATGCACGAAGGGGCCATGAGTTTCAACCAGGACCACACCCGAATTGCCTTTACCCGCAATAACTATCTTCACCACAAAAAAGGCCTTTCGGAAGAAGGAGTAAACAAACTGAAAATCTACTTCGCTACGCTGGATGATGATCCCAAGAATCCCGATTTATTTGGTTGGAAGGATGTACAGGAGTTTCCGCACAACAGCGATGATTACTCGGTAGGGGAACCCGCCATGAGTGAAGATTTCCGCACCATCATTTTTGTATCCGATCTGCCGGGAGGCTTCGGAGGCACGGACTTATACCAAAGTAATTATAAAAACGGTCGTTGGTCGGAGCCGGAAAATCTGGGAAGCGATATTAATACCGAAGGAAACGAGCGGACCCCTTTCCTGCACCAGGATGGAAGCATCTTCTTTGCCTCCGACGGCAGGGATGGTTTGGGAGGATTGGATGTGTATGAAGCTATTCCGCATCAGGAAAACTATCAGGTACGCAACATGGGTTACCCCTTGAATACCCGGATGGACGACTTCGGAATGATCCTGGATCAGAAAGGAACGCAAGGGTACTTTACTTCCAACCGTCCCGGAGGGGCCGGGCTGGATGATATTTATGCGTTTCGGATTAAAGAGAAACCAAAAGCAACTTTAGCCGGAATGGCGTATGTTTTACCAGTCGGGGCTTTTGCGGAGGACAAAGTGATCCTGCCTGAGGCATCTATTCGGGTCATAGATTTGCAACGCAGCCTGGACGTAGCTCAGCCAATATCTGCTCAGGACGGCTCATTCGAACTTACCTTACCCATAGGAACTGCTTATGCATTGGTTGGCACCAAAGATGGGCTGGTTCAGGATAGTATTACCGTAGACTTAAGTAGCTATCATCCTGATTCAACCCAAAAGGTTGCGTTACTATTGCAAGAGCCTTCTGTCAATGCCGCTACGGAAGAGGTCGCGTCTGCTGAAGCTAAAGCAACAAGAAAGCAGCGGGTAGAAGTATGCTTTGAAGTACGGGACAAAGATACGGATCAGCCCATGGCCCAGGCAACCGTATACATAATGCATCAGGATTCCAGAAAGCAGGGCACTTTCGTGACCGATGAGCAGGGGAGAATCTGCACCTTACTGGAACCCAATGCCCGCTATGTGGTGAAAGCCACGCAGATAAAATATCTGGCTGACCATATGCTGATTGACGTGGAAGGCAATGCGGAGGAACGTTTACAGGCCGAGAAACCATTGCTCTTAGAAAAATTAAAAGTGTCTCAGAAGTTTATCTACGATCAGATATTCTTTGACCGGGATTCGTTCAACATCCGGGCGGATGCCGCCGCGGAACTGAACAAGATTGTTAGTTTTATCAAGTCGCATCCCGGCATTTCCGTAGAACTGAGTTCCCATACCGATGCCAGAGGGACCAACATGTACAACGAAGCCCTGTCCTTAAAGCGAGCGGAAAGTTCACGGTATTATATTGTTTCCCAGGGGATTGAACCAGCAATGATTACGGCCAAAGGCTACGGCGAATATATGCTGACCAACGACTGCGTGGATTACGCTCCCTGCTCGGAAGAAGAACACCAGCAGAACCGCAGAACTGAGATAAAAATTACTGGCATCCGGGAAACCGATCATGACATGGATGCTGAAATACATCTGTCGGAACAGCGGTTAGACCCGAAGAAAGATTATACCACCGAGTGCAAAACTGTAAAACTGATACCTGCCAAATCGTGGCTGAGTATCGAAGAATAAATTCCTGCTAAACATACCATCCAACTCCAAGGCTTGACGAATCGGGTCATTATCTGATCCGGTCGCTCAAGCCTTTACTATTTTTGCCATTCCGTAAATGCTGTCGTGTTCTATTTGGGAAACAATTGCTGTAATTCCTGTTCTTCTGCTGGTTTATTTGCAAATACTCAGAAATATCTGGAAAAAAGGCTGGCGTTTAGAAAATTTTATTAATGGCCGGATAAACAAACCTATGAGCATTTTTCTTACTTTATACATCGCCTGACAAGCGATCACTGAAATTTAACTCCTATGCCCATGCCCCAAGGTTCTACTACGACAACCATTGAAAAACCCAGACTCAGTTTCTGGCAAATCTGGAACATGAACTTCGGTTTTCTGGGAATACAGTTTGGCTTCGCCTTACAGAATGCTAATACCAGTCGAATATTTGAGACGCTCGGAGCCAGCGTAGACGATATTCCGATTCTCTGGATTGCCGCACCCACCACCGGGCTTCTGGTGCAACCCATTGTCGGCTACTTCAGTGACCGTACCTGGCATCCTAAACTGGGCCGTCGTCGCCCCTTCTTTCTGGTGGGAGCCATTCTGGCTAGCATTGCTCTGATCTTTATGCCGAATTCCCCGGTGTTGTGGGTCGCTGCCGGGACATTGTGGATCATGGATGCCTCAATCAATATCTCGATGGAGCCGTTTCGGGCTTTGGTTGCCGACATGTTGCCTTCTTCGCAGCGCACCATGGGCTTCGCCGTACAAACGTTTTTCATCGGAGTAGGAGCCGTGGTGGCTTCGGCTTTGCCTTACCTACTGGCCAACTGGCTTGGCGTGGCAAATACCGCCCCTGCCGGGCAGATTCCCGACTCGGTGAAGTGGTCGTTTTACCTGGGCGGTTTTGCTTTTTTCTCGGCAGTGCTATGGTCGGTACTGCGAACACGGGAGTACCCTCCGGAGGAATTTCGTCGCTATAATGGGGAAGAGGGGACGGAACTGGTGGATGAAGGGATTGGGCAGATATTCCGGGATTTTGCCAGGATGCCCAAGACCATGGTGCAGCTTGCTTTGGTGCAGTTTTTTACCTGGTTTGCGCTGTTCTGCATGTGGTTATATACGACTTCGGCGGTCACCAGCCATGTGTATGGCACTACCGATACTACCTCCGCATTGTATAACGAGGGAGCTAACTGGGTAGGGGTTTGTTTTGCGGTGTACAACGGCTTCTCAGCGATACTGGCTTTTATGTTGCCCCGGCTGGCAAAGCGGATGGGACGCAAGCGGGTACACACGCTGGGCTTGACCATTGGCGGTCTAAGCCTGATTTCCATTTACTTTATTCATTCGCCCAATTTACTGCTGATTGCCATGCTGGGAGTAGGTTTTGCCTGGGCCAGCATCCTGACCATGCCTTATGCGATTCTGGCCGGATCGCTGCCGCCCTCTAAAATGGGCATCTATATGGGCATCTTCAACTTCTTCATCGTGATTCCGCAAATCATTGCTTCGGGTACGCTGGGTTTTATCTCCCGTACTTTCTTCGGTAATCAGGCTATTTATGTGCTCATGCTAGGTGGCGTGGCCATGATTGTGGCCGGACTGCTGGTGACCTTTGTCAATGATGTGGACGATGAAGCCGCCTGAAAGCAAAAAACACTGACCTTAGGTAGGCCAGTGTTTTAATGAAGTTGCTGAACGGAGATACTCCGAATTGGGTTTAGAAACCGGAGTTCTGGGTTAGGTTTCGATTATTATCTATTTCCCGTTGAGGAATGGGAAACAGTAGCTGGTTTGCGGTGAATGTTTTTCCAAAAAGATTGGTATAACCCACAAAGTCATCCCACTCCTGGGTGATATCGTTCCGCACCTGGCGGGTGCGTACCATGTCAAACCACATCTTGTTCTCGAAGGCCAGTTCGAAATATCGTTCGGCCCACACGGCCTGCTCAAACTCAGTCTGGTCAGTCGTCGTGACGGGCGGAAGTTCTGCTCTGGATCGGATAGCATTCAGGCTTTCCATGGCCAGGGCATTGGGGCCGCCTTCGGCCCGGTTAGAGGCTTCGGCGTACATGAGCATCACATCGGCCAGTCGGTAGACCGTAAAGTTAAGCTCAGAACGGGAGTCTTCGTCAATCGCTTGCTGATCAAAGTACTTGTAGATATAATATCCACCCAGGTTCAGGCTGTCGCGCCGGGAATCTCCTTCCGGATAATCATTGGGGTGTCCTTTGTAATACGTATAGTAGTACTGTTTTTCCTGAACGCGTTTATCCCCAGCCTCATAGCTTTCTACAAATTCGCGGCGAGGAACCAATCCTCCGTATTCATCGGTATAAGCCGCAATGCCCCGAAAAGCCGGTAAAGTGACCGGAGTCAATCCATTTTCACGAATGGTTTTGGCATGTTGTACCTGTAGGATAAACTCGCCCTGATTGCGATTGGCTGGGTTCATCATATCAGTATATTCCGGGAATAAAGTGTACCCGCCCTGTTCGATGACTTCCCTGGAACGTTGAGCAGATTCTGCATAATACTGATCTCCACCCTGTACGGGGTAGCCGGCGTAGGTTAGATACACATCGGCCAATAGCGACTTGATAGCGCCCATAGAAACTTTTCCGCCAGTATCGCGCCAGGGTAGTGAGGATTTCTCTGCTTCCAGCAAGTCGGGAATAATGAGCTCATCGTAGATTTCTTTGGCCGGGGAACGGGGAGTCTGTATTTCATCCAGGCTTTCAGGGTTTTCCGTGATCTTCGGTACATCACCAAACATTCTTACCAGGTAAAAGTAGTAAAACGCCCGCATGGTCTGCACTTCAGCCAGCATATTCGTCCGGTCTTCTTCTGTCAGGGATGGAATCTCATTGAGTTTTACGATTGCGAGGTTACAGCGGGAAACTCCTTCGTACATGCCACGCCACCAGTTATCGATATAAAAAGCCCGGGCGTCATAGGTGAGTTCATTGAATTTGAAGGCCTCGGTCTGGGAGTTGCCATCCGCTTTTCCAGTCATAAATTCCATCAGCGAGGCATTATTGCCTCCCCATCCGCCACCGCCGTTGTTCAGTACCGTGATCCGGGCATACGCGGCATTGGCAAAAGCCCGGGCCACATCCGCACTGGATACATCAGACTCCGTGGTAAGCGTACCGGTTGGGTTTTCGTCCAGAAAGTCTTCACAGGCCGTGAAAATGCCCAGTAAAGCGATCAGAAGAATTATTTTATAGTTAGCTGCTTTTTTCATTGTTGTGTGTTTTTATAGAATGATACACTAACTCCCACATTAAATGTGCGGGGCTTAGGGTACTGGAAAAACTCAATATTCTGGGTCAGGCTTCCGCCGAAGGTGGTAGCTTCGGGGTCATAGCCGGTATAATCACTGGCCACAAACAGGTTTTGCACACTGGCATACACCCGCACTTTTTGTAGCCCTATTTTCTCAAGCGTAGACTGAGGAAATGAATAGCCCAGCATAAAATTCTGACCGCGGATGAAAGAGCCATCTTCCGCCCACCAGTCATCCATATGGGTATCATAACCGGCATTGTAGTGCCTGATTTGGGCAATATGGGTATTCTGGTTTTCCGGTGTCCAAGCATTTAACACGGTAGCCATGCTGTTGGCAATAGCCTGACGATCTTCTACCGAGTGCTTGGTTGCATTGACAATGTTGACCCCGTATACAAAGCGGATATCAAAGGTGAAATCAAACCCTTTGTATACTAATGTATTGGAAATGTTCATGGTCCATTTTGGGTAGGCGCGGCCAATGATGGTTTCGTCCTGGGCATCCAGCACGCCATCATCGTTAATATCCTCCCACTTTAAATCGCCGGGAAGTCGGTCGAACTGAGCGGCTTCATCTGCTTCATCGCTACCCCAGGTGCCCAGCCTTCGGTAGCCCCAGAGTGATCCGATGGGCTCACCTACCCGCAGGATGTTGGTTTGTCCCAGAAACCAGGGACCAGGAAAGATATCATCGTCGTTAATGCCCAGTTTCAGGATTTTATTGCGGTTAGCCGCCCAATTGAGATTGGTACTCCAACTAAAGTCGCCCGTACTCACATTGGTGGAGTAAAGAGACAGTTCCAGCCCTTTGTTTTCTACCGCACCAATGTTCTGGGTTACGCTGCTTAACCCGGTAGACCAGGGAATGGGTGCATTCAGGAGCAGGTCATTGGTTCGTTTGTAATACAGATCGGCTTCCAACTGAATACGGTCATCCAGCAGGCCCAGTTCTACGCCGAGATCATACTGATTGGTGACTTCCCATTTCAGGTCGGGGTTGCCAAAGCTGGAACGGTTAATCCCGGTCTGTCGGTCACCATCTAACAACACGGTTTCGGTGCCCAGGAACTGCAACGATGCGAAAGAGCCAATCTCCTGGTTACCGGTAGCTCCTGCACTGGCGCGCAGTTTCAGGTTACTAACGGGAGCCACATCAAAAAAGCTCTCTTCTGATACCCGCCAGGCCAAACCTACCGAAGGGAAAAAGGCGAACTTATTGTTTTTACCAAACTTAGAGGACCCGTCAAAGCGGCCGGTGGCGGTAAAGATGTACCGGTCCAGAATGTTGTAATTGATACGGCCAAAGTATGAGTTAAGGGCCCATCGGGAATCGTCAGAGTTAAGACCGGCGCGAACATTACCTACTCCGAGGTTATGCCATCCGTAAAAGTCGTCAATAAAGTTCTCCGCCGAAGCAAACGTGCTTTCATAATAAAATTCCTGCCAGGAGAAACCCAGCAACCCTTCCAGTTTATGACCGGTGAATACATCTTTGGTATAGGTAAAGTAGTTTTCACTCTGCCAGTAGGTGGAGTTAAACGTATTGATGTCCGCATAGCCTTTCTGGTTGGCCGAAAAGCCATTGAGGTCTCTTCCCGAGTAGTGGTTGCTTTTATTGGCGTTGAGGTCGTAACCAAAGCTGGTCTTGAAGTTCAGGTTTTTGGTAATGTCAAGATGCACATAAAAATCCCCGAGTAATTCGGTTCGGTTGTTCAGCCGTTGCCGTTCATCGGTGAGGCGCACTGGGTTTTCCCCGCCTTCCATCCCCGGCCAGTCGGCATTGCTCCCCCAGCTTCCGTCGGGGTACTTGATGGGAACAATCGGAATACCCTCCATCACCATGCGGGGTACATTCAGCGCTCCTGAATTATCATCTGAAATCCGCTGTTTGCTGAATAATCCGGTGATAGAACCTCCTACCCGGAGCCAGTCCTGTATCCGGTTATCCAGGGTAAAACGGATATTGCCCCGCTTGAAAAAGGAGTTCCGCATGATACCATCCTGATCGGTATAACCACCCGATAAACTATAAACGGTTTTATTAGCCCCACCTTGGATATTGAGATGGTGGTTCTGAGCCCAGGCCGGACGGTAAATCAAGTCCTCCCAGTTGGTATTGTACCGGGGGTTACCACTCGCATCAAATAGTTCAGGGAAGTCTTCTACCCGGTTGGGCTGGTATCTTCCGTCGGCAAAACCATCCGGATCATACTTGGCAGCATTGGCAAACGCCAGGTTGTATACCTCCATAAACTCCGTAGCGTTGAGCGACGGAATACTTTTGGACGGCACGCTGTACGAACCGAAACCCTCGTACGAGATAAAGGACCCTTCCAGCCCGCGTTTGGTCGTAATGATGATGACCCCATTGGCACCGCGAGCACCATAGATGGCGGTAGAAGAAGCATCTTTCAGTACATCCACCGATTCAATATTATTGGGGTCCAGGAAATTGGCATTGATGCCGATGACTCCATCCACCACAAACAGCGGATCAACACCGGAGTTGATGGAATTGATACCCCGGATGCGTATTTTGGCCGGTTGGCCCGGAGCCGCGGTATTGGCATATACATCTACCCCCGGCACCCGGCCCTGTAGTGCCTGGCTCACATTCAGCGACTGGCGATCTAACAGTTTCTCAGACTTAATATTGGCCACCGACCCGGTCAGGTCTGATTTCTTCTGGGTACCGTACCCAATCACCACCACTTCCGACAGTGACTGTACATCGGTAGGTAAGGCGATGTCAATCACATTGCGGCCATTGATTTGCACTTCCTGGGTTTGGTAACCGATGGAGGAGAACACCAGGGTTTCAACATCATCGCCCACCGTAAACCGAAACTTACCTTCAACGTCTGTCACAGTACCAATGGTGGTACCTTTGGCCAGCACGTTGACGCCCGGCAAGGGTTCACCTTCTTCCTGGTCAGTGACGGTCCCGCTGATCGTTTTGTCATAAGGCTGGTCTTTCTGGTCCTTCTCAGTATCATGAAGAAGGACTACTGGATTTCTTTCATCTTCAGCCAGCGGTTGATGAGATCTGGGTGGGGGAGAGGTTTCAGCCAGCAAAACGCCGGATTGCCCGATAGTCTGGGCTTCGGAGGTTAAGGCACACACGACTGACGATAGGGCCAGCAGCATACCCAGAGGAGGGATTTTTAGTAAAGTGAGCATAAAGAAACATATTTAGGTTGTTAAAAATGAGCATAGTATTAGTAGGGCATAATTTAGATAAGATTGGAATTCTTACAAAGAAAAAAGCGTGTAGGGGATATAAAACTTCAAATATATTCAGGGAATAGGAAGTTAGACGCTTATCAGGTATAATTAATGGGTGTATCGGTGGTGAAAGCAGAAGTATTTGGTAGTTATTTTCTCAACCGGTATGGAGTCAGGTAGCGTGGCTATCGGGTAGTGCTGTTTGCGGCGGCAGTAAAGCGTACCATCCATGTTTCCATCAGTAAGGAGCGGATTTCCGGTTTTTGTAGAAAGGATAAGCTGTCATATCATGAGCATGGGATGAACTGTGTTAAAAGTCAAGTGGAAAAAGCATAATTCACGTTCCTTTAAGAAACAACGGAGCACGTGACTACCAGCCTAGGTGTAAGGTTTAACAAATGACCGTACAGATAGTGCCTTGGTCAGCCATAAACTTACTCTACAGCAGAAAACCTTACTCGGCAGTCAGGCTTTCAATCCACTCTTCAATCAGGGCGACACCTTCTTCGTGGACGAGCTGTCGACCCAGTTCGGGCATGCGCACTCCGGGGTCGGTGGAGGTGATGCGGTACCACATAATAGAAGCTTTCGGGTGGCCGGGTACGATGTCGTGGGCATTTCCTCCCGTACCGCGTCCGGCGGCGACCGGAGGTTTGGCGATGCCTAGGGCAGTACTATCGGTCTGATAATAGTCGAGCAATAGCCCGGAGGTGTTGGCGGGGGCTTCGGCACTGTGGCAGTGGGCGCAATTGATGTCCAGGTAGGCCCGCGCCCGTTCGTTCAGCGTACCGCTCGCCGGATCATCCCACACGGCCAGCCGGGGCAGTTCATCATCCGGAGGGCGAGAGTTCAGATAGCCCAGAGATTCCCACTTCACCAGCTGGTTCTGTTCACCATCAGCATAAGGGTGGTTTCGGTTCAGTTGGCGGGCGGTGGGGCCAATGGGCTTGATCTGTTGGTTCTTCACGTGGCAACCCTTGCACTGGTTCATGTTGGGAATAGAGTAGGCCAGTTGTTGTGGTTGGCCGGCCAGGTCTTTCCAGGCAATGTCTTTTGTGCCTCCGGCCACTTCGAGCTGAGCTTCGGTCTGCTCTTCATTCCAGATATAGGGCAGGGCGTACCAGCCATCTTCTTCGTGCAACAGCAGTCGGGTTTCCAGCAGCACACGGCCCTGTTCGGGTTGGCGAAAGTCCTGCGGATAATAAAAGGTTTTGATCAGCACACTGCCGACGGGCAGATCCAATACGTCCCGCTCCCGGTAGGTGGCGGCTTGTCCTTCGGGTAGCTGCACAAAGCGTAGCTTCTGCGCATAATCAGAGAAGAGGGGAGTATTCAGGTCGTAGGGCAGCACTCCGGCTATGGGTTGCTGCTCGGCCATATCTCCCTGAAAGAACCCATATTCCGAGAGGGTCATCTTCGCCCGGGCAGGCAGCCTTCTGTTTTCGGGAGCCGGACGCAGGCTGCTCAGCCCCAGTAGAAAAAGGGCTAAAAAACAGATGACGGTGACGGTCTTCATACGCTACTTGTCTTCTAAAGCCAGGTCCGCTGCCTCCAGCGATTGCCGCGTGCAGTCGTAGGCACTCAGGTCGCGGCTGATGTTTTGAAAACCACCCTGGGCATCGAGGTTGGCGAAGGAGGCATTGGTATTGTTGCGGATGCAGATCTGGTATTGGTCTTTGACCTGGCCGTTTTTGTCGAGGGCATCTTCGGGTAATATACCATCCCACACAATGTGGGGTACGTCGGTACCAAACTTAAACTGGTCGCGGTATAGTTTTCCCGTGCGGGTCTGATCGGAAGCCTCAACCGCTTCCCGCTCGTAAAGGTTGTCGTGAATGAAGATGCGTTTGGGATAGGGATCGTAGAGCTTATCGTTGATGGGTTGCTCGGTCATGTAGTAGCTGATGATGGAGGTGCCCGTTGTTCGGTTGTTGATGATCCGGTTGTTAAAGACTTCCACATCGCTGGTAGCCAGAATGAGGATGCCCGTACCGGGGGTGACTCCCGCCACAATATTGCCCTCGGGCGCAAAGTTCGCATGGTTGTTCTCCCGCACCTCATTGTCGAACACCCGCACATGCCCCCCTTTCTTCTTTACCAGGTTGGGCAGATCAAACACCAGAATGCCGCCGGTGTTATCATGGGTAACATTGTTGTACACATCGGCTACCTCCGAGTTTTCAATCTCAATGCCAGTCACATTGTGGTGGGCGGTGCTGTTGCGGACAATGATGTGCTTAGACTGCCCCACATAGATACCCGCATCCGAGGCCCCGATGCTCTCGCAGCCCTCGATCAGCACGTTCTGGCACAGCACCGGGTAGAGGCCATACGCCCCGTTGGTCTCTTTGGGAGCTCCGCTCCATTCGGTTTTCACTGCCCGAAAGGTGATGCCGTTCACGTCCTGGGTTTTGATAGCATCGCCCTTGGCATCCTGCACGGTCAGTCCTTCAATCAGAATGTGCTGCCCGCCCGTAACCTTGATACCCTCGGCCCCTTCGGTCTGTTCGGCAAAGGAAAGCACGGTTTTGTCCATGCCCGCCCCCCGGATGGTCACATTTTCACCCTGATCAAGCCACAGGCTTTTGGTGAGTGTGAAATGTCCGGCGGGGATCTCGATGACCTCCCCGGCCTCAGCCATTACGAACTGGGTTTGCAGATCCTTCTGTACGTCCTCCTGACTGAAAGCCGGAAAGGTCATGAAGAAAGCGGCAGCGGGAAGAAGAAGATGGGTCTTTTTCATTAGTATCGGTTGTGTAGGAAAGATACATAAGTTGGGCGGGAAAAACCAGAAAAAGCATCGTGGTTGATGGTAAACCGGAATTGATAAAGTGACGGATCTGGGCATTCCCACCGGCATAGATACCATCCTGTGATCTTTCAAAATAAAGCCTATATTAGCTGGTATGTTACTGATTCTTAACATACAGTTAATCGTAACACAACCTAGTCTCCTGGGGGAAGACCTACATTTGCGGAGGCTATGTTGTCTGGAGTTCAGTGGCCTATCCGCTTACGACAACATCATACAATCAACCAAAAATAACCACTATGAGAACTTTGTACTACCCCCTGCGAAGGGTCCTGTCTGACCTATGTTACTGGACGATGCTTCTGACTGTAGGTTGCTGTTTTACTTTTGGAACCCAACTGTATGCTCAGGGCACAGATGCCTCTATTTCCGGTAGAATCACCGACGAAAATCAAGAAGGGCTACCCACTGCCACCGTATCCGTAAAAAACGAATCCACGGGCTTCACCACGGGAACGGTTACCAACCTACAGGGAAGTTACACACTACAGCAACTGCCTGTAGGTGGCCCCTACACCATTACATCGAGTTTTGTCGGCTATGCTGATCAAAAGAAAACCGGAGTGATGTTAAACCAGGGTAATAACGTGGAAGTAGATTTTGAAATGAGCGAGTCTGCTACCGAACTCTCGGAGGTAGTGGTAAGCGGTAGCGGCTTTAAAAGCCGGAATGACCGTCTGGCCGCAGCCACATCAGTCAGTGCTCAGGATGTAAAAAGCCTGCCTGCCAATGACCGTAACTTCAGCAACCTGGCGGCCCTTTCGCCGCTGGTAGGTGGTGGAACAAACATCGCCGGTGTGGATAGCCGCTCTAACTCTATTCAGATCGATGGGGTGAATGCCCGGGAGGCCAGTTTTGGAGGGCAGGGTGATTCGCCCTACGTATTATCGATGGAAGCTCTGCGGGAGTTTGAAGTGGTGACCAATTCCTACGATGTGATTGACGGACGAGGGGCCGCCGGAGGAATTAAAGCAGTGACTAAGTCCGGTACGAACGAGTTTCACGGCAGTGCGTTTGCCTACTTCTGGGATGCCCGTCTGGCCGCTGACCAGGATTTGCAGGGACGGGATGTGTTAGGGGATACCAAAGTACAGCGAGGGTTTTCGCTGGGTGGGCCCATTATCAAAGACAAACTGCACTTTTTCGTGGCCTACGATGGAGAACGGTTTGAGCAGCAATACGACCTGTGGTCGCAAACCACTGAGGACGGTATCCTGCAAAATAATCAGGGTGGTCGGATCTCCGTGACGGACATGGAGCGGGCCCTGGATATTCTCAGAACACCCCGTTACGGAGTAGGCGATGAGCAACAATATGGTTTCTTCCAGCGTACCCGCACCCTGGACACCTGGTTTGCCCGCCTCGACTGGCAGTTAAACCCCCGCAATACGCTTACCCTACGGTTGACTACCAATAACTACGAGTTGCCGGATCAGAATAACAGTGATATTGGCCGCTATGGGTTGTTTTCTTCTACCTATGATTTTGTGAACCGAGGTTCCAACGCATTAGTCGCACTGCGATCGCAACTATCACCGACCACCTCTAATGAGTTTAAAATAGGGTATTTCCATAATAAACGGGGCAATATTATTACCACTGGTCGGCATCCACAGCTTTGGATCATTTCGGAGTCGGTGCTGCCCACCGGAGATACCTCCGAGTATATTATGGTGCCCCGGTACAATCGCTGGACTCCCGAGGATCAAACCAACCATACCTACAACATTATCAATAATACCTACCTTACCCGAGGGAAATACAATTTTACGTTTGGTACCAATAACCTGATCACCAACAGCCGGGGTATCTACACCCACGATACGCAGGGTCGGTTTGATTTTTATAGCCTGGATGCCCTGGAACGAGGTGAGCCAGACCGCTACCAACGCAAATTTACCAACCCCGGCCAGGAACTGATAGATCCGGTAAGCACCTGGATGGTAGACGTTTCCTTATACGGACAGGTGAGCACAGAGCTTATTCCTAATTTGCAGGTAAGTGCCGGTTTACGCTACGATCTGAATATGTTTCTGACCAAAGCCGATTATAATGAAGTGCTCGATCAGGAATTAGGCTACCGCAATGATGTTGCCCCTACCGACTTCAATAATATTCAGCCCCGACTCAATATTAACTGGGACCTGGATGGCAGCGGAAAGAATATTGTCAATGCCGGGGCCGGTTGGTTTGTGGGGCAAGTGATCTCTCGCCCTTACATTTACTCGTTGATAGACAATGGCATCCGCTTTACCGGGGTGGACGTAACCCGGGGTGACCTGGATGAGAACGGTAATGAGATCATCCTGCCCACTCCGAATTACGAACAATACAACCAGAATTACGAAGAAATTCCCGGCGACGGGCTAACCCAGTCTGAGTTATACCCCTCATCGGGAAATGCCGCGCAGGTAGTTCGCTTTCTGGATGAAGATTTTGAAGTACCGATGTCGTTCCGGGCCAACCTAAGCTATCATCGCTACCTGAGTAACCGAATCCGGGCGGGGGTCAGCTTGTACTACAGCAAAACCAAGGATATGTATGTGATGGAAAATGCCAACCTCCGGGATGAGGTACAGTTTACCATACAGGGCGAAGGAGGCCGGGAAGTATACACGCCGTTAGCCAATTACAGTCTGGAAAACGGTGGTCCCGCTAATTTCCGTTCCGCCCGCATATCAGATCAGTTTGAAGATGCGCTCATGTTCACCAATGGCTACGAATCTCGGTTTATGGCATTGGTACTGGATGTGGCAATTGATTTATCAAACCAGGGAAAACTCAACCTGAGCTATACCCGGGCTGACGCTCGAGGTGCCGAACGTTTCCGAAATGAGGATGATCAACGCTTTACCGGAACGTCTTACTTTGATTATGACTTCATTAACAGCGCGTATTCTCCGAACGATTTCCGCCATAAGGTGCTGCTGAATCTGACCACCCCCAAGATAGGCGGTACCCAACTGGGTATCTTTCTGAACATGATCCAGGGAGGACGTTTTTCAGCGACCAATCGCTCGGCGGATCTTAACGGCTCGAAAGTACGGGAACTTAACGGCTTTGCGGCCTATATTTTTGATCCGTATGATCCTCAGACCGCCGGCTTGCAAGGCGAGCAGTTTGCCCAGGATCTGCAGTATGTGTTTGAAAATACTTCACCAGAAGCCCGGGAGTATCTGGAAGATAATATCGGTAGTTACGCGCAACCCCTGGGCGGCCTGAAGCCCTGGAGAACTGACCTGAACGTCCGCCTGACGCAGGACATCCCGCTGTATAACCGGCATGGACTGGTATTTAATATTGATGTGTTTAACTTTCTCAACCTGATTGACCCGAGTTGGGGAGGTACACACAATATCATCAATGAAGAACTATATAACGTGGATGGATTCAATCCGGAAACCCAGCAGATTCAGTATAGTGTGCGTACGAACTACGGCCAGCGCCGCTACGAAGGCGATGGGTTCAAACTGATGATGGGACTGAAGTATACGTTTTAATCCTTAGACACTTCAAAGCATTGAAAAGACCTGGGGTAACTCAGGCCTTTTTTTTATGCTAGCAGATAGCCCAACGAGGCGGGTTGGTAGAGTAACCAGCCGGTCAGGCTGTAACGGTCGGTATGGGTAAGCAGGACTTCGTGCTCCACTACATCACTTTTGAACAGGATGCAGCGGCGGGCCAGGGGTTCGCACAGCACATCGTTTCCATCCGGTCGGAAAATTTTGAGCTCGCCTCCGTCACCGGGTTGCCATCCTTCGTTCAGGTAGAGCACCACCGAGATCAGACGATTGTTGCGTTCCCGGAACTGGTCCAGGTGCCGGTGGTAGAAAGCGCCGGGAGGGTAGTAGGCCAGGTGAAACTCTGAACCGCTCAGGCTTAGGTAGCAGTAGCGATTAAGCGTGGCGATCATTTCCTGGGCCAACTCAAAGAATGGGGTGAGCTCCTGATCACGTTTCGTATCCAGCCAGTAGACAAAATCACCGCGCACGGAAGTCTTGATCTGATAATCACCCATGGTGCCGATGCCAGCTTTGGCAAACTCCTCCTCCTCTTGCTGTCGCCGCAGAAAGGCCCGAATATCCTGGTACAACGACTCTGAAATAAAGTCATCAATGATGGTATAATCGTCCTGGGCTAAACGGTCCACCCAATCGATCCATTGGTCTTCTGAAAACATAGGCATACAATAAAAAGCCTGCGAAGCTAGTGATTTTTATGGTATTCGTGTCATGAAATAATCTATTGAAGTAAGCGTCGGACAAAAGCCCTGATGTAAATGTCTGATCAGCCTATAAAAATAACAACGGGGAGTATTGTGCTCCCCGTTGGATGGGTTAATCTTGGTATCTTGCCTTGCAATGCGGGTTGAGAAGGTGTAAGAGCGTACTCTAACTTTCCTCTACTACGCGTTCGAAAAAGGCCTGGGTTCCTCCGTATTTGTCCTGGAGAACAAATCGATTCTCATGAATGATTCTGATATAATAGTTCTGTCTTTCTTCGGTGGTGCAATCCTTCACCAGTCCTTGAACGGAATAAACTCCACAGGCATTTGTCGCCTCAATCTCATCCCAGGCCACATCCCCTACTTCCCAGCAGATGGGGTTATTGGCGTCATCCACTACCACTCCCTGACCTTCGGACAGGTCGGCGGTAATTTGCAGACCTATTAATAGCTTATTGGGAGCTCCGTCTACCTCTTCCCAGGTTCCGTTCAGGTAGGTATCAAGATCGTGCTCTTCCTTGCATTCGTATCGCGTCCAGGTTCGGCTGAAGGGCTCACCCTGGAAATTGCCTGTCATGCGAATGGTATTCTCATCCACGATGGTAATCTCAGAATCCGCGTAAAGGTGTGTTACACAATTGCGATACATTTCCTGCAAGGTAAAACCATCGGCAGTAGGAGTAACATCTTTCCACACGATGTCACCAAACTCAAAGCAGTGGGTATTCATCCAGAGCTCAATCAGGGTGGCCTGCTGGGTTTCCGGATCAAATAGTACTACAGATTCTTCCAGTACATCAGTAGAGTTGCTTTCCAGCAGCCACATGCCTGCCAGATCAAAATCATTCTCTACGACTTCCTCTTCTTCAACCACAACGATCAGACTATCGGACGATAAGGTATGGTCGGTATCACCATTGGAAACGGTAAGAGATACTCCGAATACACCGGGAGTATCGTAGGTGATCGTAGGGTTCTGATCGCTGGAAGTAGCCGGCGTTCCTCCTGCAAAGTCCCAGCTCCAGGAAGTCGGGTTTCCGGTAGAAGCATCGGTAAACTGTACGCTCCCTCCCGGCTGAATGGCAATGGCATCAAAGGTGAACTGAGCTTCTAAAGCTATTCCCTCACCTTCTTCCTCCTCCTCCTCCTCGGGAGTAACTTCCACGGTGATCATCTCGCTTTTGGTTAGCGTATCTTCAGAGGTGGCATTGGATACTTTAAGGGTAACGTCATAGGTACCGGGAGCGCTGTAGCTTACCACCGGATTTTGTTGGGTAGAGGTTGCCGGTTCTCCGCCTTCAAAGGTCCAGCTCCATGCGGTGGGGCTACCGGTAGAATTGTCGTCAAAGGTAACGCTCTTGCCGACTTCGATCACGGTAGAATCTGCAGTAAAACCCGCTGATACTTCTATGATTTCCGGTTCGGGCTCTGGCTCAGGAGTAGGGGTAACAGTTTCCTCTTCGGAACAACCCGCGGACCAGGCAATCAATACAACTAACAAAATGCTAAATACATTTTTCATAAGTAATAAATTATTATATGGGTTAAGTGAGTACGAGTAAACAGACCTGCGGACACACCCATGAGCATAGAGCAACCAAGGCTTATGGAAGCTTAGCCCACGTGATTACATAGTATAGAGAAATAGAAAAAGAGAAGTAATGCCGACCGCAGTCGATGGGTCACGCATGAACGTAGTTCTGGCAACGAATGCTTTGGGAGACTATGCTCGCGTAATCAAATAGAATAGAGAAGAAGAGAAATAGCGTAGAGAAGTAGTACTGACCGCAGTCATTTCTTAAAAGTAAAACTTAAAAAGGATAATGTAACCTATTTTTTTAATTTTTTTTAGGAACAGGGGATAATCGGGCCATTTTATCTGGCATTTTTGCCACTCAGGCGAATTTTTAGACTGCTTTTCATGGTGTGGTCTGCATCTGTCTGATTGTATTGTTGGCTGTACTGCGTATGGATGATTGCGCGGTCTCGATATCAGATTGTACGCGTGCCGGATCATCAACCATATCAGAGCAGGTGGCTAACGCCTGTATATACCAGTCTTCCCAGGCCTGGATAATCTCGGTTTGTGAAGTGGGAGTCGCTCCTTCGCTCATGGCGAGTTGACTTTGGATTAGCTCGGTTTCCAGACGGGCGATGCCAGCTTCTTGAACCTCATCAATAACTTGTTGAGCAGTGCTTTCATCAGCATTCAGTAGCAGATAAGCACTCACCAGGGCCGCCGTACCTACATTCTTCAATGTTGATTGGGATACTTTATCAATACGATCCAGATCAGTATGGTAAAACTGATCAGTAAAATGCCAGCATAGCACTCCGGGAATGTCAGCTCGTAGAAAGGGAACATGGTCGCTACCGCCTTCAAAGGGATTGCTTTTTACCTCCCAGCTGGCTCGTTTGCCCTGCTCCATGAAGCGGTTGATCACGAAGTCGTTGAGGTAATGGGGCTGCATATCGTCCAGGGTGATTTCACTGGCTCCCCATTCGGTATGTTCATCCTTGCCACGGGTCCAGATGGCACTAGGGTCGGGCATTTTCTCGATTAAAAAAGACCCGCCCGTGATCTCGGTATTCTCGCCCACCATGTCCAGGCTGATGCCCCACTTGATCGTATCACCACGAATGCTGTCTTCTTTCACATACCGGCGGGTAGAAACAATTTCATCGCCCCACAGAAAAGTCAGCGTTCTTTTGGGAGAGAATTGTCCGGCCCTAACCAATTGGGCCGTAACGGTGGCCATCTCTAAAGCGACTCCCACTCCGCTGGCGTTATCATTGGCTCCGGGTTCCTGCACGTGGGCGCTAAACACCATCCGCTGCCGGGGATGGTCCGTCCCCCGGACATTGGCTACAACGGTTAGTTCTTCCGACGGGTAAATCTCGGTATCAATACTGACGCTTAAGCGTACCCTGCCTTTTGCTAAGGAGCTTCTGAGACGTTCCCTGGCTGCATAGGAAAGGGCAATACCCCAGGCTTTCCGTTCTTCATTGAGGGGAATGCTTCTGAACTGGATGGAGGTTGTATTCTTCTCCGGCTGTATATAGTCAGGATTATTGTAGGTAATCAGTCCGATTGCCCCGCCCTGAATGATGGCGGCTTCAAACAGCGGGTGCGGATGCATTTCAGAGAATACTATTTTTCCTGTTACATCTATTTCTTTTAAGGTCAAAGTATCGGGCACATACACTACCTCCGCACTGACTCCTTCTTTCGGAGTGGGGTAGGAGTTAATGGCAATCATGTTCCGGTTGGTGGCAAATTGCAGCAATGCTTCTTCCTCCCCTTCGATCATGACTCGGGCATCTACTGGCTCCCAGGTAGGCTTCTCCATCGGCCATTTTTCAATGCGGTACGTCAGGGGTTCTTGCGCTGAGGCATTGTCTTCCATCACAAACCCGCTTTGCTTCAGGTTACGCACAATTTCATAAATGCTGGAGTCAAAGCCGGAGTTGCCCACCACCCGCCAGTATTTTTCTACATAGGCAGTGGTATTATACGCCAAATCACCCGTAAATTCTCGGGTAATCAGTTTGGAGTAATCGGAGGTATTCAGGGGCGCACCCTGATCCTGATATCCGCAGGCGGCTAAGGATGGCAGCAACAGTAGAAGGAGTTTTCGCATAGGGAAAGTTGGTCGCTGGCAAGTTAGTAGAAACAAAAGAATATCTCCTTCGTCATTTATCACATTTGTCAGGGAGAAAATCGAGTGCGGTCGGTGCTTCGGCGTAAGATGCAGGAGTAGAAAAGCCGTATTGAGATCTCTCTCGATACGGCTTTTAACCACAAAGTAATGGATAAATGTTATATCACCTTGGTTTTGCCAGGGGTAGGTATCGGATATAGTCCGTTTTCGTCTGGCATTACCGGAGGGTCGGCATCAAAAGCGTAGGTTTGAGGCATGATGCTGACATCAGAATTAAGGGCCTCGTCCCAGGTAACCACTTTACCGGAGTAGGTAGCCATACGGCCCAAAATAGCGGTCATGGTACTCTTCGCTCCGTTTTCGGCATCCGTCAGCAAATCTCCGCCATTGGCCAGGGTAGCAAACAGCCGGTCGTGTTCCACCTGGTAGGGGTTGGGATCATTCTTACCCCGGTGGCTCCAGATGACTTTTCCTTTATTGTCGGTAATCTGCGTTTTGCCATCGGTAGTTGCCCGCCCTTTGGTACCGACGAAGGATTCGGCTACTTTATTCATGCAACCCTCAATGTGGCGGCACTGGCTGTTGATCATGGTGCCGTCATCGTAGTGGAATTCTACGTAGTGGTGATCGAAGATCTGGCCATGCTCGGGTCCTTTCCGCACTTCGCGTCCGCCCATACCCTGTGCCATTACCGGATACGACTGCTTGGCCCAGTTGGCCACGTCAATATTATGAATATGCTGCTCGAGGATGTGGTCACCACAAAGCCAGTTAAAGTAGTACCAGTTGCGCATCTGATATTCCATTTCAGTCTGGCTGGCTTCGCGCGGGCGTACCCACACTCCGCTACTGTTCCAGTAGATTTGTCCACCGACAATATCGCCGATTTCACCACTGTGGATGCGCTCCATCAGGGCTAAGTAACTGGGCTGGTAGTGGCGTTGTAATCCTACTACTACGTTCAGGTTCTTTTCTTTGGCTTTTTTAGCGACTTCCAGCACTTTGCGTACTCCGGGAGCATCGGTAGCTACCGGCTTTTCCATGAAGACGTGTTTTCCGGCATTGATGGCCTCTTCGAAGTGGATGGGACGGAAGCCGGGAGGAGTGGTCAGGATGACGACGTCGGCCAGGGCAATGGCTTCTTTATAACCGTCAAAGCCCACAAACTTATGGTCTTCCGGGACGTCTATGCGTCCGGATGCGCCATGCTTTTCCTGTAGGTTTTTGTAGCAGTCGTCCAGTCGATCACGGAACGCGTCGCACATTGCCACCAGTTTTACATCCTGCTCTACACTCATGGCCTGGCTGGCCGCTCCACTACCCCGACCACCACAGCCAATCAAGGCTACTTTGATGGTTTCATTGCCTCGTACATAGGCACTGGCTTCAATAGGCAACTGGCTGATCAGTAGTCCTCCGGCCGTAGCAGCGGCTGAGTTCTTCACAAATTTGCGACGATTCATTGTTAGGTTCTTGTACATATTACAACAGATTGGTGATTATTGAATTGTTTGATAGTGCAATTGTGGCAAGGGTAAATGGTTGATTATCAATTTTTTAAAGCTTTGATCAGACTTGTCTTTTCCGACAGTGCGGTTCTCATGCTGCATTATCCGGTGCCCACTTTCCCCCCACTTTATGTTTTTACTCTTTAATTTCATACAAACAATGGGTTTTTCCTAAATTATTTGGTGGTAATGTAAAATTTAGGAGCAGGTTTATGGCTGGAAAATAGCGGATTCATCAATCATGAAGCTACAATAATCCTCAGAGATTCATCCTATAATTCATTACACCTGCTTCACCACATTAGGAGAAATTACGGTTTATGAATGCCAGAATCCCATTCTCCAATACCTAAACTATAAATCCTCAATCGGATCAATCCAGTACGCTTCCTGCTCTTCGGGTGAGGGAGTAGTTTTAGGCCGTACCAGGCGAATACCTACCCAGCGAGCATCGGTGTGCCACCAGCGGCTCTTGGGAATCTGTGGGTCTTGTTGTTTCCATTGGGGGCTGGAAGCCATTCGGGCGGCGGAGCGAAGTACTTCCGGGTCGTCATCGTAAGAGCCACCGCGCGCGGTTCGCGGATACAGTTCGGTGGGCTGGTTCCAGGGATTTTTGGAAGTAGCCTGGTCCAGGCTGGCATAATAGGCCGGATTGAACTGGTCCAGCGTCCATTCGGCAACATTGCCGTGCATATCGTACAGCCCCCAGGGGTTGGGCTTCTTGGTACCGATCTTTTCATAACCTCCGTAGGTGTTGCCGTAGTGCCAGGCATAGTCGTCCAACTGAGATACATCGTCTCCGAAGGAATAAGCAGTAGTTGTACCTGCGCGGCAGGCATATTCCCATTCGGCTTCGGTAGGCAGGCGATAGAAGTCTCCGGTTTTGGCCGAAAGCCACTTGCAAAACTGACTGGCAGCGTATTGCGTCATGCAAATGGCCGGGAAACCATATTTACCCATGTTGAAGCTCATATCCAGGTAGGGAGGAGTGGGGCGGGAGACCGCATCCACATCGGGTATGTTGGCGTTTTCAATGCCACCGGCTTCCTCAGCATAGCGTTTTTCCAGTTCCTGAAAGACGAATACCTCGTAGAGATCCCAGGAAAGCTCGTACTTGGCCATCCAGAAGGCGTCCACGGTAACTTCTACCTGCGGCCCTTCATCATCTTTGTGAAACTCTTCCGAATCCGGGCTGCCCATTAGGAAACTGCCCTCGGGGATGGGGAGCATTTCGAAACCAAAGGAGGTGCCGGGCACGGTATCGGTATAAGCTTCAAATGGGTCTTCGGTAGCCGAAGTAATATCAGGTAACCGGCTCTGAGCAGCTAACAGTAAGAGGCTGGTGACAGTCAGTACCTGATTAAATCGGTTAAGGCGAAATGAGATCAAACGACGTCCTTGACGGGTTAGATAAGCGGGTAGGTGAAAAATGTGCATTAATAAGGAAAAATTCAGAAACGTTGGAGTGTTAAAAGATCACTCATTCAATAGAACCGCTCAATTTATGAAATTTTCCCGATTATAGGATTCTGGAGTTGCCTTTTTTGCTTCAGAAACACAATTACTGTAACATATTGCAAATTGCGCGGTGCGGATCTGTTAATGGAGTTAAATCAGGTCTGCATAGAAGAAAGGTGGGCCTAATGGTAGAAACCAGCATAGTGCAAAGGCGATAATGCTGGTTTCTAAGACCAAAATTGTGACAGCCATGTTTCCCGAAGGGAGTTTAGGCTTTCAGTTCAACCGTTTTTCCGGTTTTGAAAGATTCATCGGCAGCCAGTACCACCCGCAGGCTGTTGATGGCATCCCGATGGTGTCGGGATAAGTCCATGTCTTCGCTGATGGCTTTATAAAACAATGCCTGTTCCCGGTCACATAATCCCTGGTGGTCGGGCTCGTCGGCGGTACTGACGATCTCGTCTTTTTTGCTGAATTGCCCGCTGGCATCCCGATCGGCGAAGTGTACTTTGAGGGCGTTGGTTTTGGAATGCGCGTCCACATCGTCGGAGGCACTCTGCGATTCCATGATACTGACACAGCCTTTGGGACCGATCACATCTTTAACGAAGAAGGCAGTTTCACTCATCATCGGGCCCCAACCGGCTTCGTACCAGCCCACCGAACCATCATCGAAGGTAACCTGCAAATGGCCGTAGTTGTACATATCTGGTGCAACCTCGTCGGTGAGGCGGGCCCCGATGCCGCTGACGCGGATGGGTTTGGCCTCGGTCATCAGGCACATTACATCTACGTAGTGTACTCCGCAGTCAACGATGGGCGACATGGATTTCATCAGGTTTTTGTGCGTTTCCCAGGTTTTGCCGCTGCTTTGCTGGTTGAGGTTCATGCGCATCACAAGCGGTTTACCCAGCGTTTGGGAAAGCTCAATGAATTTGGTCCAGGCCGGGTGCACCCGCACAATGTAGCCGATCAGCAGCTTCTTGCCGGTTTCCTGAGCCACCCGCACAATCTCTTCGCACTCGGCCACGGTGTTGGCCAGTGGTTTTTCAACGAATACGTGCGCCCCGGCTTTCAGACTTTGGGTAACGTACTCGGCGTGGGTATCAGGGTAAGTATTGATGGAAACTGCATCAGGTTGAGTTTCCTTCAGCGCTTCGTAGAAATCGCCGAACTGGGGCAGGCCGCCCAGTTCTTCGGACAAACGTCCCCGGCTTTCCGGGCCTCGGCTGACCAGCCCGACAATCTCAAATTCATTCATTTTGTGATAGGCGCGGGCGTGGGAAGCGCCCATGTTGCCGCAGCCTACGACCAGTACTCTAATGGGTTGTGCCATGGTTATTTATTCATTCTATGATGTGGGCCGCTAGTATACAGCTTTTATGTACAACCCACAATGCTTATTCGGGCAAAAGCAGCCAGAGGTCTACCTTCTTTTCCGAAATTAATGCCGCAGCATGGGTTACTTATCAGGTTGTGGGATTACTAACGAGAAAGGTTGGAACTCCGCGGTACCAATCAAACCCAATCACTGAAACAACATTCAAGATTAGCTACATAAGGATAACTACTGTGCTTCCTGCTGAGATTCTCGGCAGGAAGCATTTTTTTTGATGGGTTTTGGTATTTTCTCTGCCTGCGCTTTTATGTTCGGTTTTCCCCAGTATCTTTCTGAAAACTAAATGGGAGTACGGTGGACAAACGATTTTTACAAAAGCGAAGGTGGATTGAATTTTTGCTGATCACGATAGGTATTGCTTTAGCCAGTGTAGGTTTGAAGGGTTTTTTATTGCCCAACCATTTTTTAGACGGCGGAGTGACCGGCGTGTCTCTGCTCATCAACCATGTCACGGGCTGGAATATTGCCTGGCTGGTGGTCATCATCAATGCTCCCTTTATTTATCTGGGCTACCGGCAGCTATCCGGCATTCTGGCCTTCAAATCAGTGCTATCTATCCTGGTATTTGCGGTGATGCTGTACCTGATTGAAGTGCCCTCTCTGACGGAAGATAAATTACTCATTGCCATCTTCGGCGGGATTTTTCTGGGAGCCGGGATTGGCTTTACGGTACGTGGCGGAGCAGTGATTGATGGTACCGAGATTCTGGCGATCTACCTGGGTAAGAAGTTTCGAATAACCATCGGAACGGTCATCCTGACGTTCAATGTGATTTTATTTATGGTGGCTGCCATGGTGATTAACATAGAGGTCGCCTTATACTCCATTCTCACGTATCTGGTTGCTTCCCGCACTACAGACTACATCATCCACGGTATTGAAGAGTACGTGGGCGTGACGGTTGTGTCGCCCAAGAGCGAAGAGATCCGCGAAGCCATTACTGAAACCATGGGCTACGGCGTTACCATCTACCAGGGCAAACGCGGTTATAAGAAGATGCCCCATCTTTCCGCCGAGATTGACATCATCCACACCATTGTCACCCGTCTGGACCTCCGCCAGCTGCACAACCTGGTGGAAAGCATTGATCCGCAGGCATTCATGGTAGAATATAACGTCAACGATACCAAAGGCGGGGTGATTAAGAAGAAACTGGAGTAAATAGCCGTTGAGTCGCCTGGTAATTGAACTATTTCGAGGTAGGTTGGCGAAAAATCAAGCTGTACCATCTACTTTTACTTGTTTTTATACAATTGTAGCTTGGGGCAGTGTAATCGACGCGCGTCGACCTTATTGCCCCACGCGGGGCACACGATCTGAACCCTTTAGAATGCAATTCCCGGGCTATTCAGTTATATTTACGGTGTTGAACATAATTGCCCCTTATGGCGCAAATGAGCTGAACTTATTTTTCTATTTCTTCCGTATGGTTAAACCGTGTTTCCTGAGATAGATACAGTTGACCAATAAAATCCAGTCACGCAGACCGGGTAACGCAGAGGTGTATAGTGCTGTTATATGGGAGATAGCCGCAACTATGCGCTATCTCTATGTTGGCAACAATTTTGAAAAAAAAATCCATACTTTAACTGTTCATTAAAGAAAACTCGAAAACTTTATTGTAGGTTAAGGATATATTAATTAAAAAAAAATAAGCACTAAGACAAAAATAGCTTATAAATAGTAGTTTTTCACTATTTTTGCGTGATGAGCCGTAAGAAAAGATTTATTAGCTTAACTGAAGCCCAGAAGCATTCATTAGAGAGGGGATATAAAACGGGCAAGAGTCACC
>JAVKCN010000152.1:0-17044 GCA_040222715.1 Cyclobacteriaceae bacterium | reverse complement strand
GTGCTGGACCAGCAGAAGAATGGAAAGCCTCAGCCTGCTCCGGCAGAACGGAACTACGAAGTTCCCCCTGTAACCCAAACCGTTGCGCAACAAAAGAAAAGTGGAAGCGGAGCGTACTGGCAGGAGATGCAATCGGTCTTTACCTCCCGTCAGCAATTCAAGGAATTTGTACAGTTTGTTTTTCGTCCCTTCCGCAAATCTTAATACCATGTTTGGATTATTCAAAAAGAAAAGCCCCATTGAAAAGTTGCAGGAGAAGTACCAGAAGCTACTTGCTGAGGCCCATACCTTATCGCAGCGAGACCGACGGGCAGGAGACTAGAAGATGGCAGAAGCTGAAGAAGTCGGTCAGCAAATAGAGCAGTTAAAGCGTGAGCAGTAGCAGATTATTAGAAGTACTAAAGCCTCTCCAGAGATCCAATATGCTTTTTTACCAGGGTGATGTTCTGAAGCGTGTGGTCATTATTCTGATCCAGTGAAATCGCCAGCGTAAGATACTCCAATGATTTGCGATAGTGGATCAGAGCCTGTTCTCGTCTCTCTTTGATAGCCGTCTGATCCTCTCCGATGGCTTTTTCTGAGGCAATAGCCTTTTCCTGGTGTAAGTAAGCCAGATCATACAGCACTTCCAGATTCTGCTCATCCATCTTCAGGGCCAGTTGGTAATAATATTGAGCCTCTTCGAAATGGTTACGAATACGCTGTTGGTGGGCCAATTCCCTGATTAATTCAATTTGGGCCGCTGTTGAGAGTGAGGAGTTGTTAATCAGTTGCTCAGCTTCTTTCCACCGTTCGTGGTTGGTCAATAAAGCAAACTCCCGATCTATCCAGTAGGTGCTGTCTGGAAAGAGCATTTGCGCTTGTTTTAACAGTGCCTGGGTCTTGGCAGCTTCAGTTTCCTGCAGAGAAGATACATCAACGAGGGTATTGTAAACCTCATACAATTGCACTCCATCATAGTGAAGTGAATCTAGCAGATAATCGTAGGTTTGCTGTGCCAGTTGGTAATCCTGCTTTCGTAAAGCAATCTCACCCTGGGCCAGGTAGGTGGTGGTATCCTTCGGCTTTACCATACGGGCCCGATGCAAAGCCGTGAGCGCTTCCTCATATTGTTGTTGATCGGCATGTTGCCGGGCCTGGGTGTAATAAGATTGCCAAAGCGAGTCCATCGGTTGGGTAGTGAGTACAGAATCATGGTTGCCGAGTGTTTGCATATGTCGGTAAGCGGCAATGGCGTGTTGCAGATAGGCCTCATGCAGGGAATCGGACGAAGCCTGAAGGGCTAGGGTTTGATAAATGGTGCCCTGCATCAGCCAGGTACGGGGAGTGTCTTTGGTTTTCCGGTGCAGGGTTGCTTTGGTGATCTTTTTCAGTGCCTTGGCATACTCCCCTTTCTGATAGGCTGATTCCGCTTTGGATATGCGTTTGGATTGGGCCGTGGCTTCAGACAATACCAGCATGGCCACCAATACGGTAAAAATCAATCGCTTCATACCGTAATAATTGATAAAAAGGCAAAGAAGGTTCGAAAAGAAAAAATGATCGGTAAAGTCATGGAGTTGATAACCATCTGCCGGGATGAAAAGTTATATCACTGAGTTCGGTACAAGTTATTTAATTTTTTCAACGATGAACGTGAACGTAAAAGACAAAGGTAAAAGCATTTTTTCTATATTAAAAAAGACCTATTTTGAGTGGAATGCCGACGACCCATTCCGACAAAGCGCCGTGATTGCTTATTATTCCATTTTCTCCCTACCCGCATTATTGATCATTATCATTAAAGTAGTGGGACAGATCTGGAGTGAAGAAGCAGTGCGCGGTGAGATTGCCGGGCAAATCAGCAGTGCTGTGGGAGAACAGGCGGCCGAGCAGGTACAAACCATGATTGCCAGTGCCAGCCAGCAGGGCGATTCGGTTATTGCCATTGCGGTGGGAGTTGCCACCCTGGTATTTGGTGCTACCGGGGTATTTGTGCAACTGCAACGCTCCCTGAACCAGGCCTGGGAAGTGGAAGCCAAACCCGAGGCGGGTATTGCCAAAATAGCCCTGGACCGGGTATTATCCCTGGGGTTTATTTTTGCCATTGGGTTTCTCCTGTTAATCTCATTGGTGCTGACAACCGCACTTCAGGCGCTTAGTGGGTTTATCCAGCGAAACCTCCCGGAATATCTTTTGTATGTATTTCATATTGTAGAGATCGTTGTGTCTCTGGGAGTGATTACCACGCTATTCGCTATGATCTATAAATTCTTACCTGATGCCAAAGTAGAATGGCGTTCGGTGTGGGTTGGTGCGTTGGTAACGGCGATACTATTTGTAATTGGTAAAGAAGCACTGGGCATTTACTTTGGTCAAACCGATCCGGGTTCGGCCTTCGGGGCAGCGGGGTCACTGATCCTGATACTGCTGTGGGTCAATTACTCCGCCCTCATCTTTTTGTTCGGCGCCGAATTTACGCAAGTCTATGCCCGCCGGAAGGGGCACCACATCGCTCCTTCCAGTCATGCCCGATGGACTGCCGAGCGAAGGCTGTCTGATTATGAGGAAGAGTACAAAACGAAAGAAAAGGAAAATGCATAAGCAAAGGCAAGCCCCTTACCCAAGGGTCACATAAATTATGCAGCAGGATCGGGGCTTGATTGCTATTAGTACCCGGCGGCCTGTCCGTCTTTTCGCGATTCTGAAGCTCCGATATATACATCCTGCTCGGCATCGTACTTAATGGCCTGATAACCGCCGTATATGCCGCGCGACGATTGTATGGTATGTCCCATCCGAAGCAGTTGCTGAATAGTTTCCTGTGAGAAGCCCGATTCCATGGATAGGATACCGCCATCGCTCATTTTACCTCCGGTGGGCTGCGAAGCACTGGAGTGGTTAATGCGGGGAGCGTCGCCGGCTTCCTGCACATTCATGCCAAAATCAATCATATTCACCAGTACCTGCACGTGTCCCTGGGGCTGCATGGCACCGCCCATCAGGCCAAAACTCATATAGGGTTTGTTTTCCTTCATCACAAATGCCGGAATAATGGTATGAAATGGGCGTTTATGAGGTTCAAATACATTATTATGCCCTTCTTCCAGACTGAACAGTGCGCCCCGGTTTTGCAGCACAAAGCCTAACTCGGGTGGTGTCATGCCGGAACCCATGCCGGAGTAATTACTTTGGATCAGCGAGATCATGTTTCCTTCGTCGTCTGCCACTGTCATATAAATGGTATTGCCTTGTTCCAACTCTCCTGCGGGGTATTCATCACCCGCCTGGGCAGGGTCAATGAGCTCGCTGCGGGCCTGAGCGTATTCTTTGGAAATCAGTTGCTCCATCGGAATCTGCACGAAGGCCGGGTCAGCGTAGTACTTGGCTCGGTCTTCAAAAGCCAGTTTCTTGGCTTCTACCAGATGGTGAATGTATTCGGCGCTACCGAATCCCATGCTGGCCAGGTCGTAGCCTTCCAGTATGTTCAGCATCTGCAACACCGCCGTGCCCTGTCCGTTGGGCGGTAGCTCGTACACTTCGTAGCCCCGGTAGTTGGTGGATACGGGAGTGACCCATTCTGCTTCATGGTCCGTGAAATCCCGGTAGGAGAGAAAGCCGCCCTGCGCCTGCACGTATTCGGCAATGGTGCGGGCAATATCCCCCTTGTAAAAAGCCTCTTGTCCTTCTTTGGCTATCGTTTCCAGCGTATTGGAAAGGTAGGGGTTTTTGAAGACTTCGCCCTTGGCCGGGGGCTTGCCATGGGGCATGTAGATATCCGAAAAGCCTTCATATTGTTTCAGTACCCGGGCATTACCGGCCCAACCGGCAGCAATCACTTCCGTGAGCGGAAATCCATCGCGGGCGTAGTCAATGGCGGGTTGCAGGAGCGTGGTCATCGGCAGGCTACCCAAACGCTCGTGTAACGCAAACCAGCCACTGACGCAGCCGGGCACACTTACCGACAATGGACCCAGGGTGGGTACCTGATCCAATCCCTGTTCCTCAAAGTACTCCAGCGAAAGATCGTAGGGAGAGCGACCGCTGGCATTCAGGCCCAGTAACTGTTCGCCTTTGGCATCCCAAACGATGGCGAAGAGATCACCGCCAATGCCATTACCGGTTGGCTCGGTCAATCCCAGCACCGCATTGGCAGCAATGGCCGCATCAATGGCATTGCCTCCCTGCCGGAGGATATGGAGCGCGGTTTGCGTAGCCAGTGGCTGACTGGTGGCGGCCATACCGTGCTGGGCAATTACTTCGGAGCGGGTGGCGAACGGTTTGCCGGTTGGGCGGTCCTGGGCAATGACCAGACCGGGAAGCAGTAGCAGAAAGGATAGTAAAGTTTTCATAGGGTGGTAGGGTAGCGTTTGAAAAGTAAGAAACGCAATATCCTCGATAAAGGCAAACGCGGTAGATATACGCTGGGGAAGGAAGCAGCACCAATGCTAAAGAGGCTCAATGCCTTATCGACAATTACTCGAAATACTCAAAGGCATCAATAATATCCAGGTACACTCCATCGAACTGGGCATCCAGGATTTTCCCCAGGTAGCCCTCTTCCTCTCCAAGAATGAGCTGTTGCCAATCCGCTTGCCAGTACCGGACTTTGTAATTGCCTTCCCAGTCGGGGTTCTCCGCCTCCATCCAGTCGGGAGGGGAGGCTGCCCAGTCTGCCTGCCAGTAGTAGCGGTAGTCTTCGGCTTCACCAATGGACATATACGCGACCACCAACCGTTCTCCACCCTGACTTTTCTGCCGGAGTTGGGCTACTTCTTCAGCGGTAAAAGCTGACCCATCGTGAAAGAACAGGTCCATGATGATAAGGTCGTAGTCGGTGGCTGTCACCGCCTCAATGAAATCAGTCTTGCTGGCATAGCCTTCCGGGTTAATCAGGTACAGGAAGTTTTGCGCTTCGTTTAGCGCAGTGATCGTCTGCGTGTTCTGACCGGGAATGGGCAGGGGATAGACGGGAATATGATCCAGCTCCCGGTGATCGGCCGCGAAGGATACGTACTGCGCAGCCGTATTTTTGGTGTAGGAATCATCCATATGCTGCGGGGTAGCACAGTAATCGGTGACCAGTATGGTATTGCCTGCGGCCCGGGAAATGTCCAGCAAGGAGCGGAGATACTGATTGTCTTCGGTAGGAGTGGGCTGGTCGTCTTCTTCGTATCCGTAAAACAGGTCTTCCTGCCCGTTGGCATCAATGGCTGCCAGATAGGCACTCGCCGGAGGGCCATCCTCCTCACCGTTTTCGGTTACCAGTTCGATACCATTCTGGGGAATGATCAAGAAACCGGGATGGCTGGCCTTGGCCTGCTGGCTGATGCTGATGACAAACTCCCGCATCTCCTGCTTGTAATCCAGCGAGTCATCGGATAAAGTATCGTCTTCCGATTCGCAACCAGCCAAAGAAAGTACGAATAGGGGTAGTAACATCATCATCTTCTTCATGTTCACATATTAAGTACGTCTTATTTTTTCAGACATATTAACGCAAGCGTCAGTACCGCGCAGGATTTTTAGCATCAGTTTTTTTCATTAAGAAGTCCCAAATATTTTACGAATATCTTCTGATTTGCCTGCTCTTCTTCGGCTTCAAACTGTTCAAGTAGTTCTGGTGTTTCTGAGAGCAGTTTTCTTAAGTAGTCACTTGAAACTGTAGTTATTTGATTTGATTCTTTATCAATCACATAGATGAATCTTAGCATTGCTAATTTTGCTCCTTGAATTGCCCCTCCAATGGCGCCAAACATATATCCAAGTTGGGCCTGATTGTCTAATTGTGCCTTTTGGGTTTTCGGAATCATCGAGATTCCACCACGTATAACTAAAAATTTCCCATCACTCAGCACTGTAGCATACCAAGGTTGAATATCGTAATGGATACAGTTAATGTAAAGAGAGTCACCATCTGAATATCCGTAATATTCTTTTTTAATTATCTTTTTACGGATTGATTTGTCTGACGTATAGAGTTTATAATCGTTACCACCATTCATTTTAATTTCTCCCTTTGTTCTTCGTTCTATTTCAAGTTCGACCGAGACACTTGGAGTTTTTTGTTTGATTTCATCAAATGACATATAGACGCCTTTAGGATAGTCACTTTTTTGTCCAAACGCCATCGTCACTGAAAGTACCAAAACTATTACTGCTAATATTGATTTCATGTTTTCGTGATTCTTTATTGATGCAAACGCCTAGGATAGCTTTCGATCGACTTATTGGTGATTTTCTTTCATTTATCATTTTACCACTTGGCGCATACAACTCTATGGTGAAATAACCGCTGTGTTGAGAGCTGAACGATGCTGTAAACCTTTTTTCAAGTTTATATATGGCTAATTTCAATTATTCACACAAAAGGGTGTATACCATAAAGTATCCAATAGTTGCTCAATTATGAAAGATTAACCGCTCGGTATTGCTCGGGTCTATTGGCTCATGTTTTCTGAATATTTACGAACTCTACTATAGTTGAACTCATATCCTGGATGATAATCTTCATTTGGAATGTTCACGTAAAGTTTTGTTTGGGATTTTCCAGGAACACTGACCCTTTCTGATTCATAAAAGGTAATTGAATCAGGAAGTACTCTAATAAAAACATTATACAGCATGTCATTGCCTTTGTTTTTAATAAACTCCACCTCTTTTTCCTGATTACAAGTGAGTTGAAATATTAACAACAAAAGAAATATTAGAATTGAGCATTTCCTCATTTCTCTTACTTGATGGTTTAAATACTCAGGCTATGCTCAGTAGGGTGATCGAAGTGAGAGTCATTGTCCCCCGTAGCAAAGAAGCTAAAACCACTGAATAACCTAACCCACAAAACCCCTATTGGGTATAGCTATTATTAGCAGCAGGTCGATTTTTTCAAGTTGTTGAATTTTATGATCCAATACTGGTCATACGACCCTTAACTTTATGTTTATTAAAAATTAAATTAGCTTTTGAATTATTCTTTTTGGCGAGTAAAGCAAATATCAACGCAGAAATTACGGTCATTAAAAAAGCACCAGTTGCGCTAATTAAAATAAAGCCTAATGCAAAACTGACTACAGCAATAACAATAAGGATAAATAATCGATTGAGAATTAATTCTTTAAATGAATAATCAACAGCTCTAATATCATCAACTTCGTACAGCTTTGTTTGATTGCATGAAGGGCATGGTAGTTCAAACTTTTCACCGAATTTTTTAAAATAGTTAATTCTGCTGCTTGCTTTCTTCGGTGTAGTAAATTGATTTTTACAATTTTTACAATTAACGATCAATTTCATTTTTTTAAATTATTTGGTTTTATCCGAGACTTATTGCAAACGAATGTATCAACGCATTGCGTCTATCTCAATTACATCTTAGAGCACTGCGTACGTGTTTTGCTACCTGCTTTCTATTTAGAAGCCACCACCACTCCCATGGACTCAAGCATCTGGGGATCATCCTGGCAGGCGAATTCGGAAGCGCGGATGAAGCGGCGGAACCACTGTCGTAAGTCGTGTACGGCCATCTGTTTGGCATGGGTAGCTTGCTGGGCCTGTCGGCGGGCGTCGTTGCGCAGTACATTCAGTTCGGTGAGCTGGCCTACCAGTTTTTTTACTTCACTGATCTCTTTGGGTAAAATACCAAAGCCGGATATCTCGTTGCTATCCAGGTTGTCGTACAGGGCGAGGACCTGCTCCAGCCAGTCGGTGTAGCGGATCTGCCGGGGCTTGTGCAACTGCAGCTTCTTTAGCATTTTGGGGTCTTCCCGGTACACAAAGCGGGCGGGCACCCGGTGTCGGCGGTAAATGGCATCAATGCTGTCGCGCACCTGCCGCAGGGTGTTCTGGGTATCCGCCGCATTCTGCTGGGTATCGTTCTGGCGTTTTTGCCAAATCGTCACTTCCTTGATCAGGCTCAACCCTACTTTGGCCTTGTCGGCCGATAAGCCGTGCTCCTGCAAGACGGTTTGTAATTCCGGAATGCGAAGTGCTGCCTCCACCGCTACTTCTACCCGATACATCAATTCCTTCTGGCTTAAATTCGCAATATTCATAGTACTCTTGTGGTTTAAGGGCTGCAAAATACGGCTGATCAAAATGGTATAAAATCGCAAGCTGTCCCGAAAATCACATGCGTAGCAAATTTCAAAAATGGCTTGATTTGGCGGTAAATCGCCTCAATGGCTCACTAAGGTAGGGCATCTGCGGTGTCAGAAAGCCGATTCGGTCGACCAAAATGTGCTTTCTGACGCCTAAAATTACCTATATCAGGGGGTAATATAGGCCATCTGAGGCGTCAGATGGGGAATATTGAGGGGTAAGATACCCCATCTGACCCAAAAAACACCCTGCTTTGGTCATCCGAATGGCCTGATTTTCCTGCTCGATGCCCCATTTCAGTTCATCAGGCAGGCCGTTTTTTTTGGAGGTCTGGATAGCCATGCGAACCCGGTATCATGAACCTCCGAAAGCTGAACTTTACGCACCTTTGGTAGACTGATCGGCATCCGCCTCGAGCCAGACCACCTGCTGTTCGGCGGTGTGGGTCTGCCCCAGAATATCGCGGTACAGTTCCGGTCGGCGGGCCTGCCGGTAGCGGTGCCCTCCGGCCTGGGTGAGTTTTTCGGGCGTGCAGGTCGCCGTTGTCACTTCATCTCCCAGGCGACGGCATTCGGCAATTACATCCCCGAAAGGGTCCAGAATCATTGAGCAGCCATTCTTGAGCTGGTCATCATCCATGCCGATGGCATTGGCAAAGATGGCGTACAGCGCATTGTCGTAGGCGCGGGCGGGTAGCCACTTCATCAGCCAGGCCCGGCCTTTCAGCCCATCAAACTCAGTACGCAGGGCGGTGGGGTTGGTCTCCCGTTCCTCCCAGTTGGCATCGTAGTACCCGGCTCCGGGGCGGGTGGAAGGGGTGCCCATGGTCACGTGCGGCATAAACAGCACATCTGCTCCCAGCAGGCGGGTGGCCCGCACGTTCTCCAGAATGTTATTATCGTAGCAGGTCAGGATACCGCAGGTCCAGCCATGCAGGGTAAAGGTAGTGTACTGGTCGCCCGGAGTAAGCTGGGAATGGATAAAAGGGTGCAGCTTGCGGTGCTGGGCCAGCAGTCCATCAGCATTGACACACACATAGGTGTTGTACACCCGACCGGCTGTATCGCTTTCGTACAATCCGGCCAGGATCGTCATCTCCAGCTCACCCGCCAGTTGGATGAGCCATCGAGTACTCTCACCGTCAGGCACTGCTTCCGCCACCTCCTGAAGCTGAGAAAAAGCTAAATGCCGCACAAACGCATAGCCCGACAAGGCGCACTCGTGGAAGGCCACTACCTGTGCTCCCTGCTGTTTGGCCTGCTGGGCAAGTTCACGAAGGCGTTGCCGATTGTGGGCTTTATCGCCATTGCGGTGTTCAAACTGGGCGGTAGCAATGCGAAGGTGGTTCATAGAAGTACTTTCTTTTGCGGTGATGGGGGACAGACTCAAAGCGGATCCTCCCAGGGGCGCATTTCGAAGCCCGCCAGCTGGGCCTGTTCGTTCAGCACCACCCGTACCTCCGGCTGGGGAGTCCCTCTTTCAAACTTTCCCCGAAAACGAAATATCCGATAGATCGGTTTCGTGGTGGATTGATACGCTTCCACGAAGGTAAGCGATTGATAGTCGCCGAACAATTCATGGATCGCACTGTAGGTCTGCAACTGTTTTTCCGGTGAATTCTCCTCGCGCATGGTCGGAGTCGCTTCGGGTTCGCTAAATTCATAGGCTTTCCCCTTCTTCTGGGCGGTAAGCATCGCATCGGCCAGTGACTGAGCTGTTTTTAAGGGGGCAGATTTGATCTCTTCCTCGGTAAGTTTTTGGTAACCGGCCTGCGAAAATGCAGGAGAATATCCTGCCAATGAGGAAAGAATCAATAGGAAGTAAGGGATGATAAAAGGCATTAAAGGCAATAGTTTATGAGTAGGTGTGACCCAAGATATTGAAAATTATGTTCAAGACAACAGAAAAAGACCCCCTGCGCTGAAAAGACACTACGTTGAAATGCTTTTGTTGAAGTATGCCGTCAGGTTAAAGCCACTTACCAACTTCAAAACCAGTGAAAACCGCTGGTGGGCATCACTTAGGCTGATATAGGCAAATGAGACCACCCATGATAGCGTGCCTGGCGAAGGGTTATTTAACAGTAAACACTCGGTGGGATAGGGGAAACCCGAATTAGGCAATGATGATATTACCAAAAAGATATTCGTCAGCATGAATATTTGGAGTCAATCATATCGGAAAGTGCTCAGGTGCAAATTCTCATTATAATAAATGCGATAAAGTTTCTGCCTAAAAAAGCCTGAAATAACTAATAAAGGTGTAATAAATTCTTACGAAGATGCAGTTTACGAAAGCATATTTGCTGTTTTCAAGGCTGGTTTAAGATTTGTGGCACAGGGTTCAGTAAAGAAACCCTCAAATTACTGACTAACCATGAAGAGAATTCTCTACCATTCTACTGCTATCTTATTCCTGATTCTCTTACTGCCATCATTACTCATGGCACAGTATAAAATTCCATCTGATGCCAATGTGGTGAATGTAAAAGAATATGGCGCTCGGGGAAATGGTACTCATGACGATACCCAGGCGATCCAGGCCGCAATCAAATATGCGGTGGATCTGAAAAGCCGCTTTGAAACTCCCAAATTTATTTATTTTCCTAAAGGGACCTATCTGATCAGTAATACCTTAGAAGGTCGGGCTGACAAAAACAGCTCGAATCAGGGATGGCGAACCGGGCTCATCATGGTGGGAGAAGACCGGACCCAAACGATTATCAAACTAAAAAATAATACCAGTGGCTTTGGGAGTGCATCTAATCCCAAACCACTGATTAAAACCGGATCGGAAAACCATCGGGGAGATGGTCAGGGTAATGAAGCTCAGCGACACTCAATCATCAGTATGACCCTGGACATGGGGCAGGGCAACGCCGGGGCCGTGGGGATCAGCTATCTGGCCAACAATAGAGGGAGTGTGGAGGATGTCACCATTAAAGGAGCAAACGCCGGCTACTGTGGTATCCGAATGGTGCGAGAGTGGCCCGGGCCCTGCTTACTAAAAAATGTGAAGATCGTTGGCTTTGACTACGGAATGGAATTCGGACATATTCAGTACGGAGTTACCATGGAACATATCACCCTTGAAAACCAGCGTAAGGCCGGTATCTATAACCAAAAAAACGTATTGGCCATTCGGAAACTGACCAGCATCAACAAAGTACCGGCGATTACCGGCATGGAAAAGGTGAGCAGTGTTATTTTGATCGACAGTGAACTGAAGAATGGAGATGCTAAAAATACAGCCATCACTTCCCAGGGGAACCTCATCGTAAGAAACACCTTTATTGGAGGCTACGGAACGGCCATTTCCTCCAATGAAAACGGGGGAACAATTCAAGGAAAAAGTGGAGGAATTAAGATAGATGAATATCATTCCCGCGAACCAGTCACCCAGTTTTCTACGCCGAAACGTACGCTCAACCTACCGATTGAGGAAACCCCAACCTACCATACCAGCGATTTTTCTAAATGGGCCAACATCAATAGCTATGGTTCTACCGCCAACGAAAATGATATCAACGCTATTCAGAAGGCGATCGATTCAGGGAAAGAGATTGTCTATCTGCCCAATGGCCGTTACAAAATATCTAAGCCGCTGGTGATCAGAAAGAATGTTAAAAAGCTGGTGGGTTTTCAGGCATCGCTTGAGAAGACTGGTAATTTTAGTGGAGATGAACTCATCCGCTTTGATGGAGCTTCTTCCAGTTTCACGATACTGGAACACCTGAAAATTAAAGGCAAGATCAAGCATAACAGTAGTAAGACCCTGGTACTACGTCACCTGGATCATGGTGGCTATGAGAATACGACTCAGGGAAAAGGAAAACTTTTTGTAGAGGATGTACAGGGCAAACCCTACCGGATTAAATACGGACAGAAAGTATGGGCCCGTCAACTCAATGCTGAAAAAGATGCGAATCCGCTCATTAAAGTAGAAAACAGTACCCTGTGGCTTCTCGGCTACAAGACTGAAGGGCCACTGACGGTGGCTGAAACCATCGGCGGATCTACCGAAGTTTTAGGGGGACTGATCTATCCATTAGGCACCACCAGCCGTCCGGCCTTTATCGCTAAAGATGCGCAGGTGAGTTATTTCGTTATGTTTAATGGCCGTACGAGCAGAGGAGTGAATGAAATATATGTGAAAGAAACTCAAAATGGCACGACCAAGACTGTGGGTGGTGTAAACCGTTACACGCCCATGTACGTGGGCAGGGCTTCTTCTGACAATCCTGCTCCTCCCTCTCCCGATGAAGAGTTGGCTAATGGTCTGTACAAGATTAGACCAGTATCGGCTCCCCAGAAGGTACTGGAGGTTAAGGTGGCGAAAGGAAATGGAGATAATGTGCAGCAGGGCACTGACAAGAACCAGTCTAACCAACGCTGGCAACTCACCCGGGCCAGCAATGGTTATTATCAGGTGGCACCGGCAAATAACCTGACTAAAGGCCTGGATGTAGCCAATCATGGTGGTACTGCGAATGGTACCAATATACATATCTGGAACCATGGCCGTAAGGCAAATCAACAGTGGAAACTGGTGTTGGAAAATGCGGATAAAGGTTACTATAGCATATCGCCCCGGCATACGGAAGAGCGTGGACTGAATATGCGCATGGATATAAGTGGTGCCAGCCAGGCTAATGGAGCCAACGTACAGTTATATAAGAGCAATGGAAGCAATGCCCAACGCTTTATTCTGGAGAAGGTCGCGGGAGGTAACGCCCGCTATATGGTGGATGAGCAGACTGAAGACTCGAAACAGAAAACAGGCCTGATCGATGAAGAGGTCCTCCCTCTACGGATCTATCCGAACCCTAGTACCAATGGTACTTTTACCATTCAGGGTATTCGAGAAGACAGTCAGATTCGGATGTATGATTTACAGGGAAGAGATATGACCATACACCTTCAACGATCCGGGGCGCAACGGGTGGAAGTGCAGGGAGCATCCCCGTTACCGGAAGGGCTGTATATCGTCAGGGTATGGCAGGCAGATGGTACAACGGAGAAACAAAAAGTGATGATAAGGTAGCTAACCAGGAATTTGTAGCATTTCATTCAATCCTTCGGTATATTCGTTGCTTTATATTTACCATACCGAATGAATAGTTATCAATTTTTAATTTATTCAAGCACTTTCTGTATTCATCATTTTCTGAGATTCAGCATAATCGGTTGTATGCTGTTACTATGTTCAGGTTGTTCATATGCCCAAACTCCGGCCACCGCTCCGCCGGACGTAGACCTTCGCATGTATCAGATTATTGAAGACATTTCCGCTGAACGCATCGAGCAGGACATTCGTGCCTTGGCTGGTTTTGGAACGCGGAATACCATGTCGGATACCATATCAGATACGCGCGGCATCGGGGCGGCCCGTCGCTGGATCAAGGCTGAGTTTGATAAGATATCCGAGGAGTGCGGTGGTTGCCTGGAAGTATTCTACCAGCACAATCCTACCGAAAAAGGGGCCGGCTCCCGCATTGTAAAAGATGTGGACATTGCCAATGTGGTAGCCATCCAGCGGGGGACGGAGCATCCCAACCGCATGATCATGATGTCGGGAGATATTGATTCCCGGGCCTCAGATGCCACCAATTATGAGATTGATGCGCCCGGAGCGAATGACAATGCCTCCGGTATGGCGGGAGTGATTGAAGTGGCCCGGGTATTAACGAAATACCAGTTTCCTACCAGTATTGTCTATACGGGACTGGCCGGGGAAGAACAGGGTTTGTATGGCGGGCAAGGATTGGCCAGGCACGCGCAGGAAAACAACTGGGAGATCATCGGCATCCTGAATAATGATATGATCGGCAATATTGAAGGAGTAGATGGAGTCATTGATAACCGGACATTCCGCATCTTTTCCGAACCCGTACCCCCCACCGAAACCGAAGAACAACGCCGCTTCCGCCGCTTCACCGGCGGGGAGGTGGATGGGATTTCTCGTCAACTGGCCCGCTACGTGCATCAGATGACCGAAACCTATATGCCCGAAATGAATCCCATGATGGTCTATCGGCTGGATCGCTTTGGGCGAGGTGGTCATCATCGTCCGTTCAATGACCTGGGCGTAGCAGGTATTCGTATCATGGAAGCGCACGAAAACTACCACCGCCAGCATCAGGATATTCGGGTAGAAAATGGCATTGAGTATGGAGATGTCATTGAAGGAGTGAACTTCGATTATGCCAGGAAGCTGACATCGGTTAATGCCATTAATCTGGCGGGCCTCGGCTGGGCACCTCCGGCACCGGATAGTGTAAAGATTGGTGGAGTAGTGCAAGCCTCTACCACGCTGGCCTGGGAGATGAGCAATGATCCGCAACTGGCCGGTTATAAAATCTACTGGCGGGAAACCACCGTTCCCCAGTGGGCGCACTCCCGCTTTGTAGGCAAGATCAACAAATTTACCCTGGAAGGCATCGTGATTGATAACTTCTACTTTGGAGTAGCGGCTGTAGGGAAAGATGGTAACGAAAGCGTCGTGGTCTTTCCTTCGGGACTTATCCCCCGGGAGTAAAGAGGCAGGGACTGCGGATAGCCTCCCGCTGACTGCCTCTGGTTACGCGTAACAGACTTTTGATAGAAAACGGCTTCTTACATGATTATCGGAATAAATTTTAATTGGCTAAAGCCGTCTGGTTTCGGGTTTGTAGTGCAAAGGCATCGGCCAGTAATTCAACGGACTGTAATTTCTCTTCGGGAGTGAAGGAGACTACGGTCGCGATGATTTCGTCAACATCAAATTCGCTGGCCAGTTGTACCAGTTGCACCTTTACCGAGTCGGCAGTTCCGGCGACCACTTTATTGCGGTGAAATTTCAGCCGGTCAAGCTCCATGGGGCTGAATTGATAATTCTTCACCTCTTCATAGGGTAAAATGCCCCGAAGTTTTCCGGTATCCATTTGCAGGAACATCAGGTCCATGGCTTTTTGCATTGCCTGCGCCCGTTCTTCGGTATCGGCACAGATCACAAACACGCCCAGGGCCGTTTGGGGCTCGGGAAACATGGCAGACGGCTGAAAGTGTTCTTTATACCGTTCCACCGCCTGAGGAGTAATGGTGGGATTGATGAAGCGGGGCAGGCCCAAGCCCATACCAAGTTCTCCGGCCAGGTGTGCCGTGCCCCCGGAGGTAAGCATCCATTGGGCCGGTGCCGTAGCTGCCTGAGGAATGGCCAGCACCTTTCCGTGGCTGGTCTCCGCGGTATCGGTAAAAAATACATTCAACTCGCTTAGTTGCTGTCGGAAGCTTTCGTTTGAATTGTCGTTGGAGGGGTTCAGCAGATAGGCGGTAATTCGGTCGCCACCTGGAGCCCGGCCAATACCCAGATCAATCCGATTAGGGTATAGTACTTCGAGCATACGGAAGTTTTCCGCTATCGTAAGAGAGCTATGGTTGGGCAGCATGACACCACCAGCCCCAACCCGGATGCGCTTCGTGACTCCGGCCAGCCGACTGATAAGCACCGCTGGAGAGGACCCGGCAATTACCGGAATATTATGGTGTTCGGACACCCAGAAGCGGGTAAAGCCCAGTTCGTCGCAACGTTGTGCCAGTGCGATGGTTTCTTCTACGGCTTCACTGGCGGTAAACCCCTGCCGGATCAGAGATTGATCCAGCACGCTGAGTTTAATATCTTGATAGTTTTTCATAAGTCTTCACTAGAAATCTGGAAAATAAAAACGTAGTTGTTAACGTACTAAACTCCGTTAGCGTTGACGTTTATTTCCGAAAACTTCTGCGCAGGTGCTTATGATACAATGGGAGGCATGGACTCGGCAAAGTTTGATGCCTACTCCGGTCCCATGGCGGGTGATCGGAAGACCGAAGATGGATGGTGTAGGGAGGAAATAACAAAGTGGAGCAGGTACTCGCCAGTCATTAGCGGTACCTTCTAACGTACAGGTTTTAATAGCCTTGACTGAAGTAGGCAGGACTATTGCCCAAAAGGCTTAAGCCGGTACCACGATGCCCAAGGCTTCTAGTTGCTGAGGATCATCTTTGAGGGCATACTTGGCCAGATAGCGCAAGTCGCTTGCCCACTGCTGAAGTTCAGACAGCAAGCGTTGGCGTTGGTGCGTGGCCGACTGGGTTTCCCCTTTCTTTTGCGCCTGGGTGACCCGTAGCTGGGCGGCAACCGTTACTTTCTGCCGGACCTGGGTAAGTTCGTCCGCGCTTACCCCTTGCTTCTTCATGGCGGCGGTGGCTAACGCAATATTATCGTAAAAGGCCTGTACCTGGTTAAACCAACCGGCCATGGTAGTATCCCTACGACCGTTGAGTTGCAAAACATCCCACAGAGTGAGATCATTGCGCAAGGCAATTTTAGCCACATTAAAGTGATAGGTATATTGTTCGTTGATCTCCTCCTGATGCGCTCTAAACGACTTAGTTACTGCTTTTTGAGCGCCCTTGCCCAAGCTTTGGCGGGTTTTGCAGTCTACCGTGGCCTGAAGTAGGTCAACTCCTCGTTGGATGTCTTCTTCGGTAAAGCCTACTTTGGCTAACTTTTTCTTGATTTCCGAATTTTGCCGTACTCCTTCGGATAGCAGACGCATACGCGCTATCTGTTCCTGAAACGATTGTTTTTTCATAACACTGGGGCAATATAACTGACACTACCGCACTAAATCTCATACGATTTCGGCATAATTTCTACGGCTATTTTGGTGAATTTCTTAGCTGTGCAAGAAATTCCGGGTATTTGCAATGATGGTAACCAAGGGGATTGCAATCCGCCACTTTTTAATACAATTTTCGGGAGGGGCAGTCCAATCGACGGCCGTCGTACGTAGTGCCCCGCGCGGGGCAACGTATCTGAACACTTTTTAATGCAATTTTCAGGCGGGGCAGTCCAATCGACGAGCGTAAACCTAATTGCCCCACGTGGGGCACTTCGGTGTACGGAGTGCATTATGGGAAAATCACTCACTTATTTTAATAGCTCA
>JAVKCN010000151.1:0-17113 GCA_040222715.1 Cyclobacteriaceae bacterium | reverse complement strand
TTGTTTTACCCCGATTTGGTGTGCTTTCTCCCGGGAGGTAGCCACATTTCAGGGGGTACAATAGGGCTATCTCCTTCGGATACCGTCCTGGTCTCCGCCTGATGTTATACCATCTCCCCGGTTTTAAGCGTTTAGGAGGTGTTCCTTAGGCATGTAATACGCAAGATACTTTTTCTATTCCGCGAGAATGTATTGATATTTACGAGTTGCAATACATTTTTAAATGACGCCAGCCTTAAAAAAAATAATAGAAGATGCTTACAGAGTTTTTGGAACATACAAAGTAACCAAACCACTTGACGTTTGTACTGCTTGTTGCGTGACCGATGATGAGGAAAATGACTTGGTAAACTTTGACGTTAGGTATATTTCTCACAATCTTCTCACAACATATAATAATGCAGCGAAACCGGAACGACCTGAATTAAATGAATTCAAGCACTTCCTTCCAAGGTTTCTTGATCTTACTGCACAGTTCAAGTACCCATCTCATTCACTCGAAACAGGGCTTTCAGGGTTTAAATACTTTAGTGATGAGGATTGGAGTAGGGAAGAGCGGCAAATAATTGAGGAGTTTGGAAAAGAATTCTTTCAATACTGCTTAGAAACGTATCCATTACCAGACAATGAGCATATTGAAGCTATCTTAATAATGCTATCCACTACCCAAATGGACACAAATCAACTCTTTTCATACTGGAAAGATACGTCAACAGAAGAAAGTCTACTTCATTTTAGCGACTTAGTGAACTATGGTTTTGAGCTGAAGCAGCAAGAGAAACTATCCGATGCTTTTGCTGACCAGGAAGTAACTGATAAAATTACGCAGTGGTTGGGCAACAGTAGTATCAGAACGAGCTTTGCTAAAAAGATTGAACACATTATTATGAAGCCAGGCGATATTAGCGACAGGCAATTGGCAGAGTTAAGTTGGGCTTATGATAGATTGATGTGAGTGGTGGAGCAAGAAAACTTTGATCTGTATTGCTGGTGGGAAAGCTTGCTGTTTGAGCGCAGCGAGTTTCAAGCTTTTCTAGATTTTTGTCTACTTTTTATCGATGGAAAAGTAGAAGCCTGCCCGGCTTCAGGGCTATCCTTATGAAAGTAGAAACATTGGTTTTTCACTAATCAAGATGTAAAGCATAATTCACATATGGTTAATGGTGTGATTCAGACTATGATAATATGGGGGTTAAATATTCTATGATGAACACTTTTCCTGATAAACAGTGTTAGGAGAACAATGCGGGTGCTTTTATTTGAGTATTGAAACGGTATTCGGTACCTTGCTGATTGATGTTGTCGCATCCAACCTAACTACGTACTTGAACCTATGAGATTTTATTCCTTTCTGACCTTCGTTTTATGTGCCGGATTGCTCTCCTGCCAATCCAACTCCTCTGATACAACGGCCTCCACCACCACGGATCCTTCCTCTACCCAGGCCGCCGCTTCCGAAACCAGTGTATTAACCTCAAAACCCGAAGGGGAAGCTCCCGAAGGTATGGTCTGGGTGCCGGGCGGGCAGTTTATGATGGGCAGCAATGATGAAACTGCCACCGAGATCGAGGGACCGGCCCACACCGTGGAATTATCCGGCTTCTGGATGGACGTACACGAGGTCACCAACGCCGAGTTCCGGGAATTTGTAGACGAAACTGGCTACGTAACCATCGCCGAACGTCCGATTGACTGGGAACAAATGAAGCAACAATTGCCTCCGGGCACCCCTAAACCACCGGATGACGTGCTGCAACCCGGTTCACTGGTGTTTGATCCCCCGGCCCACGAAGTGCCTCTCTACGATTATTCCATGTGGTGGAGCTGGAAGGTAGGAGCCAACTGGCAGCACCCGGAGGGTCCCGGCAGCAGCATTGAAGGAAAAGACAATTTCCCGGCTGTACACATCGCCTACGAAGATGCGCAGGCCTATGCCAAGTGGGCGGGTAAGCGGTTGCCTACTGAGGCTGAGTACGAATTTGCGGCTAATGGCGGCAATAGTGGGCATGCTTTCGCCTGGGGCGATGAACTAACCCCGTCAGGGAAGTATCTGGCCAACTTTTTTCAGGGAAGTTTCCCCTATAAGAATGTCGGTACCGATGGTTTCGAGGGAGCATCGCCCGTAAAGAGCTTTCCTCCCAACGAATACGGCCTGTATGATATGATCGGCAACGTATGGGAATGGAGCTCCGACTGGTATCGCCCGGATGCGCACGCGCAGATGAGCAAGATCACCGTCTGTCGCAACCCCACCGGCCCCGAACAGAGCTATGATCCTCAGGAGCCGCTCACGCCCAAGCGGGTGATCAAGGGCGGGTCATACCTGTGTAGTAAGGAATACTGCTCGAATTACCGCCCCAGCGCCCGTATGGCCACGGCGGTAGACTCCGGGCAGGAGCACCTCGGCTTCCGCTGCGTGAAAGAAGCAGGCTAGTCGCCTGATCATTACCCTGCGCGCGGGTGAAAGTCAGTTCTTCTCCGGGGTTTTGATTGGTTTCCATCATCTAAAGTTACAGGAAGTATCCCCGTATCTGCTCCGGAGTCTCTAAAACTACCTGCTTTGTTAGAAGGAGCCGGATATGATAGCGTGAAATGAATGCGGTTAAATCTCTACTTACCCATGAGTTACGTTTTATATCGCAATTCCTGAGAAACAGCAACCTTTTGACTTTCATGATGGCAGCCCTTAAGCCGGGCGGGCTTATACTTTTCCATCGATGAAAAGTATACAAAAATCTAGAAAATCTTGAAACCGCTCCGGCGGCCCGGTCGCTGCGCTCAAACAGCAAGCTTTCCCATTTAGAAGATAGATAAGAGCATTTTAATCCATAAATCATGTTACTTATGGATTTGTCTCCCGTGACATTTATTAGTAATCTGTCCAATCGGGAGGGTTTGATGGGGGTTCGTTTTGATTTTTTTTTATCTTAAGGGAGGTATTTTTCTGAAAATATCATCTACCTTGGATAGTACCTATGCAACACGACGATGCATCCCTGCTGAAAGCACTACAACAGGGGAACCACGCAGCTTTTAAGCAACTGTATGAAACATACTGGGAACATCTCTATGCCGTAGCGTACCATTGGCTGGGCGTGAATGAGGAAGTGCAGGAGATTGTACAGGATGTTTTTGTGGAGCTCTGGGCCAAAAGAAGCACGTTGAACATCCAGAAATCCTTATCATCCTACCTATTTGCTGCGGTGAAGTACAAAGTATTTGATTGTATCGATGCCAAACAGGTGCGTCGTCGGCACTTTTCATCAGTGCAGCAGTCCTACCCCGTGGTAGATTGGAGTACCGAACAGGGGCTGGCCCTTCAGGAAACCCGGCAAACCCTGACGAACGCCCTGCAATCCCTGCCGCCGAAGACGCAGCAGATATTTCACCTGAGCCGTGAGCAGGAATTAACCCATACCGAGATTGCCCAAAAGCTGAACCTTTCGGTGAAATCCGTAGAGTACCACATCACCAAAGCCCTCCGCTACCTCCGGTTAGTCCTCAAATCCATATCATTCCTGCCCCTCTTGCTCTCCCTGTTTCCTTGATAAAGCAGTTTTTACAAAAAATTAAAAAAAAGTTTTCGGAGTGTTTAGGGTATCGGGCGGTTGAACCTACTACTCTATAGAAGCACAGTATATGGACTCGGCCCGAATACGGTATTTAATTGTCAAATTCAACGCAGGAGAGATCAGTGCGGCGGAGAAAGCCGAGCTGGATGCCTACTGGGAGACCACTGCGCACGCGCATCAACGGATTGACTTTCTGGATGAACTGGAAAAAACAGCCCTTCAGCAGGAGATGTTTGCCCAGATTCATCAGCAAACGGGGGCTGCTCCCCAACTGCCACGAAAGAAAACCGGCTATTACCGGGTGGCAGCGGCCATCTCGCTGCTCTTACTGGCCGGAGTCACCTGGTTTGCCTTCTTCCAGCAGGATCGGCTGACGTATACTACGGCCTACGGCACCACCCAACGGGTTGTGTTGCCCGATTCCTCAGTCGTTACCCTGAATGCCAACTCCCGGCTGGAAGTACCCCGGCACTGGCCGTCACCGTCAACGCACCGGCAGGTGTGGCTGGAAGGGGAAGCCTTCTTTGAGATACAACCCGATACCGAGGCGCCCTTCACCGTATTTGCCGGAGGAGTAGCCGTCAAGGTATTAGGCACCTCCTTCAACGTACAGGATCGGCGAGGGCACACGCAGGTGGTGCTGAACACCGGGAAAGTAACGCTAAAGCTGGCCGACCGGGAAGCACCGCTGACCATGCAGCCCGGGGACCTGGTGCGGGTAAGCGGTCAGGAGAAAAAGGTAGAGCAACGACTGGTTGACCCTTCGTTGTACTCCTCCTGGAAAGACCACACGCTCACCTTCCAGGATACCCCACTGGCTGAGATTGCAATGCTACTGGAAGATAACTACGGATACGAAGTACGGATCATTGATCCTCAATTAGCCCAACGGCGGTTTACCGGATCAGTACCGTCGGAGGATATTAATATGTTGCTGGACAAGCTGTCGCTGGTATTTGGGATACAGGTGTCCCGTACTGAGCGGCGGATTACGCTGGAACAGGCAGGATAGATACTATTTTTCACTACTAATATAAACACCATGAGACACATGTACATGCTAAGCGCATTATGGCTGCTGATGCTACTGGGCGCACCCGCCTCCGATGGTCTGGCGCAGGCGCTGGCCCTATCAACGACTCCGCCACAGGGAGAAAAACAGCAGGAGAAATCCCTGGTAGAGGCCTTACAAACCCTGAGCGAAGTATTTGCCGTTCGTTTTGACTACGAAAAGCAACTGCTGGAGAACAAAAAGGTGCGTATGCACGCATTAGATTCCCGCACCCAGGAAAAAGGAGTAGAAGCACACTTACAGGAACTGCTTACACCCCTGGATCTCACGTTCAAAAAATACGAGGATGGCTCCTATCTGATTTACCAGACAACCTCTACCTCCGAGGATCAGACAGTTCCAAGGATAGGAGGAATACCGCAACCGGCCCCCCAGTTTGCTACTCAGCGGGAGCTGGTGCCGCTTGAAAAGCGATCGGCGGCATCGTTGCAGTTATCGGTTGCCATTGACAAAACCGTTCGAGGCACCGTCACCGACGGAGAAACCGGAGAAGGACTACCGGGAGTCAATATTCTGGCCAAAGGAACGACCAACGGTACCATCTCAGACATGAATGGAGCTTATAGTCTGACGGTCGGTGATGATGTGGAGACCTTAATCTTTTCTTCTATCGGGTTTGTCTCCCAGGAAATTACCCTGAGCGGGCGTAGTGTCATTGATGTAACCCTGAGTCCGGATGTGCAATCCCTGGAAGAAATTGTGGTGGTGGGCTATGGCACTCAGCAAAAGAGTCACTTAACCGGGGCGGTAGGCTCGGTGAAGATGGATCAGGAACTGCAAAGCCGTCCGATGGTAGAGTTTGGGCAGGCAATGTACGGGAAAGTACCCGGTGTACAGGTCATCAGCGGCAATGGTCGCCCGGGAAGCTCCTCCTCCATTCAGATTCGGGGCATCAACTCCATTTCTGCCAATAGCTCGCCTCTGATCGTGATCGACGGAGTGCCCCTGCCGAACTATGATCTTAACCTGATTAACCCGGCAGATATTGAGTCTATCGAGGTGTTGAAGGATGCCTCTTCGGCCGCCATCTACGGATCGCGCGGGGCCAATGGGGTGGTGCTGGTCAGTACCAAAAGCGGGCAATCGGGCAAAGCCAAGGTAAGCCTCAACTACTCGTACGGATTGCAGCAGGAGGTAGACCGGATTGAGGTGATGAACTCCGCCGAGTATGCCCAGGCATCCATTGATGCGGCACAGAACGGCTGGGTGGATACCGGAGGCGACCCCAACGCCCCGAATACCATTGAGGCACGCGGGCATTATAAGTATATGTGGCCCCAGGAACTGGAAAACCCCGATGGGCTGAATGATACCGACTGGCAGGACGTAGTGTTCCGAGTGGCTCCGTTGCAGAAAATTGACCTGAATGTTTCGGGAGGTACCGAGAAAATGAACTACATGATCTCCGGGGGCTACGTTAAGCAAAAGGGAATTGTCGTTAACTCAGACTACTCCAAGTATTCTTTCAACTTCAAGACCTCCGCGAACGTTTCGGACCGGATTAAAATTGGCGGGATGCTGAATGTGGTCTACGATCATGAGGACGAACCCTTCAACCGGATTGTGGAATGGGCAGTCCAGTACCCTTCCGTCTACCCGGTGTACGGTCGCAACGATTATCTGGGTGATCCGACCACCACACCGGGCTTCGAAAACTACGACGCCATCCTGTTCCGGGCCAAAAACGGGCACCCGCTGTACCGGATTACTGATGATATTCAGCATCAACGATTCAACAGCCTGGGCAATATCTTTGGTCAGATTGATTTGCTTCCGGGTTTAACCTTCAGATCGACGATGAATTATTTCTATCAGCGGGTTGATGACACCGATTATCAGGCGATAGACCACAACATGGGGCCTAACTACATCACCGAAGGGGCCATGATTGTGGGAGCCGACCGCACCATCAACTATAATTTTCAGAACCTACTGACCTATGACCGTAGCTTTGGCGGGCATCAGATCTCGGCATTGCTGGGGTATGAGTATTATAAGGAAGCATTTTACGGTACAAGCTCCCAACGGCGGGGATTTAACAATGATGTAATCCACTACCTCAGTGGAGGACAAAACGTATTTGCGGCTAATGACAACGCAACCGAGCGGGCCTTGATTTCCTACTTCTCTCGTCTCAACTACAATTTTGAAGGAAAATACCTGGTGTCGGCCAGTATCCGAAGAGATGGCTCCTCCCGCTTTGGTCCTAATAACAAATGGGGGCTCTTTCCTTCCCTTTCCCTGGGGTGGATTATGTCGGATGAAGCCTTCCTGAGCAATCAGGACCGGATCAGTAATCTGAAACTCCGAGCCAGTTACGGCTTCACGGGTAATGATCAGTTTGCCGATTACCGGTGGATTGGCGCTATGTCGCAGGGGCGGGTGGCGTTTGGTAATAATTTAGACGCTTCTTACTATCCCTCTGGTTTTACCAACCCTGATCTGGAATGGGAGCGGACGCAGCAGTTGAACCTCGGCCTGGATATTGGCTTGTTGAGCAACCGGATCATGCTGGAAAGTGATTACTACGTGTCTCGCTCCGATGGTTTGCTGCTGGATGTTCCAGTTCCTTCGGTCACGGGATTTACGAATGTGTTTAAAAATATTGGGGAACTGGAGAATCGGGGCATAGAACTCAACCTGACGACCTACAACCTTACCGGGAATTTCAAATGGTCTACCCAGCTCAACTTTGCTCGCAACCGCAATGAGGTGCTGTCATTGGGAGAAGACGATGCGCCAATGATCTACAACCCCGGTTTCGGAATGGAATCTATCAATATGGTCGGGCAGCCGGTATTTAACTTCTATGGCTATCAGTACGACGGAGTGTATATGAACCAATCCGAGATTGATGCTGACCCGGCCCACTACGAATCGGCTACGCCCGGAGATGGTCGTTACAAAGATCTTAACGGAGACGGAGTGCTCAATTCTGACGACCGGACGGTGATTGGCAACTATACGCCCGATTTTACCTGGGGGATGACCAATAACTTCAGCTACAAAGGCTTTGACCTGAGCTTTTTGTTTCAGGGAGTGCAGGGCAATGAGATCTTTGACAACAATATCCATCGTTCCATGCTCTACCACGAAGGCCGTAACTACTATAAGGAAGTGGTTAACCGCTGGCGTTCGGAGGAAGAACCCGGAGACGGCTATCATTATAAGCTCACCGTCGACCTGGACGGGCTGGAAAAGACCGCTTCCAGCTACTGGATTGTGGATGGCTCGTATTTCCGGCTGAAAAGTCTGACCTTAGGTTATACCTTCTCGCCCGATCTGTTGGAAAAAGTCCATATGGGTTCGTTTCGAGTGTATTTCAACGGGCTCAATATGTTCACCAAGAAGAATGCACCCATCTTCGATCCCGAGAATTTCAATGGAGGAGCCGCTCAGGCCTGGCGTCGGGGTGTGACGCATTCGCCTTACCCCACCGCCAAGATCTATTCTCTGGGCGTTAATGTCAGTTTTTAACCTACCCACTTAGCAATCAACATAATGAAAAATATCAAACAACTACTCAGTTATACCTTGCTGCTTGGCCTGTTTGCCTGTAGCGACGAGGAACTTGATCTGTATCCCAAGACGGAGATTACCGAAGGAAATTTCTACCAGACGGAGGACCAGCTTATTCTGGCGGTCAATGACGTGTATCGACAGATGGGTAATATCTATGATGCCGGAGGTATTGCCGATCTCTACGGTGAGCTGCGCTCAGATAACACCTACATTGAGTTTACCGGGGGTTCTACCACCTTTGCCGAAGAGATTTCCGGCTTCTGGATTGCGACCAATAACGGGAAAATCGCCACCGCCTGGGAAACCTGCTACAACGCCGTGTTTATCTGCAACAATGCCATAGCGCGGCTGGAGGCTACCGAGGTGGAATTTAGTGATCCAGCCCTGAAAGAACGGCTTAAAGCCGAGGCTACTTTTGTGCGTTCGCTCATCTTCTTTAATATGGTGCGAGCCTGGGGACCCATCCCACTGCCGCTGCAACCACTCTCCCCGGAAGAAAGCTACGACTACCTGCGCGAAGACGAAGCTACGGTGTATCAGCAACTCATCAGTGACCTGATGTACGTTAAAAGCGTGCTGCCGGAAAGCTATACCGGAGGTGATGTAGGCCGGGTGACCAAATACGGAGCCTCAGCTGTACTGGCGAAAGTCTACCTGACCCAGGGAGATGCTGCCAAGGCGCAGGCGGAATTACTGGAAATTATCAATAGCGGGATGTTCTCCCTGGATGCGAATGCCGACGGAACAGTCAATGCCGATGATTATCGTTATCTTTTTCAGCCGGATACCAAAAACTCTCAGGCCTCGCTGCTCGAGGTGCAGTATCTGGATGGAGAGAATGCGGTCAACAGCAATCACCAGTTCGAATACACTCCTTTTCACTGGGCCTTTCATCTGCCCGATCTGAACGAAACCTACCGGGGAAATGGCATGAATACCCCAACCGCAGATATCATCAACGAATTTGAACTGGCCGATACGGTTCGTAAGGGAGTGTCCGTCTATCCCGGTTATATGAATCTGGATACCGAGCAGTTTGTCGATTATCCCTTTACGATGAAATTTTATGATCCTAACTGGCGATATGCCGGTCAAAACTTTGAAGTGATCCGCTATGCCGATATCTTGTTGATGTATGCCGAGGTGACTCAGGACCCCACCTATTTGAATATGGTGCGGGCTCGCGTAGGATTGCCCGGTTACGGCGAGGCGGGTTATCCGGCGGAGTACAATACCCTGGCCCAGGCCATTGAGCACGAGCGGCGGATGGAGCTTTGCTTTGAGTTTCACCGCTTCTTTGACCTGGTGCGTACCGGCCGGGCCGAAGCGGTGATGCAGGCGAAAGGCTTTCCGGTCAACCAGAATAAGCTGCTTTTTCCTATTCCTCTACGGGCAATCGACGTAAACCCCGCCCTTCAACAAAATACCGGATATTGAGAAAATATGAATATGCATAAGTGTTTATGGTTTTTAGGAATATTGGGAGGGCTGATACTGCAATTTGGCTGTACAGAGGATGAATCAACGGTGCCTCCCAATATTATCTTTATTATCGGAGACGATATCAGTTGGAATGATTTGGGGTGCTACGGGCACCCCACTATCAGAACTCCCAATATCGATCAGATGGCGGAAGAAGGTTTGCGGTTTACCAACATGTTTCTTACGGCCAGTTCCTGTAGCCCCAGTCGTACCAGCATTCTGACCGGGCGTTACCCCCACAATACCGGAGCGGCAGAGCTGCATACTCCACTACCCGCGCATCTGACTTTCTTTCCGGAACAACTGCAGAAGGCCGGATATTACACCGCCCTGGCCGGTAAGTGGCACGAAGGTCAGGTGACAGAACGGGCTTACGATAGTATGATTGTGGGAAGGGAGATGAATGGAAGTGGGGGAGAGGAGCAATGGCTGAGTCTGTTACAATCCAGGCCCAAGGATCAGCCATTTTTCTTCTGGCTGGCCCCCTTCGATGCCCATCGTGGCTGGACCGCCGATGAATTTCACGAACCCCATAATCCGGAAACAGAAGTCACCATACCTCCTTTTCTGGTGGATACGGAAGAAACCCGGCAAGACCTGGCATCTTACTACAATGAGATTGGCCGGATTGATTACTATATCGGGGAGGTGATGCAAGAACTGGAGCAGCAGGCCATAGCGGAGAACACCATCATTATTTTTATGGCTGATAATGGCCGGGCTTTTCCTCGCAGTAAGACCCGGGTGTACGACAGCGGCATGAAAACTCCCTTCGTGATCAAGTGGCCGCAGGGTATTCCGCAAGCTGGAAAAGTATGCGAGAGTCTGGTGAGTAGCATTGATGTGGCACCTACCCTGCTGGCCCTGGCCGGAGCGGATACGGCCGCAACGATACAAGGCCAAAGCTTTGCGAAATTGCTTGATCAGCCCGAAGCATCCTTCCGGCAGTATGTGTTCTCCGAACACAACTGGCACGACTACCAGGCCTACGAGCGAATGGTGCGCACTTCGGACTATCTTTACCTTACCAACCGTCGCCCGGAATTAACCAACAGCGGTCCCATCGATTCCAACCAGAGCCCGTCGCATCTGGCATTAAAAGCCGCGAAGGAGAACGGAGAGATTACCAGCTTGCAGAATGATGTATTTCTGACTCCCCGCCCCACCGAAGAGTTTTTTCTCCTCCAGCAGGATTCCTTGCAGGCGCATAATCTGGTGAATGATCCGGAGTATACCGGGATCGTTGACCAGTTGCGAGAGGTGCTAGCCCAGTGGCAGCAGGAAACCGGGGATACAGAACCGGAGACGCTTACCCCGGACTGGTATCACCGAAACACCGGTAAGGCATTGGATATAAAAGATACCCGGGGAGAGATGCCGGGAAGCGCTCGGGACGCCGATAAAATGAATGCCGCGGGGCCTTTTTGATCTTTATAAAGCAGAACGTGGATCGTCTGCCAAGTGCGCTACGGAAATATCACATTAGTTTGACTTTTACGCATGTCCTAAGTCGGGTGCTCCTTTTTTTCTGGCTATGCTCAGGGGCAATTCACCAGGAACAAAGGAAATAGTTAGGGGTTCACTTGTGGAAACGGGCTAACACCCCTATTTTTAGTGATATTTTACACGAAGACAAAACCTATCTTTACTTATGAAAAAGATTTTTTTATACAGTGCATTAGCATTGCTATTTTTTGCCGCTGCCTGTAGTTCACCCTCTAATCAGGCTTCGGAGGCTGCCGAAGAAGAACGCAGCCCGGCCGAAATGACTGCCTCCGCCGAAGAAGCGGGAGATAACTCACTTACCGAACAGGAACGTCAGGATGGCTGGCTGTTGCTTTTTGATGGAGAAGCACCGGATCACTGGCGAGGTGCGCACAGAGATGCCTTTCCTGAATCAGGCTGGACGGTAGAAAACGGTCAGCTGATCGTACAGGAATCTGACGGTGCCGAATCTCAGAATGGAGGCGATATTGTAACTCAGAATGAGTACGCCAATTTTGAGTTTCAGGTCGATTTTAAGCTGACCGAAGGAGCTAACAGCGGAATCAAATACTTTGTGACCGAAGGCTACGGTTCTGATCGCTCAGCGATTGGCTTAGAGTACCAACTACTGGATGATGTGCGGCATCCCGATGCGAAGTTAGGCAACAATGGCGGAGATACCCGGACACTGGCATCGCTGTATGATTTGAAATCAGCTTCGAAAGATAAACCTTTTAAGGGCATCGGTGAATGGAATACGGCCCGACTGGTGGTACAAGGCAACCATGTAGAGCATTACCTGAATGGAGAAAAAGTGCTGGAGTACGAGCGAGGGAGTGACGAATACAATACGCTGGTAGAAAACAGTAAATACAAGAAGTGGGATAATTTTGGGATGGCCGATAGCGGTCATATTCTGCTACAGGATCACGGTAATCGAGTTTATTTCAAAAATATCAAAGTGCGGGAGTTACCTGCCTCTTAAATATTAAGTATCATGAATACATCAAACAACAACCGACGAGAATTTTTAAAGAAGTCGGCCTTAGGAGCGGTCGGTCTTAGTACTGCAATTTCTGCCCGAAGCTACGGACGCATCTTAGGAGCCAATGATCGGGTACGGGTTGGTATTGTCGGCTTTTCTAATCGCTGCCGGGGAGCATTGATTCCGGCTTTTATGAACCATTCCGATGAACTCAACTTTGAGATCGTGGGCGTTTCTGATATATGGAATCGTCGCCGGGAGGAAGCCAAAGCATTCTTAGGCGAGAAGGGAGTTAAAAAGCTGGACCTGGCTCGTAATAACGATGAGCTCTATGAAAAAAGCAAGGTAGATGCCGTGATCATCAGTACGGCGGATTTCCAGCACGCGCTGATGGGAGTAGAAGCCATTGAGAATAACTGTGATGCCTACATTGAAAAGCCTTTGGCCGAATCAATGGAGGATAACCGGAAAATTAAGGAAACTGCCGAGGCTTCGGACCGCATTATTCAGATCGGTTCTCAGCGGCGTAGTGGTCAGAATTATCACGCAGCCAATGATTATATTAAATCAGGGAAGTTCGGTGATATTGTAATGGTAAACATGACCTGGAACGTAAACCAACCCGGGCGCTGGCGATTACCCGATCTGGTAGCTTCCATTAAAAAAGAGGATACTGACTGGGACCGCTTCCTGCTGAACCGGCCCAAAGTAGCCTGGGACCCCCGAAAATATTTAGAATATCGTTTGTTCTGGCCTTATTCATCCGGCATACCTGGACAATGGATGTCGCACCAGATTGACACGGTACACTGGTTTTCCGGTTACGATCATCCGCGTAGTGTAGCTGCCAATGGCGGTATTTACCTCTGGAAAGACGGACGGGAGAACCCGGATACCATGACAGCCGTGTTTGACTACGGCCCGGATGATGATCCGTCTAAAGGCTTTCAGGTAGTATATTCTTCCCGCTTTACCAACTCAGCCGGAGGCACCAAAGAAATATATTATTCTAATGCGGGCACACTGAATCTGGATACCAATATGATCACTCCGGAAGGCGGTCTGGATGAACGCCGTGCTTCAGCCATGGGCATGGAACCCAATTTATTAGCTGAGCAATCTTTAAAAGGCGAGCAGGTAGTGACCAGCGCCGATACCGGGGCAGATAACATGACCTCGGCCCATATGCGCAACTGGATGGAATGTGTACGAAGCAGAAAAGAACCCCATGCTCCGGTTCGGGTAGGATACAACCACTCCGTGGCTAACCAGATGACAGTCAAAGCCCTGCATACGGGTAAACGGGTGACATTTAACGCCAAGAATCAAGAGATTGTAGCAAGCTAATTATTGGTAGGTATGAAATTATTAAAATCACGATTGAAGCCTGTTCAATACAGTCTATTGGTTATACTTTTGGCAATTGTGCAAACCAGTTCTCTTTGGGCTCAGGTGAAAGTTACTGAGCATCCTTCCGACCAATCAGTGTCGGTTACGATCGATGGAAAAGCATTCACATCGTATATCTATCCGAATACACTGAAGAAACCAGTTTTGTTTCCCATCGCCACTCCGGAGGGAACCGTAGTGACCCGGGGGTTTCCGTTGATGCCCAAAGCCGGGGAACGGGTAGACCACCCACACCATGTAGGATTATGGCTCAACTACGGAGATGTCAATGGATTAGACTTCTGGAATAACTCGGAGGCCATTCCTGAAGAAAAGCGAGACGGTTACGGTACCATTCGGCACCGGGAAGTCCTGGAAACTGAAAGCGGGGGAGACCAGGGTATGCTTAAGGTGGTTGCCGACTGGCTGACCCCCGATGATAAGAAGCTACTGGATGAAACTACCACTTTTTATTTTTCACATCAGGGGCAGGCTTACGTTATTGATCGTATTACCACGCTGAAGGCGGAAGATGAGCCAGTGAATTTTCATGACAACAAAGAAGGGATGTTGGGCATCCGGGTCACCCGCGCACTGGAGCATCCATCTGATAAACCAGAAGTCTTTACCGATGCCAACGGCATTGCTACCGATGTGGCTAAACTGGATAATGAAGGAGTGACCGGGGAGTACATTAGTAGCGAAGGCAAGAAAGGAGACGCCGTATGGGGCACCCGGGCTGATTGGGTGAATCTGACTGGTTCTATTGATGATGAAAAAATTTCTGTTGTCATCATGGACCATCCGGAAAATGTGGGGTATCCAACCTACTGGCACGCCCGCGCCTATGGCCTGTTTGCCGCAAACCCGCTGGGGCAGGAAATCTTTTCTGAGGGAAAAAAGCAATTGAACTTTTCACTAAAACCACAGGAGTCCGTGACTTTCCGCTACCGTATCGTGGTTTATGGTGCAGACAAACCCCTGGATGAAAAACAGATAAAATTGTTATACGCTGATTTTATCGATGCAAGCTAGTATATCGTAGAGGCATAGTGTTTTCGTAGCGGTTATAGCGTACAATGCAGCTTTCTGTAACAATCGTAATGAGTAATGATGAATGAAGCGTGTCTTTATCAGTCATTACTCATTATTGTTTTATGGTTGGTATCAGGGCCTATAGGTAGACAATATCAATCACCAGTCCTCTTCTCCTTCAATCCAGAACTCCAGCAGGCTTTCCTTGTCTATGTGGTAGCAAAACTTCTGGGCCAGATCTCCCAGGTGAGGACTGGTTTCCATAGTAATCCAGCCGTAATACCGGCTAATGTGGCAAAAACGCTGAGCCTGATAAGTTTCTTCTGCTGTTTTACGAAAGCGCAATTTGACATCGTAAGATTGTATTTCCCGGAACAGAGCTTCATCAAAGAATGAATCAGCAAGAGTGAGCCCGGCCTGGTACACAAAAATGCTTTCCTGATCCTGATCCAGGATATAGTCCTTGACCGTTTCATGTTGGGCCATCACCTGGTCTACGACTGATAGTTCATCGTGGGTAATTTTGCTTTTTAGCTTTTTCCGCAAAACTACACGGGCATCAAAGGGATATTCATAAAACTCAAAACCAATGGGCATCTGGAGTAAAAGCTCATCATCGGCATAGCGTTCCGGGTTTTTGACAATATAATAGCGGGTGCCACCTTTTTTGGTTTGTACGAGGCGAAGATAATGTTGATGCCCTTTTCGGTTGGTGTAGCATAGGGACATGGGCTAAAAAAAATTCAGGAGCTTTTAAAGCGTTGTTTTTATTGCAGAAGCAAAAAATACTTGCCTGGTATTTAACGTAAATAGCGTTCAAAAATAAACCGGAAATTCTCCTGCACGGAATGTTTAGCCACGAAATCGCTTACGGATTGATACGATTTGGACTTGGAGATATCCTGTTTTCGCAGGGATGAACTCAGCACCACCAGTTTTGTGTCCGGATGGTCAGCATAGAACTCATTTTCATATAGTTCAATAAACTCAAACCCATCGTACATCGGCATTTTCAGATCGCACATGATCAGGTCGGGATATTCTTCATTGGTGCAAGAGCGCAGATATACAAGTGCATCTTCCACATTGGAATGGGCAAATAAAGTGGCTGCGTCGTGATGCGATTTTAGCCACTCTTCCGCAATAAAATTGTTTATCTCATCGTCGTCAATGAGCAATATTTTCTTCTTCATTGGCATAAGGTTTTAAATAAACCAAAAAAGTTGTTCCTTCATTCACTTCACTTTGGACTTCCACAAAACCATCGTTCTTCTCAACAATGGTTTTAATAATATGAAGACCAATTCCCAAGCCATTTCCCGAACGGCTTAGCCGCTCGAAGGGCTTAAAAAGTTTCCGGCGTACACGTTCTAGGTCAATACCCACCCCATCATCTTTAATGGAAAGACAAACATAGCTTTTTTCTACTTTAGTATGAATATGAATTTTAGGAGGATGGCCTTCCTGAACAAATTTTAGGGAGTTGGATAGTAAGTTTCTGAAAATACTAATTAAAAATGGTTCAACATACTGGATGGTTTTTACTTCAAAAGTATAGTCAATTTCAGCCTGAGCAGCACTGATTTGTGGTTCTAAGTCGTTAAGCGCTTTTTGCATCACTTTTTTAAAGTTCAGCAAGGTATATTCCTTACGGTCTGCCTGTTGAATGTCCAGAATCTTAATGAGCCCCCGTAAAGTTTTCTCAAGACGGTCAATAGACAAATCAATTTTTTCAACCACTCGGTTATCCTGCCCGTTTTGAGTTTGCAGCAATCCGGCCAGAGATTTCAGGTTTGCCACCGGTGCTCTGAGATCGTGGGCAGCTGTAAACACAAAATTATCCAGATATTCGTTGGCAATCCGCAAATCCCGATTGGTTCTCTTCAGTTTGTTTTCGGAAATTTTTTGGCTGTGAATGTCGGAAACGACCCCGGCCATCCGCACCGGTTTTCCGGCATGGTCGCGTATCACTTGCCCTCGGCTTCGGTACCAGCGATAGCCTTTGGTTTTATGCTTCATCCGCACTGTGATATCAAAGGGTTTATCCTTATGGACATGATCCTGAAAGGCGCGGTGTCGGAGAGCTAGATCGCTGGGGTGAATCAACGATTGATAAAAGGGTAGAGTTGATTCTACCTCATTTTCGTCTAGCCCCAATAGATGATAAAGGCGAGGAGACCACCAGATAGCCTCTTTTTCCATATCAATCCAGTCCCAAATACCATCAGAGGTGCCGTTAATAGCAAAGGCCAGGCGCTCTTCGTTCAGGCGTAATTGGTTTCGGGCTTCGGTGGTTTCGGTAGTATCCTGTATGATGGCAATAAATACGTTCTTATCATGAAAAAAAGATAATTGTAAATTAACGGACACATTGTAAAAGCTTCCGTCTTTTCGCCGATGTAGCGTCTCAAACCGCACCACATCTTCCTGGTCTTGCTGTAAGGGCTCAATGAGTTTGCTGAAGCTTTCCTGGGTAAATTCGGGTTTTAAGTCTAATGGAGTAAGCTCAGTCAATTCCTCCATGCTGTATCCGAGGTTTTTCTGTGCTCCCTGATTTACATTAATAAAGCG
>JAVKCN010000150.1:0-195642 GCA_040222715.1 Cyclobacteriaceae bacterium | reverse complement strand
TACCATCAACAGGGTATTCTTGAGCTGTGAGGTTTTCCAATCCAAAGCTATTTTCTTAAATTCGTTCAATAAGTGAGTGTACATACTTGTCGTTATTGTTCGCACATAAACAACAAGCTCTTGTGCCTCACTTATCCATTGGTACCGTAGTCTGAAAAAACTGATAAACACATACTTGCAATATTTCGTACACTAATTGTTCACATCGTTTTTCGTGATATGGCTTGGCTATCGCAGAAAAAAATATTTCCTCTGCCTATCGATAAAAAAAAATGCGGCCACCTTAAACACTCAATACAATTCAGCATAAAAAAACACCCTATGGCTGTAGGGTGCTCTATGTTTATTCAGCATGATATCGATTTTCTTACTAATCGCTTTCCACCAGAAAGTCGTCTTCCCAATGGCCTGCCTGTACACTATCGGCATTTACCGAGGCAAATACCATTTTACCTTCTCCCTCTCGCCTTCCTTTGACAAATTCACCTTCAAAGTAGTCCCCATTAATCCAGGTATAGGTGCCTTTACCTTCGGGGTACCCCTTTTTAAACTCACCTTCGTAAGTATCCTTACCAATGGCTTTCCCTACTCCATGGGCCTTCCCTTTGTAACAATCGCCTTCATAACTACCCGCAATATCGTCTACCATTACCCGGCAATCGTTGAATTCTATATTCATGGTGCTGCTGGTCTGGCTTAACAAGCCAATCAGCGTAGCCAGCGTTGCACCAAATAATAGCAATATAATTCTCATAGGTATCGGTTTTTAATTGATTGCTATCGCTATTACGCGATAAGCAAATTACAGAATTTTTGTGATTTTGTCATCGTTACTTCATGAAGTTATTGTGAAGCCAGCCCCAAAGTGGATATCAGACTTAAATGTCCGCTTTGGTTAACAATGATCAAAAAATTTCAGGTTGTGTTGTTTTGTGCAAACTGCGCCTTAGGAAAGTGGCCAGTCTTTATCTGCAGCCATTCATCATCAGCTTCTAGCCCTTCAAAAACATTTCTCCTACTTCCAGCCAGTTGTTTACCCGGGTGTAGCGCGTCTCCCTGGCATTATGGGGCGAAGAGAATAAAATTGGCTCACCCGAAAAGTTTATCAGATTCTTGACGTGGTCATCAATCAAATAATCTGCGTTGACAATACTTTTATCGCCACAAAAAACAAAATGACTCCAGGGAAGAAACGGAAAGTGTTGTTGTAGCCAGCGGTATTTTGGACCAAGAGAATCAGGAAACTCCATGGCTGCCGTAACAATAAAAATCTCATATTGCTGGTGCATCTCCCGCACAACCTCCTGGCTGTCAGGCATCACTTCCAGGTCCTCAAAAAAATCTTTGGCAAACAAATAACGGCGAATGGATGAGCGATGCTCCGGATGGATTATTTCTTCCAGGTAATGCCCTTCCAATTTCTCATGGTCAACAGGCAGGTCATATTCGGCCTGGTACAATCGGATCAACTTTCCCAAGGCATCCGCGATCACCTCATCCATATCAATGGCTACTCTTTTTTTCATCCGGCAAAAAACTGGAAAAGAAGGCAGAATTCAAAAGCATGACTTAGAGAATTTATTAGCCTACGCCGTTATTCAGTTTCTGCCGATAGTTTAGTATTTCTTCCATCAACGCTTCGCAGCGTTCAATGTTTTTTTCCAGCAACACCGTTTTGGCTTGTCCCTCCGAAGCTGATAAATCTTCAAGCAACTGGCACATGTGCTCAAGTCCGAAAAGAAGAAAAGTAGATTTAACCCGATGAATACTTCTTCCTAATAGGGATTCGTCCTGCGTCTCCTGAAATGTATGAAGATCAGCTACAAAAGCCTGCACCATTTCTTCATAAGTAATGCATAATTCTTTCATTTCATTGCTGTCGCCTTCCGCAAGCTCCTCTAAAAGCGCAAAATTAAAATCGCTTTTCTTTTCCGTTGTATGAACATCCGGTTGTTGCGTAATTATACTTGGCTCTTCACAAACTACTGCATCTACCGATGGCTCCGCCGGCACTACCTGCCGACGTACCAGATGATGCTGCAAACGGCCAAAAAGCTCTTTAGGAACGAATGGTTTAGAGACAAAATCATTCATTCCCACCGAAATAACTTTTTCCTTAACCGAATGCGTTGCCGAGGCAGTAAGCGCAATAATGGGGATCGTGGGTTTATTATTTTCGACCTGCCATGCCCGAATGTTTTTTGTAGCCTCATAACCATCTACTACGGGCATTTGTAAATCCATCAATATCAGGTCATACGTATTCTGCTGCACTTTTTTCAACGCTTCAGCACCATTGTCAGCAGTATCCAGATCGACTTGCCATTTTACGATAAACCGGGCCGCCACGTACTGGTTAATATAATTATCCTCTACCAGCAGTACCCGCGCTCCTCGCAAAGAACCCATATACTCATCGCTACTTTCAGTAGTAAAGCTATTGCTATCAGCCACTTTTTCCTGACTCTTGCCCAGAGAGAGTGCGAAGAAAAAGGTTGAGCCTTCTCCTTCGCGACTTGTAACCTGAATCTGACTTCCCTGCAACTCCAACAATTTTTTGGTAATCGCTAAACCTAATCCGGTGCCGCCAAATTCGCGGGTGGTACTGCTGCTGGCTTGAGAAAATTCTTCGAAAATTGCGGCCAGTTTATCAGTCGGAATTCCAATACCAGTATCCTGTACTTTGAAAACTACCTGTACTTGATCTTCTGTTTCTTTATCCAGTTCTACCTCAATAATTACTCCCCCTTGAGAGGTAAACTTTACAGCATTACTCGTCAGATTATTAATAATCTGGCCGATTCGAACCGGGTCGCCTATCACCATTTCCGGTACATCATCGTCCCAGAGCAGTTTCATTTTCACTTGCTTCTCCTGCGCTTTTATACCCTGGGCAGATTTAATGCCCTGCAACAAATCTTTTAAATTAAAATCTACCGATTCCAGGGTAACCTTACCAGCTTCTATCTTACTGAAATCGAGTATGTCGTTAATCAATGAAAGTAAGAGGTCAGCCGAAAATTTCAGCGTTTCTAAGGAACTGACCTGATCTTCCCGTGGCTCCTCCTCCAATAACAGATGGGCCATACCCACCACGGCATTCATGGGGGTACGGATTTCGTGCGACATGGTAGATAGAAAATCCGTTTTGGCCTGGGTGGCTTCTTCTGCTTCCCGACGGGCATCTACCAGTTGCTTTTCATTGGTATAGCGCTCAAGGGTGGTGCCGACCCAACGCGCGACCAGGCGCATAAAATCAATATCTTCAACCGTGAAATTAACCAGTCTTTTTTCGGGAGATGAAAAATTGATGGTTCCGTACTTTTCCCCGGCCACCCAGATTGGTGATCCAATATACGTTTCTAATTTAAACTGATTGTAGCAGGGATGGGCAGCATAAGTAGAGTCAATCATGGAAGGAATGGCCACGGTATCTTCCTGTTCGTAGGTGATACTACAGTATGTATTCTTGAAATCATACCGCGTTCCCGCTTCTATCTGAAGTTCATCCTCCCGGCTAATTGCATATTCAATGGTATAGTTATCATCCTTGATCTGGCTGATAATGCCCATAGGAAGATCAAAATAGTCTGCCACCGAGAGCAGAACCTCCTGCAATTGCTCATTGAGCGACAATTGATGGTTGGAACTGATGGCCGTAAGGATTTTTAGCCCGTGCTGATGTCGCTTGAGCTCCAGTTCAGAAATTTTCCGGTGGGTAATATCCTCGGATATCATCATCAATCCACCCACCTTGTTTTCTCGCTGATGCCAGGGTCTCATCTCCCACCGAATCCACTGCTCAGTACCATCCTCCCGAAGAGAACGGTCTCCATCGCGGCTTTTCACTTCCCCTTTCAGACATTCCTGATGAATTTCCTTCCACTCCTGACTGGTCTCGGGGAAAATCTCATAATGTGATTTTCCAATGATACTCTGACCTTCGATCTCATAAACCTCCAGCCATTGCCGACTTGCCGCGATGTATCGCATTTCAGTATCAACAATGGCCATGGCAACGGGAGCCTGTTTAATAAAGGTGGAAAGCTGATACTCAACATTTTTGATTTGCGAAATATTTACCGCAAACACCATCCCATGTGTAATTATACCCATATGGTTGGGCAGTGGGATAAACTGGGCATAATAATTCCCTCCCCGGTAGGTTATTTCCTGCTCTCGCTGATTACCAGCCAGCGCTGCCTGAAAAATAGGTTCCAGTTCTTTTATTTCACGCTTATTATGTAATTCATATAACGTTTTGCCTAAAAACTGTTCTCCTTCTCCCGGAAGCAGGTCACTTCCCTCGGCCAGAATATAGCGTAAATTCTGATCAAACATGAAAACGTTTACCCCCGTAATGCTTCGAGCGGTAAAGCCCAGTAATTCTTTTTGCTTGTGCAATTCATCCTGCGGTGCTTGTCGGGAAGCAGCCTCCTCTACCACCCCGACTACTACAGTGGGCTTTTTATTACTATCCCACTCAATGACTTTTCCTTTAAACACTACAGGCATCTCCTGTCCCTGAGCAGACTGAAGGTTTATCGTTTGAGTAAATGTAGTTTCCTTCCCGGCAGTCAGGATATTAATCCTATTGGTGAAATCCGGGATCTGTGCAGGTTTGATTAGTTGCTTCCAGCTTAACCCATCTGCCGGCAAGCTATTCTCATCATAATCTAAAAAACGGCAGAATCCGGGACTGAAGTACCAGGCATCATCAATGATCCGCCATTCCCAGTACCCATTGTTTACTTCATCTACCAACTGCTCAAATACATATTCCTGCTCGGCTAACTTTTTTTCTAACCGGGCAATCTTTTCATGGGCGTTTTCTAAAGCATTGTCGGTGGGCGCTGCGACTTTGGGACTACTCATATACTTACTTATTGTCTGTTCTTAACAAAAGTAGTATTTCATCCCTCTTTTTTCTGGTTATTTTGGTGTCACTATGGCGTTTGTACTTTTTGCGATTCTTATGAATATTTTATTGCGTTAACAAAAGCCCGCTCAGTCGTTTACCGTCACATCGAAGGCACTATTCAGCACTTTCCCATTGCGCTTCATCTGTACCCATATGCGGTACTCACCCGCTTCGGGAAATACGTAAGGAAAGGTCACAGTTGCATGTTCAGTATGGGTTGCATCACTATTTTTGGCTTCATGCTCCATGCCTGCCATCAGGTAAGCTTCTCGCTCTACATCCCCCATGGTTTGCAGTGAGGCTAACAAGTAATCTACGCTATCTGCAAACTGCACCGGATCGGGCAACTGAGGCAGTTTCTGGTCCTGGGCAATACGGGTTTCCAGTACTGTCCGGGATGCCATGGAGTAATTTCCGACGGGATGCAAATGTACATACACACTGCCATCATTTTTAAAAACGACCAGATGGCCCATCATGCCCATGTATGGTTCCAGTACCGCTGGTTGTCCTTGAGGGTCCTGGATCGCAAAAGTCATCGGATACAGCTTTCCTGCAACCACCGGTTCACCTGGTTGGTGCTCCCAAATCGCGGTGGAACCATCGGGCAAGGGCGTTTCAATCCCGGGCTTACCGCATACCACGATAGCATTTGCCGGAAGCTGGGGTTGCGAAGCTTCTACCGGATTGGAGATCACATACGTATCATCGGGGTCAGTATAAAGCCGTTCTTCGGCCAATGAGACCAGCTTGGCCTGCATCGGTGGCGCCGGAGGAATATCAATAGTATCGGCAATGGTTTCGGCAAATCCGTTCCAGCGGACAACATCTGCGTAGACAAAGTAACGCCCTTCAGGCAGGGGTGGTAAATTCACCTGATAAGTGATGGTGTCTTTCCGTTGGGGATGCAGGTGGGCAAATGCATCCAGACTACCCTCCCGAATCAAAAACATATGCATTAACTTTCCGTGGTCCGGAATCAGGTAGCTCGCTCGACTGCTTTCTCCTCGGTATGAGAGATACGAGGTATCAATCTCAAAGTTAAGAATGCGTCCATCTTCTGTATCCAGCACAGTAGATGTGGCCTGGTAAGGTTTATAAATGTATTCCTGGTAGCTATTGGCCCAGCTATCCCACCACATTTTTCCTCCGTAGAGTACCATACCAAGCACCAGCACGGCTAACCCTGCTCCCACCCAGCGTTTTCTTCGATACCTTGCGGTCATTGGCTGTTCAGGAGAGAGGGTCCCGTCGCTCACACTGGCGCTGATGATTGTGACCATCAGAATGACCAGAAAAATGCCCAAACCAGCTAATATCCAACCCAAGCCCGGTTCCATGGCCTTCTGTGCAGTGGAGGCTGCCATCACCGGCACCAGGGTATCACCTTCGCCCAGGCTGCCCTCGATGCTTACTTCCAGGCTGGCAGTGCCGCTTGACATCAGCCATACTGTCCCGTCATACTGGCTTGGATTTTCCTCGGACACAACCGCTTCATCGGGGGAAGGCGAGCCTTCATCTCCAACATACCAATAGATAGGCTTGACCCAGATATGATCAACCTCTCCATTCTCTACAAAAATTTGTATCTGGGCCGTGCCCGGAATAACTTCAGGCGGGCTTACACTGACCAGCAAACGGTAGGGACCGGCATTTCCTTCAAACACCACCCCCGGGCTTCCAATATGCGCGTATGCTGTCAGACTCATGGCCAGCAACAAAAGGCAGAGGCCTAGTCTATAAAGATCTTTCATCATCATGATAATAAAGCAAATAATTACCGTCGAACCTGCTGCATCCAGCGCCCCCAGTACAGTCCCAGGCGGGTAGTTCCGATACAGAGTATGGTGGCAATCCCTAATCCTTTAACCAAGCTCCAACCTGTGGTAACCATCCAGGGAGCATAGGCATAGCGAAACTCCCAGTCGGGGTTACTGCCAAAATACCAGGTTTCTGACCCAAAAAACCAGTTTCGAGCATATTCAGACATCAAGAAGTCGCCGAACGGCCACTGTACCAGCACGAAAACCAGCAAAAACAGCGGGCCAATCATCAAGGCCAGAAGCCAGTCATTTTTCGCAGCATACCGATTCAAAACGAAATCAATAACGATGGCGGGAAAAATGATGAGCAAGGGAAAGTCAAATGCCTGAAAGTGATCAATATGGTTTAGAATGGGGCCAAGTTTCGGTTCGGCTGAAAAAAGTGGCAGCACCCAAACCATGAGCATTAGCATTGTCATATACACTCCAGCCGTAGTAGTAGCCGCCCACTTCAGTCGGGAAGATCGGGCAATTGCGCTGAGCAAAAAGGTATACAACCCGCCGCCGATCATGTAAAAACTACTGCGGTGCATATCGTGCCGGGACTGATATTCCGAAACAATAACGTACAGCATGGTTAAGAAAAAACCTGCCGCAACCACGTAAAACAATTGCAATCGTCGGTTACGACGCTCCTGCTGGTCAGTAGGTAACCCAATGGCATCTCCCCGGTTTTGCAATGCCAGCACGCTGATAATGGCTCCAAACTGAATGGTCATCATGCCCAGAGCCAGCACCGTATGTGGTGGAGAAAGAATGGTCACATCCAGTCCGTAGGTATTGTGCCACCAATCATCGAAAGGTGCTGAGGTAAGCATGGCGAAAGCTCCCCAAATACAGAATAGCGCGCCCAAAGAACTATAAAATATACCCCAAAATCGCACCGAGCGCTGCTTTTGCAATTTGTTTCCAGCGAAGGTGATTTGAAGCACCTGATACCCGGAGAATGTACCTGCAATCACAGCTCCCAGATACATGGCCAGGTGGGGTGCCGAAAACAGCCCATCGCGACCAATACTGGTGTGCCAGGAGATATCCCAGATCAACCCGATGATGATACTGAGCGAGGCAAATACAGTGGCATAGATAAACAAAGGGATACCCAAAAGCAACGAACGTGTACGCGGCTCAGAAACCGAGAGGGCTCGAGGGGAGAGAGTCGTTTCCATGAATAAATTTAGTTTTATCCAAGGTAGTAAGAAGGGGGGCGATCGCCAAATCTGACAAAATTTTTTATCGACTGCCGGAAATAGAGGTGGTTTTCATTCATCAAATCCGGTAAAGCAACAAAAATAAACTAATTTGATACGCTTGTCGTTCGGCTTACAAGTTTTATTGATAGATCCATTTCTATGCGCCCAACCCTACTCTTACTGTCATCTTTATTCATGCTGACCACGGCATGTGCCCAATCTGAAAAACAATCCGAAGGCAATGCGCTAATCCATGAAAGCAGTCCTTATTTGCTTCAGCATGCCCATAATCCGGTGCACTGGTATCCCTGGGGTGAAGAGGCCTTTGAAAAAGCCGACAAAGAAGAAAAGCTGGTGATTGTCAGCATCGGCTATGCAGCCTGCCACTGGTGCCACGTAATGGAGCACGAGAGCTTCGAGGATTCAACCGTGGCGGCCTTTATGAATGAACACTTTGTCTCCATCAAGGTAGACCGCGAGGAGCGCCCCGATGTAGATCAGGTCTATATGAACGCGGCACAGTTACTCACCGGCCGGGTGGGCTGGCCCCTGAATGCGGTTGCCTTGGCCGATGGTCGTCCTTTTTTTGCCGGAACCTATTTGCCGAAAGACCAATGGTTGCAGGTATTACACAAGTTAGTAGAAACCTACCAGGAAGATGCCCCACGACTCACCACCATTGCAACTCAAGTGACTGAGGGCGTGCAATCGCTCGATCAGATAGCCGCAACCCAGTCTAATACTTCTTATGATGCCGAACTGCTGGATCAGTTATTCCAGACCTGGGAACCCTCACTGGATTTCAAAAAAGGTGGCAACAAGGGCGCACCCAAATTTCCGATGCCGGTCAACCTCAATTTTCTTATGCAGTACTACTATTATTCCGGCAATGAAAAAGCAAAGGAAGCCCTGTTAACCACATTGGATCAAATGGCCCTGGGAGGGATTTATGATCAGTTGGGCGGGGGATTTGCCCGCTACGCCACCGACGATCAGTGGATCGTACCGCATTTCGAGAAAATGCTGTACGACAACGCCCAACTGGTGAGCTTATACAGTCATGCCTTTCAACTTACCAAAGATTCTCTGTATCAGGATATTGTATACGAAACCCTGGATTTTATCGAACGGGAAATGACCTCCCCGGAAGGCGCATTCTATTCCTCGCTGGATGCAGATAGTGAGGGGGAAGAAGGTAAATATTATGTCTGGACTGCCCAGGAAATAGAAAGCGCCTTAGGTGCATCTCCGGCCCAGTTGTGGGTGCCAACTTATTTTACTGTTTCGGAGCAGGGAAACTGGGAACAAGGCAACAATATCCTGCACCTCAACGAGCGTCCGGCAGCCTTTGCCCAGGCCCGGGGAATCGCCATCGATCAATTTCAGGAACAACTGGCACAGGCCAAAAAACAACTGCTGAAGATCCGCGAACAACGGGTGCGCCCCGCATTGGATGATAAAGTGCTAACAGCCTGGAATGCACTCATGCTCAATGGGTATGTGGATGCCTACCGCGCCTTCGGAGAATCGCGATTTTTAGAAGCCGCCTTGAAAAATGCACACTTTCTTCAAAAAAACCTCACAGATAAAAACTTTGCCTTGTTCCGGAATTATAAAGACGGAAAAGTCACGGTTCCTGGTTTTCTGGATGATTATGCCAATCTGATTGCCGCCTACCTCAACCTTTATCAGGCAACTTTTGATGAATTGTGGCTGCAGAAAGCAAATTCTTTGGCAGATTATGCACTAACCCATTTTCGAGATGAGGAAAATCCTTTATTATTTTATACTTCAGATCAGCACCAGTCATTGATTGCCCGCCAGAAAGAACTGGATGACAATGTTATTTCTGCTTCTAATTCGAAAATGGCCAATAATTTATGGCAATTAGGTATACTCCTTTATCAGGAAGATTTTCTTAAGCAGGCGAAGGCCATGCTGGAAGCCGTGTACCCTAATGTGGTTCAATACCCTAATTTTTATGCCAACTGGGCGTCTCTGCTCACCCGTTTCATTCACGAGCCTTACGAAGTGGCCATTGTTGGAAATGATTATTTACTCCAACGAGAGGCCTTGGATCAGCATTATTTACCAAATGTGTTGTTTTTAGGCGGTAAAAATGAAGGAACACTCGCTTTGCTGGAGAACAAACTTGTCACCGGACAAACCACTATTTACGTCTGCCAGGACAAGATATGCCAGTTACCGGTCACTCAGGTAGAAAAAGCGCTCGTTCAGATACAGTAATTTCTTCAAGACATTTTGTCTTACCCCATCCAGTGCAAGCATTCTTATCAGGTATTTTCCAGTTCCATTTGGCATATATTGGAAAAATAATTTATGTATTTTTTAAAACAACTTACTAGAAGTTTCAACTAATTTCCAGCATTTTTCCGGAAAACTCAGTCTCTGGTTATTTCCTATTAGTGTAAAAAAGCCACTTCACAAAGCACATGAGTATTTTATACTATATTTTCAGATACTTTGCACTTTTAATAAAAATACCTGTATATCAATAGTTATTTTTACATTTTTTTTATCAACTAAATGCTTTTTATATCGTTTAATTGTTTATCTTTGTTTAGTGCCATCTAGCATTACCCTTATTTTACTACATCTAAGTAGTTTGTATATGTTAGATAATACTTATGTAAGATTGATGTAATTTATTAACTTTTTCAACAGGTTTTGCATGTACAGAATCATTAATAGTTTAGCCAGTGCTGAGTTTAACAAAGAGCTCGGCGCGATAGAAGTCAACTTCAATGGTCATGGAGAGGCTTTTCTATACCACGATACCATGGATATTGCCATGAATATTGCGGTCATTTATGGCATTAACAAGTGGCTTTTCACGAAAGATTATTTCCACGACATCGACTCTCATGAGTTTTTGTTTTTTGTGAAAAAATGGTCAAAAACCTGTAGTGAGTTATTTGAGCCTGAGTCCAAAAATTCAATTTGCCAGGTAGCCTTACTCACCACGCAGGAATCACATCACACGCTTCTGAATGAGCATGACTGGATCAGAAAACCAACTTACAAGTTCAACAACCTGAACTTAAAAGTTTTCAGCAGCAAGAAAGAGGCGCATGTATTTCTGACTGGGAAAGTTCACCGGCAACTGGCAAACTTTTAAAACCTTTTAGAGCTAATTAACGATTAATAGTGTATAACTTTTTTCAATCGTCGTCACTTTTTTAACTATTATTGTTATGACCAGCGAGGAAACTTTTAATCTAAAGCAGCGCGTTTTGCGACTTGGGCTACATAAATTTGAAGAAGAAGCCCTTTACGATCAAGTCCGACAAGCCATCAACCGTCCTACAAAAGTGGTTCCTTTGCCCCGAAGACGAAGGGAAAAAACTCCGCTGAGGCTGCCTCGTCAGGCTATGTATTGATATCTTGTTGTAACGCTTGCTGGTATTTCTTGATAGTACGGCTGTAATAATAGCCTGATTCCTTGATGGTACGCTTCAGGTTTTGAAAATTGACGTGTACCAGACCAAAGGTTGGCCGATAGCCTTCGGCCCATTCAAAATTATCCGTTAGCGTCCAGACAAAATACCCTGAGAGCGGAACGCCTTCTTTTTTGGCGCGTAAGCAAGCTTCTATATGTTGTTGCAGGTAGGCTACCCGTTCGGTATCCATAATCTTTTTCTGAATGAGTTGATCCTGAAAAGCAGCTCCATTTTCAGTAATAACGATTTTTTTCAGGGAATACCGCTCTTGAAATTGCTTCAGAATGTTGTAAATCGCTGAGGGATATACTTCCCAATCCATTAGAGTAGTGGGTACATTACGCTGTAGCGGCGGCACCTGCCGGGCAAAAATATAGGGCATGGACCAGGAATAACGCACTACCTCCCGGGTATAGTTTTGTAAGCCAATAAAGTCAAAGTCAAAGGGCAAACGTGACTCATCGCCGGGTTTCATAAACTTTTCAATACGGTTCAATACCCTGGCATCTGCCACCGGATACCCCATTCCCAGGGCTGGTTCAATGAAAAGACGGTTCAAAATGGCATCAACTCGCTGGGCAGCTTTGCGGTCGGCAGCACTGTCTTTTGCTGGTTCTACATACGAGCATGAAAAGGTAGTACCAATCTCGGCCCCAGGTTGCAGATCCCGGATAATTCGCCCGCCCTCTGCCTGGCATAATGCAGCATGATGGGTGGCCGCCATAAAATTTGAAAGCCCCCTTCTCCCCGGAGCATGAACTCCCAGAAAATACCCCGCTCCGGTAAATACCAGAGGTTCATTCAGTACCATCCAGGTGCTTACCCGATCTTTAAAGCGGTTTACTACCAGGTTTACGTATTCTGTAAACCAATCTACAATTTTCCGATTCGTCCAGCCTCCCTGAGCTTCCAGCGCTTGTGGCAAGTCCCAATGATAGAGCGTCACCCAGGGCGAAATGCCCAATTCCAGGCAACGGTCTATGAGCCGGTCATAAAAATCCAGCCCAGATTCATTAATTTTCCCAATACCATCGGGTAGTACCCGGGGCCAGGAGATCGAAAAACGGAAATTAGGAATGCCCAACTGGCGAATGATCTGAAGATCTTCCTCGTAGCGATGGTAAAAGTCGCAAGCCTGATTGGCATTTTGATTTTGGTAGGTTTTCCCGGGAAGATTGGCAAATACATCCCAAATGGATAACCCTTTTCCGTCTGCTAGAATGGCCCCTTCGGTTTGATACGCGGCTGAAGAAATTCCCCACTGAAAATCCGGGTCAACATCTGATGAAGTTTGTATACTCAAGTCAAAATTTTTACATCCCAGGCATGCTATTCCTGCGAAAGTACTAAATCAATAATTTCTTCGGTAATATCAGGATAATTCACTTCTACCGCCTGAGCGTGGTTAATCCACTGCTCAATATGAGGTAATTGCTTTTTCTTAAAATTGGGCATGACCGGCACTCCCAGGGCTGCGAGCGCCGATGCGTTGCAATGCTGCTCGTACTGGTTTTTCATAGGAATGACCATCAGTTTCTTTTGCATATACAAAGCTTCGGCAGGAGTTTCAAACCCAGCCCCACATAACACTCCCTCACAATGAGTCAGACTCTTCACAAAAGCGTCATTGTCAACCGGGCATACATTGACATTCCCCTCACGATACGTTCGTTTGGTGTGCTTGGAGAAGACTTCCCAGGGCACATCGGCGAAATTACGCAGGCGTTTTATCAGCTTCTGATCGTCAAAGGCGGGTAAGTAGACGGTGTAATGGCCCTGGTTTTTTACCTCTGCCTGCCGTAATTGCTGGCGGATTACCGGCGTGAAAATGTTTTTATCAAACTCAGCAAAATGAAAACCGTAACACTTGTCCGCCGGAGCGTAATTCTTCAGAATGGCTTTTCCTACCCGATCATTTTTTTTTGGTTGAGGGGCATGCTCATTGAGAATCGCGCACTGATGGCTTAGAGAAACACTAGGGACTTTTTTAAAATAGGCTGCCCAGGCCGAAACCGGCTCAAAGTCATTAATAATCAGGTCATACTCTTGTACGGGTAAATTCCGGATATCTTTCAGCAGACGCCGGGTATCAGTCTTCTGATAGGTTTTCATCAGATCCACCCCCCCTGATTTTCCAAAGATGAACCCGGCACCCTTGAGCTGATACTTAATAGGATACGGTACCGACACATCGGCTTGCGTGCCACTGATAAGCAGATCGAGCGTTACTTTTTCCTGCAAAATAGGCACAATATCACGAGCGCGGCTCACATGTCCGTTCCCAGTACCCTGAATCGCGTACAATACCTTCATGATTTACTTAACCGAAACTCCTCTACCAGGTTTTTGTACAAGACTGTTACATCAAGGTTTTCTTCTTCTTCTTCTAAAGACATCTCATCATTCAACACAGTATCATCCTGAAAACGATAGAGCGACCACACTCCGTGGTGATATTCTAAAGCAGTCAGATTTTCAATCCAGTCGCCACTATTCATGTATACCACACTTCCCTGACTGTTGCTAATGGTTCGGATTTCAGGATTATGGATATGTCCGCAGAGCACATAATCATATCCGTTGTGAATGGCAATTTCGGCGGCGGTATTCTCAAAATCATCGATAAACTTCACCGCTCCTTTTACCCGGTTCTTAATTTTCTTACTAAACGAAACGCGTCCCATTCCGATTTTCTCACGAGCAAAATTCACCAGGGCATTGAGCAGAATAAGGGTATCGTAACCAATAGCCCCTAATTTGGCCAGCCATTTAGAATGTTTCATGGTAATATCAAACACATCGCCGTGAAACATCCAGGCTTTTTTTCCGTCCAGTTCCAGCACTACCTTGTTCACAATTTGCAATGACCCCATCGTAAACCCTTCGAACTTACGCAACATTTCGTCGTGGTTGCCAGTGATGTAGTAAATCTGAACACCCTTGGCCGCCATGCCGAAAATCTGTTTGACAATGCGCATGTGCGAACCCGGCCAGTACCGTTTGCTAAATTGCCAGATATCGATGATATCCCCATTCAGCACCAGCACATCGGGTTTGATGCTTTTAAGGTATTTCAGCAGTTCCTTAGCGCGACATCCATAAGTACCCAAATGTACATCGGAAATAATCGCTACCTCTACGGATCGTTTTTTGGACATTAGTTAACAATTTAAATTGTAACACATAAAGCAACGTACTGGCGGCCATGCTGACGGAGTTCGGGTGAAGTGTCATAATGCAGGTGGTTTAGCAACAACATAGAAAAGAGTGAAGATTCTGAAGTGAGTAAGAGAGCGGATTAAACAAGAACTGTTTAACCTGAGGGTAAGCGCGATACAAGATGATAACGGGTGTATCAATACACTTGCAATTGGTTATTCAAATAACCGATGCATTTCTGATGAAGTTGTTATCAACCCATTAAGATATTATTATGAAATCGTTAACTATCTTAAGTTAACGGGTTGGGTATAAGTGCTGGAAGTATCGATTTACAGAAAGCTCTAAATATTAAAATTTGGAGTATTCACGATCTTACCCGCCGAAATTCCACACACTTATTTCTAAAGAACAGGGCGCATAACGTTCAGGCTGCGAGCCCGTAAGCTGATATTAAGTGTTTGATCCTTTATATCCACGTATTCTCCATCGATATGTACCAGCGGGTCCCCCAATTGCTGTAGACTGAATTGATTGGTTTGATGGATCTCCACATAAGGCGATAGATGAATCTGGCGGGTGAAAGCCAGTAGTAAAAAGGTAACAATATACGTTGAGGGAAATGGACGTATAAACACAATATCCAACAGTCCATCGTTGGTTTGGGCTTGTGGCGCAATGACCGCATTATTCCCATATTGTTCGGTATTGGCAAAAGCAATCAGGAAAAAATCACCCTCAACTGATTGATCATTCAGCTGATAGCGATAGGCTCGCGGCTGATAACGCATCAGTTCTTCCCACACGCAACGAATGTACGTGGCATATCCCCGACGGGCCTGGTCAGCAAATTTCTTGCTGATGAGCGCATCAAAACCAGTGCCGGATACATTAAAGAAAGGTTGATCATTCATAAACCCTACGTCCAGCGGAGCCGCCTGAGCTTCGTTCAGTTGCTTAATCGCCCGGATAGGATTGGTAGAAATATTCAGATGCCGGGCAAAGCCATTGCCTGACCCCAGCGGAATAATCCCCAATGTGGTATCACTATCCAACAAAGCACTGGCGGTTTCATTAATGGTACCATCCCCTCCTACGGCAACGAGACAATCAACCTGACTACGGTAGTGCGCCCCAATCTCAGTAGCATGTCCCGGATATTCGGTAACCACAATTTCATACTCATATAAGCGGGTATCCAGATGGTGTTTGATCAGGTCGGGTAGATCTTTCTGTTTACCCAAACCTGAGATGGGATTGACCACGAAGACACATTTCTTTTTAGTAGGCATAGTAACAGGCACTTCTCACTAGTATATCGTAAACGGCCTAACTAACGTTCCGGAATTCGGTTTCAAAAGGCGAAGTATATTTTCAATATTCTTCAGGGTGTTTTTAATTTGTACTTTGCTAGTATTTACTCCAATGCGTCGGCAGATGTGCCTGTAATATTCAAAATATGCCCATTTTTCAAATTTTCGTATACGGAACCCTACGCCGCAGCGGTATGTACGCGCATTATCTGGCAGCGAGCGAGCTTCTTCGGGAAGACTATCTTCTGAAGGGATACGCGCTCTACGATTACCAGCAATGGTATCCTTATATGATACCACAAGCCGGAAGCACGGTTGTTGGGGATATTTATCAGGTTGATGAAGCCACATTGAAAGAGTTACACGAGCTGGAAGGAGTGGACGAACACCTATATCGCTTTGTCTACCTGGAAGCACATGATTGCCACACCTATTTGAAGTACGATGATGATGTAAGCGATTTAAAATACATTGAGGGAGGAGACTGGCTCATGTACGCTCAGTCTCTTCTAAAATAGCGTTTGAAAACACTTATTGATCGTAATCGTCCGGCTCTAGCTCAGATTCGGAAGTTACGGTCGCCTCGTTCTCAGCAAATTTATTTTCTATATCGTTGATCTTGGTCTGGCTGACATAAATTTTATCGTTCATTCCAGCAATCTCATCTTCCAGTTCACCTTCCGTTCCCTCCAGCGTTTCCATGCGGTCCTGTGCTGCTTTCAAATCATTCTCCAGGTCAAACTTTTTATTTTCATCGGTTTTACTGGAGTTGATTTGCCGGTCCATCCGGGCAGCCTGCTTATCCAGTCGCTTATATTCGCGCTGATTTTTCTTGAGAGAAGATTCCAGATCGCGCAAACGTTTTTCATCATCGGCGATCGTTTGCTGAAGAAAACTCACTTTGTGATACTTCACTAAGTTGCGGGTGAATTGACGTAGCCGCTCCATTTCCTGAGGATTGTCCTGAGAATTCAGCGAGATATCATATCCAGGCATAAACGCCACGGCAATCTGAGTTTCTGAACCTACGCTGGAAAATTGAATTTTCAGATCTCCGGTATGGAAGGCGATACTGGGAATACGAACCTCTTCGGCGATGAGCAAATCTCGTCTGCCTTTTAGCTTCACTCCCAACTCTTCTTTGGTATAATCTTCGGCACTTTCTATTAACGGGTCTTTTTCTTCATCTACAGTAAGTACCCAGGCAGGGGTTACTTTTTTATCAATATCAATCTTTTTCTCAACTGGTTGCAAAAATTGCGCATATACCACCGAGGTAAATAAAGAAAAAATAAAAAAAAGAAAGGTAAAAGTTCTCATACATACGGATTTAAAAGGAAAGCAAAGCAAAAAATACATACAATAAATAATACTATTTATTTATCGTTTTACTATAATAACTATAACCTCAAACAGCGTGTATCTGTTTGAATAGCACCGAAAATTTGTCATTTCAAGAATAATATCCGCAAAAAATCAATGCATTTTTTGTGGTTTTAATGCCTCTTGTCAGAATGTAAATACAAATTTCGGTTGATCGTAATAGATATGCTATACCTTAACCAGTTTCCACTTACCTCGCTGAAATAGCAGCACGCTCAATACCGCCGCAATGGAAAAGGTTAAAGCAATGGCAATATACACTCCCCGGGACCCCATATCCAGCCATACTGCCAGCACATACGCGAGCGGTATCTGCACCAGCCAGTAACAGAACACGTTAATAATCAGAGGTGTGCGGGTATCCCCTGCTCCGTTGAAGGACTGCGCCACCACCATACCATATGAAAGAAATACGTAACCCAGACAAATAATGCGTAAGGATTCCACTCCGTGCCCAATCACCGCAGGATCATCGCTAAAGATGCCTACAAAGGCTGGGGCTCCCCCATAAAACACCAGAGAAAGCACCACGAGAAAAAGAAAGTTATAATAGGCCGTTTTCCATACAGACTGCTCCGCCCGCAATGGCTGATCTGCTCCAAGGTTTTGCCCGACCAACGTCGCTGCCGCATTGGACAAACCCCAGGACGGCAGAATAGAGAAGATGATAATCCGAATGGCAATGGTATAACCAGCCAGCGCCTCACTGCCAAAGAGCGAGATAATCCTTACCAGGAAAATCCAGCTGGCCGACTCTACCAGAAACTGCCCGATGCCTTCGGATGCCAGCTTTAGCAGATTGACCAATGTTTTCGCCCGAATTACCATATTATCCCAGCCAATTTTCACAATGGTTTTGCCACCAAACAGGTGATACAGTTGAAATAATACTCCCACGGTTCGTCCCAATGTGGTCGCGATGGCCGCCCCTGCTACTCCAAACTCAGGAATCGGTCCAAAACCAAAAATAAATATGGGGTCTAATACGATGTTCAGTCCATTGGCCAGCCACAACGATTTCATGGCCAACGACGCATCACCGGCCCCCCGGAAGATGCCGTTGATCAGAAAAAGAAGCATGATGCTGATATTCCCCAGAAACATAATGCGGGTGTACAGGAATCCGTCTTCCACTAGTTGGGGTTCGCCACCCATAAACTCCAGGATTTCCCGCGCAAACACTGATCCGCATACTCCAATAATCAGAGAAAAGAGCACAGAAAGAGCAATGGCCTGAAAGGCCGCATCTCCGGCCTTATGGTGATTTTTTTCACCCACCCGCCGGGCTACCAGGGCCGTTGTGGCCATGCTAAGCCCAATGGCTACGGAATAAATAATGGTTAAGACAGATTCTGTTAAACCTACGGTAGCCACCGCGTTGGTGCCTACTCGCCCCACAAAGAATACGTCTACCACCGCAAACAGAGATTCCATCACCATTTCCAGGATCATTGGAACGGATAGCAGGAAGATGGCACGCCGGATGCTCCCGGAGGTAAAGTTGGTTTCGGAACCCTTAAGTGCAATAAGAAGATACTGATACAGGTATTTTATTCGTCGGATATAATGCGCCATGAGTGAAAAGAGAAAATGCCGAAAAGAAGTTAAAAGGGAAAAGGAAAAGTGAGTGCAATACCTAGCCGAGGGTGGCGAAGGTATTATTAAAGGGCACTATGGTGATTGGCATCATTTTCATGGTGGGCCAAAGGTAACTCCTTACTTTCAAATTGCCAATATCTTTTTATTAAATTTTATAAAGTCAGTTAGGTAGTAGTTTTCAACTTTTGATTTATTATTGTGGCCATGAAATTTACGCCATCCATCGTCCTGATTATTCTACTGGGGATTATTAGTTTCTTTTGTACTCCTCAGCCGGAGTCTTCTTCCGAATCACTTACCGAACCAACCAACACGCTACCCAATATTGTGCTCATCTATACCGATGATGTCGGTTACGGTGACCTGAGTTGTTACGGAGCCACTGAAATCGCTACTCCTAACCTGGATCTTCTGGCAAGCCAGGGTTTACGATTCACCGATGCCCATACCTCTTCGGCCAGTTGCACTCCCTCTCGATATGCACTGCTAACAGGACAATATCCCTGGAGAAAGAAAGGTACGGGCATTGCTCGCGGAGATGCGGCCATGATCATTGAACACGACCGAACCAGTTTACCGGATATTCTGAAGCAAAGCCGGTATGCCACCGGCGTAGTGGGAAAATGGCATCTCGGTTTAGGCCCCGAAGGCGGACCCGACTGGAATGGGGAGATTAAACCGTCTCCTTTGGATATTGGATTTGATTATTCTTTTCTCATTCCCGCCACCGGGGACCGGGTACCCACCGTTTTTGTGGAGAATCGGCATGTACTTAAACTTGATCCTCAGGACCCTATTCAGGTGAGTTTTGACGGGAAAGTTGGCGATGAGCCTACCGGGAAAGAAAACCCCGAACTACTGAAGATGCACCCCAGTCACGGGCATGATATGACCATCGTCAACGGCATCAGTCGGATTGGATACATGAGTGGTGGCCAGGCAGCCCGATGGGTGGACGAAGATATTGCCGATACCATTACCAACCGGGCAATTCGTTTTATAGATACTCACCAGCAGCAACCGTTTTTCCTGTATTTTTCTACCCACGATATCCACGTGCCCCGCGTACCGCATCCGCGCTTTGCGGGCAAAAGTGGACTGGGAGCCCGGGGAGACGCCATGCTGCAACTGGATTGGAGTGTGGGAGAGATTATGCGTACGCTGGATAGTCTTCAACTTACCGATAACACATTGTTCATATTTACCAGCGACAACGGCCCGGTGGTGGATGACGGCTATCATGATCAGTCAGTGGAACAACTGGGAAATCACAAACCGGCTGGAGAATTCAGAGGCGGTAAATATAGTGCTTTTGAAGCAGGTACCCGAGTCCCGCTGATTGTACGCTGGCCCGGGAAAGTAGCCCCCGGAGTCTCCGATGCACTATTGAGCCAGATTGATTTCATGGCCTCATTTGCCACGCTTACTCAGCAGCACTTAGCCCCTGAAACCGGCCCTGATAGCCAGGATGCCCTGTCAACCCTACTGGGAAAAACTGATCAGGACCGGGATTTTGTGGTGGAGCATGCTGCTTCCGGTACGCTTTCACTCATCAAAGGCGATTGGAAGTACATTGAGCCCAGCCAGGCCCAGGCTTACAACAAGTATACCGATATTGAACTGGGTAATACCCCTGAACCTCAATTGTATAACCTGACTAAAAGCACGGAGGAGCAACAAAATGTAGCAGAGGCAAACCCTGAGGTTGTACAAGAAATGGCTGCGTTTTTACAAAGCATTCAGGAGAGAAAGCTGTGACTCCCTGAATTATTAAAGCTCTTTTGCGAGCCTATTCCTGGCTTTGACTTCTATCGCTGAAAAAATAAACTTAAGAGTAAGAAAAAGGAAATATCAGCATGGGTCGCAACGTATTCTTTAAGAAACTTCGAAGCTTTCACCAGTTGCACCTTTACCGTGTTTTTTGAAATGCCGAGTTGCTGGGCAATGTCCTCGTAACTCATACCCATCTGCCGACTCATGGTAAAAATAATTTTACGCTTGGGAGGCAACTTGTTGATCGCCCGATCAGCTAATTGATCGTATTCTTCAGAAAAAATTTGAGCTTCGGTAGCATTCCCAACAGGGTGGGTAGATTGTTCTTGCAGCACTTTCCGAAAATTATACTCCCGGGCTGCTTTCTTTAAATAGTTAAAACTCAGGTCCTTGGTAATCTTGAAGAGCAGCGCATTCAAAGAAAGGTCCGGTTTAATTTGTGCTCGCTTTTTCCATACAGTTAAAAACACATCCAGCATAATTTCCTCAGCTTCCATGCCCGATTTTACCAGTGTCAGACAATACGCATACACTTGTTGGTGCTTGTCATTAAATAGTGCTTCAAAAGCCTTTCGGTCTCCTTTTTTGAGTCTTTTGATGAACTGTATATCAGGCTTATTACAGACAGACATGTCTTTTAATTCGAGGATTTTAAAACTAGCAATGAAAAGTACGTTTTTTTTAATCACAATTCAAAAAAACGTACTTTTCAAATTTTTTTTCTACCCAGAGTAATCCTTTTGGCAGTTTCGGTTGGATTATCAACACAGTACACAACTTACACCGTCATAATGCTCCGAACAGACTTATTAAAAAAATACATAGAAGGCCAGCTCAGCGAAGAAGAATTTAAATTACTAATAGAAGACCTTAGCCAGGCTGAAGACTCCTCGGCACACGAACAATTACTGGAACAACTCTGGAAAGATTCAGAAAAATCTACCCGATTATCCCGTCCAGACTCTCGCCGGCTTCTGGGAAGCTTCCAAAGTGCATTGAAAAAAGAACACAAACCACAAAAGCAACTCTTCCTACCACGGTTTTGGTATCGTGCTGCCGCCATCACGGGAATTCTGCTGGTCGGTATGGCTGTATGGTGGTTGTTCAAGCAGGAACAACGGGTAGAATATATCACCGGGAACGGTGAAACCCGGATCATTACCTTACCCGATCGCTCATCAGTAGTATTAAATGCCAACTCCCGACTGAGTTATGATGAAGACTGGAGCTCAAATACTCCCCGAGAAGTATGGTTGGATGGAGAAGCCTTCTTCTCAGTAATACACACCCAAAATCACCAGCACTTTCGGGTCAATGTCACCAATGAGCTTAAAGTTGATGTGCTGGGTACGGAGTTTAACGTAAAAGACCGCCGGGAAAAAGCGCAGGTCGTACTGAATACCGGTCAGGTAAAGCTGGACATCCGTGATACGGATCAGCCCCATACGGTAATCATGCAACCGGGAGAATTGGTTGAGTTTTCGGAAGCAGACAAAACCCTGGTAAAAAAGCAGGTTGATCCCGAACGCTATGCCGCCTGGAGGAATCACAAAATGATTTTTGAGGAAATGCCTCTGGTAGAAATCTCCCGAATCCTGGAAGATAATTACGGCGTTTCCATCACCATTGAGGATACTCTATTGGCCAACACTCGACTAACAGGTGCCTTCCCCACCCATAATATAGACATGATCCTCACCTCGTTACCCACAATTATCGATATGAAAGTACGAAAAGATGGCGATCGAATTATTTTTCAAAGAAAATAAAGGACGCCTTAATCAAACGTCTCATTTGGCGCCGACAAGCAAAATATAAAACAGTTACAACTTAAAATAAATACTATGAGCAACATATTACCCTTCTTTTACAACCTCCTGTGCATAGCACTACTTTGTTGTGGGTTCGGCAGACAGGCCTTCTCTCAAACCCTCGCCTTTGAAGATCACTCATGGCAGGAAAACCAAAAAAAACAGAAAACCCTGAATTCGGTGCTGAAAGATCTGGAAACTGAGTATGAAGTCACTTTTACTTTTCGTAGCGAAGTGCTTCAGAACAAATACGTTGACCGCAATGTGCTGGGGGAAACGGAGAGCACGCTGGACAAAAAACTGGATAAGTTACTGAAACCTTTTGACCTGATATACAAAAAGGCAGAAGATAAGTACTATCTGATTTACCCCAAAACAGATCGGTATCACCTGGAAAAAATTGAAAGAAAACCTGATCCGCTACCGAATCAGGGAGCTTCCTTGGTGAGCCCGACCATCCAACCCAACCATGCTCCCCGAAGCGTCTCTGCGAAGAAATTTTTGACGAATACCCTGGATAAACCTATTACCGGGCAGGTGACCGATGAGAACAGTGACCCGCTACCCGGCGTGAATATCCTGGTGAAAAATACGGCCATCGGAACGGTTACGGATGTAGAGGGTAATTATCGTTTGAGTGTGCCCGATGATGCTACCATGCTGATACTATCTTCCGTAGGCTACCTGACGGAAGAAGTCGCCATCGGGAATCGTACCACGGTGGATGTGCAGATGCTCCCGGATATTCAGTCCTTATCCGAAGTAGTGGTGATCGGCTACGGGGCCGTCGAGAAAAAAGATGTTACAGGTGCTATTGCTTCGGTAGAATCACAGGATATCGTTCGGGCGAATCCGGTACAAGCGGCCAAAGCCATTCAGGGCCAGGTAGCTGGTGTGAATGTTTCCAAAGCCAGTAGCCGTCCCGGGGCAGGTTACAACATCAATATTCGTGGGCTTAATTCAATTAATTTTTCTAACGAACCATTGGTGGTTATTGATGGGGTGATCGGTGGAGATATGAATGCCCTTAACCCTACCGATATCGAATCTATGGACATATTGAAAGATGCCTCGGCCACCGCCATTTATGGTTCCCGAGGGGCCAATGGGGTTATTATTATCTCTACCAAACGCGGTAGTACTGGTAAACCACAAGTTAGTTACGACGGCTATGTTGGCGTAAAAACACCCGCCCATTTGCCTGATATGCAAAATGCTCAGGAATTCTACAAAGCCAGCGTTACCGATAAGATCATGGACGGAGGGGCTACCGCTACCTTCACCACAACCGAACAGCAAATGGTGGATTCTGGAAATTCTACCGATTGGATAGACCTGGTTACCGATCCTACCTTACAAACCAGCCATTCAATTTCAGTCGGCGGAGGCAGTGATTTAACTACTTATCATTTTTCCGGTGGATATTTAAACGAAGGCGGCACTTTGTTGAATACCAAATACGAACGATATAATATCAAAGGTAGCCTGGATAGCAAACTCCATGATGTTGTTAAGGTTGGGTTTACCACGAATTATAGCTTCAGCAAGCAGGCTTTAGGATCCAATGAAGCCCTGAGGAGCGCTTACCGGTCAAGGCCCACGGGTGTCGTTTATACCGAAGATGTACTGAACCCCGACGAAAACCAGGACCTCGACTGGAATGGATATGCAGCGTGGATGGGTATTGATGATAAGCAGGTACTGAATCCCCTGGTAGAGATTCATCCCGATAATTTCCAGGACGAAACCAGAAGAAACAACTTTTTTGGAAATGCCTACCTGGAAATAACTCCCATTGACGGACTATCCATTAAGTCTACGCTGTCAGCCAGTTTTTTAAATGAACGCATTGGTCAGTACCGAGGCACTTACACAAAATCTCAAGCCACAACCCGCAATCCAAGAGCGGAACGTAATACCACGATGCTCTCAAATTTCACTTTAGATAATATCATCAGTTATCAAAAAACAGTAGGAGATCATGACTTTACCATTACGGGTGTGCAAAGCACCTTCCAGGAGCGTATTGAAACCATGAATAGCCGTACGGATAACCTTCCTTACAATTCATTGTGGTACGCTATGGGGACCTCGTCTACCATTGATGTTTTCAATACTAATCTTGTAGAACGGTCGCTGCTTTCCTACATGGGTCGGTTTATTTATGGGTTCCGAAGTAAATACCTCCTCACCCTTACCGGGCGTTGGGATGGAGCTTCTCAATTGAGCGAAGGCAATAAGTGGGCATTTTTCCCCTCAGCGGCTGTCGCCTGGCGTTTGGGAGAAGAAGCTTTTATTCAAAATATAGATGCGATCTCTGATTTAAAGCTGAGAGTAAGTTATGGTTTTGTGGGCAATAGTGCCGTTGAGCCTTACAGCACCCAGGCTAATTTGTTGAATACCGGCTATGATTTTGGTGGTTCCCCCGCCTATGGCTTTGCCCCCGGCAATCTGGGAAACAAAGAGCTGGTCTGGGAAAAAAGCCAGGAATTAAATATCGGGATTGATATGGGCTTCCTGAAAAACAGAATATTTGCTTCTCTTGAACTCTATAACCGAAAAACGGTCGATCTGATATTGAATCAAAGAATTCCTACCTCTACCGGATTTGGGGAAGTCATCAGCAATATTGGAGAAGTAAATAATAAGGGAGTAGAGTTAGGCCTTTCTACCGTAAACATCGCCAAGGAAGGCTTTAACTGGAGTACCAACGTGAATTTTTCGATGAACAAAAACAAGATCGTTGAACTATACGGGGGCGGTATCGATGCCGATGTCGGGAACAGCCTCTTTGTCGGTGAACCTCTTCAGGCAAACTATTACTACGAGTTTGATGGAATCTGGCAATTGGATGAGGCTGACGAAGCCGATATTTACGAACAGGTACCAGGTTCGGTAAAAGTGGTAGATCAGAATAATGATGGTAAGCTCACTGAAGCAGATGACCGAGTCGTACTGGGTTCTGAACAACCCAAATGGCTCATGGGAATTACGAACAAGTTCAGATTAGGTCATTTTGATTTGTCATTCTTAATCTATACCAGCCAGGGAGCACAATACAGAAACAATATGCTGAGCGGCACCATGGGTGAGATTCAGGCCGGGAGATACAACGCCCTTGATTTGAATTACTGGACTTCTGAAAACCCGACGAATGATTATTACAGCGGTGCCGTTTCCAATCCCTATCGACAGGCCATTCAATATCAGAATGCCAGCTTTGTGAGAGTTTCTGATATTACACTGGGCTATACGCTGCCTTCTACCACTTTGGATCGGTGGGGCCTGGGTAACTTCAGAGCCTACGCCCAGGTAAGCAACCCGTTTCTTTTTCATGATTTCGATGGCATGGACCCGGAGTACAATTCCAGCACGTACGGTGATGATGTGTCTTCGGCTATTTACCTGATCGGCATCAATTTGTCATTTTAAGCATCATTGAACACAACATTAAAATACACTAAGCATGAAGATATTTAACACATGGCAATTTGTTCTGGTTTTGCTCATGACCCTGGCAGGCACCGGTTGCGAAGATTTTTTAGAGGAGGATTCTATCTCTAACCAAACCGCTGATGACTATTATGTAGATGCCAAGGGGTATGAGGATCTGGTCCGTTCTGCCTATACTTTGCTACGGGATATCCATCGCACCCGTAACCTGGTATTACAGGGAACTGACATTTTCACTACCCTCGGGTGGTCCGAAGCAGTGAGTGGGGGTGCTCAGGGCAGCGCACTGAATGCGTACGACATCAGATTTAACTCTGCCTTGGGCGACCTGGAAGCTTTGTGGGACCTACTTTACCGGGAAATCGGGAGGACCAATACCATCATTAACCGGGAAGCCGGTATTACTGATATGGATGCTGCGTTGAAGGCCACGCGGGTAGGTGAAGCCAGATTTTTACGGGCATTTTCCTACTTTTACCTGGTACAGCAATGGGGAGATGTGCCTATGCCCCTGGAAGAATCTACCACGGCAAGCCGGGAAGTAACAAAAGTTTCCTCCTCCGACATCTATACCCAAATTATCAGTGACCTTACCGCCGCGGAAGCCGTGCTTCCGGAAAAAGGAGGAACAGAATATGGTCGGGTTACCAAAGGTGCCGCCCAGTTTCTGTTGGCCAGAGTATACCTGACCCGGGGCTGGAATTTCAACAATTCACTGGGAGGAAGCGCTGCCGATTTTGATCAGGCCGTAGCATATGCCGATCAGGTTATCGCTGCCTACCCACTCGAACCTGAGTATAAAAATCTGTTTCCCCTTCATTCGGAGAATCCTTTGGAAGAAACCTTCCCTACGCAAAATGCGGAAAATGATGAAATAGTTTTTGCGGTCCAATACAGTGATGATGTACTTACCAATAACGGAGACCCAAGTGTTGATCCGGCGGGTACTCCCTACCCGGGTAACGATGCGCATTCTATTTTTGGAGGAAATGCTGAGGATATTCCGGGTGAAGCGGGCAGAACCAGTGATTATAATCGGCACTTGCCCAATTATATTACTACCCCGGCAACCTATCGGCTATTCGATCCGCAACTGGATACCCGCTACCACCATAATTTTGTAGAAGCCATGTATGCTCTTTCAGATGTCAGTGGGTTTTCCCCAACGGGAGATGGAAGTACCATAAATATTGCCAAAGGAGATACTGTACTCTATTTCAGGCCGTGGAATAATCCTGCTGGTCCGTCAGAAAAAGGCCTGGATGAGGGCGGCACCAAGCCCTATGCCGTGATCAATACTGATGAAATAGGTATTATGGAGGAAAGTGCGTATTACGGTAGGTTTAAAACACCTCTGATGTGGAAATTCTGGGAGCCGGGTATTCCATATTCTGACTCGGAAGGCACTTTTGATCTGGCCTTATTTCGCTCAGCCGAAGCGTACCTGATTGTCGCTGAAGCGATTGTGAAAGGCGCTTCTAATGGTAACCTGGGCGGTGCTGATGTGTATTACAATGCGGTACTCGACCGTGCCCTTGGGATGAATACGGGTACCAATCCGATGATGGCAGCCCGTCCGGCTGATCTGGCATCTCTGGATGCAGTTTCGTACCGGGCCACTCCTGGCAATGTGGATATCAATATGATCCTGGATGAACGAGCCAGAGAACTGATGGGAGAATATGTACGGTGGTTTGACCTGAAACGCACTGAAAAACTGATAGAGCGTACAACTGCCATGAATCCCTGGACGGCGCAGGTGGGGCAGATAGAAGCCACCCATTACCTTCGTCCAATCCCTCAGCATGAAATAGACCGTTCGCTTCCTTCTATTGCACAAAATTCCGGCTATAATTAATTGCCCGATGCCACCCAACCAAGGATTTGTTCTCCTCAACCATAAACCAGGAGAGCAAATCCTTTTTTTATTTTGAGCATCTCGTCAGAAAAACAACGAAAGGTTATCCGACCTTAAGGTTAATTAGTGTTATTGCTAGCGTTAAAATCTGTTTTATGGAATAACAACCCAAGCAAAAGCCAGAAACCAATTGCCAGTTTTCGCATTTATTTATACATAAATCAAGTTAGGGAAGCCCCAGGAGGAACTTGAAAAGGTACAAATCGAAAAAGTTTTTCAGTTTTTACTATTTTAAAATAGCCCGCTAATTTTTTTTTTTACGTAATCTATTTGCAATATTGGTTTTAGTTTTGATACAATCATAATTATCTACGATTCTGATTTCTATGCCAACATCTTCTACCAGCATTGATAAACCGCTCATCAAACGTTTGGTGCAAGGAGATGAACATGCTTTCAAACAGGTATATGATGTGTATTATGACAAACTGTACTACTACTGCCTCCGGTTTGTCAAGTCTGAAGAACTGGTGCAGGAGTTGCTTCAGGATATTTTTGTTAAGCTTTGGACCAATCGGGAAAAAATCGATCCGAAGTTATCTTTTAATGCTTATCTGTATCAGATTGCCCGAAACCACACTTTCGACTTTCTGAAAGAAGCCGCCCGGGATCAGAAAATTAAGGAAGAATTGTTATTATCAGCCGCAATCGCCCATAACCATGAGGAAGACAATTTGACCTATGCTGAATATACAGGTATTGCCAACGAAGCCATTGAAAAACTTCCCGCCCAAAGGAAGCTTATCTTTCAGTTAAGCCGCTTTGAAGGCCTCAGCTACCAGGAAATTGCCACCACCTTAGGAATCTCCCGAAATACCGTAAAAGTACAAATGCTGCGGGCACTAAAAGCCATCCGTAAACACCTGACATTACATACAGACCTCACCATTTCCACCATCCTCTGCCTGACACTATTCTGGTAATTTTTTTTGCTGGCTAAAAACTTCCCGGGAGCATAATTTTCTTGTCCGTTAAAAAAAAACAAAAATATTTTTTCTCCCTTGTAATACCCCCGCCCCTTTTCTCAGTAGTATAAGTATCAACCAGTAAAAGAATTGATCGTGGAAGATGCCAAGGAAATCCTGTTTCGCAAATTCATCAACGACGAATGTACGTCGGAAGAAGTAGAGCAGTTACTGCATTATATCCAGCATTCGGAAAATGACACAACCTACAAAGGTTTGATGGATCAGGTGTGGTTGAAGCTGAAGGAGTATCCCCAGGTCAGTGAACAGGTAAAAACGCAGCAATTTGACATTATCCTGGAACAGAGTAGAAACCAAAGAGCCCGTGAAGCCAATACCAGTTCTTTTTTTGGCAGATACGGCATGCAACTAGCCGCCACCTTCATTGGTTTTCTGGTGATAAGCAGCATTTTATATTTCTTTTTTCTTACTCCTGCCCAACGAACCTACGAAACCGGCTTCGGCGAAACGATGACGATCGTGCTGCCCGATGGATCAGATGTGGTGCTAAACAGTAACTCCCGCCTACAGTATGATACTGACTGGCGTACTGATGAAAAAAGAAAGGTCGCCCTCAATGGTGAAGCTTTCTTTTCTGTAGTGCATACTCCCGATGATCGGAAATTTACGGTGATCACCACTGATGAAGTGCAGGTAGAAGTGCTGGGCACTCAATTTAACGTGCATAACCGCCGTAATACTACCGAGGTAGTACTGAACGAAGGCAAAGTGAAGGTACATATCAATGCTAAGGAAGGACAACAGGAAGTGCTGATGGAGCCGGGTGAATGGGTGGCTTATTCTCAGGCCACGCAGCAATACCAGAAAAAGCTGATCAATACTAAAACCTATACTTCCTGGAAAGACCGTATGCTGATCTTCGAGAATCAATCCTTGGCGGAAATTGCGCTAACCCTGGAAGATAGTTATGGATATACCATTCGTTTTTCGGATGAAAAGATCAAAGATTATCAGTTTACCGGTACCCTGCCTACAGATAAAATAAATGTGCTCTTCACCATGCTGGCCAAATCTTTTGATTTAAAAATAGAACAGAAAGGTAAAGAACTATGGATACAACCTAACAAGAAATAACAGCTCAAATGCCTTTCCACTGAACCAGAAAGGTAAAATACCCGCCTGCATATACGTATCAAACAACTAATATTTCACCTATGAAAAAAATTATATGGTTTTTGAAGATATTCCTGTTGGGAATAGGAATGTTCTGTATAAACCTTCCGGTAAATTCCCAGGATTTAGCGGCGCTGCATCACCCAAGCCCGCCATCGATTACCACGCCTCCCCAATCGAATGAGCAGCCTGGCACTTCCAGGTCGCTGGCCGCTACATTAAGCGAGCTGGAATCGCGGTATAATATTCATTTTAGCTACGCCAGTCACCTGGTTAATAATAAGTTCGTAAGTAAAAAAGAAGTCCCTGGTAAATCGGATAATCTGGATGGGCTACTAGATCATATACTATCACCGTTAGGTTTGCAACATGAAAAAGTAGCGCAGGATTTATACCTGATCTTTCAGAAAAAGAATAAAGCTCCGGCCAAATTACAGAAGAAATTTGTGCCTGATATCCGGGAAGATAAGCCTTCCCTCAAGGCCATTCAAAAGCTGCAAAGATCAGGAGTCAACACTCCCGTAGTACATGAAAAAACCATTGCAGGTAAAGTGACCGATGAGAATAACGAAGGTTTACCCGGAGTAAATATTCTGGTAAAAAACACCACCAGTGGATCAGTCACCGATATTGACGGTAACTACCGCTTAACCGTGCCGGATGATGCTACTACGCTGGTTTTTTCGTCGGTAGGCTATTTATCTGAGGAAGTTGCCATCGGCAATCGCACGACCGTGAATGTACAGATGCTACCGGATATTCAATCCTTATCCGAAGTAGTGGTAGTCGGTTACGGAACTCAGAAAAAAAGCGACCTGACTGGTTCCATCTCTTCCATCAGCGGAGAAGACATTCAGAAAATGCCCGTTACCTCTTTGGATCAGGCACTACAGGGGCGGGCTCCCGGAGTGCAGATTACCCAGACCTCCGGGCAACCAGGCGGTGGAGTGAGTGTACGAATCCGGGGAAGCAACTCCATCACCGCCGGTAATGAGCCCCTCTACGTCATCGACGGGATGCCTATCTACAATGATAATTCTACAGTAAATGCCGGGGTGACTCAATCTGATGGGCAGAACCCGCTGGCAACCATTAATCCGCAGAATATAGAGTCCATTGAAGTATTAAAAGATGCTTCTGCTACGGCCATTTATGGGGCCCGGGGTGCCAATGGGGTAGTACTCATTACTACCAAAAAAGGGCGTCTGGGCGAAAACAGAATCGATTTTGACGCTTCTTTTGGTTTACAGCAGGTTCGGCAAAAGATGCCTATGATGAACGCCCGACAGTTTGCTGAGTTTTCCAACGATGCCTATCGTAACGGACAGGTGTATTTATTAGAAGATCAGCCCGATCCGGGTGCTTATGCGGTTTATACTGAGGAGCAGGTGGCTTCTTACGGAAAAGGTACTGACTGGCAGGATGAGCTTTTCCGGGTAGCTCCTCGCACTAATTACAGCATGTCATTTTCCGGAGGAAACGAGAATACAAAGTATGCCGTTTCCGGTAGCTATTTTGACCAACAAGGCACCATCATCAACTCTGATTTCAAACGGGCCATGCTGCGCGTCAACCTGGACCAGACACTCACCCCTAAAATATCCATTGGTAATAATATTGTTATTAGCCGAACCTGGTCAGACCTGGCCTATACCGGCGCCGGGTTTAATGTAGGCGCAGCGCCTTCTATCGTGCTGGCCGCCCTGGGTTTTAATCCGATTTTGCCGGTGAGAGATCTGGAAACCGGCGAGTACACCTTTCAAAACCGACATGTAGGTGAAGGCGAGGGTGATTACCAACCGGCCGTTCCGTTTTACAACCCCATTGCCTATGCCGAACAGGCCATTAACCAAAATATTTCTAACCGGGTGCTGGGTAGTGTTTACGGTAAATACGACATCCTGGAAAACCTGAGTGTAAGAGTTAACCTGGGGGTTGACTTGCTTAATAACAAGCAAAACCACTTTGTACCGAGCACGATCAGTCTGGCTGCCGGAAGCCAGGGCGAAGCTGCCATTGGGTCAGTACAGAACTTTACGCTTACCAACGAAAATATCATTAACTACCGTAAAGCCTTTGGTACGCTCCACAGTATTGATGTAACTGCTGGTTTTTCGGTACAAAAATTTTATCAGGAACGCCTCTCGGCCTCAGCCGAAGGATTTTCTTCCAACGCTATTTCCTTTCATAACCTCTCAGCCGGAGCCGTTCAGAACCCTTCTGTATCCGCCACCCGCGACTGGTCACTGTTGTCGTATCTGGCGCGTGTCAACTACAAGTTAGCTGATAAATACCTGTTCACACTAACGGGCCGGGCTGATGGTTCTTCTCGCTTTGGTACCGGAAATAAGTTTGGTTACTTTCCTTCCGGTGCCGTCGCCTGGCGCGTTTCAGAAGAATCATTCATGCAGGAGTTGCCCCGGATTTCCAACCTGAAGCTTCGGGCAAGTTATGGTCTGACCGGAAACCAGGAGCTTCCTCTATACCAATCGCTCTCGGTATTGGATGAAACCCGCTACATCCTCGATCAGAAACCAGTCATTGGTTTCCGTCCCATCCGCATTGCCAACCCCGACCTGAAGTGGGAAACCACCCGACAATTTGATGTGGGGCTGGATGCCGGCTTCTTTAACCAGCGCCTGCGTTTCACGGTTGATTATTACCACAAAAAGACCACTGACCTTCTTCTGGAAGTTTTTCTACCCACCTCTTCCGGCTTCTCTTCGGCCATACAGAATATCGGTAGCACCGAAAATAAGGGTTTTGAATTTTCAGTGGAAGGAGACATTCTGACCGGAGATTTTACCTGGAATGCCGGATTCAATATCTCTACGAATAAAAATGTGGTTACCAACCTGGGTGAAGAACAGCAACGTTTTATCAATGTGCCCAGTTTTCACTCCGCCTCTCAGCCCGTTGCGGTCTTGGAAGTAGGCAAATCACTTGGTAACTTTTACGGTTATGAGACCGATGGTTTTCTGGATGATCAGGCCGAAGTAGACGCTGCTGCTGACCAGACGCCTGTCACTGGTAATAAAATGATTCCGGGAGTACCCCGCTTTGTTGACCAGAACGGTGATGGAGTGGTTAACCAGGATGACCGAGCCATTATTGGCAATGCCATGCCTGATTTTATCGGTGGGTTTTCTACCAATATGTCGTACAAAGGGTTTGACCTGAGCGCTCTTTTCTCCTACTCGGTAGGCAATGAGATTCTGAATGCCAACCGACAGTGGTTAGAGTTTCGTAATGGTCGGCACAACAATACCCTGGATGTAGTTGACCGATGGTCACCGGAAAAATCTCCGGCTGAGAATCAAAATGCTAAAACCGCTCTCGCCATTAATCCGAATGCGGTAAGCCCGTTTGTAGTGTATGATCGCTGGATTGAAGATGGCTCGTACCTGCGCCTGAACAACATACAGTTAGGGTACAATATCCCTACTGAAAAGCTGGGAATCTCCGGCATCCGTCAGGCCCGAATTTACGTCAGTGGGCAGAACCTGCTGACCTTCACCAACTACGGAGGCTTTGATCCGGAAGTAAACCGCTTCGGGCAGGATAATATCTTACGTGGGTTTGATGTCAACTCCTACCCGCTTTCTAAAACTTATCTGATCGGAATAAATATCGGGCTATAATTCAAATGCTTAAACACATGAAAACGATACATAAATATATTCAAATCGCCCTTCCGGCCTTCCTGTTGTTCTTTGCAAGCAGTTGCGATGATTTTCTGGAAAGCGATCCAAAAAGCTTTATTGCACCGGAAAATTTTTATCAGGACCGGGAACAAGCACTAGCTGCCGTCAATGCCGTTTATGATGTACTTGCTTCTAATGGTCTATACGGAAGTTACCATAACTATATCACCTTTGGTGATATTGCCGCAAATGGTTTTACCGAAGGCGAAACCTCCTTCGACCAACACACTGTCAATTCATCCAACGGTATTGTCACCAGTCTGTGGAATGCGTCTTACGATGGCATTAATCGGGCCAATGCGGTGCTGGACCGGGTACCGGCTTCCGAGATGCAGGAAGAAGTAAAAAACAGAATTATCGGAGAAGCATATTTTCTACGAGGCTTATTTTACTTCAATCTGGTCAGAATTTTTGGCGGAGTGCCGCTGCACACCGCAGAGGTAAACTCGCTCGATAAAGTGGCAGTGGCCCGATCATCGGAAGAAGAGGTTTACCAAATCATCATCTCCGACCTCCAAAAAGCCAGCGATGCTCTTCCGATCATGCCTGAACAGGTAGGTCGAGTCACGCAAGGTGCCGCCAAAACCCTACTGGCAAAAGTACACCTGACGTTAGGCGAATTTGAACAGGCCCGTAATTTATCCCAGGAAGTGATGAACCTGGGGATTTATGATTTGTGGGAAACTTACGAAGATGTGTTTAAGGTGGCTAACGAAAATGGGAAAGAGTCCGTTTTTGAAGTACAGTTTCAGGGAAATTCCGGTGGTGAAGGTAATAGCAAGACATTTATCATTCCGGACAAACTAACGGATCTCGTGTTGAACGGCCCCGTTTTCCGCAACTATTACCTAACCGAAGATCTGATCAACCTCTACGAACCAGCCGATCAGCGAACGGCAACGAATGCTGTTGACTCATTAATGGTCGGTGAAGACACCGTTCGTTTTGATGGCACGGTCAGCATCAAGTACCTGGATGGCAGCTTTACTACGGATGTTCAGGACGCGGATAACAATTTTATCCTCATGCGATACGCTGAAGTATTACTGATGTTTGCCGAGGCAGAAAATGAAGTATCAGGCCCAACGGCTGCCGCGCTTGAGGCCATCAATCAGGTACGCCGACGGGCTTTTGGGCTGGATATCATGACTCCTTCCACGTTTGATCTGGATGAAAGTATATCTCAGGCAGCCTTTCGCGAAGCAGTGTGGAATGAACGATTTAAAGAATTCCCAATGGAAGGCATGCAGTGGTTTGACCTGAAAAGGACCGACCGATTACAGTCGGTTGAAGAAATTGAAGCCTATCAGCTGGTCTATCCTATTCCCCTCCGGGAAATGGATATCAACCAACAGATTGAACAAAATACCGGATACTAACTACCGACGTATCCCCAACCTAAAGCAAACCTGACATCTCGGGTTTGCTTTTTTTGTTCTGTTTCATTTAGTAAATTTATCAGCGACCTGCTGAATCAACCTATCCATCGAGACAAATGAATTTCAAGTACATTCTATGCGCTCTGATACTCACTGTTTTTTTTCAGAAAAGCCCGGCACAGATCCATAAAGGTGAACTTCTGAAAATTGACACCTTCCTGAATGAAGAATACCCCAAAGACCAACCGGGAGCAGTGGTGTTGATTGCCCAGGAAGGAAAAATTACCTACAAGGAGGCTTTTGGACTGGCAAACCTGAAAAAAAAGAAACCGCTCCAGACGGATATGATTTTTCAGATAGGGTCCATGACCAAACAATTTACTTCGGCGGCCATTCTCCAACTTGTTGAGCAAGATAAACTGTCGCTTGAGGATCCAATTCAGAAATACGTTGAATATTATCCGCAAAAAGAATACGCGCTTACCATTGATCATCTCTTATCGCAGACTTCCGGGATACCTGAGTTTTTTGATATTGATGAAAATGAATTTCATATACTATTGCAAGAACATACTCCCCGAGCGCTGATTGAATACTACGCCGACAAACCGCTTTTATTCGAACCCGGCACCCAGTTTCAGTACAGTAGCTCAAATTATCCTCTTCTGGGAGTGGTCATTGAAAAAGTATCGGGCTTGTCCTTGAAAGAGTATTTCAAAAAAAACCTTTTCCAGCCCCTGGGAATGAATGCAACCAGTCTTTGGTACACTGATGATTTCAAGAAAAAACAGATTCCCAATGGGTACTGGACTAAACACGGAGCACTGAAGCTTTCTCCCGAAATTGTGGGCTCTACCGTCTATGCCCAGGGTGGCATTGTATCTACGGTGGATGACTTATTCATCTGGAACCAAGCTTTGAAAAACAGAACTTTTATATCCGACTACATCGTCAATAAGCTGACTACTGAAAAAACCACGGTTGATGGCCAGGGAACCGGTTATGGGTATGGCTTTTTCATAAAAAATCTTCAAGGACGTAGAACGATCCAGCACGGAGGATTGATTTATGGTTTTACCAGTAGTGGTCTTTATCTTCCAGAAGAAGATATCTTTGTTTGCATTCTCGCCAATAAATCACATGAAAGAACCGAGCAAGTGGCCGATTATCTGGCGAGCATTGTGATTGGCAACCCTATCCATATTTTAGGAAAATCTGCACTGAACTACGAAGCAAAGAAAGAATATTTAGGGACTTATCAAATGACTGGCAATGATGCAAAAGTAATAGAGATTAAGCTTATTGATGACCTCATGATATTAGACTTCCCGAATGCTCCCGGCACAAGAGTGGAAATAGTATCGGTAAATGAGGACATGTTCAAGTCGGTTAAGGCAAATATTGAAATTACCTTTTCTCGAGATGAAGAGGGTAACGTGACGGGATTTACTGGTAAACAGGAAGAAACTTTTGATTGGGTAAAAATCAAATAATAAGGCAAAAACTGCTTTACTGCCTGGTTGGTCCGGCTTTAATTTCCTGCCAGAGGCTATCGAGTTTTGCCAGCCGTTCAGAATTTGCTTCGGCAACATTCTCGGTTTCCTGAATGTCTTCAGCCAGGTGATATAGCTGAGGAGAGGTGCTCATCCCGGTTTCAATATCTTTGTTGGCGAGCCAGTCTGGGGCTTTGGTAGCGGGAGTAATATACTTCCAGCCATCTTTCCGAACCGTAAAGGCAAAGGCTTCTTCCACCAGATAGGGCCTTTCTTCCTCGGCACTTCCTTTCCAGGTATCCCACATGGCAAAGCTATCCGGAGCTTCTTTTTCATTCAGTGCATAGCCCAGCAGTTCGGCAAACGAATGGTACAAATCTACCTGACTCAGTAACCGGTCACTACGCTCTCCGGCAGGAATCTCACCGGGCCAGCGAATGATGGTGGGTACCCTCGTACCAGCTTCAAACGCACTGTATTTGCCGCCCTTAAACTCACCGGAAGGCTGATGGTCACCCAACAGTTCCTCGGCCTGATCATCATAACCATCGTCCAGCACCGGGCCATTGTCGGAAGTGAAAAGCAGAATGGTATTCTCGGCTAATCCTTTTTCTGCCAGTGTTTTCATCACCTCTCCTACACACCAGTCCATCTGGGCAATGGCATCTCCCCGTGGCCCCATCGTAGATTTTCCGACAAAGCGTTCATTCGGCACCCGGGGTACATGAATATCGTGCAAAGCGAAATACAGGAAAAAGGGTTGTTCAGTATTCTGACTAATAAAATCGTTCACCTTTCCCGTAAGTACATCCGCAAACGCTTCATCTTTCCAGAGAGCCTCCTCGCCTCCTTTCATATAACCAATCCGACTGATACCATTCACAATCGTCTGGCTGTGCTGTGTATCCGCTTTCATCTTCAGCAAATCCGGCCGCTCCAATCCGGTGGGCCGGTCACTGATATTCTCTTCATAACTGATGGTGATCGGATCATCCGGATCAAGATTGACCACTTCCTGATTTTCTACGTAGACGGTGGGAACCCGGTCTCCGGTAGCGGGTAATAGAAAGCTATAGTCAAACCCTATCTCGGCCGGTCCTGGGGTAATTTTCTCATTCCAGTTTACTTCACCTCTCCCAAGCCCCAAATGCCACTTACCAATGACGGCAGTCTGATACCCATTTTTCTGAAGCATTTTAGGTAGTGTTCCGATGTCAGGATCAATCAGCAAAGGAGCATCTCCCGGCAGTATCGCAGCATTGTGACGAAACGCATAACTACCAGTTAACAGTGAATACCGGGAAGGAGTGCAGGTTGCGGCGGTGCAATGCGCATCAGTAAACAGCAATCCTTCCGCCGCCAACTGATCGATATTGGGAGTTTCTACACCTCTGGCTCCGTATACTCCAACATCCCCGTATCCGGCATCATCGGCATAAATGATAATAATGTTGGGTTTAGAGGTTACCGCTTCTGTTACTCTTTCTTGGTTTGAATGTTGACAGGCAGCCAGTACGAAAAGAAGAAGTATAAGTTTTAAAAGGGTTTTCATTGATTTACAGGTTGTTGATTGCTAATTGTTCTATTGTGTTCGGCGCCTGGTCGTTGGTTCCAAGTTTTAAAGTTGAAAGTTTTTTAACTACCGACGCCGTTTTCCTCTCTATTTACTCCACGCTCCTTGCTCCCGGCTCCCAGCCCTATCACTCTCCGTATTCCATTCACTCATTCACCCCTTCAATCCCTGCACTTACTTCTATTTTTTAGCAGGCCATAGCTTCTGCACTTCATCTTTCACTCCCAGATATTCATACCGCTGTAAGGCAATCGGAACGTTGCCGTTTACCATCATAAAATCATGGAAATTCCGTAAGTTGAATTCATCTCCTTGCCGGATTTTAGCATCGGCCAGGAACTTCATGATCTGAATCTTACCGATCTGATAAGAAATGGCTTGTCCGGGTGTCAGGCTGAAAAAACCGGCTTCCTGGACGGCAGTTTCTCTGTCCATCGGCACAATGGTTTCCAAATAGTTAGCCGCTTCGGGAATATCATAATTGCCGATCGCCAGGTTCACGTCCACATCCACCCTCAAGGCTCGCAGCCGCATAAAACTATACATGATTTCCCGCGTACGAGGTCGGTCGTCCAGCAAGCCAAACTGCAAGAGCATCTCTTCCACGTAAAACCCAATGCCTTCAATCGGCCCGGAATCGAAGAAGCGGCGACGGATCGGGTTCGGGTTTTTCCAGGAACGGACCAACTGGAAATAATGTCCTGGCACTCCTTCGTGAATGATGATCGGACGCGGATCCTGGGCAATGGCCCGGTAGAAATATGGCAGGTCCCAGGAAGGATCACGGATGTAGCTCACTCCATCCACATCTAGGCGAGATTCAGCAGTCAGATCATCGGTAACGCCCATGTGCGATAATGGTGCCAAATGGGCAGGGAGTTCCTGATTGAGATAATGATGCACGTCATCCGGCACGCTCATGATATTCTTGGCTTCCAGAAAATCCCGGATATTCTGTTCTTCTTCCCGTTCCTTATTAATCTGCGCCTGGGCATTCTCAAACAGTTCGGAGTCAGGCTCATCCGCATTGCGAAGTTGTTCAAACACATCAAAGGAAACTGAACGGCTCCATTCCATCCCGCCCATCGTCAGCAATTCTTCCGGGGTATAGGGCATCAATGCAATATTCTTCAGAAAATAAAGATAGTTTTCCCGCCCTACATCAAAGGATTTTGTCATATTAGGCATTTGCTCATTCAGCCAGGTGGCATATGATACCAACACCTCCGACGCTTCTTTCGTCGCCTTTTTCAGCCGTTGATGATATTTCTTTGCGATAATTTTCTGCAATTCGGTTTGTACCTCGGTTAACTTCTGATCAATCCCTTCCAGATTATTCAGGGCGATGACCGCTCCACCGGCAAAGGGTTCGGTAAGGTTGGTTTTGGCATGGTTTACCGTGGCCGGAATGGAAGCCATGCGGGTGATAATCTCCTCGGCACGGGCATCCGTCATTTCAGTATGCCACACCAGCAGTTCAAAGAGTGGTCCGAGGGTTTGATGCACATAAAAATCAGGGTTCCGGTTGGGAAGCTTCAAGACATTCAGCTCCCAGTTGACTCTTTCCACCGCCGAGTGCAACAGCAGAAAATCCACACTATCCGATCGGCTCCACCCCTGCTGGTCAATGGCATCCAGTTCCTGCCGGAAACGCTGGTAGTCTTGCTGATACTGTTGTAAGGCTTCGGGGGAATAGTCGGGAGTCCAGCTCTTCGGTCGTTCAACCCGGTTGATGTCATCGCCACTGGCCGGTTGCATCTTGGCACGCCAGGCAAAGAAATTCTCGCCAAATTGCTGTAAATCCTGATTGGGTGGGGTAAAGAGGATTGTAAGGAAGGTGCAGAGGCTTAGGATCATGCTTTTTTATTTTTACGAGTGATGATATTTATTAACAAAAAATAGAGATCTTCTGACTTTCTTGTTGGCAGCCCTTAAGCCGGGCGGGCTTCTACTTTTTCCATCGATGAAAAAGTAGACAAAAAATCTAGGAAAGCTTGAAACTCACTTCGTTCGGACAGCAAGCTTTCCCACTTGCTGACGAGTAAAAATCTTGTTAATCCATAACCCATATTATTTTTTTTCTGTGGTAAACCAGCTTAGATTGGCCTGGGTAACTTCTTGGCGGTACGATTTCCATTCGTTGGCATAAAATGCTTCAACCTTGTTCCGAAAGTCTTTAACTAACTGTTCGGCCTGCGCTACTAGCTCTTCATCCTGACTGGAAGGTATTACTAGTCGGGCACGAAGTGCTTGCAAGGCATCGGATACTTTTGAGTAAGCCGTGGTTTCAAATGATTGCCAGGCTCCTACCTGTTTTTCCGGTCGGCGGCCTTTCGCCTGATCATTCAACGCTTTTATTTTATCCTGTATGGCCTGGGTACTTTTCCGAAGCTCCATATGAGATGAATCATTCAGTTGGTCTAACTGTGACAAAACTTGCCGGGCAGTAGTATCGCTTTCCGCTAATCGGTTGAGGGAGGTTGCGAATTGCGCTACCCCTTTGTCCAGTTGTTTTCGTAGCGCATACAGTGCTTCATCTACCTCCGGTTGATGCTCAAAGCGAGGGTCAGGAATCACGGTGACCTCGGTGGTGTCCTTTGTATCAGCATAGCTCAGCACAATGGTGTACGTACCGGGAAGTACCGGAATATCCCGGCTTTCCTCATCTATATACGCACCGGGTAACTGAGCACTTTTTTCATCCAGCTTCCAGGTAAGATAGTTTAACCCAGTATCTAAATCAGACCGGCTAAGTGACTGAATTTCTTGCTGTTGCGCGTTATATATTTGAGCGGTTATTTCAGCACTATTCTCAACATTTTCTACGTAAAGCGGAATAAGCGTTTTCTGAAAAGGGCGGTTTTCTCCTTCAAAGGTAGTGTGGAAACCGGTCCAGATATTGCCGGGTGGGTTGATGAATAAGCCTTTTACCTGCACCGCATCATTCATGGGTAATGCCGTCAGGGGGCCGTCCAGTCTTCCCGCAGCGGCTTCCCGCAGCGTCAGCAGGTCATCCAGCACCCATATTGCCCGACCGAAGGTACCCACAATCAGGGCAGACTCTCGTTCCTGAATGGCCATATCCATTGTGGAAACCGATGGGAACCCATTCTGAAATTGCGTCCAACTGCTGCCTTCGTCCAGACTGATACACAAACCATTTTCCGTTCCCAGGAATACCAGCTTAGGTTCTACAGGGTCCTGAATAACCGATAGCGCGTAACCCTTTACATCCGATTCATCGACCATGCGCTCCCAGCTTTTACCATAGTCCCGGGTCAGGAAAAGATACGGGGCATAATCCCCCTGCCGGTAATTGTTGACCACCAGCCAAGCCGTTCCGGCATTGTAGTCTGAGGCTTGTATCTGGGCAATCCAGCCCTGCTCCGGCATTCCTTTTACATTTTCAGTGAGATTCTCCCAGTCCTCACCAGCGTTGCGGGTAAGTTGCACCTGCCCGTCATCGGTTCCTACCCAGATCGTTTCCCGCTCTACCGGACTTGGGGCGATAGCCAGTATGGAGTTATAGAACTCCGCTCCGGAAGCATCAATGGTTAAGCCGCCGTAATCCTGCTGCTGCTGCTCAGGGTTGTCAGTGGTCAGATCCGGTGAGATGATCTCCCAGGTTGCTCCCTGGTCGGTGGTCTTGTGCAGGAATTGGCTACCGTAATAGGCAGTATGCTGATCCCAAGGGTCTCGGGCAAAACCGGCATTCCAGTTAAAGCGCAGGCGGGTATCCAGATCGGGAGCGGGTGGTTTAATGCTTTGGTAATAGCCCGTCAGTTTATCGTAGCGGTAGAGGTCACCGTTCTGGGATGTGCCGTAGCCAAAACGGGAATCCGCCGAGTCAGGAGAAATGTAGAAACCGTCACCGCCCACCAGATACTGCCAGTACAGGGTTCGGATACCTCCCCACTTCCACACATAACCCGGCCCCGACCAGTTGCCATTGTCCTGCATGCCGCCGTATACATTGTAGGGCATGTCGTTATCAACGCCGATATGGTAGAATTGCGCTACCGGAATAGTTTCAGGATAGTACCAGCTTTCGCCGTGATCGTGGGTGATACCCAGTCCACCATCTCCACCAATGATGAAGAAGGTAGGATCGTTCGGATCAACCCAAAACGCATGAAAATCAGCGTGAATGCCCTTCGTCTCGTCGGCGGGAATCATGGGAATCGGATCAAAGCTTTTGCCCCCGTCGTAGCTAAGACTGAGAGGTTGATAGATATTATAGAGCCGATTTTGGTCCTGCGGATCGACAGCCAGTTCCTGAAAGTAGAAGGGGCGATTGTTGGTAAAACGGGGATTATCGTTGATCATTTCCCAGTGAAAACCACCGTCATCGCTACGATAAAGCGCGTTCTTAGTAGCTTCCACCTTGGCGTAGATACGATCCGGGCTGCTTCGGGCAATGGCTATGCCGATACGCCCCAGTTCTCCGGTCGGAAGGCCGTTTTCTTCACCCAACCGCTGCCAGGTTTCTCCTCCATCCAACGTCATAAACAAACCAGAACCCGGTCCGCCCGATGTAAAACTGTAGGGGGTGCGGCGGTGCTCGTACAGTGCGGCGATAATTTTATTAGGATTGTCAGGGTCCATCACCATATCCCCCACTCCGGACTGGTCATTGGTGAACAGAATCTTGCTCCAGGTTTTCCCTCCGTCAGTGGTTTTGTACACGCCCCGATGCTCATTCGGAGTAAAGGGATCGCCCATCGCCCCTACGTACACCACATCTCCATCATTCGGGTCAATGAGGATGCGATGAATGGCTTTGGTTTCTTTCAGTCCAACAAACTGCCAGGTTTTTCCGGCATCCAGGCTTTTGAACAGGCCCTGTCCCAGGTTCATAGAGTTACGGGGATTTCCCTCACCTGTTCCCACCCACACCACACTGGGATTATCCTGCTGTACGGCCACGGCTCCGACATTCTGCGTAGGTGCCTCATCAAAGACACTCTTCCACGCAGTGCCCCCGTTCTCCGATTTCCAAACGCCCCCGGAGGCCGCTCCCACATAAATGAGCTTGGGATTAGCAGCAACCGCATCGATGGACGTGATCCGACCACTCATATTGGCCGGACCCACGTTGCGAATACGAAGGTTTTGAAATTTACTGGCGTCAAACTGCTGGCCCGAAACCTTATTGGGAAGGAATAGGCACTGACAGCATAAAACTAAAACAGGGAGTAGTGTAGAGCGAATCATCAAGCGAGTATTAAAGAACTCGCAAGATATTCATACCCTCGGAAAAGTAAAGTTTTTATTTACAGATATCGTCAATGCGCCCGCCCAATGTCATTCAGGATACCCCTCACTTACCCTGCAAAGCTTTGTTTACTGCCGGAGCTACCTCCGTGGCAAAAAGCTCTATTGAACGCATCAGTTTTTTATGAGGTATACTGCCCACGCTCATCTGAAGCAGAAAGCGGTCGTGCCCGAATATCTCATGTTGAAAGAGAATCTTGTCAATCACTTCCTGCGGACTTCCTACCACATTGGCACCTCGCAGCGTGCGGGATGCCTCAAACTGTTCCCGGCTCATGGGAGGCCAGCCTCGCTCCCGGCCTATCTTATCCATCACCTGCTTAAAAGCGGGAAACGCAATATCCGATGCATCCTGAGAGTTTTCGGCAATAAAGCCGTGTGAATTAATGCTTAAGGCTGGTTTTGGCTTACCCGCATCACTGGCACCCCGTTGGTGTATCTCCGTTAATTGCTTGAACTGCTCGGGCATCCCTCCGATAATGGCTACTGCCATCGGAAGTCCCAGGTATCCGGCCCGATAGGCTGATTGTGGGGTGCCTCCTACCGCTACCCAAACGGGCAAGGGAGACTGCACCGGATGCGGATAAACCGGCAGATTTTGAATGGAAGAGCGGTGGTTTCCTTTCCAGTTTACCGGCTTATTTTCCCGTAGAGCGAGTAATAGGTCCAGCTTTTCGGCAAACAGTTCATCATAATCGTTCAGGTCATAGCCAAATAGGGGGAATGATTCGATGAACGAACCCCGACCCACCATAATTTCGGCTCGTCCCTTAGAAAGAAGGTCCAGCGTGGCAAACTGCTGGTAGGTCCGTACCGGGTCTTCGGAGCTTAGCACCGTAACGGCACTGCTTAACCGGATTTGCCGGGTGATGCCAGCTGCTGCGGCCAGGATAGTGGTGGGAGATGAAGAGAGATATTCCTCCCGATGATGCTCTCCGATACCAAAGACATTGAGTCCGGCTTCATCGGCCAGTTTGATCTCTTCCATCAAATCGCTGATCCTCTGGGCCGGGGGAAGTGCTTGTCCGGTCTTTTGATCTGGTAGGTTCTCGACGAATGTATAAATACCAAATTCCATAATAGCAATCTCAGTTAGTGGCGCGAAACAGCGCCTTCTTCAACTTTTAACATTTGTATATACTACAAACGTGAAACTGAGCAATGCGTTCTGCCCACTTTGGGAATTTTATACCTGGGTCCTACTCAGACTTTGAAGATACTCTTGCTTCGGCTTCCATTTCAATCAGATACTCCTCGCCTACCAGGGGGGCCTGTACCAGGGTGTTGGCGGGTTGGATGTGGGCGAAGCGTTCGCCGTGGGCCCGGGCAACGGCTTCCCAGTCGTTGATGTTACGGACAAAGATGCGGGTGCGGTCTACATCTTCCAGCGTGCCACCCAATGATTCGATCGCTCCCTGGATTTTATCGATGACGAAGTGGGTTTGGGCAGCCGGGTCGTTCCCCCCTATTTGCTGATTGCCGTGGGTAGCGGTGGTACCGGATACCAGGATACGATCTCCGCTGCGTACGGCCCGGCAGAAACCGGCCAGGTCTTCCCATACGGTTCCACTGAGCACTTTTGTCCGTCCCTGGTGTCCGTCCACCGGGGTATAGGGTTGGGGCATGGATTCCAAATGGTGGCTTAGGTCGCCGGAGGCGGTGAGGAAGGGTGGTTTGCGGTATTCGTCTCCGCAGCCACCGGGAATGGGTTGTAGGGCTTGTTGCGCCTCCCGCAGCCGTTGATGGTCTTCTTCGTCCAGTATAAGCCCGAATATCTTCAGGTTGATACGGGAGTGCTCGCTTCGTCCCAGATGTGCCCCCAGAATCACTCCCCCCACCGCTGGTTGATCCAGCATATAGCGACTGGCAACCGTCGCCATGGGGACCTGATGTTTAATGGCAACCTGCTGAAGCACTTTAAGCAACTGCTGGAACTTCTCCCAGCCCCCGGAGGTATCAATGAAACGCTTGTACTTCATCTGCGACCAGGTGGTCAGTTGCTCCATCGCTGGCTCCGGCTGGCTGATCCACTTTTCGGTGAGGAAACCTCCCGCTAAGGTGCCAAACGCCAGAATCTTCACTCCGTACTGCGCGCACACCTCGGTCATGGTCCCCGCCGCGCGCTGATCCAGCAGGGAGTAGCAAATCTGGTTGGAGACTACTTCAATGCCACTGGCAACCGCAATGCGGAGATGGGCGGCATCGAAGTTGGTCAACCCGATGTGCCGGATCAGGCCCGCGGCCTTCAACTCCTGTAACCAGTACAGGCAGTCCAGCCAGACCGGATCGGCGTAATTCCAGGCATGAAATTGCAGCAGGTCCAGGGTGTCTGATTGCATGCGATCGAGCGAAAGTTGTACGGCATCCCGCACCTCCTGTTGCGTGATGGGGCCGGGCCTGGGTACCCACTTCGTTAATAGCTGTACCGGCGTGGCCGGGTGCTGCTGACGATACGTCCCGGTAATAATTTCGGCCGACCCATAATGGTCGGCCATATCGAAGGTGGTAAACCCCGCCTCCACGTAGGGCTGCATCGCCTTTGCTGTTTCCTCGGGGTCAAGTGTGGTTCCGTCGCGTTCCATGTCGGCGATCTGCCAGAGGCCGGTGAGTACGCGGGAAATGGATAAGTCGGGAGCTAGTTTACAGTATTCTACCATTGGATCAGGGCTATTCGGGGGGTAATTCTGAGAATAATTGCCGGGTATCTACTCCCTGCTTTTTCAAGGTGTTCCACTTTACAACAAACAAAAGGGAGGCCAGCAGCATGACGATCAGCCAGATGGGCGTAGAATGGAAATACCAGGCCTCAGCCTCGCTCCGCAGGTCTTTCCAGGTATGAATGCCCAAAAAGCCGATCAGCATCACCGTTCCGCTCCAGCCGAGTATCCGCTGGACCTTTCGGTTTTTAATGACCGTAATACGCTGCGCCAGTGCCGGATTAGTATGCGGTAAGGTAATCAGGGTGATACACATCAGCAGGAAATTTACCATCATAGACGTGACCATGATATCAATACCCAGGAAGAAGTCTCCGGCAAAGTGACTACCCAGAATGCCAACGGTCGCCATTACCCCACTAAGCAGGAGGGCAATATGGGGAGTGTGCCAGCGGGGATGTACCACCGCAATTTTCTTCGGAAAGATACCGTCCTCCGCCCAGGCAAACATCAGGCGAGAGACCGAAAGCAGCATCGCCGGAAGGTCGTTGACCAGGGCAATGGCGGCACCGGCAACAATGGAGACCGCCAGCCCGGAAGGCAGTACGTATTGTAACAGACCGGGGGCGCTGATATCGTGGGCCATCGCTTCCCGGGCAACGAACGACCAGGGTACGGTGTGGTAGACAGCGGCGGTAAACAGAAAGTAAAAACTGCCGACAACTGTAATGGCCAGGGCAATGGCCAGGGGCAGGTTCCGATCGGGGTTTTTGGCCTCTCCCCCCGCCTGCGCGATAGAATCAAAGCCAATGAAGCTGGAGAAAAGTACGGCAGAAGCGGCCAACAGGGTAGAGATACTAAAATCAGCCTCGCCCGTCGGTGGGTGGGCCGGACCGCCCTGCGCCAGCAACCCGGCAGCAAAGTCTTCCTGATTAAACAGAAAGCCCGCCACAATGACGATGGCCCCCAGCCCAAACATCAGGAACATGAGTGGAATAAGCGTACGCTCGTAAATACCAGCTCCCCGCAGGTTGATCAATACAAACGTCCAGAGCAAGAGCAGGGCGACACCCACGCGTACCCAGCCGGTATCCAGCCAGACGGCGGCTGGCTCCCACTCCATCCCCAAAGCAATATCCCGCAGGAAAGGCACAATGACGTAGGCGATCACCCCGATGACGATGGACAAGCCAAACCACTGGGAAAAGCTGGCCACAAAACCCAGATACGGATGCAGCCCCCGGCTGGCGTAGAGATAGCTTCCTCCGGCCCGGGGCATGGCCGAAGCCAGAATGCTATAGGCAAAAGCCGCCAGGATGGCAGGGACCGCTGCCAGCAGAAAGGCCGGAAGCACATAAGGACCAATGCCCGGCACATTCCGCTGGATCATGAAGGGCACCACATTGATGGAGGCCCCAAGCATGGAGCAGATGCCGGTGGCAGCCAGCCCGAGCAGGCCCAGTCGCCTGACCAGTCCGGTGGTGGATGAAGTAGTGGGTGTGTCAATCATACGAATTGCGAAAATGCACTTTTTCGCTCACTTACGCTACTGCAACCCGGATATCAGTCAGTTTTCCCCATCACGGGCACTCAGTAAAGGTTTGAAGTAAAGGTTAGACAGCGCCGTTGGGCTAACCTCCCAGCCCGGGGTGGGCGTATCGGCTGGTATGCTGCCTGGTTTTAATCTCAATAAATGGAAAAAGCACGTGGGTAAGCATTACTGCCCAATCAGTTTCTCGAAGTATCCTTTATTCACCATTTTCGCTAAACCATTGATATCCCCCCCTGCTCATGGCTATGCTGAACGCTCAGACTAACGTATACCATCATCCTGCCCACCGCAGCAGCGCAAAACGGGATAAACCAATCCCCACATATTCTTACTGATAAGACCTGATTGGCCTAGAAAAAGGCTATTACATAGGATTGCTGCCCTTAGTGCTATTGTGCTAGGGGTTTTTTATGTTGCCACAAACCCATTTCTGCTATTTGACACCAGGGAGATTGACAATATCCTTAGGGGGAGATCGACAATATCCCTATGGGGAGATCGACGATCTCCTTATAGGGAATTCGACGATATCCTTAGGGGGATATTGATAAACTTCTGAGCGGTGCTTTTACCTGTGTCTATCGGGAAGCACGGCCTCAGCCATCCCCGACAACGGTCGGTTTTCAGCAAGGCTTCTCCCCTGTTTTCACCTCGGCCGGGAGTATTAAACCCAGGTAGATTTTAGGGAAATCAGCCTGAATCTCTATGATTCCTGAGAAAGCTTACATGCGGATAGTTCGCTATACAGTATCCTCATCGCTCGGTGCGGAGGAGCAAAAAAGGGTATAGAGCTCTTTGCTCCATACCCTTTCATTATTTTTCATCAATCCTTAAATATATAAGGTTACTACTTACCGGCGGCATTGGTATTACCACGATAGAGCTTTTGGTGTAACTGCTTGAGTTTGCCTTCATCAAACTTGATGACTTTGCGGTCGTAGGTCATTAGTCCGTTGGTTTCTACCTCTACATCGGTGGTTTGGGTGTAGATCGCGGCAGAGAGGCCTTTGTCCAGCAGGGGTAACAGGTCGTCCATCAGTTTCTGGTAGCGGGCCATGAGTTCCTCCTGGTTTTTGAAACTCTGGTAGCCCCAGTTGTCTTTCTCCTGCCAGGTATGGCCATCTTCAGGCAGCCCCAGGCCACCAAACTCACCCAACACCAGGGCTCTGGTCTTGCCAAATATATCGGGGCGCGGCATGGCAGGGTCCGGATAATAGTGTAAGTCAAGGATGTGGCCTACCTCAAAGTAGTTTCCTCCGCTGGCACTGTTGATCAGGCGGGAGGGATCGTACTCCATGGTCCAGTTGGTGATCTCTTCGGTCTTGAACTGCCCCCAGGCCTCGTTGAAGGGTACCCACACTACGATGGAGGGGAAGTTGTGATTGGCATCCATAATCGCTTTCCACTCAGTGCGGTAGATCTCTTCGGACTCAGGAGTACGTTCGCGCTCAGTACCCGGTCCGATCACTCCCGGACGCTGGTTCCACTGGTTACCCATGTCTCCGCTGGGCATATCCTGCCATACCAGCATGCCTACGCTATCGCAATAGTAGTACCAGCGGGCAGGCTCTACCTTAACGTGCTTGCGGATCATGTTGAAGCCCATCTCCTGCGTCTTGGTGATGTCGAATAACAAGGCTTCGTCAGTCGGTGCGGTATACAGACCATCGGGCCACCAACCCTGGTCCAGCGGGCCGTACTGAAAGTATGGTTCGTCGTTGAGCATCATGCGTTGGGTGCCGTTCTCATCCACTTCCATGCTGATCTTCCGCATGGCCGAATAGGTTGCTACCTGATCAACCACTTTCCCATTGCGCAGCAGGGCCACCTCCATGTTATACAAATGAGGATTCTCCGGACTCCACAGGATTGGGTTCTCTATGGATAGGGTGGCCTCTTCGTCGGCCCCTACGGTTTCTTCCGCTACGGTATTATTGCCATCCATCACCCGTACCCGGATCTGATCGCTACCCTGTCCATCCTCAACCATCGCACTGACGGTGAACGCCTGTTCATCCAGGTTAGGAGTATTTTTTGTGGTCGCTATGTAGGACTGGGGTACGCCTTCCAGCCATACCGTCTGCCAGATGCCGGTCACCGGAGTGTACCAGATACCGTGGGGATCTTTGATCTGCTTACCTCGAGGCTGCGGCCCATCACTGGAAGGGTCCCATACGCTGACAACCAATTCCTGCTCGCCTCTTCCGCTAAGGGCATCGGTAATATCAAAGGAAAAAGGATCGTACCCGCCTTTGTGCGCACCTACTTCTTTGCCATTCACAAAGATATGGGCTTCCCAGTCTACCGCGCCGAAGTGCAGCAGCACCTTGTTCCGGCGCATCGTGCGGGGTACGGTGAACGTGGTCTTGTACCACAGGGTATTGTCCTCGCCCACTTCTTTCGCCACTCCCGACAGAGCGGATTCAATAGCAAAAGGCACCAGAATCTGACCATCAAACTCGCTGGGCTGGCTGTCGTCTTTGCCGGTGACGGTATAATCCCACAGGCCATTGAGGTTTTGCCAGCTATTGTCCCGCTTCATCTGCGGACGGGGATACTCGGGTAAAGGGTTTTCCGGGTCAACATCTTCGGCCCAAGGCGTCAGGATCTTGTCATCGACCACCTGCCAGACAGTTTCCTGTGCGCTCAGCGTCAGGCCGCTTACTAAAAAAAGGGTTGTGAGTAATAAAAATCGGTTCATGAGAAATATGAATGAATTGGTGAATGATAGTACGATTCCCAAGCTAAAAACAGATACTGGCAGCGATTGCCTTGTTTGCGGTTGAGGTTGTAACTCTTCTTTCAGCAGTTTGAGATGAAATTAGTATTAAAACAAACAATGCCTCTCCATTGGAAAAGGCAAAGTAACACATTACTTTTTTTCTAAATAAGCCAGTCGCATGTAAACATTACTCAAAATCAGGAATCATGATTCTTTTACCACCATTCATGGCCGATTCGTGCGCACATATACCGGCACAGGTATAGTTGGCCGCGACATCGGCATCTACTGCAGAATTGCGGTTTTCTACAATGGCTGCGACAAATTCCTGCACCAGATGGGGGTGCGATCCACCGTGACCGGCTCCCTGCAGGAATGATACGTGGTTAGGATCATCAATTTTCTCCCGCTTGGTAAAGTGGGCAATCTCATCAATCAGTAACGCATCGGTGTCGGGTACATCAATTCGGCGGGCATTCTCTCCCCCATCAAAGATTACATGGGATTCGTCCTGGAGCTGCTCCCACTCAAACGACATCTTGGTGCCGTATACGTCGTAGCTTTCCCGGTACTGCCGTACAACATCAAACAAAGAACGAGTGGCCTCCGCTATTACATCGGAATTCTTCAGGGTGAATGTGGCCGTTTCCATGGCATAAGGCGCATTGTAGCGTTTGGCAAGGTCTTCGCTCAACCGGCCCGAGCCATGACAAACTACTGATTCAGCTTTGGTATTGTTAATCCGCAGTAACGGAGAGATCGCATGGGTACCGTTCAGCATGGGGGGAAAGCCTTTCCAGTACTCTGCCCAGCCTTCCATACTCATGTCCTGGATGTGCGAGCCTCGGACAAACTGAATTTTACCCAGTTCCCCACTCTCTGCCAACTTCAGTCCGTACAAAAACTCGCGGGTATATACGGCGGTTTCCATCATCATGTATACCTTATTGGCCCTTCTTTTAGCCTCTACAATGGCTTTACAATCTTCCACCGTCATGGCCATGGGAATGGTGCAGGCAGTATGCTTGTTGGCATTGAGTGAGGCAAGGGTCATCCGGGCATGTTCGGGAACCGGAGTCACTACGTGGATGGCGTCCACATCATCCCGTTTGGGTACGTCCTCAAAATTGGTAAAGCAGAGATCCTGGTCCAGATTAAATTTGGTAGCCAGCTCCTGTAATGTATCAGGGTTACGGGTACAGATCCCCACTTTTTCAATGTTAGGATGACTTTGGTAGATGGGAATAAACTCTTTTCCGAATCCCATACCTACAATGACCACCGTGATTTTCTTATCGCTCATCTTGATTGTGTTAGTGCGTTATGCTTGTATATTATTTCCGTAGTAAAAAACTGCGCTGCTGGCAGTGACTTATTGAACAGGCCTATTTTGCTGCCCATTTGATGGCATTGCGTAACAGTTGCTGATACTGGGGCAGATCGTGCGATGCTGCATCATGTCCCAGCGCAAAACCTACGATCCGCCCTTTGGGGTGTTTCACAACAAAAATGGACGGATAGCTTTGCCCTCCTTCTTCCGTGCTTGCTTCCGCCAGTACTTCAATACCCGGACCGGCAGCGTCCAGCTCATAATGATACAGTTCATCATCCAGGGAGAAGTCCTTCACGCCTTTGGTAACGGGGTGTTTCTCCACAATCTCGACATTAAAGTTTCCGTATTTATTATGGCTGCGCGAGCCTCCACTGACCAGCTGTTGATTGTAGTCCGGCCAATCCTCCCAATTGTACCATAACGCCGCATGGCCCAGTACCAGTCCCTTACCGGACTCGACAAAGTCAAAAATGGCCTGCCGCACTTCCGGGTCACTGATGGGCTGGTTATTGGCCAGATATAATACATCGATGTCCGGTAAATAGTCGGCAATAGAATCGGTATGATCCGTGTAGGTGACAGTCGCGAAGTCTTTTTTCTCCAGCATTTGGGTATCGGCCTGTTTGTACCACCGATCGAAATCGTGGGAAGCCCCCCCTCCGACAATCAGGGTACGAATGCTCTTGGCCGCTGTTTCTCCGGAGAAGTTGAACCCACTGAATATGACCACGGCACTTACCGCCAGACAGCCGAATATGCATGCCGCAATGCCGGGGCGTTTATGCGTGATGAATTGGAAATTATCTCTCATAGTATCACATTAAATGAATATAGTTAATATTCTGATTTTCAATATTTTAAACTCAAGTTAAATTATAAGCTTTCCTCTTCGCTACCGGCCACCTTCATGATACCGTTCATCATTCTCCAGTGCCCCGGAAAGGTGCACACAAAAGGATATTCTCCGGGTTTTTCAGGAGCGGTAAATCGTAAAGTAACAATCTCTTCGGGATTCAGCAATTTGGTCGCAAACAATACTTCCGGGATCTCCGGCACATAATTTTTCTGCGCCGCATTGGGGTCTCTCACCATCGCATCAGCAGCCGCTCCCACAGTCTCCAATGAACCTTGTTGAGTGATCAGCATATTGTGCTGCATGCCATCCAGGTTTTCCAGTTCGATGATTACTTCCTGTCCGGCCTTCACTGTAAAAGTTTCCTGATCAAACTTCATCATGTCGGGCACCACTTTGATGTTGATGGTGACCGGCGCATCGGAAGATTTTTGGGACTGGGGGTTATTGGATGAAGATTCCTGATCAGCGGCCACTGCCATCAAAGCTTCGTCAGATCGTAACTCCAGCGACGCATTTTGTACATTCCCGTTAAAACGAAAGCCGCCATCGTAACTCCCTATTTTGTCTTCGTTGTCGAAGTCATATCCCATTCTGATGGCCGAGGTCAGTGGTTCATCAAACCAGGATGAAGCCTGAGCCGTTGCTACCTGTTCACCGTCAACGAGCAGGGTAATCTTTCCGGTTTTGTCCAGATGGCCTATCACTTCAAACTTTTCGGGTACACGTTTTTGGGATATTGCCTGGTAAGTGTTACCTCCCTGATTCACCTGCATGGTTAGTTTGCCCTTTTCCATGAACAGGGCGTAGCCATTTTGCTTCCCTCCCTGAGCCATGATTACTCCGGCCAGGGCATCATCTCGTTTGGCAATAGAAGCCTGAATGATGATTTCTTTTTTGCTTACATCCACCGGAAAAGGCAGCACTCCTCTCCGGGGAAGCTCGTATACCTCCTGGCGTAAAGCGCTGGCCATACGTTTACTGAACGCTCGTTCCGTAGCCGCTCCGGATTTGCCTGAAGCAGTCAGGAAGCCTTCGGGATGCGCAATGGCCGCGGCAAATAATGCTTTCCTGATCCAGGCATCTTCCTGATTCTCAGTTTGTAGGGATGCTTCGTATAACTGTGCTCCAATTTCGGTAGATGCTGGGTATTCGGCCAGGGCCAGTAATGTGTTCATCCGTACATTCAGATCATGATCATCGAGAAGGCCAGCATCCTGAATAGCTTTCAAACTTGACTGATTGGGAGGTAACACGCTAGCCGCTGCTTTACGAACTCCGGCGGCCGGATGTGATAGTGCTTGTACGACAGCTTCCCACACGTCTTCATTAGATTTGCTTACTGCCCCTAACCCATGCAAGGTCCACAGCGCATGCACGGCCGGACTGTTCAGTCCAATTTCGTCTACATCCTCATTACTGATAATGTCTATCAACCCGGGGATAGCGGATTGATCCTGCGTTTCTACCAGCAGGCGCTGGGCGGTCATACGCCAGAACAGGTTATCGTTGTTCAGGGCCTCAACCAATCCGTGAACATCGCTTTTAGATAGCGTTATCGGTTGGTAATCAGATGCTTCTTTATAGACGATCCGGTAAATCCGCCCGTGGTTGATGTCCCGTAGTGGGCTGATGAAGGCATTTCCCTGCCCGTGGGGTTGTTCGGTAAACGGCAGCACCATCTCCGACGGGGCCTGTCGCTCAACAAACACGTTGTGCTGGATAATAAAATTGTACCAATCGGCCACCCAAACAGCGCCATCCGGCCCTACCTGACTGTCCACCGGCCCAAACCACTCGTCGGAACTCGCCATCAGGTTCCAGTCGTCGGCCTCAGTAAAGCCGGCCCCATCGGGTTCAATAACCGCATTATGCACCAACCGAACTGTTGGCTCATTGATAAATGCCACCCGATTCCAGTACGACTGGGGAAAGCTTCGGGCGGTGTACAGATGATGCCCGGCCGCTGCGGTAAACCCCCCGACCACATCCACCTGACGGAGGTTAGGCGTCATGGCATGCGCATCGTAATGCCCATCGATTTTCTGGATAGGTTCCACCAGAGACTCTGCCGAAACTTCAATTGAAACTGACTGAGATGATGCCTGAGCAGTCAGTTCAGGCAGCGCACGAAGCATGTATTTGGCGGGCATGGAATAAAAAGCACTGTGGGTATTGTTGGCAGTAGAAATGAAGATGTTATTATCTTCCGAAAAACCCAATCCCCAGGTATTATTGCTGGAACTAGCCAGGTATTCAAAGTCACTTCCGTCGGGTGCAAAGCGATAAATACCCTGCCCAAACTTCAGACTTTCGCCGTTGATCTCTCCATCAAATCCGGAAAAGCCCAGTACTCCCCAGATTTTATTGTCAAAGCCGTATTGTAAATTGGATGGACCGGAATGGGTATCATTTTTTCCCCAGCCACTCATGATATTTTTTCGCACGTCCGCCTTGTCGTCGCCATCGGTGTCCTGTAAGAAAACAAAGTGCGGGGCCATGGAAACAATCACTCCGTCGTTGGCAAACACCAGACTGGTGGGAATATTAAGGCTATCAGCAAACACGGTGAACTTATCGGCTTTGCCATCGCCATCGGTATCTTCGCAGATTTTGATGCGGTCATTAGCCGCTCCATCGGTTTCTATAAAGGTATTGGGATAATCTACCGACTCCACAATCCATAAGCGGCCTTTCTCGTCCCAGTTCATGGCGATGGGGTTGGTAATATCCGGTTCGGCGGCAAACAGCTCAATATCAAAATCTACCGGTATTTGTATGAGTTTCCGGGATTCTTCCGGGCTGAGCGCCTCCTGCATTTTCGGCACCACATGCCGTTCGGTAAATTGGGTGATGGTGGAATCGTAAATGCTGACCTGAGGGATTTGTAGATCAGCGATCTGAGATTGTACCTGATCACCGATGGCCCAGAGAATGCCGTTATTCACCAGTTGCAGAAACCCGGGGTTGGTCCAGGTGCTATCGTTATGACCGTAGGCAGTATAAAACACCCGGCCTTTCCCCTGATTGCGTACCCAGGTGTAGGGTTCGTTTTGTTTTTCCGGCGCGGTGTCATCCGCTCGTTCCATCAAAATGGTCATATCCGGATTGAGGCGTTGGTGGACGTAGGTTTCATCCCAGGTCTCAAATTCGGAAAGCCCCTGCATGACCGGATGCTCCTGGTTGACTATGGTGGATGTAAATGTACCCGTACCGTGCGAGGCAAACTGCCCACCGATGGTTTCAATGTACCAGTCGGAATTTTTAAAACATCCGGTGGCACAGTGCAAGGGAATCAGTCCTTTGCCATTTTCCACAAAATCCTTCAACGCACTTTCCTGAGAATCAGTAATGGAATCATGATTAGCATAGATCACCAAACCATCGTATTTGCTTAGGTTTTCCGCATTAAGATCGTCCAGGTCAGTGGTGTAGGTGATGTTGACACCTTTTTCAAAAGCGGATATGGCCAGCCAGGGAGCGTATTTTCCTGAGTCGTGGTGTTCGCTCTGATGGCCTAAGAACAGTACCTCAGCCCGGCGTGGCCCGGTACGATTTTCCGTACTACTGGCAGGCCGATGATCGCTGCTTTGCACGCTCTCAATACAGCGGTGGCATAGTAATCCGAAAAAAATCAATAAAAAAAACGTGCCCCTCGTGTTCATAGCAATGCTGGTAAAAGTCTTAGGTTACAGTAAAATATTCCTACCACCACATGCTGGTAAAAGCATGAGATGATAGGAAGTAACACCGGCTGGTTAAGCTGGTATTGATTATAGGTCGATCTTCTGAGTAGGCGAAAAAATCAAATCATCTACCCCGGCTAGTTTGACACCAATACTGGCAAACACATAATTTTGTGTCGGAACCAGGTCCGGTACAGTGGCTTGCAGCATCACATTCCCCATATCGGTGATGGCACCACCTTCCATCGCATTGGTAACCACATTGGTTTGGGAATTGGCAAACATGGTTTTACTGACGTACAGCGTAACGCTCTCAATATCTCGGGCATTGGCATCCGTCACAATTTGCTCCAGGGCAAAGGTCCCGGTTACCTCACTACCACTCCCGGATAGTTGGGGGTTACGAATCATCCAGTACGGAATTACTTCAAAATCCATTTCGGTATTTCCAGAAACCGTGATGTTCACCGTATCGGGCATATCCGCTTCAGCACCCCACAAAAAAGGCCCCTGCCCGTTGGGAACAACCATTTTATAGGTACCATTAAACAGCAGGTGCGAAAATTCTCCCTCGGGGGTAAAGGTACTACTCAACGGCCCGGTTTTTCCAAAGCCGTCCTGGTATAGCTCATAGCTCACTCGGTTGTACTCAAAGTTCAGGGGATTGCCCTGATAGGTGATGCGCCCACTTAACAGCGAACTTGGTGGCTCGTAATTATCCTTTGCACAGGACATCATTGCCGTGCTCAATGCAATTACTAAGATATATTGGATTGTATTTTTCATGCTCTTCAGTATTATCATTGCGTACTTATTGAAGCGGTTGCCGCACCAGTTTCGGATTATTATTCAGTATATCATTGTTGATGCTACTGTAGTAATTACCCAGTTGCCAGTTATCGGCTGCGGTTACCCGGCTCGATAAGTTTTCCTTGAATATCCATTTTCCATGATTTGGCGCACCGGGATCATAAATTTTATAAGGCCACAGTCCCCAGGGTTGGGTGCTTCGGTTGGTGGCCTGCCCTAAACCTGAGCGTAAGTCTTGTAAGTTCATGGATACTCCGTCAAAAATTTCATGGGCAATTCTGAAACGCTTCAGGTCCATGAAATACTGACCCTCCAGGGCAAATTCTACCCGACGCTCATGCACAATACGGTCGAAGGTGATATCTGCCGCCGTTAGCGGAATGGTAAAACCAGCCCGGGCCCGTACCTGATTCATATATTCAGCCGCTACCGCGGGCTGACCCAGTTCAAAGGCCGCTTCGGCAGCGATCAGCAAAATTTCAGCATAGCGGAAGCGAATTCGTGATACATCGCTCTGGGTACCGCGCCGACCGGAACCGGGGGCCGGGTCCTGGTATTTGCGAACATAAAAACCGGAGAGCGCATTCTGGTTGGTGCTGGCCACCGGACCGTCAAATCCCACCACTTGCTGAGGAGTGGCACTCCCTGGCAAATCCCGTAGCTGCCCCCGTTCACTTCCTGATATGATGGTACCGTCATCTAACTGCACTCCGGCCCAGATATCCACTGGGCGAGACTTAAACGAAGAACCGGGTAAAATAACCGTTCCCCCCAGACGAGCATCACGATTGGCGAAGATATCCTCCTGATTATCGTAGTAGATCGGGTTACCACTACCATCCACGGTGGCCAGCGGGGCAAAGGTATTGTCCAGCAGTTCAAATTCCTCCACCAGGTTCAGTGAGGGATTGAGCGCGCCACCTTCTTCTTCTTCTGCACCATAGCGGGGTTGATTGGCTCCGGTAAAGTAATGAATCTTGAATTTCAGCAGATACTCTTCCATGAAAATCACTTCTGGGTTGGCGTTTTTATCATAAAACAGGGCCGCAAAATTTTCCTGTAGATTGCTGTTCTTCTGATACAGAGCATACGATCCGGCTGAGCCGCTAATGATTTCCTGCGCCGCGGCCAGGGCTGTTTCATAATAGCCAGTTGCCCGGTCGGCCGGAATGCCGATCTCTTTGCCTGGTAACGATACTGAGGGAGTCGTAGCCCCGTATTTTGCCAGTGACCCGGCGAATACGGCGGCCTGGGCTTTCATCGCCAGAGCCGCTCCGGTCGTAGCTCGTGACTTGTTATCAGCATTAGCAGGAAGCAGGGATTTTAGCTCCTCAGCTTCCTGAATAATGAAATCATAAATCTCGGCTTCAGTAGATCGAGGTACCTCCAGGTAAGACGGATCACCGCTGAAGTCATAAGTCTGAGACTCCAGAATAATGGGAACACCTCCGTATAACTTTGCCAGTTCAAAATAATAAAGCGCTCTAAGGAACCGCGCTTCAGCGGCATAAGAGACCTTAAGTTCCTCCGTAATGGTAGCATCCTGAATACGTTCCAAGAACAAATTCAGCTCTCGGATATAAGTGTAATCCCAGGTCGTCCAATAGTTATTGACTCCACCAAAAGGCCAGGTATTATTGGTATGCCATAAGTTGGTCAGGTTATCATCGGCCGCCACAAACACTTCGTTAAAATCAGCAAATGTCTGCCAGTCATCCAGCCGGTATACCGAAAATTGGCGGTTATAGAGATTGGCCAGTATGGACAAAACCTGGGCCGGGTCGCTGAATGCCTGTTCGGTGGTCAGCACCTCGGCGGGTGGCCTTTCCAGAAACTCACTGTCGGACTCACATCCCCAACCGGCACTTAAAAGTATCGCGATGAATATATAATGTATTTTTTTCATGTCTTTCAGTTTAAACGATTACAAAGAAAGGCTAACTCCAACGCTCATGACACGATGCTGCGGATACTGTAAGCCGTTGGTATCCCCTACTTCCGGGTCTACATTATATCGCTTCACATTGTGCAGAGAGAATAAATTATAACCATTGAAATAGACCCTCGCCTGTTTGACCTTCACTCTTTCTAAGATTGACGCCGGTAAGGTATATCCCAATTGGAACGTTCGGGCACGAAAGGCCGTAACATTGCTCAGCCAAAAATCAGATCGCTTGTTTACTGAACTCAGCCCCCCCTGGTTAAAGCGGTTAGGCGGAAAGTAGCCCGATATCCACTCACTGTTCAGATCGTAAGGATCTTCGCGATGCCAGGCATCTCGTAAGTGCTCGGCGATGTTTCCTCCGTTGGCCCGGAACGCTCGGCTTAGCTCATTTTCAGCGGTGAAAGAGTAACCCGAGGCCAGTGAGAAGTCTAATGCCAGATCAAAGCCTTTCCAAGTGGCTACAAAATTTAATCCTCCGTTGATAAAGGGCAGGTTGGTGCTGTAACCGATCGGTCTTTCGTCGTATCCATCAATTTTATTGTCACCATTGAGATCCTTATAGATTAAGTCACCCGGTAACAGGGTACGGTTGCCTTCTCCATCCACATTGACTGAGTAATTATTGATTTGCTCCTGACTCTCAAACTGTCCGACAATCTGATAACCCCATTGAATAAAACTATAGCGGTCTTCAATGGAATTGCGGTATTCATCCCAGGAGTTGAAGAATATGGGATTGTAAGAAGATTCAAATTTACTACGGGCGTACGAGATATTGGCACCGATCTGGTAAGTGAAATCCCCAGCTTTTCCCCGATAGGAAAGGGCTGCCTCCCCCCCAAATTGCCGGTCACTATTTACATTCTCATCCGGCAGGGTGTAGCCCAGTTCGCTAGGCACCACAATGTCGTATTTCCTACCCCTGAGCCCGGTACGGAGCCGGTTAAAGTAATCCACACTTCCACTTAATTTGCCCCCGAATAGGGAGAAATCAGCTCCTATGTCCAGAATTTTACTTTCAAACCAGGAAATATTATCAATGGGCTGGCCTTTATCTCCGGTGCCTACCACCGGATTACCATTTAGAATGGCTGTGCCCTGATTATAATTGTATCCTGGAAGATATGCGTAGGGACTTACATAGTTTGGATTGTCTGGCTGAAAGTCATCTCCCCCCAGATAATTTAAGTTTACATTATCATCCCCTAAAATTCCGTAAGAGGCCCGAAGCTTCAGGTTATCCAGCACACTGGAAGAGCCTAGCAACGACTTCATAAAATCCTCCTCGGTTATTCGCCACCCGATAGAGGCTGATGGGAAATAACCTACCCGCCGATCCGGAGCAAATCGCCAGGAAGCATCCCGTCGTCCGGATATTTCCAGATAATATTTGCTGGCGTAACTATAGTTCAGCCGGGCAATGTAGCCCAGGCGCGCAATTTCATTGTCAGCGTCGGTGTAGTCTACCACATCGTTAAAATAGATCAGCGGAAGGATATTGGTTTTGGGCACCGAGCGGGCAAAAGTCCCCTGAAACCGCTCTTCGTAGCGCTCCGCCAGAAACAGCGCCCCTACTTCATGATCGCCAAATACGTTGGAATAATTCAGACCAAGCTGGGTGTTGGTTTTTTGAATCTTGTCTACGTTTCTTTGTCTCCACGGATTGGAACTACCTCCAGTCACCCGGTACTCTTCTTCCGATTCTTCCGTTGCCGGGAAATAAGTATAAGCATCGTAGGTGTACTCGTGTACATCCAACTGCCGCTCTTCATCACTGTAGGAGTACAATCCCCGAGCCGTCAGTCCTTCTACTCCGGGTATATCATATTCAGCCGTAGCGTTTACTTGGGCAAATCGTCGGAAATCCCGCAAGTAGCCTCCTAACTTAAAGTTGTTATAGGCCCAGTTGGTTTCGTTATGCTTGATGTCATTCAGGTATTCAGGATTATCATTGGCGTAGGGCCGTTCCCAGGGTGTATTTCGCATGATTGCATAACGAGGCAGCCAGTAATCATCACCCCCTGGAATACCCGGGTTTTCGGTTTTTTCAGAATACCCATTGATTCCGAGACCTACCTTTAAACGATCACTGATTTGGGCATCTACATTACTGATGATGTTGGTCCGGCCGTAATCGAACTGCTCACCCAGCACTGAATTACTGTAGTTACGGTTACCCGCCACGTAGTAATTGATTTTATCCGAGCCACCCGAAGCACTCAGGTTGATCTGGGTGGTTGGTGAGTTTTTCTGGATGATAAAATCAGTCCAGTCGAAGCTTTGGTAGCCTCGTTCGGTTCCCTGTCGGTACTTTTCCAGATCTTCAGGAGTAATATTGGTTTCTCCAAAACCATTTACATCAGCCTGAATTTTTTCCAGAGCCCATATATAGGAACTGTTCGTCACATTGGGGAAAGTCACCCAATTTTGAAATCCGCGGCTAAAATCAATATTTACGGTGTTGCCGCTGCCAGTTGCTCCCCTTTTAGTGGTCACAACGACTACTCCGTTAGCGGCCCGCACCCCGTAAATTGCGGCAGCACCATCTTTCAGAATGGTGATACTTTCAATATCGGCGGGCGCCAGTCGGTTAAACTGTTTCTCATCCTGCTGAATACCATCAATCACATAGAGTGGATTCCCCATATTCCGGATCTGAATGGCCGCTCCGGCTCCGGGACGTCCATCCCGCTGTCGGAAAGCTACGCCAGGTAGCTTTCCGGCCAGGCCCGTACTAACGGAAGTTCCCCCTCCTCTTACCCGACCGATATCTTCGCTATCAATGGTTGAGATGGCTCCGGTAATTGACTCTTTCTTCTGGGTGCCATAGCCAGTCACCACAATCTCGCTCAGGGCCTGAATATCTTCGGCCAGTTCAACATCAATCACGCTTCGGTTATTGATGGGGATTTCTTCGGTCATATAGCCGATATAGGAGAATATCAGGGTGTCGGTGCCATTTTCAGCCGCAATGGTATACCGCCCATCAATATCGGTAATCGTACCGTTTGAGGTATTTTTAACCAGCACATTGACCCCGGGCAAGGCTTCCTCAATACCAATCCCTTTGATTTGTCCGGTTACCGTAAACGCCAGAGGTTCGGCCACTGGCGTAACTGCCTGAACCGATACTTTGGCCACGCTTACCGAAATGGTATTATTGATGCGTTTGAAATTAAGCCGGGCTTTTTGACCAACCTCTCGCAATACATGGTTTACATCCACATTTTTGTAACTCAGTGTAAATGTGGTAGTGAGCGCTTTTACGTCTTCGCCATAAGCAAACACATAATTGGTTGCCTTCTCAATGGCATCAAAAACTTCTTCAAGGGAGCTATTTTTTAATTTTAAGGAGATTTGCACCTTATCGACAACGTCTCCTTCATCAGTTGCCTCCGCCCGTAGCAGGGTTGAAAACCCCAGTACGAGTATACAGGCTAAAATGGCATATCGATACGTAGATCGAACCAGTAATGGTATAGTATATCGCATATTTTAGTAGGTTGATGTAAATAACTTTTTAGATCAAGCGACTTTACTTCCGGATACATCCGGTTTTTCAGTCTGCCGTATCATTTACTAAGGATCTCTAATTTGGTTATCATAGTGTATCATCGCTATATTGATTTTGTGCATTACATTTTTCGCCTTTGATCATGATCTCACGCTCACCCTCGGCCCGATACTCAATACCCAGAATGTGCTCGAGGCTCTCTAATACATTGACCAGATTCTCATTGATATATTGTCCACTAATCTCACAATGCCTGATTTCCTCATTTTCAATGGTGATTGATACATTGAACCAGCGCTCCAGCACCGCGGCAACCTCTCCCAGACTTACTTCATCAAAGTGAAGGATTTTTTGCCTCCAGGCAATAAACTGCTGAATATCAACATCTTTTTTACTCAAATGTCCATCGTAAAACGCTTGTTGGTAAGGATTTAGAAACACCTCACTGGAAGTGCCTCCCGGCTCATCTGAACTTACTTTTACCTTACCCGTGGCTACGGTCACATGCATGGGTTCACCGGCAAAAGCTTTGATATTAAAAGAAGTACCCAAAACAGTCGTGGTCAGCGCTCCACTTTTGATGATAAAGGGTCTTTTTGCATTTTTGGCAACATCAAAGAATGCTTCCCCTTCGAGAATTACTTCCCGTTTATCAGAATCAAAATGCTCGGGAAATGAAATCTTACTGTCTACATTCAGATAGACTTTAGAACCGTCGGTAAGCGTAATGGTGGCTTTCTGCCCTTTTTTAGTACTTCTCTCCAACCACGCAACTTCCGGAGTCGGAATATTGGTGTAAGCCACGTAGCTCCCCAATCCCAAACTGAGGATCAGCAATACCGAAGCGGCTGCTTTTAACAGGGTGCGGGATTTTGCCTTTTTCAGGCTTTGCCTCCCATAATGCCGTCGCTCCTCATAGGCGATAAGCCGCTTTACGTTACGATGTATTTTTTCTTCCCGAAGCCACATATCAAACGCATCCGACTCATCTTCCAAAGCGTCTTCCTGAAAAGAATCATAAAATCGATTCAGCAGATCAGCCTCATCAGGGGTACATTGTCCCTGTAGATATTTATCGAGCAAGTGTAAAAATTGACTTTCCTCCATAGAACATCGTTTGAAGTCCTCTGCTTATATAGGGTAGTACCATCTGCCATGCACTTCCCCCTATCCGGGTTGAAAAAATATTTTATTTTTCCAGAAGATGAATTTCAATTGGCTGGGTTTCTTTGAAAAATAACATCCTTAAGTATCCGACCAAATTAAAGCATCATTTTTCCAGACGTCACCGCGAGGCTCTGCGAAGCAGTCTGCCGTGGCGTAAGATCGCCTCACATTCGTTCGCGATGACGTATTTATTATTCCTATTTCTGGTCGGGTACTTATTAGTATCCTGTGACTCATTTTGTCAGGAGTACAGCCCAAGCGATTACGACTCGTCTCTTTTTATTTTATTCATACTCATAAAAAAACTTCCTGAATAATTTCTCCACTGTCTCATTGTTTTTAATAACTTTATCCCTCGGAAAGAACATTTTTGATTAATACAAAAACGCTATTGTAACAGCTATCGGAAATGAGTATGCCTGTTGAATTTCTTCAGGTTCATCTCATACCCGGAAAGCCTACTCTGGTTAATAGCGAGACAAACCTATAAGATGTTGTTGCGAAGCATCAAACAAAACAACTAACGTGCTAACCATCAATAATTTACACACTCTTAATTTGAGCTGATCACCCATCAACACAATTACTAATACTACAAAATCAATTTCCTATGAAAAGAAGAAATTTTATTAAAGCAGCCGGTATCGGTGGAGCTTCCCTGGCGGGTCTGCCCACCCGAGACCTGGTGATTAAGCCTTCCGCGGTGGCCACCCTTTCGATTGACCCTACGCCCCTGTTTACATTAAGCCCTTACCTGTACATGCAATTCATGGAGCCGCTGGGCACCACCGACAGTTCAGTGGAAGCTTCCTGGGATCATGAAAAAGACCAATGGAAGCCCGGCTTGATCGAGGTCACCAAAGAACTGGCTCCGGGCATGATGCGCTGGGGAGGTAATCTGAGTGCCTATTACAAATGGCGAGAAGGCGTGGGGCCCCGACAAAACCGGGTGCCCTTCATCAATACCGATTGGGGAGGCATAGAAACCAACCAGATTGGTACTGCTGAGTTTGTCGATTTCAGCCAGCAGGTGGGCGCCGATCCTCTGATGTGCGTCAACTTTGAGTCCGACGGACTACCCCGCTACGCTGTCAATGGTAAAGGAGAAAAACGATCCGGTGACAGCCAGGAAGCAGCCGTCTGGGTAGATTATTGCAATAACCCCTCGAACAAGCTCCGCATCAAACACGGGTTTAAAGAACCGCTTCGAATTGGTCATTGGCAACTGGGCAATGAAACCTCCTACCGGAAAGAGGGTTTTGACAATGCCACGGCAGCAAAAAAAACCGTGGAGTTTGCCAAGACCATGCGGGATGTTGATCCATCAATCCAGCTCATTGGCTGGGGCGATAGTGGCTGGGCCAAACAACTGATCGAGACTGCCGGAGAACACCTCAATTATGTAGCTTTCCACCATATGTTTGATCCGGGTGAAGGTATGAAGCACTCACCGGTACGCAACAACGAATATCGGAAAGACCCGGCGGCTACCTGGGAGGTGCTGATGAACGGCTATAAAATTCACGAGCAAAAAATCCTCAAGATCCGAGAGGAAGTATCCCCGTACTCTTTGCCCCTGGCCTTAACCGAATGCCACTATAGTATCGAAGGACGGAACCGCTGTGAGGTATTGTCATCCTGGGCAGCCGGTATTTCTTATGCCCGTATCATGAACCTGCACGAGCGCCACGGAGATATGCTGAAGATTGCGACAATGGCCGATTTTTGCGGTACCCGCTGGCAGGTCAATGCGGTGATGATCCCCGTACCGCACGGCCAACCTTTTATGATGCCTTCGGCAAAAATCATGTGGCTATACCGAAAACATACCGGAAAAGATTTTGTCAAAATTTCGGGCATGCCTCCCGAACTGGATGTGACCGCCAGTCGCACCGATGATACCATTTACCTGCACGTCGTCAATACCAGCCGTTCCCGGTACGTCTCCACTTCATTTTCCGTAGCCGGATATTCCCTTGGTGCCGGTCAGGCTTTTGAATTGTCTACCGACCCGGAATTTGAGCTGCTGTCCAGCCAGCATGACCCGCTGATACCAAAAGAACGAGCGGTAAAATCTGAAGAGCCCTTCGACTTTGCTCCGGCTTCGGTAACCGCGGTAGTATTAAAGATGAATCCCTCTTAACAGCTTAAGCATCAAGCTTGCCTACGCATCATAACCTATATGACCATGAAAAAACAGTTGCTTATTATCAGCTTCACCCTGATAACCATTTTTTCGGTGCATGCTCAAACCGCAGATCCCCGCTGGAGCACCGAGCAAGCCGGACAGTGGTACGAACAGCAATCCTGGGTCTGTGGATTCAACTATATTCCGGCCAACGCCATCAACTACACCGCCATGTGGGACAAAACCAGTTTTTCTCCGGAAGTTATTGACCGGGAGCTGGCTTTGGCGGAAAAAACCGGTTTCAATACTGTGCGAGTTGTTTTACAGTACCTGGTTTGGGAGGATGATCCTGAATACTTTAAAGAAACGTTCTCGAAATTCCTCGACATTTGTGCCCGGCATCAGATCAAGGCGATGCCCACTTTTTTCGATGATTGCGTCTTTGGTAAAGAGACGGACCCGGTACTGGGCAAGCAACCGGAACCGCTGAAAGGCTGGTACGCCTGGGCCTGGTCACCCAGTCCTGGCCATAGCCGGGTAACCGATCCCGCTACCTACCCCTCGCTGGAGAAATATGTCAAAGATATGCTGACTACTTACCAGGATGATGAGCGGGTGCTCTTGTGGGACCTTTACAACGAACCGACCAACGGTGGTCTGGGAGATAAAAGTTTGCCGCTGGTGCACAAAGTATTTGAGTGGGCCCGGGAGGTGCATCCTGCTCAGCCGGTGAGCATTGCGTACTGGAACGATAACGAAGCACTGAATGAGATTATCCTGGCGAACTCCGATGTCATTACTTTTCATAGCTACGATGCAAAAAAAAGACTGAAAGAAAAGATTGCCTATCTCCAACAGCAAAACCGACCGATGATTTGTACTGAATGGTTGAACCGTCCCCAGCAGTCTACCGTCAGCGATATCTTGCCTGTTTTTTACGAAGAAAATATAGGAAGCCTGCATTGGGGACTGGTCAATGGGAAAACCCAAACCCACCTCCCCTGGGGTCATCGTCCGGGCGATCCCGAGCCTAAGGTCTGGCAGCATGACCTTTTCACGGGTGATTTGACACCCTACGCCCCGAAGGAATTAGCATTATTCCGCCAATACATTGAGGACTCCGAAAAATAGTTATGAGAGAAATTAGCATGACCAACACGCTCCTGCTCCTGGGCATGTTGCTGTTCATTAACACATTTGCAGTAAAAGCCCAACGTGAAAAGAACCAAACACACACCGCTCCGGCTCCCCTCTACAATGACCCCATCTACGATGGTGCCGCGGATCCGGTATTGATCTGGAACAGAGAGGAAAAAAGCTGGTGGATGTTTTATACCACCCGTCGGGCCAATCAGCCTACCGCCGATGTATCGGCCTACTATGGGAACCGGATCGGAGTGGCTTCCTCCCACGATCATGGTCAAACCTGGGTTTTCCGCAATTATCTTGATTTAGAGTTTGAGAAGGGTTGGAACACCTTCTGGGCTCCCGACGTGGTTTACCACGAAGGCACGTACCATATGTTTGTGGTGTATATCCAGGGAGTAAGAAATCATTGGGGCGGGGAGGAGCGGATTCTTCATTACACCAGCCAGAACCTTTGGGACTGGACCTACGATGCTCCGCTCAGCCTTTCTTCCGACCGGGTAATTGATGCCTCCCTGTTTAAAACTCCCGAAGGCCCCTGGCGGATGTGGTACAAAGACGACGAGAAAGGCGGTATCACCATGATGTCTGAATCTGCTGACCTGCAACAATGGACGACCGCCCAGCAGCCGATCATAGATGGAGAGGCCCACGAAGGTCCTAAGGTTTTTGAATTTCAGGGCTATTTCTGGATGCTTACCGATGAATGGCACGGACTCAGGGTCTACCGGTCTACTGACCTTGACCATTGGGAGAAGCAGGGACTGGTACTGGACACCCCCTCCGCCCGGAAAGATGACCAACCCAGCGGTGCCCATGCCGATGTGCTGGTATTTGAAGACCAGGCCTACATCTTTTACTTCACCCATCCGGGCAGAAAATCCCATCTGGAAACTGATTCATCCAAATCCTTTTACGAAAATCATAGAACGGCCATTCAGGTAGCTCCCCTGGAGTTTCAAGATGGCACATTAAAAGCCAACCGAGACCAGCCTTTTGATTTCTGGCTTCCCGACGGCAAATAGTTGTTTCACCAAAAAAACTTTATCCTGTGCGTATCAATATTTTCCAAACTGCCCTTTCTCCGATCCTGATGTTAGCGATATGGCTTGGAGGATGCCAACCACCTGCTGCTTCCGAGAAGTTGGCAGAAGTTGCGGCGGACAATACTTTTAACAATCCCCTGCTTACCAGCGGAGCTGATCCCTGGGCCATTTTCCACGAAGGAAATTACTATTACATTAAGTCAGATGCCAGTCAGATTACCTTGATGCGGACTCCCGACATCACCGACCTGAAGAACGCCGAAACGAAAATCATCTGGACTCCGCCCGCGGGCACTGATCATTCTAAAAATGTATGGGCTCCGGAAATTCACCATATTGATAAGCAGTGGTACGTCTACGTGGCAGCCGATGATGGAGACAATCGAAACCACCGGATGTTTGTGCTGGAAAATACTTCTCAGGACCCTTTTGAAGGAGTATTTGAGCTGAAATCTCGAATTAAAACCGATGCGGAAGATAACTGGGCCATCGACGGAAGCGTCTTTGCGCATCAGGATACTTTATACTTCATCTGGTCAGGTTGGGAAAAGCCTAAGGTAGACGTGGAAACCCAGTGCATTTATATTGCTCGCATGTCCAATCCCTGGACGATTGACTCTGAACGGGTGGTGCTGAGCCGGCCGGAACGGGAGTGGGAGCGCAACTGGGACTATCCCGATGCCTGGACGCCCGATGCCCCGGTCTATGTCAACGAAGGCCCCCAGATGCTGAAACACGGAAATAAACTTCATATTATTTACTCAGCCAGCGGCTGCTGGACTCCCTACTACGCACTGGGCATGCTGAGTACGGATCAAAACAGTAATCTAATGGACCCGGAAGTATGGGAAAAATCTTCGGAACCGGTATTTCAACAGTCTCCGAAAAATGGGGTCTACGGTACGGGCCACAACTCTTTCTTTAAAAGCCCCGATGGCACGGAGGACTGGATACTGTACCATGCCAATGACGACCCGGCCGACGGCTGTGGGGGAAAACGATCGCCCCGAGCCCAGAAAATAGCGTGGACTGACAACGACACGCCTATTTTCGGCACGCCCCTTCCAACATCGCAACTCATCAAAAAACCATCGGGTACGCTTAAGGAATAATAAATTGCGGGTGCCGGAAACAAATAATTGTAAACATTACTAACATTGGGAAGATTGCGTTATAGCATACAAAACAAATTAACCTTGAAGCTTACACTGAAACTCCTGCTTGGCAGTGCCATTTTGTTGGTCCTCGGTTTATTGGGCAGTACCCAAAAAGATGATAATCATAGCGCATTTACCGAGGACTTCAAAAAGAAAACATCTCGATATTTCCGATACGGTTCTACCGGAAACAAGTCGGACTTTAAATGGAAAATGGGAGTAACGTCTCCAACTGAATCAGGCACCAAAATTCTTTCGTTTCAGATAGACCCGGAAGATGCGCCCGGTGCCGGACGGGGGCCGGAAATTATCTCCAAAGATTTTACGCATTTTGGTTCTTATGCGGCCCGTCTCAAAGTTCCAGAGGTCAAAGATGTTCAACCCAATGTAGGGGCCGTTGTCGGTTACTTCACCTATCATGTCGATAGTCTGGTGGGTTTGAGTGAAATTGATTTTGAGTGGCTTATTGCTGATCCGGAGGTTATCTATGTTGGCACCTGGACTGGCCAGTCGGGCAAGCTTCAGAGAATTGGCCGAACGATCAATCTGGCGGAAGGGACTATCTACAGTACCACTTCTCGAGTAGGGCATGGAGGTGACCGTAATCCGCTGACAGGTCTTCAGAATCAACCCGAAGTCATTCCGGCTATTGAGGGTTACGATGCTTCTTCCCAGTTTTATACCTACGGGTTTGACTGGCATCCAGATCGTCTCCGATGGTGGATGATTCATCCAGTAAGCGCGGACACCATTGTTTTGTGGGATTATCAGGGATCTCAGGTGGGAATACCTCAGAATCGCTCCCGCTATCGGATGAATTTCTGGCACACCAATGAATGGGCAGTGGAAACAAATCCTCATGCCATTGAGAAACCACTACAGCCTTATGAATTAGAGATTGATTGGATGAGTTATGATCCAGATGATAAAATCGATTAGGGAGTGATTTCCCTTGAATTTCCCTGATAATTGGTGATGACCACTTTGGCGACTGTTTCGTCTATCGGCAGCTTTCTTGATGATTGGGATAAAAAAGTGCTTCCATAATAAAACTCCTGGCGTTGTTTGCTATGATCTTTATACTCGATATCGGCAGAGAAATCCCCCGGCTCAAGATCAATCCATTGGGAAGGCTGATGGTGCGGTATGAATGCTAACAGGCTATCCTGATTCTGGGTAGCGACTATTAAGTCTTCTCCTTTTGCGGTATGCACTGTCGCCAGTCCTTTGGCATCTCCTTTCACAAAGAAGCCACTCTCCGCCACCGACATACTGTTAAAATTGCCCTGCCCGTCTCCTTTCAGACATAAACCCATAAACGCATCATGACGGCCGCTGATCGGTTCTATTCCGTAGTCATTGCCAACCAGCAACAGGTCCAGATTTCCGTCGCCATCTACATCCTGGCTCAGTATTCCGTAGATGGGCGCCACCTGGGCTTCCATAGGTAAAGAAGTCATGGTAAAGCGGCCATTGCCCTGGTTTTCGATATAGCTGGAAGCCAGATTGTTCACCTTTCGGATGATCGCCCCTTCCCGGTCCTGTTCACTCCAGAGGTCATCCATCGTGGCCCGGCCGAAAGATTCGTAGGTGGGATAGTCCCGGCGGATGGAAATCAGCTGGCTGATCATATCATCGCGGGTGTGCATGGGAAAGGGTTGCATGCTGCCATTCTCGGCTTTGATATAGCAAAACACCATCGGGTCTACCCGGCCGTTATCATCAAAGTCTTTGGCCATGATGGTCATCGGCTCTTCGGGAGAGGCTTTAAAGTTTGAGTTCAGGCCCAGGTTCCCGGCCACGTAGTCCAGGTCTCCGTCCTGATCAAAGTCCCCGGACACCAGGCTGTTCCACCAGCCAGTATGTTGGGCTATGCCAGTGGTTTCGTTCGCTGATACAAACCCTTCCCCGGTATTTCTCAGAAAAGTAACAGGCATCCACTCACCGGTTAACACCAGATCCACTCGCCCATCCTGATCATAATCTGACCATAAAGCATCGGTGATCATGCCCAGTCGTTGGAGATCAGGGCAGTATTGCTGCGTAACATTGATAAAGATACCTTTCCGATTTTCCAGCAGATAACTCTCAGGTGCCGCCGGATAAGCCCCGGACACTGAGCGACCACCCACGAATAAATCCAGGTCACCATCCTGATCAAAATCGGCAGCCCGCACACAAGAGCCATTCGCTGATACTTTTGGCAGCGCATCTTCCTGTAACAAATACCTACCACGCCCATCATTGGTATAGAGACGATCCTGATTGACCGGATGGTCCGGTGGAAACTCGTAGCTACCATTGACTACATACAGGTCGAGATCCTGATCATTATCAGCGTCAAATAGTAAGACACCCATATCTTCCCCAGCCGAAGCGTCTTTATTACGAATACGGGTAGAATCGGCAGAAAAATTCCCATTACGATCCTGCATAAAGAACACTCCGGCATGACCCGCCGCTCCGGCCACATAAAAGTCATCCTGTCCATTGTGGTCTACATCCCCCACGGCAATACCTGGCCCGTACTGGCTGAGTTTGTGGGGAAGCGTTCGCTGAATATTGTAGTCAATCGCGTCTTTTTCCTGATGCTTGAAGGCGACCCCATAGGTTTCTGACGCAGCCTGGAAGAGCGGCGTTTCTGTGGTCCGTACGGGGTTTTCAAAGCGTTGATCAGCGTCCTGATATTCAATGGTAATGGTCTGATCGGGTTGAATTTCCGTCAGCAGCTGGCTTTTACCATCCGGCCAGCGTACCCGCAACGAGTCAATTTTTGAAGTGCCTCCTATGCCAAAATGCACCTTGGCATCCACCGTAGACAGGTATCCCCGGGTGGGTTGGTGTTCGTAAAACTGCTGCTTTCCATCTGCGTAATACAGGTAGATTACAGCTCCGATTCCCCGAGTATTCGTACTATTTCCGTTCAGCAGGACTGACAGATAATGTGCATTATCGCTTCGGTCACGGTTGTTCAGGGTGTTTTCGTAAATAAAGGCATCATCGTTGATATTATTCACCACCAGATCCAGGTCACCGTCATTGTCCAGATCGGCATAGGCTCCCCCGTTGGAGAAAGACGGACGACTTAACCCCCAGGCCCGGGTGCTGTCGGTGAATGCATGACCACCACTGTTTTTAAATGCATAATTGGAGGTTTTTACCACCGGGAAATATTTCTCTACCATTTCCAACGAAGCGTTCACACTACCGCCGTAGTTGTCCTGCCCGTTATCATACACGATATAATCGAGATCGGTCACATCCCGGGGCAATCCATTGGTAATGATGATATCGCGAAATCCATCGTTATCAAAATCAGCGATCAAAGGAGCCCAGCTCCAGTCGGTTTGAAAAACACCAGCCTGGAAGGCTACCTCCCCAAAAACCGGATGCCCCAGGGGCGTCATCCCGGTACTGATTTGCAGCACATTCCGCACATACTGGTGCTCATAGCCATACTTCCGATTGTTGAAATAATTAAAATACTCATTGCCGCCCAGCATGGTTTTTTTCCGAAGATTGTCTTCGGGCAGCATTTCCAGAGACACCACATCCACGTACCCATCGTTGTTCAGATCTACCGCATCGGTCCCCATCGCATTCCAGGCCGAATGCTTCAAATAGTCGGAGATACGGTTCGTAAAAGTCCCATCCTGGTTGTTGATGTACAACAAATCATTGGAGATAAAATCATTGCTGACATACAGATCGGGCCAGCCATCCAGGTTAAAATCTGAGACCGAAACGGCATGTCCCCACCCTTCCAGTACAATACCTGCCTCCTGAGATACATCCGTAAATACTGTTCCTTTCTCCGATTCAATCTCTAAGGTAGTACCCGTATCTTCCGGAGAAAGAGGGGTGTTGTTTCGGTACAACCGGTCTGTATTCAAGGCAGAACCATCGGTTACTTTAGGACGGTAGCGAATGGGAGTATTCGCATCATTTAGTTCGTTGGTCACCAGATACATGTCCAGATCGCCATCCTTATCATAGTCAAAAAACACGCCCTGCGTACTGAATCCGGTATCCGCCAGTCCGTACGCTTCGGCCGATTCTTCAAACGTCGGGATGCCCGTTGCATTCACTCCCTGATTGATGTATAGCAAGTTTTTTCGTAAAAGCGGATTTTCAAGAAAAGAGGCGGACACATACAGATCAAGCCAGCCATCGGCATTAATATCTACCACCGACACTCCCGTACACCACCTTGTTTCCCCGCCTACTCCGGCAATGTCTGTAACATCCTCGTACTCCAATGCCCCTCCCTCGCTGGCTCCTTTATTCAGATACAGCTTATTCGACACCATGTTGCCGGGAAAGTAGATATCCACGAAGCCATCATTGTTAAAATCCCCGATACCTACGCCACCACCGTTGTAGAGATTGGCCTGCCGTAAAATATTCAGGGTGTCGCTCTCCTGAAGGGTATTTTTAAACGCAACTCCGGTTTGAGAAGCAGGCAGTAACCTGAAAAGCGGCGTGTTCCCCGAAGCAGTTTTTTTCATGGTAGTTTCTTTCTCGGCACAGCCACCCAGTATGGAATACATGATCAAAGCCAGAGAAGAAAGCTGTAGCGTCCAATTTCGTAACATCATCAGGTTGTTATATAAACCGCGTAATCTACCCATTACAAGTACCATGTACGGCTTCGAACCCCTACGAATCCGAGAAATTAGTGTGTTTGATGCGTAAAGTTTTTTCTCGAGCACTGCCTTGACTATGAAAATAGTAACAAGACCAGCATGGTGGCCACGCGTAACACTGCTTTGAGGTGTTTGAGGGCCTTGGTGATCTGATTTTCTACGGTTTTGGGAGAAATATTGAGGCGGGTGGCAATCTCCTTGGTAGATAATTGTTCACTTCTACTCAACCGGAATACTTCCCGGCAACGATCCGGCAAACTGGCCAAACCATCCGAATACATCTCTTCCAGTTGGTGAAGGTCCACCATTTGTTCGGTATGGTTGGAAGAGGTAATCTGGGTAATTCGGGCCAGATGAGATTGGGCGATCTTTCCATTACGAAGGTATTTGAATACCTGATTTCTGGTCATACCTGACAGATACGAAGGCAGGTGGGTGATGCTGGTGGTGCTTCGCTTGCTCCACAGGTTTACAAAGACCTCCTGGGTTAAATCGCTGCTGGCATCCGCATCCCGTAGCACCTTGTTTGCTTCCCGGTATACCTTCTGCCAGTATCTCCGGTAGATTTCATCGAAAGCACGATGATTACTCTGTTCGACGAGTCCCCAGAGTTCTGCATCACTGTATTCGGGAAAATCCTTCAATGGTATTGCTGGCTAAGTTGCTGATTGAATATCTGATTACAACACACTCGAGTAATCCGCTAATTTTAATAATTTAAAAAAATATAAACAAATTTTACTACGAAAACGCAAAATTATGCCTGACTACTTTACCCGCCACTTCTCGGAAAGCCGCCTGTTTTAATACATCAGGCTTATTCGTTCCGCCTTATTTGTCTGGAAGCATTTGTAGACACAGGTACGCCGAAATCGGGAGTACCATCCCCTCGCCACTGAAAAGGCTGTATCCGCACTGTCCGGTCCCGGCAAGCCTGGTTGGCAACGGATTTTGCATGATAGACATTCCACGGTTGCTGGCCATCAGCGGAAGTGGTGAAACAGTTGTGTCCCGGTCCGTATACCTGATGTGCTGCTGATTTTTCAAATACCGGCCGGGGTAATTTTTTCCAACTGTCAAAAGAAAGGATGTTTGCCGAGGCATCAGCCGTCAGCATGCCCAGACAATAATCATCGTCCCAACAGGCACTGGCGGAGTACACGATGAAGATTTTATCGCCGGGGCCAGACAAAAACTGCGGGCCTTCACAAATTTCCCGGTTATCGTATTTTTCCCAGTCGTAGGTCGGGCGGGCAATTTCTATCTGCTTTTCACTGAGTGTCCAGGGATTGTCCATTTCAGCGATAAAGAGATTGCTTTGATTGCCTACGTATCCCGAATACAAGAAGTATCGCTTACCCTGGTGTTCAAACACTGAGCCATCCAAGCCGCTGTGGTGCGTATTGAGGCGGCCTCTGTCTGTCCATTCCCCTTCGAGCGGGTCGGCTGAGGCATTTTCCAACACAAAAATGAAGCGGTTATGATCACCGGGATCTTCCCGATCGGTAGCGGTATAATACAGATACCATCGTCCGTCCAGAAAATGAAGCTCTGGTGCCCAGATCGATTCAGAATTTGCGCCTTCCTTCGGAGGCTGCCATACTATCCTGGAAGCTGCCTCTGGTAATGCATGCAGGTCTTCGGTTTTCCAGATCGTCAGATTATTCCCGGTGGTATGCAAATAATAGTACCAACCGTCTTTCCTGATGACCCAGGGATCGGCCCCATCCATCAGGGGATTGGTGAAATTCGTCTGGGCAAAAGCCGGGGTAACGATCATGAAGAACATTACCCAATGCCAGCAGTATGGTGGTATTTTTACCATGCCCCGACCAATCCTATCATCAACATTTCAGTCAACATCAATTCCCTGGATTTATTTACCAGTCATCTCCTTGATGAATGCGACTTCTTCAGGTCGGTACGGACGACCATCTTCCCGGAAAATATCGTGGAACCATACCGGAGGTTCGTCATCGTAGGCCTGCTGCCAGGAATCCCAGGGGTAGATCGTATTGCTTTTTCCAGCGACAAACCCCCAGTTGATCATGCCCACATTGTTTTCCTTCGCGATGGGGAGGATTGTCTGAAAGGTACTGCCAGCCGGGCGCGCCATATATTCGGTGCAGATCATGGGCCGGTTAAACTGCTTCAGGTATTCTACCCGTTGCTGAAAATCTTCGGGGGTATCGTAATTATGAAAAGTGATGATGTCTGAATGGGTGAAGAGCCAGCGGTTCATGTCATTCATCACATCCAGACTTGACCAGTCGCCGTACCAGGGTGCTGAAGTAATGGGTTGAGAGGGGTTGGCTTCTCTTGCCCAGCCAAAGGCTTCCTTCACCAACGCCACACCCAGTTCTTTCTTGTTGCTCAATTCTTCTTTCAGGTTATTTGAACCGTAGCTGTTGGCGTTGTCATTATCCGGTTCGTTGGTAATGTCCCAGGCCAGAATACGGTCATCATCCTTAAAACTTCCAACCAGATCCATTACATAGGCTCTGAGTTGGGGCCATTTGCTGCGATCACTTAAAAAATCGGCTCCCGGGCTTTGCACCCAACCTGAGTTATGCAGCCCTTTCGTGGGCTCGGGTTGCGTACCGGCTTCGGGATAAGGGTCCCATACCGAATCAAAAATAACCAGCATGGGCCGGATATTATGCTGCTGACAGATGGTCAGAAATTCATCAATCCGTTGTTTGAATCCCTCCGAATCTTCCCAGTAGGGAATATCGTGCAGATAGACCCGCATCGTATTCATGCCCAAGTCAGCCGCCCAGCCTAATTCTTTGTCAATCAGATCCGGAGACCAGGTATCAGCCTGCCACATCTCCAGTTGGTTGATGGCATTGGAAGGCGAAAAGTTGGCTCCCACCAGCCAGGGCTGCTTATCGTACCAGGCATTGGCCTGTTCCACGGTCCACTGCTCGTTCATTACCTGCGTGGTCGAATCGACTGCTGCTGATGTCTCAGCAGCATTCTTCTGGCTGCTGTCACATCCCGCCATATACATCAGGCTTACCAATGCGGTGATCAGAAAAGTATTTTTGATAGGTATCATGTATTTAACAATTGGTTAGTAAGTATAAAATATTGAAGCCCAGGAAACCTCCGTAGCAAGCGATTTATTGTATTATCATTGAAAATCAAATTTATTTTAGACAAACTTATTTTGAAGTAATTGTACTGTCATGCTTATGTGTTGATAATTTTCATCATTGAAATACGGGACCTTCAGCAGGCTCGATACCCGGTTGCCGATAGGCGATGACCGGCCACCCATTTTCCCAGTGGATTTCGTCCAGCATCAGTGGGCGGCGGCTGGCACCGTTTTCCAGTCGGGGTTTTTCTTTGCGAATGGCGTGATAGAGCAGCCAATCTGTGCCGTCATCATCAGTAATAATTTCGGCATTGTGGCCCGGACCCGAGAAGCCTTGCTCTCCCGATTGCCCTTCCAGCAGCAACTCCCCAAATGCTCCTTCAGTCAACAGGTTCCCATCCTTGTCCTGGTAAGGACCGAGCAATGCGGTGGATCTGCCGACGCGTATGTGGTACGTACTCTCCGCTCCCTCACAACAGCTGCCTTCCGAACCAAACAAATAATAATATTGCTCTCGCTTATGGATATAAGTAGCTTCCAGATGGTTATCAGCCACTTTTACCTTCTCGCCCGCAACCTGGGTTCCATCGTCGGTTAACGGTACTGCATAAATACCATTGAAACTACCCCAGAACAAATACTTTTGGTTGTCTTCCTCCCAATAAAAAGGGTCAATGGAGTTAGCGACGTCTATTTCTTCCGACAAAAATACTTTGCCCTGATCAAAGTACGGACCTTCCGGGTTTTGGGCAATCGCCAGACCAATGCCCGGATTGGGGTCACCCCAGGTAGAGAACGAATAATACATATAGTACTGATCGCCGACCGGAGTAACATCCGGTGCCCAGATTCCTCCTTTGGATTTCCAGTCGGGTTTGGTTTGAAATGCATCGGCCACAAAGTCCCAATGTATGAGGTCGGAGGAGCGGATGACGGGTACCAGATGATACCCCCCTTCGCTTCCCCAGTTGTCTTCTGTACCAAAGGCATAAAAGTATCCGTTGGCGCTGATGATCGTTGGATCTGCCAATACCGGTTCAAAGACGGGATTGGTAAACAAGCCCTCCTGATTGTTCATTGAATCACGCTCGGCAACTTGATCATCTTCCGGCGTTTCCTGATTTCCCGGGCTACAGGCAATCATAAAGCATAACCACCCCATGCACCAAAAGCATAAACTCAATACGTTTTTCACCATATCCGGAGGTTGTGCATATGACAATAGGAATTCCGCCTTATATACATGTACCCTAATTCGGGAAAATCCCCTATCACGAACGAAATTTTGTTGAAACCAAGTATAAAACAGAAGCTTACCGGGAGTTGGTAAAATACGTACAAATGCCTTTAAACAACGCATTATTGCCTACATTTCTATTCTCGTAAGGCTTCCACCTCATCCGGGGTAATAGGGAGATGTTCACCCAACTTTCGGCTCCCCTCTTCGGTAATCACAAAGTTATTTTCAACACGAATGCCTCCAAACTCTCGAAACGCGTCCAGTCGGTCGTAACGGATGAAATCAGCGTGCTTGTTTTCGCTTTTCCACATGTCCATCAGTTCGGGAATAAAATATAATCCGGGTTCTACCGTGAGCGCAAATCCTGGTTCCAGGGCTTTCCCCAGCCGCAAGGATTTCAGACCAAATTGCGTGCTTTTTTTAAGGGCATCGGAGTACCCCACATACTGTTCTCCCAAGTCTTCCATGTCGTGCACATCCAGCCCGATCATATGCCCCAGGCCGCATTGGAAAAACTGCGCGTGCGCCCCCTGAGCGACGGCTTCCTTAGGATCACCCTGCATCAGTCCCATGGCGATCAACCCCTCCACCAGGGTTTCGCAGGCCAGCAGATGCACATCCAGAAAGCGGGCACCGGGCTTCAAAGCGGCTACAGCAGCTTCATAAGCATTCAATACCACCTGATAAGCTTCCCGTTGCCCCTCCGTGAATTTCCGGCTGACCGGGAAAGTGCGCGTCAGGTCGCCGGCGTAATAAGACGCGGTTTCAGCTCCGGCATCCAGCAAAACCATATCACCTTCCTGCAAAGTGTTGCCGTAATAATGATTGTGTAGTGTCTGTCCATCAATTGTCAGAATAACCGGATAGGCAATATCACCTCCACCGGCAACAGCTTCCGCTCGCACTTTAGCCACCAGCTCATATTCCTTCATGCCGGGTCGGGCTGCCTTGATGGCTGCCAGATGCATCTGGTTTGATATGGTTACCGCTGTTTCCATCTCAGCAATTTCTTCGGCGCTTTTGACGGAACGCTGGGATACAATGGCTTTAATGAGCCGGGTAGAAGCTTGCAGGGGTACTTCTTCCAGCGAGATATCCAACAAATAATGCAGCCGGGTGGTGTTTTCCGGACGATACGGAGGAAGAAAATGGATGGGCTTTCCAGCCTGTCGGGCTTTTTGCAGTAGCACCGGTAATTGCTTCAATGGGGCGCTCTCAGAAACTCCTACGGACTGCCCTAAATCCGAAACGGTGGGCTGAGGGCCGGTCCAGACAATATCGTCCATCGTCAGATCATCGCCGAATAATACTGCATGCCCTCCCTCAGCATCAATCAACATGGCCAGACCAGGCTGATCAATACCAGCATAGTACAGGAAAGTGCTATCCTGCCGGAAAGGGTACCAATTATCACGGAAATTTCTACCGCTTTCCTCATTGCCTAACAGCAGAATCAGCCCGGTTTCCATTTTTTTCTGTAACTGATCGCGACGTTGCTGATAAATGGATGCTGAAAAAATTTGGTCTGTGTGCATAAAAGTTTTATTAATGGCTGGTGTTTTCTAAATCCAATAATTTTGGGTGAACTGGCAAATGTTCGTGTAAATAGTGCGTCAGTAGTTCCCGAAGGTGGCGGGAGGTATTGACTCCCTCGTAGATGCCATGAGAACGGTTGGGATACGCCATCATGGAAAACAACTTATTGTAGCGGACAAGTTCATTGATCAGCACCTCGCTGTTCTGGTAATGTACATTATCATCTCCCGTACCGTGCACTAGTAGCAGATCGCCAGTCAGGTTTTTCGCAAACGTGATGGGTGAGCCTTGCTGATAGCCTTTGGCATTCTCCCAGGGCAGTCCCATGTATCGTTCCTGGTAAATATTATCGTACAATAACTGATTGGCCACCGGAGCTACCGACATGCCCATACAATACAAATCAGGGTAGCGAAACAGCATGTTCAACGTCATGGAGCCGCCGCCACTCCAACCCCAGATACCGATCCGGTCAGGATCGACAAAATCGTAGCGATTAATAATCTGGCGTAGCCCTCCGGCCTGATCACGGGAGGAAAGAATGCCGATTTTCCCGTAGACTGATTTTCGCCAGTCTCTTCCTTTGGGAGCAGGAGTGCCCCGGTTGTCCATACTCATTACGATATAGCCTTGCTGAGTCAGCATAAGATGCCAGAGGTAGTTAGCGCCACCCCATTTATCCAACACCGTCTGTGCGGCTGGTTCACCGTACACCTGAAATAAGACAGGATATTGACGGGAAGCGTCAAAATCATACGGCTTCATCATATAGGCATCCATCGTCACCCCTTCTTCTGTCGTAACCTGGAAAAATTCTATCGGCTGTTTTTTTAGCTGGGTCACTTTCTCCTTCAGAGCCTTATTATCCACCAATTGCTGCTCTATCTTGTGGTCAGGTAATGTCACCAGATTAATGACCAGAGGCTGGCCTACGGCGGAACATGTATGGATGGCCCACTGGGCATTGGGAGCCACCTGATACGCGTGGGTACCTGGCTGGTCGGCTGGTGTTAACCGTTGGGGCTGTCCATTTCCATTCAGTTTGCTACGGTAGAGGTAACGTTGGGTGGCATTCTCAGGGGAGGCGATGAAATACAGCCATCCTTCCGCTTCATCAATCTGCTCAATACTAATCACGTCCATCTCCCAGGGAGTGATATTCTTCTCTTCACCGTCTGCGGGGGTAATCAGAAATACGTGCTGCCACCCAGCTTTCTGGCTGATCCAGGTAAACTGCTTTCCTTCATTAATCCACTGCCAGTCATTGACCAAATCCAGCCAGGCTTCATCCTGGTCAGTATATACCGCTTGTACTTCGCCAGACTGAGCATCGCCTAAGAGTACCTCATTGGTATTTTGTTTACGGTTTAAATGCTGCATGTACACCCCGCTGGCATCCGGGCTCCACAGCAGGCTGGGTAAATAATTGTTCTTCGGATCTCCCGATACCTGCATCCAGGTTGTCTCGCCCCCATCGGCAGAAACAACACCTATTTTTGCCGCAGAATTATCCTGCCCTACTTTGGGATACTGCACCGGAATGGTGTAGGAGTAAATAGAATCAGTAGTATTGAGCATGAGAAAATCCCGGATGTTTGATGCGTCCAGTTGCCAGTAGGCAATCTGCTGCCCGTCCGGACTCCAACGGAATCCATCCCGGGCTCCAAATTCTTCTTCGTAGGCCCAATCGAAAGTACCGTTGATGATGTCTTCGGTACCATCCTGCGTCAGTTGGGTGATTTCCCCGCTCGTCAGGTTTTCCACATAGAGGTTGTGTTCGCTTACATACGCCACTCGATCAGACATCAGACCGTCAGACGGCGGAGAAAATTTGGCAAACATCAACGAGGCTTCGGGCAGGTCGACACCCAGCTGAAGTAATCGGGACGTGGCCATGTCCAGTACCCAGTAATCGCCCCGCGTGTGATACCGCCAAACGCGACGGGTATTGGTAAAAATAAGTAGTTTTTTATGATCCTCTGACCAGGAATAATCCTGAATGAATATAGGATTAGTTTCTCCTTCGGGAATTAAAGCAGTTGCAGGAATCAGCACTTCCCGGGCACCCGTGGCGGTGGTATACCGTACAATATCCTGGCTGCCAGTCACTTCGGATGAGGGTTCCAGGGTCGTATACCCCTCCCCTTCGTCTATCCAGGCTGCTGGCCCAAATCTCTGAGGAGTAAATTCGTTACTGGAAAAAATACGCTCCAGCGTTAAGCGTGCAGGGTCAGTTCGCTGGGCATAGCCACTGAAGGAAATGACAAATAACAGCAGGCTGGCACTGATGAAATTACGATAGGAATGCATAGTGTCGTATCTCTTCAAAAAATCAGGTTATCTCCCGGTCCGACAAGTTAACGGTAAAATGCCTAAATTGATATCGCAAGAGCGAAAAACCACTAAGCTGCATTGCGGCACGGTGTTTTTAAAGACTTTGTTACAACCATTTTCTACATACAACAACCATGAACATGAACCGAAGGCTGTTTCTACAAACCTCGGCCGCCGCATCTTTGGGTATGGCCGCCCTGCCTGTTTCCTTCAAACCAGCCAATCGGGCCTGGGCCGACGAACTAAACCAACATACCATTAAGGAGATTACTTTCTCAGAAATATCCCTGAAATGGCCCCGTCAGGTGGGAAAAAATGCCCGTTTGGATGTACACGGCCACGGCCCTTCTGCCCGAATCTGCCAATTAACTACTGATCAGGGGGCCTCTGGCTGGGGACACGCGCCTTATGCTAATAGCGAAATCGCAGCATTAAAAGCGCGTCTACTGAACCAACGGGTGGGCGATTGCTTATCGGTAGAGCAAGGCATTCTGAATGAATCTCTGCGGGTATTTGACCTCCCACTACATGACCTGGCCGGGATCATTCTGAACAAGCCGGTGTACCAGTTGCTTGGCGCCAAAGCTCCATTTCTTACGAAATGCTATTCCGGTATGATTTATTTTGATGAGTTAGAACCGGAAAATCAGTCGAAAGGGCTGGACACTATTCTGGAAGAATGTCAGTGGGACTATGATTACGGCTACCGTCAGTTTAAGCTGAAGATTGGCCGCGGTCAGCAATGGATGCCCCAGCAAAAAGGCCTTCAACGCGATATTGAAGTAACCAGACTGGTTGCCGAGCATTTTCCCGACTGCGATATTCTGGTAGATGCCAATGACGGATATTCGGTAGCGGGTTTTATTCAATACCTGGAAGGTGTACAGGGCATTCCGCTCTTCTGGGTGGAAGAACCCTTTCCCGAAACCCGAGCCAATTGTGCCAAACTGAAAGAATGGATGCAGGCCAATGGATTTGAAAGCACCTATCTGGCTGACGGTGAGTTTGAGCCAGACATTCCCTTTGTCAAATCCCTGGCCCGGGAGCAGTTGATTGATGTGTGTCTGTTCGATATTGTCGGTTATGGTTTCACACCCTGGCGAAAACTGATGCCCGAACTACAAAGCACCCAAACACTGGCTTCGCCGCATGCCTGGGGCACCCTGCTAAAGTCCTACTACATTGCCCACCTGGCGGGTGGGCTGGGTAATACCTGCACCGTGGAAGGAGCTACCTGCCTGAGTGATCAAATAGATTTTGGTGATTATCAGATGAAAGACGGGCAACTCATCCCTTCTCCCCAACCTGGCTTTGGCATGACTTTGCACCTAAATAAATAAGACTGCTACTCGCCCGGCCAGATATTTACAATCACTCACTGATTACGGGTAAGCGACGATATGCCGTTGTACTTAAAATTTGGCCTCAGGGATATCCTGTGGAGGTTTTATACCATGGCCTCACTGATATCCATGAAGTACATCTGCCGCCCGTTCCCTCCGTGCGTTGAGTCAAAAATAATCTTTCTGCCGTCCAGGCTAAAGCGGGGATGCAGGTCACAACGCCACTCCCCGTGCGATTCCGGCGGTTCGTAGAAACGGCCTAAGATCACTTTCCGATCGGTAGGAATGTGATAAAGGTACAAGGTCTGCTTTTGGTCGTTTTTATTGGGGTAGGTATCGTTGAGTATCCATTCGTTGTTGGTATCGGGCAGATAAGTCTGATGCCCATTCTCAGTCATGGTGTCTTTTCCCACCCAGGATACTTCCCGGGTTTGGTCTTTGAAGAGGAAAAATCCAGTACTTCCGTCGTAGGTGGTCCAGGCCAGCACATGTTGCGGATCGCGCCAGATGAAATGAGATGTTTTACCCGACTGGTCCAGTTCGTACAGATTGCCTCCGTCCACATCAGCGGTAAACATACGGGTAGTATATTTTCCACTCACATACTTGCCATAGGCATTTTCTTCGGCTTTCATCTCAGCGGTGATCGGAAAATCCCGGTAGCGGTTGAGGAAAATAAATCGCTGATTATCCGGGCTGATCAGCAGATGGTTAAAATAATGCCATTTATCAGCAACCGATTCGCCCTGATGGGAGATTTGAGCAATATCGTGTAGCGAAACGATCAGCTTACTTTCTCCGGTAGCCAGATCCATTTGATGAATTCCCCCGTCCTGGGGTGCTTTCTGATCCACAAACGGGTCGGCTCCCCCTTTGTAACCGTAGCCCAATCGCATATTATCGATCCGGGCAAAGTCGGCGCACACGGCAAACGTTCCATCCGGGCTAACGGTATAAGTGGGTCGGGGTAGCGTACGCTTTTCTCCGGTGTCAATGTTGACCACCCGCGTAACATACTGCTCGCCTTCCCGATCGTTCCAGAGCACTTCTCCCGTGCTCCCAGGAATCCACTGTAACATGCAGCCCTGCTGCCAGCCCCAAGCCTTACTCTCGCCCAGCGGTACCCAGCGGTTGTTCTCCTGCAGATCGACCATGCCGATTTGCACAACATCATCTTCGGTAGGTGAGCGATGCTGAAAGTCTACCTGCATGCCCAGTACATACCGACCACTGGCATCAATCTGCTGCTTATCATAATAGCCGAACCAATGATATTTCGGCCCTTCAGTAAGAGGAACGACCGGGTATTCCGGCTCAAAATGGCTTGCAACTCGGACATGGGATTGGTTCATCCAGGCAGGAAGCAGTAAGCTTCCGGCCCCGGCAAACAGTTGGGTTTTGAAAAAAGTACGGCGGTTCATATTCTAATATACTGATCAAAAACCTGATTTACACTATCTTGCGCCAATCCCATTCTTGCCACTTTAAAAATAGCAGTCTTCACTCCCATTTTTTCCGATCGGCCGCATGAAACTCCTGCATGGCATCGAGTAGCTCCTTCTCTATTTCCGGCTCTTTCCCCAACTGATTATACAGTTCACGCTGATCCGCCTCCAGATTAAACAATTCGGTCGGATGCAGACTATCCGCCAGCAGCTTCCATTGCCCATATAGCGCCACCGAAGTAGCGTAGGGAGTGGGTTTGGGTCCCTGATTTTGAAATTGGGGGTACAAATCCATTTGCCACATCAAAATATCCCGCTCAATCTGTTTTCCTCCCTGAAGAAGAGATAGCAGGCTAATGCCATCCACATCTTCGGGAATGTCTCGCCCCACTGCTTCGCAAATGGTGGGTAGCAGATCCGCCATATGACCGGTTTGAAAGGAATAGGTGTTTTCGGGAATTTTTCCGGGCCATACAGCAAACATGGGGACTCTAATCCCTCCTTCGTGCAAATCCGTCTTCCCACCCTTGAATGGGCCAGGACTACCCTGAAATGCCGGACCATTGTCCGAAGTGAAGATAATCAGCGTATTCTCATAAATGCCCAGAGCTTTCAATCGACTTACCAACCGACCAATATTGGCATCCAGGTGAGAAACCATAGATCGGAAATACAGCTGATCGCCGGTTGCCCCTAACTGCTGGTATTTTGATAAATGCGGTTCGGGGGCCGGTTCGTACGGAGTATGAGGGACATCAAACCAAAGGTTCAGAAAGAAGGGTTGCTCATCCGCATGCCATTGTTCGATCCGGTCAATGGCTTCATCCACTTTAATCTCCGTCCAGTGCTTTTTGATCTCCGGGATATGTTCATCATCCCGGATGAGGTATTTTCCTCCTCCCCGGTAGAGATTTCGCTCTTTAATAAGATTAGGGCGAATGGGCGCTCCTTCTATACTACACAAAAAATGATCATAACCCTGCTGTAGGGGGCCGGGATTGGCGGTTTTTTGTTGCTGACGAGCTTCATAGTCCTGAGGCCTAAGGCCGCCCAGATGCCATTTGCCAATGTGGGCGGTACCATAACCAGCTTCGTGCAATAACCTGGGCAAGGTCACCGTTCCTTCCGGCAGATGCTCTTCGTTATCGGTGAAGTGCTGGCGTATGTCAAACCGCAGGGGAAATTTTCCGGTGAGCAGACAGGCCCGGGAAGGAGTGCATACCGCTGAGCCCGCGTAAAACCGGCTAAAACGCATCCCCTGCGCAGCCAGTGAGTCAATATGGGGAGTTTCAATGGCGGGACTACCATAACAGGACAGGTCACCGTATCCCAGATCATCGGCCAGCAGAATAATGACATTAGGCGGAGCGGACGTAGTCTTTGCCTCAACCGCTGTTTCTTCCGTGGGTTGGGTGCAGGACCATAGCATGATTAGTATCATACTGAATAGTAATTGCGGGTACTTCATTTTGGTGGTTTAGTTACTTCGCAGCTACTTCTCTTTGAATATTTCTTCATGTACAACCTTCCCTTTCACATCAAAATGTTGAAATTTTAGTATTGAAGCACCATTTTCCCGGGTAACACTGCCTTTCAGAAAGCCTCCTTTCACTCGGAGAAACCGATGCTCCGGTAGTTTATTTTCCTGACTCCACCCTCCGGCATGCTCATCAGAACCGGGGCCGCAACCGAACTCCCACAGATTTGTATTTTCCCAATGGGTGACATACTGCCAGTGCCGGTCGCCATTACACATGAATACATTATTATACTGATCTACAAAGTTGCGTATCTCATCCCCTTCGTAATCAAAATTACTATTGGAAAAATTATCATGCTTATTCTCCCGGTCTGGCCCAAGTATGGGCGTAGGCGAAATCAATATTTTGAAAGTGGCATCAGACGCTTTCATGGTCTGAAAGAGCCATGCTTTTTGCTCTTTTCCCCAAATCGTTTTATCGGGTCCGTCCGGGTCGGTATTCTTGCTTCTGAAATTACGCCCTTCCATGAGCCATATTTGCAGATCCCGGCCCCAACGAATGGTTTTATACGGTTTTTCATTCGATGGAAACTGTTCCTTATCAAAAATGTCAAGGCCACGCTCAAAAGAAACCGTACCGTAAGTCATACCGGCGTAGGCATCATCACTGAGTGTATCATGATCGTCTTTCATGAAATAGGATGTAGTCTGGCTGTAAAATTTTCTTTGATGAGGCAGCGCGAAGATGCGATCCCATTTGAAGCGCATCAGTTTTTCGGTCAGGGCATAGGGTTCGGGCTTATCATAGTACTCGATATCTCCTGTATGGACAAAAAAGTCCGGAGCCAGGTCTGACATTGCCGGATAGATCAAATGCCCTTTGGCAGAATCCCTTCGTATGTAATCATGACAGGTTACGATACAGAAATCTATATCCTGGCTGTGTTCCGCATCGGGCGGAGTCTGAAAAGCGCCCTCGATGGCATGAGAAACTTTTGCACTGGCATGGGCCCTTGCCTCAAGGGTGAGTTTGTATCGGGTGCCGGATTGCAGGTTCTGCAAATTCCACTGCATGGTAAAATTCTTGTCCTGATCTACCGTAGCCCAGGCAATTTCCTGCGTGGCATCAGGCTCGTTTTCAGGATAATAGCGTAATCGCACCTCCCCTAGGGCTCCCGGACAAGCCCCCTCCATCTCGTCTAATTGATATCCTGAAGGTATTTGGGCTCGGTATATTTCTTCTTCATTGGTGCTGTCGGCCAATGCCTTATGTACGTCATCGGTAATAGCTTTGAACTTTTTCCCGTTCGTGTTCATGTCCGGATTTTTGGTCAGGCGCGTCCAGATCACAATAGCATTTTGATCGGCCCAGCCATTGCGCAACCCGTTGCCAAAAAATGGTCCTTCCTGCTCCACCAATATCTCGCTATAGCCCTTGGAACCTAAGCTGACGGCGGTGGTGCCCAAAGCAGTTTTTTTTAAGAAGTCTCTTCGGGAATTACGCTGATGATCCATAGATGATTAAAATTGAAAATTTGAATGAACACTTCATTTTTTGTCATTGCGCCTAATTTTTCCACGCCTGCTATATTGCCGAACCAGGTGCCGGGTGGACCTCTTGTTATCCAAGGTAGGACTTGAGCCGTTTGTAAGTTAAGCCAATTACCAAGAAAGTGTATGCCATCATTATTATCGGATGCCTGACCCGTATTATCGAGGGACTCATCTGTAAAAAGAATCACCAAGTTCGTGTTTTCAGAAGTTCCTGGATCTCTTCCCGAGGCACTGGTAATTCATTCATGTGGGCCTCCAGCCACTGCGAAAAATCCTTTTCAATCTCATCACTCCAGCGGGCATCGATCTGACCTGGTGTATAGGCACCCTCCCGCAGCCGCTGATGACCGAAGCGATCCCGCAACATCACCAGCTCCCCGATTTTCACTACTTTTTCAGCCAGGTGCGGAGGAATGAAAACCACCCCATCCAGTTTGCCTAACACCACATCTCCCGGTATCACCGTTACCGGACCAATCCGGATGGGCACATTGATGCCGGTCAGCATCATTTGCTGCTGGTAAGAAGGGTGAGTGCCTCGAATGAAGGAGGTAAAACCCGGGATTTCCATCAGCCCTTCCATATCCCGTATGGTGCCATTCACCACCACTCCATTGCCTGATTTGGCGGCGATTGCCGTGCCCAGGTTATCACCGATGATGGGCCCGTCTTCTACTTTGCCGTACGAATCCGCCACATACACATCACCCGGATGCAGCATATCTATCGGCCAGGATACCATGTCTCCGATACGCCCTGCTTCAGCGCCTTTCTTCTCGAGCTGGGCCCTCACTTCGGGACGGACTGGCATGTACTGAGCTGATAACACCCGGCCCACCAGCACCTCCCCGGCATGAATATGCTGCCAGTTGGTTTCGTACTGATGAGGATACCCTTCGGCCCGGAGCACGGACCAGGCTTGTTCCAGAGATATATTTTTCATGCGCTCCAGGATATCATCCGGTACTTTGGGCCTTCCATCGGCAAATCGCTCGCCTTCCCATAAGGGAGTGAGGCCAAGCATTGCTTCTTTACCAGGCTCCAGCTCCTGAGCGCATATCGACAGTGAGGCGAGTGATAGAAGCATTGTAAAAAACAGGCGGGGGAATTTCATCAGGTTGCTTAGGTTATCGTCTTGTAAAACAGTCGTTTATCGCTTACTCAGTAAGTCAGGATTCGGTTTCAGGTAACTTCCCGGTTCGTAGGGAAATTTTTTAGCGACATCTTCAATCACCTCAACCCCAAAGCCGGGTTTATCCGGCAACTCCATATATCCGTTCTTCACCGTGAGCGGTTCTTTAAAAATCTCTTCCTTCAAGGGGTTATAGGTCTGGTTCAGTTCACACATATGGCCGTGTACTCCGGCCACAAAGTGCGCGTTGGCCATGGTCGTCAGCCCCCCGTGCCAGTTATGCGGACATTGCAACCGTCCGTATAGCTTCGATACCTGCGCAATATGCCAGTTTTCACTAATGCCAGTGAAGTTACAATCTGACTGAATAATATCATAAGCCCCAGTGGTGATCCATTCGTGCAGTTGCAGGCGATTGGTGAAACGTTCTCCACCAGAAACCATCACCGAAGGCATGGCTTCTTTGATTTGCAAATGCCGTTCAACCGCACCTTCCTCCCATTGGTTCATGGGTTCTTCGTACCAGTAGAACTTCAGGTCTTCCAAAGCCGGACATAAAATATTGACGATATCGTCAAAGGAATGCCCGTGTTTTTCGATCATCAGTTTAAAGTCGGACCCCACTGCTTCCCGCAGTTTTCTAAGCACCGGAAGATACTTTTCCAGGGTCATGCCGCTATATTCCCAGTTGGTTCCATTTCTGAATTTGAAGGCGGTGTATCCCTGCTCTTGATACCGTAGCGCTTCCTCGATAAGGTGCTCGGCCCCGTGATCGTACCATTTGTGTTGTACTCCGGCACTGGCATAGATCGGTATCCGCGGGGATGGCTCATTACCCCCTACGGCCAATAGTTGGTATACCGGCTTTCCTTTCACTTTACCGATGATATCCCAACAGGCGTTATTCAAACCCGCCCAGGCAGCTCTTGCCAGATAATCCTGATCTGGCCCACCTCCAGTAAAAAAATCCACATCAAAGGGGTTCTTTCCAATGACATAAGGAGTAACCTTCTCTTCAATATATTTTTTGATTTTATCGGGTTCACTATAAGGGCTGCCTTCTCCAATACCGATGATGTTCTGGTCGGTAAATACTTCAATAAGGCAGGCGTCGGCTTTCCAAACCATGTACTCATTTACCCCCCATAGGGGGCCATCCTGATGCACATAGGACAAAGGAGTCACTTTGATATCCGTGATTTTTATGTTCTCCCGGCTGATGCCCTGAAGCGGATAGGTACGTACATCTGATGATACCTTATTTTGCCCGGATGTTTCGGTACTGCATGCGGCGAGTACCCCCAGTGAGGCCGTCGTAGCGGTTACTGATCCTAAAAATTTCCGTCTGTCCATCATTGAGCTTGTTAGGTTGTGTATTGGTTTTCATAAGCGGTATATTTTTTCGGCATTGGCATAAAATAGCCGTTTTTTTTCACTCGGGCTTAACGCTTCTGTAATGTCTTGCAGGGCAGTGAGCCAGTCCTGGTAACTACCGGCCAGCAATACTACCGGCCAGTCGCCGCCAAACATCACGCGATCGGCCCCAAAGGTTTCCAGGGCAGTCATCACATAAGGGCGGAGATCGTCCGGCTTCCAGTGATCAGGGTCGGCTTTGGTGATGATTCCGGATACTTTGCAGCAGACGTTCTCCAATTTTGCCAGTTCCTGCATCTGGGAAGTCCAGGTGTTCAGCTCCTGGTCTTTGATCCGGGGATTGCCCATGTGATCCAAAATGAATTGCGTATCAGGACACTGCTGAATGAACCGGATGGCTTCAGGCATGAGGTCGGACGAGATGTTAAGATCAAAACTCAACTCGTGTTTGGCAAGCAACTGCACTCCCTTGATAAAATCAGCATCCTCTAAGAGATCAGCATTCACTCCGTGCCGGATGCCCTTGACCAGGGACCGAGAGGTGAGTTCTTCCAGTTCGGGTAATGCACGCGCGCCTTTTTCGATGGGAAAATAGGCCACTATGCCCTGAATTCGGGGCTCATCCTGCGCGAGCCTCATCACCCAGTCAACCTCTTCCAGATACTGTTCGGGTGCTCGCCCACACTCCACAAAGACCATTTTTCTGATCCCACAACCTTCTGTCGCCTGATGGTAATCTGTCACCAGAAAGTTGTGGCTGATGGGGGTCTCCCGACCTTCCAGCCAGGGGTAATCCAATTTCTCCAAATCCCACAAATGCATATGGGTATCTATGATCGGAGTCTTCACCTGGCTATTGGCCACCGTACTGCCAGCGAACGCCCCGGCGGGAAGCAGATAACCGCCCAAAGTACTGGTTATAGACGCTTTTATAAATTGCCTTCTTTGCATGCGCTTTGCGTGGGTTTTGATCTTAAATATTTTTTTTCACCTGGCAACACCATAAACAAAGGGGTAAGTCCCCGCTATCGTTTCATCATTTTTCAACTCAGATCATTTATTACTCATAAAGGGCTCAAATGAGGAATTTACATTATCTGACCATTACTTCCCAGAACCGGGTTCTTTTGGAATTCCCGGCCGGTCCCGATACCTCTAAGGTAACATTATAATGCACTCCTGGCTCATTATATTGGTGTATTGGGTGTTGTTCATCGGAAGTGGTGCCGTCACCAAAATCCCATTTCCATTGGGTTATTTCTCCGATAGATTCATCGTGGAACGCCACTTGCCGACGATCCATGTCTATGATATTGAATGTCCAACTGGCTCTAATAGATTCCTGAAACTTCTCTTCCAGGGGCATCAACTGAAAGGCACACAAAAAAGTAGCATCGGATACCATTTTTGCGTTGTGGGAAAGATTATAATGTCCATCCCGCTTCCCTCCGTCAAAATCCAGTATCGACCAGGAAAGCCCAATGTACTGATCTTCTTTTAAGGATGTGACGACTGCTTTTTCTGGTCCGGCATATGGGGCATAATCAAAGGGAGTCAGCCAGCACTCCAACACCAGTTTACCGCGCTCGCCCTGTTTGCCGCTGAACTGATACGCATAATTTGCGTAGGGAAACTCCGCAATCCAGGGCTGGCTACCCCAGACCAGGCACCAACTGTTGTGGACCGGTGGAGTAAAAATATGGTAATTCTGAGCATGTACGCCACTAAAGGCGAAATGATTGCGAATGTGTGCTTCCCCATTGCCCCATGTTCTGGCTTCCGGGTCCATCGGATTAAAAATAAACGGACCACCGGAAAGATCTCCGTCCACCACAATCTCAAAAATATCATTCAGATACCCTTGCGGATTATAGCGTTCAAAATCCCAAAAATCATCGTATGCCTCGTACCGAAAGTACAAACGATTTAATCCCGCTACCCAGCCGACACTTACCCGAACATCCAGATCTTCGGTATCTATGTCCGTACCGTGTCCATCCTCTGTGTCATTCAGCAAATCGGTGCCGTAGACATACGATTCGGGCACCATGTTCCAGTCCTCTGTTTTCCCGTCGATCCGGGGCATTTGATCTCTGGGGAATTGAAATACCTGAAAGACTTGCCCGTTGCGGGCTGTGTTGTAATGAGATTGTCCTGGTGGTGTGTTCTGATCTGATGATTGCGCCTGAACGATCGAGAAAAGACAGATGCCGGCCAACAACCCAATCACTCGCCCACTATAAAAAGTTATTTTTGAATGAGTCATATTCCGGAAACTGCTTGCAATGTTTGTGGTCTTTTCCGGTAAATATCAGGATAGAGGCCGATTGAATCAAACAGAATTTTCTCAAACCCCGGAATTTTGTCGTACACGACGGCATCCTCTTTCAATTGAAAGTTCATTTCATCAGCATTGACGAACCCCGGGTCCTGATCGGTAACAAAATTATTATCCAGGGTTGCTTCATCGTCATCCTCCAGCACTTCTCCCCGAACAATGACATTTTCCCGGATCAGGTTACTGTTCACGGGAGTTCCTTCCTTCAGCAGCCGGGCAAGCGGAGGGTAACGCGTACTGTAAGGTGGTTCAGTGATATTTACGGCCGCTAATTTTTCTTTAATACTATGACCCACCCACTCATCCTTAAGCCACCTCACCCAGTTTTCTCCCCACAGGTGCATCGCCGCGGCCGGAGGAGAATCTATTACAATGTTATGCTCAAAAACGTTATGCTGCCCGCCGTGCACTTTAAACACTGCATTAGAGCCTGCCTGATAAAATACATTTCCGTAAATATGGTGATAGCTGGCTCCATCGTCCAGAAATACTGACTGTTGCCCATATCCCTCCAGGTCATTACCAATATGATGAATATAGTTATAGCGGATGACATTGCCGGCTTCGGTCGGATTACGCCCGTTGTAGATGGCTCCGGCATCGGAAGATTCCTGCACTACATGGTGTATCTCATTATATTCAATGATTTGGTCATTCCCGGAATAGCTGATTGCAAAATGTGGTGCATCGTGGATCAGGTTATGCGCCGCCCGATTTCCAACGCCTTCCAGCCGGATGGCCGGAGTGTAGGTCTTGACAATCCGTTCATAGTGGTGAATGTGGTTGTTGATGGCCTCATTATTGCCCGGGGTCAGGGTTTTCCGATCACCTCCCGCAAGCACAATGCCCCCGGTACCGGTCTCATAAATATCACAACTGATGACTCGATGATTCATACCTGCTCCGCTGGTCAGGCGTTCTTCCCCTTCACTTCCGGAAATTACAATGCCGGTAAGCCCCGTTCTAAAAATCGTACAGCCCGCAATGGTGTTGTGACTACCACCACTGACCTCAATACCATTTGCCCGGGTAATGCCCAGTTTCAGATTCTCAAGAGAAATATAAGACGCTCCCTGCAATGATATCACGGGTTGATCTAACATAGAAAGTTGAATATGAGCATTTTCTAATGATGAAGGAGGATAAAAATACAGGACTCCCCGTTCCCGATCCAGATACCATTCACCCGGAGAATCTATCTCTTCCAGGATATTGAAATAATAATAGCGCTGGTTACTTCGGACCCCATAATGGCTGGGCTGGACCGTTTTGATGGTATGGGTCGCGGTATCGATAGACTCGATCTGCAAGGTGCCATCAGCCCAGTCGAAATACCAGAAACCAAACATCCACTGATCATCTGAGCCGGCCCAGCGGCTCGGACGGTCGCCCGGGTAGAGAAAGGTTGCCCCAAGCAGAATACTATCGGGTGAACTATACTCCGGATCAGCTGCCTCCCGCAGGGAATTACGGGGTATAGAGCCCGCATCAAGTACCGAATCCACACGAATGTAAGCCTCATTCGGCCAGCGTGCCAGGGTCATGGTATTGCCATTGAAAAATAATTCGGGCGGCGGAGTCACCTCGGGTTTTCCCATCCCGTAGGATGCCAACTGACCAAAGTTCTGGATTCCCTGGGCTTTTAGATCGATTTGCCGGACCTGATCCCGAACTGAATCCGGTAGACGTTGCAATACGGAAGCATCAGTTACCTTGGTGAAAGCCGTCTGATCAATTGAATATCCACCACTAAGTAAGACCTCTTCGTTTTCGTAAGCCTTATAAGTGATCGGGCTGCGCTCCGTTCCACCGTCTTCAGCGGTCAATTCAAAGGTGGAGGTCAGGGCATAAGTACCTTCTCTGAGGTAAACGGTTATTCCCCCCTGGGGCAGGCTATCGTTGCCTTCCTTACGTTTTCTAATAGCATCTCGAGCCGCCTCCAGCGTGGCGAAAGGTTTTTCCAAAGTGCCGGAGTTCGCATCATTGCCCTCCAACGCCACATAATAAGTGGACGCCGTTTCCGACTCAGGCTGACAGGCCCAGAAGCAAATGATGAATATAATAAGTAGTTGGGTGCTGATCTTTTTCATAATATTGTCTGTTGGTACACTCGTGACGCTGGCTTCAATTGAAAACCTTCCGTTCCCGGTATTCATTGCTTCCAAAGGGCAGGAAAAGGATCAAGAAAAAGCTAGCGTTTGCGACATTGGCATTACCTTACGTATTCGTTATGAAAAAGCCCTGCACCTTTGCGGGTACAAGACTTTCTCATGGTTATGTTTTATCTGTTATTGATAAGCAGGATGCTGTACCATCAATGGATTGGTATCCAGTTCGGTCTGAGGAACAGGTAATCGCTCGTGCTTACCAACCACAAATCCATTACAGGGAGTAAGAACTTCCTCAGCCAATCCCCATCGAATCAGATCCCAGGTTCGATGCGCCTCCAGATACAACTCTATTCTCCGCTCGTGCACCAATGCTCTGAAAAATTCCTCCTTTGACATGCCAGCGGCTAAATCAGCTAAACCCGCCCGATTTCTTACCTGATTAATCGCAGCGTACGCTTCTGCGGTAGGGCCACTTACCTCATTGAGGGCTTCGGCATACATCAATAGCACATCCGCGTAGCGCATCAAATGAAAGTTGATACCCGAATCACCGGAGGTGGCTTCTTCGGCTGCCGGAATAATGTATTTCCTGTGCCCATATCCGGTAGCTGATTTGGCGGAATCAAAAGGCACCCCGAAGTAATCATCACCATGCCTTACAATGTTAAAAGATTCCCGGAGATCACCGGCTTCATAGGCACTCACAAAATCTTCTGAAGGTTGGTTTCCGGCACCGAAACCATAGTTAATAGAGGTGTGCCCGCTTACACTATTCCATCCGCTCATCCAGCTACCTTCGCTGTCATTGGCCCATCCCCCACCCCCGGTGACTGTCTGCACTTCAAAAACTGATTCCGGCGTATTGTCTCCTCCTGACTGGAACTGCAAACCGTAGTCCTCAATCAACTGATATTCACCGGATTCAACCAGCGTTTGAAATAGCGGTATGGCTTCGCTAAAGTTCTGCTGGTACAATTCCAGTTTTCCCAACATACCCAAAGCTGCCCCTCGGGTTGCCCGCCCCAAATCGGAAGCATCCTGTTGAGCACGTTCCGGCAGCACATCAATGGCTTCGGTCAGGTCCTTACGAGCCTGGGCAACTACATCGGCCTTGGGTGACTTGGCAATCCCCAAATTCTCCAGATTGGTAGGTTCCAGTCTTAGGGGCACATCTTCAAAAAAAGTAGCCAGTGTGAAGTAATATAGCCCTCTTAAGAATTTTGCTTCTCCCAGGAGGCGGGCTTTCAATTCTTCATCCATCTCAATAGACGGAATCCTTTCCATCGCAATATTGGCCCGGTTGATACCGATGTAAAGATTCTCCCACATACTCAGTAACCGGGCATTGGTGGCCTGATAGCCGGAAGGAAATTGCGTGGGTCGGGGCTGTAAACCGGAATCGTCGTTAAACCGATTCCCGATAACGGTAATTTCAAATTTCCAAAGACGGATGTATTGCAAGACATCATAAATAGCGTTCACAGCGGCTACGGCGTCGCCTTCGGATTGATAGAATGTTGCATCGGAAGATTCATTGAGTGGAACCTTCTCCAAAAAGCTTTCACTGCAAGAAACATACACCAGCAGCGCTGTCATGATGCTTAGGGAGGTAATTATTATTTTTTTCATAGTCTTATGCTATTGTTTGCAGGGTTGTGAATTCAGTGGATCCAAAAACTAGAAATTCAGATTAACCCCAAATAAAAATGTTGTGGTCTGCGGAGTGGTCACCAGATTGAATTTGCCAAAGCCAGAGCCTTCCGCCCCTAATTCAGGATCGAAAATAAAATTGTATTCGGGGGTATCCCATAGCGTGAAAAAGTTCTTCGAACTCACGTATACTCTTAGCCTTGACACACCCAGCCTGTCCAATAAAGTGGCAGGGACCGTGTATCCGATCTGCAGATTTTTACCCCGAATGTAAGAGCCATCGAACACCATATAATCGGCGGCTCGACCATCGCGTCCGCCACTGGCATTTTGGAATCCGCCTACCCCCCATAACACGGCATCATTGGTATCTCCATCTTCAAACCAACGGTCAAGATTGTAACGGAGTCGGCCGCCCGGTTGAATGGCGAAGTTATCGTTATTGGCCATCAGAATGTCATTTCCCCAGGTGCCTTGCAGGAATAACGACAGGTCAAAATTTCCGTATTGCGCATTAAAATTCAATCCGTAGGAAAGATCCGCGTACGGAGACCCTATGACTGTCCGATCTTCATCGGTAATCAGCCCATCATTATTGATGTCTTTAAATCGCACCGCACCGGGCACCGCACCCGGGTCGTATTCCCGTTCGGGGTTCAGGGCGTTTACCGCATCTATCTCGGCCTGATTCTGATACAATCCATCAGCGACGTACCCAAAGAAGGCAAACACTTCAGTACCCACATCGGCCACCTGATCACCATTATTGGCTCCCCGGATAATTCTTTCTCCTTGTCCCAGCGCGGTGATTTCGTTTTGCACTCCGGATAGATTCAAGGTGGCATCCCAGGTGAAATCTCCCTGATAGCTCCGATAGGTTGTCGATAGCTCCCACCCGACATTTTTCACACTACCGGCATTCACAAAAGGAGCATCGGTGTAGCCACTTGACAAAGCAATGGGAACCTGCAATAGCATATCATCAGTCTCCTTGATAAAGTAATCAGCCGTTAGCGTCCAGGAATCATCAAACAGGCTCATATCCAGACCAATATCAAATTGGGTGGTCTCCTCCCACTTGATATTAGAATTTGCTAACTGGGTTGGTGCCGCTCCGGTGCGGATATTCTGCCCTTCTCCCAGGGTATAGTTCTGAGATAAATTTACCGCCGCCGCGAAAGCGTATAGTCCAATCTGATCATTGCCTAACTGCCCCCAACTACCTCTGATTTTCAAGTCGTTGATGGCGGCGATGTTAAAGAAATTTTCTTCTGAAATACGCCACCCGGCTGAGAACGATGGAAAGTACCCCCAGCGATTGCCCGCTCCGAAGCGGGAAGAGCCATCCGCCCGCATATTGGCCTGGATGAGGTATCTATTATCAAAGTCATAAGTAATCCTTCCAATGATGGAGTTGAGCGACCAGTCTTCAATCCCTCCGCTCGCGTTTCTGTTCTCGGTATTGGAGCCATTCACCACATTGACTGATTCATCTAGGAAATTAGAAGCACTGACGTTTAGGTTCTCGTAGCGATTCTCCTGAGCCGTGTAGCCCGCCAATACTGAAAGATGATGCGCATTAAAGCTATGGGTGTAGGATAGGATATTATCCAACTGCCAGTTGGTAGTGACATTCGTATTACGCGACAAGCTGGTGGAATTTCCCGATCCGCCGGCGTTCGTTAATTGCGGGTTCCAGCCCGTTTGATCATTAAAACCAAATAATCCACTAAAGGTGGTTCTGAAAGTTAATCCTTTAACAAATTCAACTTCTGCAAACACATTACCCAGCCCCTGCCATTGCTTGCGAAGATCATCCCATTCCTCTACGTACTGATTCGGGCTGAAGGTGGAAAAAGTAAATGGCTCGCCCGGACGGGTGGGTCCATTCCAGGAACCATCAGGAAACCTTTCCGGAACGATGGTCGGCACCATACGCCATCCCCCTTCAAATACCGCATTATACCCCCCGAAACCACCTACGGCCACTTCATTGGATTTACTCACCTGCAAGCTCTGCCCGATTTTTAACCAGCTCCCAATATTATGGTCGGTATTTAACCTTACTGAATATCGATCAAAGCTTTGGCCGATCATGACTCCGCGATTTGAGAGGTAGCCTAAAGACAGCAGGAATCTGGAGTTTTCATTTCCCCCGGAAAGAGAAAGGTTATGATCGGTAATATAACCGGTACGCCAGAGCTTGTCCCAGTAATTTTCACCCTGGCCGAACTGCGAGGGGTCACCTTCGCTTGCCCAGGGGGATTGCTCCCCGGAACTACCCGCTCTCCGAATATCATCCCGCACAAATTCTTCGGCAGTCATCCATTCCAGCCGGTCGTTGAATACCTGAGGGCCATAATAGCCATTATAACTTACTTTGGTTTCACCTGCCTGCCCTCTTTTGGTGGTGATCAGCACCACGCCATTAGCAGCTCGGGCTCCGTAGATGGCGGCCGCCGAAGCATCCTTCAGGATTTCCATTGATGCTATATCATTGGGGTTGATATTATCCAGCCCGGTTGATAGAATTTGTCCGTCGACCACGTATAGCGGGTTACTGTTACCGACGGTACCTACCCCTCGGATTTGTACCGTGGCCGAAGCACCGGGTCGTCCCGAGTTTTCAGTAACCACTACCCCTGGGGCACGTCCCTGTAGCGCCTGCGCTAAGTTAACATTGGGCAGTTGGGTGATTTCTTCTGAAGACACCGATGCCACTGAACCGGTAAGGTCTCTTTTTTCCTGGGTGCCATAACCGATAACGACCACCTCTTCGAGCGATTGCACATCCGCTGACAAAGTAATATCGATGTTTTGACGACCGTTGATCTCAACCTCCTGTGCCACATATCCAATTGAGGAAAATACCAGCACCGTCACATCATCATCCACCGTTAAACTGTAGTTTCCATCAATGTCCGTTACCGTTCCGGTCGTTGTCCCCTTGGCCAGTACGTTTACTCCGGGTATAGGCGCTGCATTCTCACCATCGGTTACCTGTCCTCTGACCGTCTTCGCCAATGAAGGACTTATTGCCAATCTGATGCCAGGCAGCGATTGTACGCTCCCTGAGAATTGGCTGTTATAATCCTGTAACTTGGATGATTCTACTTTCCGAAGGCTTTCAGTGCTACTTCTTCCCTCCGTTTCCTCATAAATCAGGTAGAAATTTTCTTTTAATTTTTTGAAATGCAGGTCAAATTTTGGCAAAAAAGTATTCAATACCTGCTCAACATCTTCTCCCTTCACTATTGAAGATAGTAGGGCTTCAGTTTCCACCTGTTTTCCTTTGACCAGGCGTGTATCGTAGATAAAGAACACCTGATACTGCTGCTCCATATCTACCAATACATCTTTCAGTAATTTGGATGTTTCGCCCTGCCCTGGGTTGGTATAGAGCGCTGCCACGCTGTTCCCCTGGTACCCAGCCGAGCCAGGGAGGGGCTGGGTATAGGAAGGAAGCGAAAACAAGAGCCAACATAATCCCAATCCGAGCCAGCCGTTCGTCAAGAGTAGTTTTTGTTTCATGGTTGTATAGATTTAGTTGAATATTAGTAGTTTATGTCTGATATTATCCGGGTAGATGTTACGGAGAATCAGGTTGTTTTTTTGATAATAGTATGGTGTTGCCCTGTTGGGTAACTGTGATTCCAAACCCATCAGACAGGGCGTTAAACAGCACCTGAATATCATTTGAGGGCACCGTTCCTTTGATCTTGTAATCGGAGAGTTCCGGCTCCTGAAACGTGACTTTCATTCCGTAAGTGCTTTCAATAATAGCCGCTACTTCCTGTAGGGAGATTTCGTTAAGGATGAGGTAATGATTTCGCCAGGAAGAATAGATTTCCGGGTTGACTATTTTTTTGGAAAAAGTCATATCCTCAACTTCATACATCACCATTTCTCCCGGCTCCATCAGAACTTCATCCTCAACAGCATCCATGCCAGACAAACCTGACTGCCTATCCAGTTTAACCCTGCCGGATTCAAGTACCACTTTCACATTTTCCTGCCTGCTGTTAACATTAAACCTGGTGCCTAATACCACCACGTCTACTCCCCGGGTATGGACAATAAATTTGTACTCATCGGGTACCGATTCATCGCTAATGTCAGGCGTGGCCTGCCCCGTAATATCCGATGGTCTGACCTGAAAATAGGCCTCTCCTTCCAGCCAAACTTCCCTCAGGTGCCCCGTTTTCCATTGGTTAGAAAAAGACAGATTTGAGTTACCATTCAACGTAACCAAAGAGCTGTCTGGCAACATAACTTCCCTGATTTCACCGTAGGTCGTCTGGAAGGCCGTCTGATTGTCTGATCGGATAACATACCAGCCAATGCATGTTAAGAAAAGAATGCCGGTGATGGTGGCTGCAATACGGGGAAGCCATAAGTATTTACCCGGTGATTTGATCGGCGCTTGCTCTTGAGGGTTTGTAGAAGATGGAGTACGAATACCCACTTTAATATTACCAAGTATCCGCTGGGCTTCGGATTCCGAAAGATCTTTTTCATGAAATCCAAAAAGCAAAATCAGCCTTTTGGCTTCGTCCATGACCGGCTTCATTTCCGGCGATTCGTCCTGAAAGCGCTGCCAATACTGAATGGATTCTGGCGTTGGTTCAAGCACCCACGCCTGGAATCGCTCATCCAGCACGAAATCGTAAACGGTAGGTTGTCTTTTTTGCATTAGTCAGGTAGATCACGATAATAAATAGCCCCGGAAATACTCCCATGAGCTTACAGTATTAAAGGATGTACAAACGCGAAATTTGACCTACCTGCTGAAAAAATTATTTTATTTTTTTATTCTTTACAAGCAAATAGCCTGAAGCTTAAATCCTGCCTAACAAACCATGCATCTTATTACTTTATTTGCAACGGCGTAAGCAACCTGAATGTGAATAAGACAGCTTTCTCAGAAATTATCTCTCCTCCCCAACATTCCATTACTATGAGTTCCCATATATCCGCCCCAGCGGACATGATCAGCTTTTACGTCAATTTCGTGTCGTAAAATTTTCATACCGTTGAAGGGTTGGTAATGCAGGGTATCCGCCATGTAGCCGTAGATGATATCCAAGTGCTGGTCATTATCCAGGTCGCCAATCCAGGGAGTGGAAGCCGGATTTACTCCTACAAAAGGTCCCAGAAGCGTATGACGGCTGTGCTTACCAAAATGAAACATCACCAGTTGGTTTTGAATGCCAAAAAGCGAGGTGTAGATATTCTGATTTTTCTGCGTTGTAGAGCTGTTCAAACTCATCAGGGCTTCGTCGAGCCCGTCCCCATCCAGATCTGCCGACAAGGGGCTGCCAATCTGTAGATAGCCTAAGGAATCTAAAAATTCAATTTCCCCGGTACGGCCGTTGACCATCAGTTGATAGGCTTTTTCTACGTCGGGAAATATGCCTACCCCAAAATTGGAGAAAAAATCGGGGATATCATCTCCATTAAAATTGCCTACGGCAATAGAGCCGTATACTTCCGCACCCGGAATGGCGACTTCCCAAATTACCGAGTGATCATCCCCATTGATGCCGATCATGCGTCCATCAACAGCATTGGCAATAATATCCAGTACGCCATCCTGAGTAATGTCTACCAGCACCGGGGGTGCCATAAAGCCCCGGTCCTTTCCGGTGGCTAAGACCGTAGCCGAAGACAGATCGCCTGATATCAATGAATCTAATGGGGTGCGATACAAATTCCCCGGTAATGTTTCTCCCCCGCTCCCGAAAATGACTGTTTGCTCACCGTTTCCGCTCAAATCAGCGCAGAGGGGCGTCATATAGGTTTCTGCCCCATCGGGCATCGATGCTTTAGCAATACGCTGCCCGCTCCGACCACTAATGAGCAACAACTGCCCGACCGGACGCTCAGATACGTATCGAGGGATGGTGGCATCTCCGCCATTGGCTACCAACAGATCGGGTATGCTATCCCCATCAATATCCGGCAGTAAGTGAGCCGCATAAAAATTCAGAAAAACCGAGTCGGGAGATTGAAGAAAGTCTTCTTCAGCATAATAACTCCAGATCAGGCTACCATCTTTCCCACTCACAGCCCTTAACTGCCCGGCCCTCCCGGAAAGTATGATATCGGGAATACTATCATCATCGATATGGGAAAAGATGGCCGAGCCTACCATCTGGTCTCTTCCGGCCACATGCCATAATACTTCGCCATTTTCACCATTAAAGGCCACGATTGCAGAATCGCAGCCGCTGAATTCATCCCCTCCCGCCCCAATGACAATATCCAGGATTCCATCCTGGTTCAGGTCAGCCGTTCGGGGAGATGAAAAAGAGGCGATGCCCGGTAAATAATGTTCCCAGGTATTCATTTTTTGGGAATTGCTGACATAGATAACCATTAGAAGGGCAAGCAAAGCCCCGGATACTATTACTGCCAGAAACCATTTTCTTATCATTCCCAGAATTTCCAGTTACCGAATATTTTCATAAGTTCAGCTTATTACCGTATCAGATGAAGCGAATTTATCAGTATTTTAGAAAACAACAGGTAAATTCATACTTTCAATTCGGATGACACCGCAGGTAGTCTGGGCAGGCGATACTTCAGTATCCCAAGCCCTTTTCTAACTGAAATTTTCGCTTCACCTGTTATATTTTCTGCCATTAATCCAAACTTGGTAAAGCGATGTCAAATTTTATCTTGAGTGAAACCAAAAGAACTGTGATTACCAGTTAAAAAATTCTGATAAATTCAGAAGACTCATGTTGAGACTATTCATCGTATTAAGCTTCCTCTCAATCCTCTCTACCAGTTGCAAACAGGGGGGTGATTCTGCATATATGATAGAGCTGCTGGAAAAAGTCGCGGTCCAGCACAGCGACTTCCGCAACCCTTACATGCACGATCTGCGCATTGCGCGTTATGATAGTCTTGCTCAGGCCGCTCTGGAACCTGATCAACAACTGGACTATCAATTTAGAAAATCCAAAGAACTATTGAATACCGGTCGGTCGGCGGAAGCAGCGGCATCTTTTGTGGAACTGCGGAACGAACTCTTAGAGTTTCAACCACAATTTCCAGCGCAGGTCGCTCCCATACTGAAAGAAGTAGAATCGTTCATTGCCATTTGCTACCTCCGACAGGGTGAGCAGGAAAACTGCCTGCTGAATCATACTTCGGCTTCCTGTATCATTCCGATTCAGCCCGCCGGATACCATCAGTTGGAAGAGGGTTCCTCTCAGGCAATTCAGGCGTACACGAAAATCCTGGAGAAAAACGACAGTGCCCTGGATGCCCGCTGGCTTCTCAATATTGCCTATATGACGCTGGGCGATTATCCGGACAAGGTGCCGCCCCAATGGCTGATCCCACCGAACCATTTTGCTTCGGATTACCCCTTAAGGAAATTTGAGGATATTGCCCCGGCTTTAGGACTCGCTTCCGAAGGCTTGTCCGGTGGCACCATTGTGGAAGATTTTAATGGTGACGGCTTTCTGGATATTGTGGTTACTTCCTGGGGATTGCGCGATCAGATGCATTATTTTCAAAATCAGGGAGATGGCACATTTTCAGACAAAACTGCAGAAGCGGGCTTCATGGGTCTGATTAGTGGACTGAACATGGTGCATGCAGATTACAACAATGATGGTTACGCCGATATTCTGGTACTTCGGGGTGCCTGGCTGGAAGAGCATGGGCGTCATCCCAACTCTTTGCTGCGTAATAATGGCCCCGGCCCCGAGGGCATTCCGACTTTCACTGATGTTACCCAAGAGACTGGACTACTTTCCTTTATGCCCACCCAAACGGCTACCTGGAACGATTTTAATCATGATGGATGGGTAGATTTATTTATTGGCAATGAAACTCCCCTGAACAAAGTATATAAATTCCCTTCTCAACTTTACCTCAACCGAAACGGTGTATTCACCGAGGTGGCTGAAATGGCCGGGGTAAAAATCACGGAGTATATTAAAGGAGTTACCTCCGGGGATTTTGATAACGATGGCTGGGCCGACCTGTATATTTCAACGCTGGAAGGGCAAAATTTTCTCTTCAAAAATGAAGGGCCGCAACAGGATGACATTCCTCATTTTCAGGATGTTACCGAAGCAACCGGCCTGTTGGAAGATATCAAAACTTTTCCTACCTGGTTTTGGGACTATAACAATGATGGCTGGCTTGATATATTCGTTTCAGGATACGATGTAAGTGATATTGGCAATGTGGCAGCACAAGTAGCCGCAGAATATCTGAATATTCCCTACAAAGCCAATATGCCTCGGTTGTATAAAAATAATGGCCCGGGGCCAAGCGGTCTTCCCTCCTTCACTGATGTGAGCCAGGAAACCAATCTTCACCGAATTACACAAGCCATGGGCAGCAATTTCGGCGACCTGGATAATGATGGTTACCTGGACATGTACCTGGGTACCGGAGATCCGGACTTTCGCTCCATTGTTCCCAACCTCATGTTCCGAAATAATCAGGGAGAAAGCTTTCAAGATGTGACAACCGCCGGTGGATTCGGGCATCTACAAAAAGGACATGCCGTCGCTTTTGCTGATCTGAATCACGACGGGGATCAGGATATTTTTATCAACATGGGAGGCGCAAACTACGGAGATGTATACCAGAATGCCCTGTTTGAGAATCCTTATAGTGAGGAGGTCGATCATAATTACTGGATTACGCTGCTATTGGAAGGAACCCAGTCTAATCGTTTGGGTATTGGGGCCCGGATAAAACTCATTGTGACTGAAAACGGAAAACAACGCACCATTTTACGAGACGTCAGTTCAGGCGGAAGTTTCGGAGCTAACCCCTATCGTCAGGAAATCGGACTGGGCAAAAGCAGCAAAATAGACACTTTGGAAGTGAAATGGCCAGTGTCCGGGCAAACCCAGAGTTTTACCAACATTAAAGCCGAACAATTTATTAAAATCACTGAAGGACATAATGAATTCACTATTCTTGAATGGAAACCCTTTACTTTTGTTATGCCCATGCACCACGCTCATTCCGAGAGTGCTTCACTTCCTTAAAAGACTCAATCCTCAACTACATGATAGCTGGTTGTAATTTCAGTAACATACCTAATACAACTTCGAACAACCTTTTTGATAATGAAAAAAAATCAGCCCTTCCTATATCTATCTTTATTATTGTTAAGCAGTTTACACTGCCATGCCCAAACCTTAGATTCAATCATCCATTTTCACAAAACCGGCTTGCAATCTCAAACGGATGTCATGCGCAGGGACCCCAGTGATATCATCAAAGTAGATGGCAAGTACTTTGTTTGGTATTCAAAGCGGTTAGCAGAAGATGGTTACAACCTGTTTCCGGGTGACCACAATGCCTCTAATGGATACCATGCTGATATTTGGTATGCCACCTCAACCGATGGAAAGCACTGGACCGAAAAATCGGTATGTATAGAAAAAGGAGGCGAAGGAGATTGGGATGAACAAAGTGCCTTTACTCCTAACATTCTGGTCTGGAAAGGAAAATACTATTTGTATTACACGGGAGTACCCAAACCCTTTACCAATGATGGAGACCAGGTTACCAAAAGTGCTATCGGACTGGCGGTTGCCGATTGGCCGGATGGTCCCTGGAAAAAACTGAGCGCTCCCATCCTGATGTGCAGTAATAATCCGAATGACTTTGATAGCATGCGCATCGATGATGCTTGTCTCATCGTCCGAAAGGGAAAAATTTACCTGTACTACAAAGGCCGGCAGTGGAATAATACCCCCGCCAATACCAAATTAGGATTGGCTACCGCTGATGATCCCGAAGGTTCCTACATAAAACACTCGCTGAACCCCATTATCAAAGCGGGTCACGAAGTGATGGTCTGGCCCTTGAATACCGGAGTCGTAGCCATGATCAATATTGGGCCTGAAGGTTTGAGGCACACCTTACAATATGCCCCGGATGGTATCCACTTTTCAACAATGCAGCATGTTAGCCAATTGCCCAGTGCGGCCGGTTTCTACCGACCTGAGGCCTTTACCGACTCTGTAACTGGTCGCATGCCTGACTGGGGAATAGAGATTGTGAGTGTTGATAAACAACTACCTGGACTAGGCCAGGTAGATTTGATTTGGAAGAAAAGAGAATAACTACATTGAGCACAGACAGACAATTAACAGGGTGATCATACCCAGCAAAGCATATAAGTGTGCTCTTTTCAAGCTTTTTCTCAGCTTTTTTATGGCCTTAAAAAGAAGTGTATAAACCGCGCTCTTTTCTATCTCCATCACCTCTGCAATCTGGTTGTAGGTAAGCTTATGGTAAAATTTTAAATAGACTACCTCTTGTTGGCGACTACTCAGAGACTCTAATGCGCCTTTCAACTTTACTTTTTGCTCTTCTACCAGTTCCTGATGAATACATTGGGTTTCATAAGAAAATATAACTTCAAAATGATATCCTTTTGGATAAGATTCTTTTATGGTTGAAATGCTGAGAGGGTGTTTCTTAAGAATCTTTCTTTTCAGCGCTTTTAGAAGATAAAATTTAATACAATTTGTGTTCCCCAGGAAAGTTCTTCTCTGCCAGAGTTCAATAAATAATTCCTGAATGCAATCTTCTACCAAAGCTGAATCACTCACTATTTTCAGACCGTAGTTGTAAAGCCTTATTAAGTATTGGGAGTAAATAAAATCGAGTACAGCCTCCTCTCCCTCTTTAAACTTCTGCCAAAGGATCGGGTCTTCTACATCGGTATAATGCGCATATTTTGGCTTTGTTTCTTTAATCATGTAAAGTTCACTGGAAATTATACTTTATTCTACCCCTCAGAATAATGTTATTGGAAGCCCGCCTCTTTTTTAAAAATAAAGTAAAATCAGTAGAACTATAAGGCCCTGGATAAAAAAATTGCAAATACGAGTCAGTTTCATCTGATAAGTGAGGAAAAGACCTTCTCTGATGAACTTTTTCCGAAGTTACTCTTAATTCTATAGCAATTATCTTGGCTGAGCGCCAATTTGGGTCAGATTGAAATACTTGACAAAGTTGTCTCAATTAGAGAATTCTTTTATAATTTTGGGAAATCGTGAAATTGGCAAGCTCCCATTATACTCATATAATCCACCCTTACAGCTCTTTTTAAATAAATACTGATTGAAAATACAGTTTTTCATAATAATTGAGTTAGTATCTCAGATTACCCACTCTACAATAAAAACATTATTTTTCGCACACTTATATTTATTGCACATATTTTTTTAAAAACACATTGATTAATCAAAATATTCACATTTATTAAGTTTCTATTTGATTAAAAATTCAAAAATATTTCTAAATAACAAAAACACCCACTGTAGCGTGCCAATACTATTTGAAACGTAGTGCTATAAAAACCCTGTTAGCACATATACAAAACACATAAGCAAAATCACCCAGTTGGGCATAAATACCTCGACATTTTGACAGCTAGTTTATAATCAAAAAAACTGTGATTCCTTCATTAATCTGCCTCAGAGTAAATTTTTGATTTTGAACACCGACACACCTATTACAAGTATTCCATATTTGAGGTTAACTTACCAGCATGGGAATTACATTGTATGAAAAGAAGTATCTCAGTTAAAAAAACAATCTCAAAATATTTCATCTTAGCTCCATGAATTCATTGTAACTATCTAAGAGCGTTATGACGCTAACAACTGTTAAACTGATAGTCTTAAAAAAGTATTCATTTTGAAAATGAGATAAGCATTGTACGATAACTATTAATTTGTAGAAAAGTGGATCATCACCAGGAAAAAAAATTTAAAGAACTAGAAAAAAAGAATCATAAGCTCAAGAAAGTGTATACCAAATTGAGCCAAGAACACACGGTGTTAAAAACAAATCTAAAAAGGGGTTTAAAAAAATAAGCCCTGTAGTAAAGTAATATCTACGAATAAATGAAACCAAGGCAAGAGGGAAGCAACGTAATTCTGCACTTAAAGCTGAATACGTTGATAGATTGTGACGATTACCGGCTTCGATTCGGGACGCATTGAGGACTATTCTGGTGTATAATAAACCAGAATTAACATATCAAACTAGTTTAATCAGGATAACTTATTGGCTGACAGCCATAATATTGTAATATAACCAATCATTTAAGTCTCATACACTAAACAATTCTCATGGGATTATCGAGTCAGAAATTTCCCAAATGAAGTTACACTTCGATTGAGAAATTCTTGATCAAACAATAAAAATCCTAAAGAAAGTCAGTGTATGTACCAGTGTTCGCTCACTAAATATTTGGTTTTACGCACTACAGTTTCCTGAAAATTTTAAAATAATTTAAGAATGATACGAATACATTTACTCCTGTTCACAAGTATCTTCTCTCTCTCGTTTCAAGAGGGATATACACAAACTCGCCCTTCAACAACCATAGATCAAACTATATCGGGAATTTGCGCAGGTTGTCAAATTACTAACGCTGACCAGGCTTGGGATAATAATCCGGTGTCGTTTACCTCAATGGAGGTAAACCTGGCAGGCGTAGGGGGACGAGGCGAAGTAACCTACGGTTTTTCCGATCCGGTTTCACTAAATAGTACATTAAAAATGCGTATGCAGTTTGGTGGTGGCAGTATCCTCACCGGGCTTGCAAGTACAGAAATATTTAGCAGACTTAGTATCCAATTACTGGATGGCAGTGGAACTGTATTATCCACTTATACAAGCACCAATACTACTCAGGTAGATGTTATTTCAACTTCAGATAATATTTTTGAAATTACAATCATTAACCCGGATGCGGCAACGCAACGTGTAAAAATTCTCAGTGGCGACCTGTTATCTGTAGGGTTAACCAGTCGGGACCTGTTCATTTATGATATATTACAGGTAGAAAACAGCATTACGCCAGTGAGTGTGGCCGAAGCCGATGGGGTTTCAGGTACGCTCCTGTGCATTGGATGTACGGTGCAAAATGAAACTCATGCAACTAGTGCGTTTGATATGAATAGCAGTTATGCTAATTATTCAATTCCACTATCATTGGATCTGGGTAGCGGTTATGTGTATTCTCGTTACAGTTGGGGAGGCACAGAATATGATGGTAATGACTATGACATTTACCTTGTCATGGAAAATGCAGAACTACTAACCCTGGGCACCGAACTTCTTTTTTTTGAAGACAACAATATTTCAGTAGCCGTTACCTATGGAGACGCCAGTGTTGAGGTGTTTAAGTTTGGCAATGGCAGTTTAATCAGCGCGAATCTTCTGGGTGTAGGTTCTGGAAAGTTTTATCTAAAGATAGATGCTGATGACAGTAAAACTATCCAAAAAGTTGAACCCAGATTTGGTGGCAATCTGGCTGGTTTACTGAGTAACCTTCGCTTATATTCCATTTTTGTGACTGAGACCTCTGAAGACCCTTTCTTAGTAGATGATACAGAAGCAGTGGCAACTGTGGAAGCCGCACTTCGGGTCGATGAATATGTAAACAGTCAGACGCTCGTAACTATTAACGATACTGATGGTGCAATTGTCTCCGCTGCCCTCACAGGTACATTGCCAACCGGAACCGCGCTTGACCCGGTAAGTGGTGAAATCACGGTGAGTGATATTGGAGATCTACAGGACGGGTCATTTACAGTTACGGTAGGCACCACTGACAATACAGGAGGCACTTCCGAAGTTGAAGTTACAATTTTTATTAATCCAGCTGATCAGGAAGCTGTTTACACTATTAACCCTGCCCAACCCGTTGATGACTATCTGGACAACGATGTGCTCGGTACTGTGGCTGATGCGGATGGTGCCGTTACTGCTGCCATCGTTAGCAGTGGAAGTCTGCCAGCCGGTGTATCTTTAGGGGCCGATGGCACACTAGAAGTATCTGATGCCAGTCTATTGGTTGATGGATCTTATGACTTTTCCGTTACCACAACCGACGAGAACGGAGGGACAACCGATAGTGATCTTACTCTTATTTTCTCTGCTCCTGATCAGGAAGCTGTATATACCATCAATCCCTCACTGCCAGTTAGCGATTATGAAGATGATGATATACTAGCCACTGTTACCGATGCTGATGGTGTTATTACCGCTGCAATTGTTAGTAGTGGAAGTCTACCGGCAGGAGTGCAGTTGGAAAGTGATGGAACACTGAGCGTTTCAGATGCTAATCTAATGGTTTCAGGATCATATGATTTTTCTGTTACTACAACTGATGCCGATGGTAATACGACGAATAGTGATATTACTCTTATCTTCTCACCTGTAGATCAGGAGGCAGTCTTTACCGTAGCTGACAGTAAACCTGTTGACCAATACGCTAATGGAGAAGTGTTAGCAAGCGCTTCGGATGCTGATGGCCTCATTGTTTCTGCGAATGTAATCAGTGGAAGTCTGCCAGCCGGAACCAGTATTAGTGCTAATGGAACCATTACTGTAAGCGATGTCGGCATCCTTACTCCCGGCACCACGATGGTAGGTATTGAAACTGTCGATGATTTCGGTGGGCTTAGCGAAAATATTATTGCAATTGTTATTGATGGTATTGGAGACATAGATCAGGAAGCAGTTTACACCCTTGACCCATCCAAACCAGTAAATGATTATATTGATGAAGAAGTTATTGCGACTGTAAGTGATGCTGATGGAGCCATTACGAATGCTTCTATTAGTGCTGGTCTCCTGCCTTCGGGAACGAGACTGGAAACTGATGGAACCATTGTCATCGATGACGCTAGTTTGCTCATTGATGGAAATTATAGCCTGGTAGTAACAACTACTGATGCGCCTGGAGGCACTACGGCCAGCAGCATATCTTTACAACTTAATCCATCGGATATTGAAGCAATTTATACGCTTACCAATTCTAAGCCAGTCAATCAATATCTTGATGGCGATACGGTAGCTTTGGCAACAGATGTTAATGGGGATATTATCACAGCGATAATGAATAGCGGCAGTCTGCCTGACGGTATACAACTGGAAGCAGATGGTACACTCACCGTAGCTGATGCTAGCCAACTAGTTGCAGGAGCTACTAGCTTTTCGGTAACAACAACCGACGAAAAAGGGGGGGCAACTGATAGTAACATCACCATTACCTTCTTTCCCGCAGATCTGGAAGCGACTGTTACAGTCAGCCCTCCAAAGCCAGAAAATGAATATACCAATGGTGATACTCTGGCCATGATCTCTGACCTGAATGGGGATATTATTAATACAATTGTTGATTCAGGCCTCCTACCAAATGGTGTCACTTTAGCAGCAGATGGAACCATCACAGTAACCGATTCTACTGCCGTAGTAGCAGGAGATTATACAATAACCCTAATCACTACTGATGAAAACGGTGGAACTACGGTAGTAGATCTCACGCTAGTAATTGGGCCAGCCGATACGGAAACGATCTATACCATAGATTCAGCGAAACCGTTCAATGATTATTTGGATGATGAGGTGATCGCTACAGTTACTGATCCCGACGGGGAAATTGTGCAAGCAATTGTAGATTCCGGCTCATTACCACCGGGCATTTCACTAAATACGGATGGAACGATAACTGTAAATGATACCTCTCAACTAGTGTCCGGTACATATACCTTCTCAGTAATTACTACTGATGAACAGGGCGGCACTTCTGAAAATATCGTAACGCTACAATTCAATACTGCTGATCAAGAAGCGATCTATATTGTATATGAAGCAAAGCGAGTTGCCGAGTATGGAACAGGAAATATGATGGCTGATGTGTCTGATGCCGATGGGCGTATTATAGTATCACTTATTTCCGATGGAACGTTGCCCACAGGAGTCGAGCTACAAACTGATGGAACTATTCAGGTATCTGATACCAGTGTATTAGTCGCTGGCAGTTATTTTCTTACCATCATTACTACTGATACAATCGGGGGGATCTCTGAAAATAATGTAACCCTGACGATTAAGGAAAATGATAAAGAGGCTGTATACACACTTTTACCGACCAAACCATTACAAGAGTATGTCGCAGGTGAAGTTGTAGCTTCAGTTTCTGATGAAAATGGTCCTATCGTTTCGGCAGTCATCGTAGAAGGCACACTACCGCCCGGTACGGTTTTGCAAACTGATGGTACCATACAAGTCAGCGATTCTGCTTCACTCGAGGCAACAGAAGCCTCTATCACAGTAACCACTACTGATGCTGAGGGTGGAGTTACGACTACCGAATTGATGATCAGCTTTATTTCTGTTGATCAAGAAGCAATGTATTCTTTAATAGATGCTATACCAGTTGATGAGATTAAGCAAGGTGATACTTTAGCAATTGTATCTGATCCTGACGGTACTATTATAGAAGCAAGCATAACTGCCGGAGTAATTCCATCTGGTACTGAGCTATTGGATAATGGTATTATTTTGGTGTCAGATACCGCGCTGCTAGAGGTAAACACCTATACGGTTTCTATCATCACCGAAGACGAACTAGGGGGCACAACCCAACACACTTTGGAACCGAAAATTTTACCAGCATCGCCAGACAACGTAGCTCCTGAGTATGATGTTCAGCCCCCGACTGATGGCAACCAATACCTGCCAGGAGACACCATTGTGGTCATTGTATATAGAGACACAACTATTACAGAAGTAATTGTTGAGCAAAATGAGCTACCTCCCGGAACCGTAATGGATGAAGATGGTAACATTATTGTAGAAAATCCGGATGAACTGGAGCCAGGAAACTATTACGTTACCATTGTCTATGTTTTTGAAAATGGTGAGATGGTTACCCAGGAAATTCCTTTAACAATTGATAATCCTGCCCAGGCAGTAAACCCGCTACCTGCATTATCTCCGAATGATGATGGGGTTAATGATTACTGGAAGATTACTAATATAGAGGCTTATCCTGATAACGTGGTCAGAATCTTTAACCGCTGGGGTGAAGCAGTATTTACCCAGGAAGGGTATGATAATGAAAGCCAGTCATGGAATGGTAGTGCAAATATGGGTGCTCGGGTCGGATCAGGGCTACTGCCAAAAAGCACGTATTTCTTTATTCTTGATTTAAAGAATGGTGAGCGGCCTGTGACAGGTTACATCGTCTTAAAATATTGATTCTCATGACTGATTATATGAAATATCACTTAACGCTGGCTTTCCTGACTTTCGCAGTTATATGGAATTGCCAGGCGCAGGAAAGACCCATATATACCCAGTATATGTTTAACGAGACTGCTTTCAATCCAGCCTATACCGGTGTACCGGAACGGCTGAGTATGACGGCTCTCTACCGAAATCAGTGGGTAGGTATTGACGGGGCCCCAACTACCCAGACCTTATCAATACATTCGCCTATTAAAGGCGAAACCCTGGCTTTGGGGCTGAATGTCCTGCATGATGTAATTGGAGTTTCAGGCCGTACAGAAATACAGTCTATGTATGCATACCGAATCAGGTTTAATGAAACCTCCAAGCTATCCATCGGAATTCAAACCGGAGTTCGCTGGTACAACGAAGCCTTTGGGCAGCTCTATGATGAAACAGAAGATGTGCAGTTTGTTGAAAGCTATAAGTTGGCCAAATTTCTGTTCGGTGCCGGACTTTATTACCATACAAATCGGTTCTACGTAGGCGCCTCAGCTCCGGTAATACATACTAAAGATGAGATCAAAAACCACTATTTTGTTACCTCAGGATATGTTTTTGATATAGGCCCTCAACTTAAGCTAAAACCAAATGTACTCATGAAGCTGGCCGATAATGCGCCAGCTTCTTTTGACCTGAATGCAAATTTATTGTTTCACGAAATCATTTGGTTCGGTTTTTCTTATCGATCACAAGAGTCATTGGGAGTAATCACCCAATTACAACTTACTGAAAAAATCAGTTTTGGCTATGCCTTTGACCTCCCGGTAGCGGGTATCAGTCACAATGGAAACGGTTCACACGAAATTACGCTTAATTATAAAATCAAAATGTCGCCGACCTCCTATACAAGTCCACGTTATTTTTAACCACATATGAAAATGCGTTTCAGTTCAACAATAGTCGTATTGTTACTCTTCGCTTATTCAGGATACAGCCAAAGTATCCTGAATAATTTAAAAAGTGATGAAGAAAAAGGAAATGATCTTTATGAAAGCCACCATTATGATGAAGCCATACTTCATTATTTAAAAGTGGTGGAAAAAGAGCCTGATAATACGACGATAAAACTTCAAATTGCCGTTTGCTATAATCTGTTAGATGATTGGAAAACCAGCCGAGACTGGTTTTCTGCCGTCGAGGAAGTCGACAGTATAGTCATTACAGAAAGTTACGCATTTCAATATGGTGATGTATTACACCACTTGGGTAAATTTGAAGAGGCTAAACTGTGGTATCTCAAAGCGCAAGGTGCGCTAAGTGATACTACAACGGTTAGCAGACGTTTACACTCAATCTCCAATCTGAAGGAATATTATAAAGATAGCACCCGTTATTATGTAGCGGAATTGCCTTTTAATACAGATGCACCTGAGTTTTCACCGCTGCTTTATCGGGGAGGGCTTATTTTTACCTCCTATGCTTCGCAGCAAAGAAAAAAAATTCCATCCCTGCAAAAGGACGTGCGCTACGATATGTATTACTTTCCCTTGGAACAATCGTATAAAGACTCTAAGCTTGACGGGCAATTTAACCAAATCAACTCCATTCGCCATGATGGCACGCTGGCCATTTACAACAACAGCACACAAATGATTTTCACTCGAAATAACCTTCAGGTATCAAAAAAAGAAAAAAAGAAAGGATACAGAGTTAAAAACCTTGGTCTCTATAACGCCACTTATGATAGTAAAAGTAATGTATGGACAAAAGTTGAATCCCTTACCCTAAATAATACCGAATATTCAGTGGGACATCCAACCATTTCTAAAGATGGAAAAACGCTATATTTTGTATCTGATATGCCCGGTGGCTTTGGAGGAACGGATATTTACCGATCAGTTTATAGAAATGATACCTGGACTACTCCTATAAATCTTGGCGCATCGATTAATAGTGATGCCAACGAACTTTTTCCTTACTTACATCAGGATTCCATCTTATATTTTGCATCAGAAGGACACCCCGGTTTGGGTGGTTTGGATATTTATAAAATTACTATTGCCGGAAACAAAAAGACGTCAGTTGAAAACCTGGGCTACCCGATTAATTCTAGTGGAGATGATTTTGGGATTATCCTTTCTGAAAATAATCTGGGTGGTTTCTTCACTTCCAATCGGCAAGCAGAAGTAGCGAGGGATAATATTTACAGATTTTCTTTTATTGAAGATTATCTTCTTGAAGAAGAAGTTGCAAGCGAGGTTCCTGAAAAAAAATGGTTAACACTTCAAGGTATTGTGGTTGATAAAGAAGACAAATCACCGCTCTCCAACGCAGCCGTAATGGTTGTTGACTTAGAAAGCAGGAAGGTGAATGAAACGCTAACGGATAGTCTGGGCTGGTTTGAAGTTGAAATAGAAGTTGTAGAAGGATACTACATACGCGCCGAAAAAGAAGAGTATTATACTTATAAGGCCAGCATTCCTTATGATACACTTGTGACAAATAAGCTCAGCTATTCTATTGAACTGGAAAAGATTGAAGTCGGGCAAAAGTTTGTTTTAGATAATATATACTATGATTTTGGGGCCTACGAGGTAACTGAAGAGGCAAGTAAACCTCTTAATCAGGTGGTTGAGTTTTTACAGGATAATCCCGAAATTAAAATTGAACTAAGCTCTCATACTGACTCACGGGGTAGCGATGATTTTAATATCGCCTTATCTCAAAAAAGAGCAAAATCAGCCGCTGAATATATCATCAGTCAGGGTATAGATATTTCCCGAATTAAGGCGACTGGCTACGGAGAAACTCGTTTGGTTTTCCCCTGTGGGGATGAAATTGATTGTAACGAAGAGCAGCATATGATCAACCGAAGAACAGAAATGACCATATTAGAACACTGACTATCAAAAATATTTTACAAATAACCACCTTAACTCATTACTGGTCAATGGTTTATTAAACAGTGAAAATATGCAAAAAACAAGATTCGTTTTCTAGAGAGATGAATGTATAGCCTGATCCTTAGTATTTATAGGTTTGGCAATCGGAAGTGTAATTGTAACTGTAGTATATTCCCCCAAAACAGAGTCCACCTGAATCTTTCCTTGTAACTTGGTGATAATTTCCTTAATAATATATAACCCTAACCCGGCTCCTTTACTTAAACTAGAGCCACGGTAAAACAAATCAAATATTTTCGGCAGAACATCACTTTTGATACCAATTCCATTATCCTTAAATAATATTGTTAAACGATCTGATACGTCAATATCCAGTTGGATATAAGCAGACTTTTTATTTGTATCCAGAAAATGAATAGCGTTTTTGACAAGGCTGCACAAAATAGTGCTTAACCGATATCTGTCAGAAACCAAGTCAGCGTTTTGCCTGATCTTTATCTGTCGGTCTATCTGATCAAAACCAGGTATATGTTCCAGTTTACTGAAACACTCAGCAATCAGAGTTTTTAAATCAATTTTTTCAAAAGTAATATTGAAACGGGCATTATAAGAATACTCAAGAATATCATTGAGAATACCATCCAGTTTCTCGACGCTCGTCTGCATTTTCTGCAGATAATCTACTAAAACAACAGGATTGGAAACTTGTTCCTGAGCGATAGCCACCAACCCCATTAACCCCGTTAATGGTGAGCGTAAATCGTGAGATGCACTGTAGACAAAGCGGTCTAGCTCATTATTGACTCTTTTTAATTCTTCATTTTGCTGCCTGAGTGCCTCCTCGGCTTGGTCTTTTTTCTTCTTAAGTTCTTTTTGTTCAAGCGCTTGATAAATAGCCGGAACCAATCTGGCTAAATTAGATTTCAGAATATAATCGCTGGCCCCTTGCTTTAAAATAGTAATCGCAAATTCTTCGGAGACCGTACCCGTAACCAAAATGAACGGCACATCAGGATCAATATTTTTACAAATCTCTAGTGCTTGCGTAGAGTTAAACAGAGGAAGAGAATGATCGGATAAGATAATATCAGGTGCAAAAACCTTTAATCCATCAACAAACCCTTCTTCAGTATCAACCAAATGTTTTTGATAAGGAAGATTTTCCTTTTTCAAGGCCCGCTCGATTAAAAAAACATCCTCGGATAGATCCTCCAACATCAATATTTTGATTTCTTTCTTATCCGGAGTTTCCTTTATCTTCATATATTCCTATAAACACTGGTTACTACGTAAGTATCTTTACTTACAAATAAATCATGTCACAGACACAGAATTCAACGTGAAAGGTAAACAATTTTTTATTTCAATGTTGAGAAAACTTTCTTTGGATACTCCAAATATTGCAATCTCCATAAGTTTATAGATCAAAAAAACATTTTGTCATTCATCCTCCATAATGCAAATACGAGAACGCTAAAGCGATGCCAATAAACAGCTTCATTATCAAGCAGAAGTCAAAAAAATTGTGGTCAAAACATGTCGGATGATGTTGGTCAAGATCACTGGTAAAACCACAAGCAACTGACGATGCAAAACTTAGCCCTAATGAACATTATGCTTATTTAATCTACATCTTACCACAGTAGAAATTTGAATAGTTTAATTTAAATGGAAGTGATTATGCTTATCCGATCCGTAACCAATTCAGTAAGCTATTGCATTCTCATTATTGATGTCAGGAATAACTTTTATCTCGATAGTGGTCACTTCATGAAGATCCACCGTATAAACTTCCTGTTCCCGAGTTGAGTGAAGAGGAGTGAAATTGTATTGCTGACGTCATATTTCATGATAGGATTGTCCATCATCTTAGGACCAATGCAGTGCAAATTCCTGAGTGCGTTGCTGTTGCCCTTCTTCAAACAGTAAAAGGATATGATGAACACGCTGTGATTCATCAAAAATTATGCGGATCCATTGTTCACCACCCTGAGATGCCCGCCAGCCCAAATTCCCTCCAAGCATGAATGCTCCGCATCTTCTTCAGAGGTTCATTCTACCGTTGCCTGCCGTGCCAAATCCAGCCATTCCTCGAGGTCGGATAATTCTTTTTTCAATTCCGGATCAATTGTTCATTTGAGCATTGCATTTTTGTGTGGTCTGGTTAATTACCACTAATAACAGGAATTAAGACAAACCATTGGCTGGATATTAAGTAATTTGAAGCAGACATAAAAAATAAATAGTCCCGGATGGAACGACCCTTAGGCTATGAGGGTTGTTATAACCTACACTTATAAGTAATCATAATGAAAAAAGGTACCGTAAAATTTTTTAATTACTCAAAAGGATTTGGGTTTATTAAGCCATCTGATTCAGGTGAAGACATTTTTGTTCATGAGTCTGGCCTTCAAGGCGATATACGTGAAAACGACGAGGTAGAATATGAAGAAGAACAAGGCAAAAAAGGATTGAATGCAGTAAATGTAAAAGTTATCTAAGAAATAGCTCCATTACATTCTTTTCAATTATTCATAACATGCTTTGATAGCATGTTTTTTTATTTTAGAGGCTTTGCTTTTCCTTGCTCCAAATGGAATCAGGTTTATCTCGATAAGACAGCCCCTTTTTTTAAGGTCACATCTGATTTAAACGGGCTAAGCGTTCGTTATAAGTATACAAAACTCAATTTGTTACCTATTATATTCTCCCTGAAAGTTAATTCCGTGCCTTTTAGTCTCTTCTGCCATCGCTACATCATCGTTCGCTCTAAAATTAGTAATCTTTCAACTAAATTTTGATGGCCAATCTAGCGATTGCTTTGCAAAACGCCACCTCGTTTAATTTCTAATTACTATCTTTAGGGGCATCTATTAAACTATCTTAATCTGTCAAGCCATTAGAATGAAGGTTCCTCTGAATAAGTCGGTCCAGCATGGAAAATCTGATGGTGAGATTCTGAACAAATTTGCTAATACCCGGGTTGATACTTCAATCCATTCAATCTCTCCTTTCTATGTCCAAGGTCTCCTTTAACAATAAAAAAAGTCCATTTTTCAAGTCATTAAAAGCCAAAGTTGATCTTTACTTTTCCGATAATGAAATTCGGACTTCTGGCAATCGTAAATTATATTTCAAAAGTATTCTTCAGGTATTATCTGCGCTTACGCTCTATGTAGTACTCGTGTTTTTCCCTCCCATTGACTGGATTTCCATACTGCTTTGTGGTCTTCTGGGCTTTAATCTGGCACTGATCGGATTCAATATCATGCATGAAGGAGGCCACCAGAGCTTTTCTCATCATCGGTGGCTCAACAATGTATCAGCCTATGTTTTTAATGCACTAGGAGCCAGCGCCTATTTCTGGAAAATAAAACACAATATCAATCACCATACCTATACCAATATCGAAGGAATGGATTCTGATATCGATCTGAAACCGCTGATGCGGCTCCATGAAGAGCAACCCCGCTATTGGTTTCACCAGTTTCAGCACCTGTACTGGATATTGTTGTATGGCCTCTCCTACCTTGCCTGGGTTTTTTATTATGACTTTCAAAAGTATTTCACCGGTAAAATCTCATCTGCTTCATCTTCCCAGAAAATGCAGCCAAGAGAGCATGTTATTTTCTGGCTTACCAAAGTGATGTACCTCGTGGTATACGTAATAGTGCCCATGCTGATGGTCGGAGTAATTCAGGCCTTAATTGGGTTTCTGATCGCTTCCTTTGTTTTTGGGCTTTCTATAAGTATTGTCTTCCAATTGGCGCATGTTGTAGAAGCTACTCAGTTCCCTGTTCCTGATCAGCACTCTAACAAAATTGAGCAGGAATGGGCCATCCATCAGGTAATTACCACATCAGATTTTGCTACCCGAAACAATGTAATTTCCTGGCTGCTGGGCGGGTTAAACTTTCAGGTAGAGCACCATTTATTCCCCCGGATCAGCCATATTCACTATCCTAAGATCAATCAATTGGTGAAAGAAACCTGCCAGGAATTCAATATTGCCTATCATGAGTACCCTTCTTTCTTCAGAGCTTTTTGCTCCCATCTTTTTTACCTGAAGAAACTGGGAACAGCTTAAAAGCACTCAAATAAGCCTTTGCGCGTATACAAAGTACGCATTTTACCCGCACCCCTCCATGTATTTTGGTGAGGTACCTGATAATCTATTCCTTGTTTACATAGCCTCAAATGGGTATCCAGCGTAATACGAAAGTACAGAACCAAACTTCTTTGCTCACCTGCTTTTAGCTTCGTATAAGCTTTATAAAAATATTTTACCTTGGTAGCCTTTACCAGTTTTATTATGCTTATCTTTCTTTATGGAGAATATTTTTTTCCGAAGGGTCAATAGTATATGCTAAAGTGAACCTACACTCAAATAAGTGGTAAGGCGATATGTAAAACGTATTTATTACTGCTTTATTCAAGCAAATCCTGACCAAAAAGAGTTGGTCTATTTTGAGCGAGAACTAACGAGTGCTCTAGCTTCGCTTCAGTAATAGCTTATTTTTAAACAACTAAAACCTAAAAAAATGTCTAAAGAAAGAGAAGGAAAAGCAAAAAACAGTAAAAAGGCGCCGGAAAAAAACCTGAAAGAAAAAAGAGCGGCAAAAGCAGCCAAACGAAAAGAAAAAAGAAGAGCGGAGTAAAAAAGGTCTTTTTTTTATAAAAGGAATCAGCAACGTTGCTCTGCCCGGTGTTTATTATTTTTCACCGAAAGCTCGTTCAAACAGGGAGAAAAAAATGCTCAATGCTTATTTCTCCTGTTTTACAAAGTCATATTGCCTTTTATTAGCTCAGAAGGGTCCGAAATGACCTCAAGATATTATTATCCCAAATACGTTTTTAATAAGTTACTCCGGGAGCTGTGCCTAAGTCTGCGGGTGGCTTTTTCTTTGATCTGACGGACACGTTCACGAGTAAGGTTATACTTTTGTCCAATTTCTTCTAGTGTCATGGCTTGTTCACCATTCAAGCCAAAATAACAACCAATAATGTCCCCTTCCCGCTCAGTTAAGGTGGCAAGTGCGCGGTCCAGTTCTCTTCGTAAGGACGAAACCATTAACTCAGCGTCGGGAGTATCTTCCCGCTCATTTTCCAGCACATCCAGCAGACCGTTTTCTTCACCATTGACGAAAGGCGCATCCAGGGAAAGATGACGACCTGAAATGTTCATATTATAAGATATCTCCTCGACCGTCACTTCCATTGCTTCGGCAATCTCTTCAGAGGATGGCTCTCGCTGAAATTGTTGCTCCAGCGCAGAAATGGTCTTGGTAATTTTATGTACTGCACCAACTCGGTTGAGCGGAAGTCGAACAATGCGTGATTGCTCAGCCATTGCCTGCATAATAGACTGTCGTATCCACCATACTGCATAGGAGATAAACTTAAACCCCCTTCTTTCATCAAATCGCTGAGCAGCTTTGATCAGTCCCAGATTTCCCTCGTTGATCAGGTCACCCAGGGTTAGTCCACTGCTTTGGTACTGTTTTGCCACCGAGACTACAAACCGTAGGTTAGCCTTCGTTAGCTTCTCCAGAGCCCTTTCATCGCCTTCTCTTATTCTAATAGCCAATGCCACCTCTTCATCGGCGGTAATCAAATTCATTTTTCCTATCTCTTGAAAATACTTATCAATGGACTGACTTTCCCGATTGGTGATCTGCTTACTGATCTTTAACTGTTTCATTAAATATTCATTTTCTAAAGGGAAAAAGTTTTGGTTCTGAAACCGCTACAAATTCAGCTAAGTAAAAAAAATTGAGTGTGAGTAAGTATAACTCCTAAAGTTTCCAGAAGATTCCGGTGAAGTCTATACGATAGAATTAAAAAAGTAGAGGCTTCTCATATTTTGATGAAGATACACTATTATACGAGACTTTATTAGTAAATCTTATTCAGAAAAGACAATTTTTTTGTGACTATCTGCGCGTTTGGTAAAAGGATAGAAGAAATGGATAATGCCTTGTTTCACTTATCTAGCGTAGGCAATTCGTAGGACGACTGCTAATTTTTACGAAGCAACAGGACTACCCTCTTAAATATGAGATATTCTAAATAATGAAGCTTTTTATTAACATAACTTTAGTTATTAAACTTTCGCGATTCCACATTTTATGCTAAAAAAACCAAGTATAGTGCTGTAATTATGCTTAATAATGCGCGCGCTATCCTACCTGAATGAACAACCAGCCCGGCGAAATTATCACCCTTGGGCTGGCTGACAGTGCTATCTCGGAAAACTTAAGATTGGTAATCAGATGTTAGTTTCTCCCGCACTTTCTCCAGTAGTTGTTTGGATTTCATGATGCCTTCTTCTTCGCTCAGTTCACTCCCTTCGTACTCAACACCTACAAAGCCACGGTAACCCTGGTCCAATACAATACGCATCATTTTTTCATAATCTGTGTGTGTTTCTTCACCTTGCTCATTAAAGTCGTGCGTTTTGGCGCTCACAGCTTTGGCATAGGGCATTAGCTCTTCCACTCCCTGATAACGATCGTACTCTTCTTCACATCCCGGATTTAAGTTTTCTGCCGTTGGTAAAGCCTGTTTAACACAAAAATTACCAAAATCAGGCAAACTGCCGACCTGCTCATTTCCTACCATCTCCATCACTCCTGATAACCACTTTCCGTTACTGGAGAGTCCACCGTGATTTTCCACAATCACATTGATACCGGCATTACCGGCATATTCGCCTAATCGAGCTAGCCCATCGGCGGCAAGTTTTTGCTGCTCTTCGTAACTTCCTTCGCTTTGGGCATTGACCCGGATCGAGTGACAGCCCATATATTTTGCTGCATCTACCCATTTGTAATGATTTTCCACCGCCTGCGTACGAGCCGCTTCATCAGGGTCTCCCAATGCACCCTCACGGTCACACATGATTAATACGGCTTGCACACCTGCATTTTCGCAGGCACGCTTTAACTCAGCCAGATACTGAGTGTTTTCGGCTTTATCATAAAAGAACTGATTGACAAATTCTACTCCGTCAAACCCCATATCCCGAGCCTTCTGAGGAAAGTCCATATTAGTAAGTTTGCTGTTGGCAATAACCATTTCGTAATTGCTATCGTACAGCTTGGCACGCTCAGGCCAGGGCATATCGTTCAGATCTGGATTGAATAGCGCTTTATGAAATGACCATTCGGCCAGTGAAAGCATAAAAATAGGCTCAGTAGCCGAAGATGTTGCCATCGCCTGACTATTCTCACCATCTTCACCGCCATTCTGAGTTGTGTTGCTGGAACATCCGTATCCGAGAAGCCCTACCCCGCTTGTGATGAGGGCCGATTGTTTAATAAAAATTCTCCGTTGCATATGATTTTTTGCCCCAAGTTACAATTTTGGTCTAAAAAATCTAAAGAATTTGTAATGGTTAAGAGTTGGAGCCACCTTCAGGAATTGTTTGCAATAAAAAGACTCTTAAAGCCATAGGGCTGGTAGCTGTCTTTCGATTCAGCTACACATTCACATCACCCCATAGGTAGGTCACAGCATTTCCGATCAGTTCTACCCGATTACCAAGATGATGGCAGATTAAATCCCCCTGTCGCGTTGATACTTGCCGGGCCGTAAGCTGTTTCTTATCCAGTCGCTGAGACCAGTATGGGACGAGAGTAGTATGAGCTGATCCGGTTACCGGGTCTTCGTCGATACCAGACTGGGGGAAGAAACAACGCGAAACAAAATCAACATCCCGCCCCGGAGCGGATACAATGGTGCCTCGAACATTGCCACGAGCCAATGCTCGCAGATCTGGCTGTAACGCCTCCAACTGTTCCTGGGACTCAATAATCACCAAATAATCAGTTTTACCTCGATATGTTTCCAACGGAGTAAGAGCTAATCCTTCCCGAATTTCGGGTGGTGTTTCTACCAGGGTAATCTCATCCAAGGGAAAATTCATGGCATAACCCTGCGCATGTTTTGTCACTGACAACTGGCCACTGCGGGTATCAAAAGAAATTGAAGATTCAGTATAGCCAAGTTCAGTATAGAGTACATGCGCTGAGGCAAGGGTAGCATGCCCGCACAGATCCACTTCAAGCATGGGAGTGAACCATCGTAAACCATAACGCCCTTCTTTTGGTACAAAGAAAGCTGTTTCAGCCAGGTTATTTTCGGCGGCAATGGATTGCATTATTGTATCCGACAACCATTCATCCAACGGGCAAACTGCTGCTGGATTTCCACCAAACACATGATCTGTAAAGGCATCAACCTGATAAAGAGTAAGCTGCATTGTGTTTTGTAAATTGCTTGGTAGTGTCAGATTTTATGGCTGAAGCGCCATTAATTTGGCAGAGCAGAAACTATTCTTTCTCTTCTCCCACCGCTTGCGGGATATTATCCAATACCCAGGATTTCCCCCAATCATCCTTCTCCTCGTCGGTCCACAGTTCTGGGAAAAATATAATGCGCTGATAACGAGGCGGTAAATATTTTCGCCAATTAGTGCCACCAGTAGCAGGTTTGGCATCTTTTCCATTAACCAGATACCGTACTGCTGCCCTAAAATGCGCCAATGGCCAGTATACATTGGCGAGATGGTCAAAGGTTCGTAAGGCCTCAGTAATTTCTTCCCGAAGGGGCTTCCCAGGCTGAATATAAGCCTGCATTTGCTGCCGAAGATTGGTGGTTTGAAACGAAGTTATTTTTTCCAGCAGCATGGCATCATACTCTTCTTCAAACTGCCTCAGAGTCAGGTTTTTCTTACCCGTTTTAGTATCTCTGGAACCTGCTTTCCAGTACAGGCGATCTAGATATTCACGGGCGGTGCTATCCGATGATAACCACAGCACGTGGTCAGGATGCACCAGATTAATAACATCGGTTGAGGAAATTTCAATAAGACGGTATTGCACCGACTGAAATCCGCTGGATGGCATTAAAGCCATTCTGAATTCCGCAAACTGCTGATGCTCCATGCCCTCGGTCATCACAGCGAATGAACTTTCCAACTGATTAAAGTATCGGTTTAACCTTTGTACTTTATCTAAAAAAATGCTGGCCTCGGTAACTGATCCGTCAGTTAATTGCCCGAGCTCCCATAAAATCAGTTTGAAGTATAACTCCGTAATCTGATGATACGTCACAAAGATCATTTCATCTTTCAGGTCGGTCTTGGGCCGTTGTAAGCTAAGCAGGGTCTCCAACTGAACATAATCCCAGTACGTGAGGTACCGGCTGTGGCTCATGCCTTCCAGGTAATCCGAAAGTTTCTGGTCACTTTTTTCGTATTTCGCCGCTAACTTTTCCAGTTTCTTGAGTAAATCAGCCGACAATACTTGATCTTCCATGAGTATCGGTAAATTGTTATATGGTACCTGTTCAACGATGCGGCGCACCGCAATGTTATGCCAAAGTTAACCCGAACCTTACAGTTGCTGATCAATCAGATATACCAAATGCCATTTTTGGTTTACGGGCTCGTACACCATTTTAAAGTAAAAGCCTGCCCCTGGCGTATAGATTTCGTCTGTGGTTAACGTATCTGTCACCTGCAAATCACGCCGATACTGGGTAGTATCCAGATCAAACTCTTTCAACATGATCCATTCATCCCGGGTCCAATGATAGGTGGTATCCTGCCCTACATCGGTAACTCGTTCTCCCGGTAAAGGAAACTGAATACGTTCCATCTGAAAAAGACTGTCCGTTAAAAACCGTTGGTAAAACCCCTCAAAATCTTCGGTCGCCGCTCCTATGTTGGTACTTCGACAGGCCGTTCCACTTAGCAAAACAAGATAGAGAACCCATTGTATGATTGATCGTCGCTGCGTTAATCTCATAATCTGGCTGACTAATCTAATTCCAGTTGTCGGATAGTCTCCATTGCGCCTTCAATGGCACGGGCGGTAGCTTCGGCGGGTTCACAAAGTGGTAATCGAAGGTGATCTGAGCAATACCCAAGCCGATGCATGATTGTTTTGATGGGAATTGGATTGGTTTCCAGCATCGTAATCCGCATCAGGTCCACCAAAGCATAAAACTGCTGGCGTCCGGCTTCCATATGACCATCCAGGCAACTTTGTACACTACGACGGAAGGCAGCGGGCACACAATTGGATACAACGGAAATTACTCCATCGCCTCCGCATGCCAGTATGGGCAGGGTAAGCGCATCGTCTCCGGAGAGCACACAAAAATCCTCCGGGGTTTTTCGTATCACATCCATGATCTGGGCCAGATCACCACTAGCTTCTTTTACTCCTACAATGGTTTCATTTTCCAGCAATCGCAACAGGGTGTCTGTTTCCAGATTGGTAGCCGTACGCCCTTTGATATTATAAATGATGATCGGCAGGCTTGTGGCTTGGGCTATGGCCGTAAAATGGCGATAAAGTCCTTCTTGGGTGGGTTTGTTATAGTAAGGATTAATCACCAACTGCCCATCAGCGCCTGTATTGGCCGCTACTTCAGAAAGCTCAATGGTTTCCTGCGTATTGTTCGAACCTGTGCCATGAATCACTTGGCAGCGTTTATTCACCACCTGCACTGACCAGCGCAGAATTTCCCGATGTTCATCATGGGTTAAAGTAGGGCTTTCCCCGGTCGTTCCGACAAAAACCAACCCGGTAATACCGCTGGCAATCTGCTGTTCTACCACACGCTCAAAAGCATCCCAGTCAATGTGATTATCAGGGGTAAATGGGGTAATGATAGCGGTGTAGGTTCCTTGAAAAAGTTTTGACATCATTGAAATTTTGGGCAATTACTGACGACTGATCGTAAATTCCAAACAAAGCCGCTTAAGAGCTGCTTTTTTCACAAAGTAGCCCACTTTTCGGCATGTCTGCATCCAAACTACAGGTCTTGAAAACCAATACTACTGCTTTTTCCTTTTCCGCTTGATCAGATAATAAACAGCAAACCCTACCAAGGTCGCAACTGAAATCCAGATCATACCTGTTTGCAAACGATCCGTCTCTTTCCCTAAAAAGGCAATCATTGCAATTAGCGGAATAATCCCGACCGAAGTAGCAGTAATGAATTTGACAAACCGCATATGCCCAATCCCGGCCACAAAGCTGATGGCATCATTGGACAGAAAAGGTGATAAACGAAACAAGACAATAGCCCAGGCTCCGTATTTCTGAATATACTTTTCGACTTTTTTCTCATTCTTTTCTCCGATAAGCTTATCAACAAAGGCATTGTTGGCATGCACACCGATGAAATAAGCAATGGTAGCGGCAAGAACGACAGCAATGTACGAGATCAGCGATCCCCACCAGGGTCCATACGCAAGCGTGGAAACCACCATTAGTACTACCGAAGGAATAATGATGAGAAACATCTGGGCCGTCATGGCCCCAATGATGAACACGGGGCCCCAGAAACCAAAATTGCTCACCCAGTTTTCAACCTGCTGCTCATCATCACTGCTGAGTACCCGGACCGACTCATTGATAAATTCTTTAAAATCGCTGACAAAAAAATAGCACAGTACCAATGCCAGTAATATACTTCCACTAATAATAAATATCAGCCGACTCTGGCTCTGCTGACTTTCCTGTTCACCTGATTTTTTTGATATTTTCTGTGTTGGCATCCTAAGGTTAAAAAATAATAATAGATCTTTCCCGTAAAACAGCCAATCGGGCTATTTGTTCCTTATCAGGCCAATGATAAATAATAAGAACGCATCATTTTTAGTTTTCAAGATTGTACGTATCTTTGACTGGCAAATAACATTTGATTATTTGCCATGACAAATCACTCCAGCAAGTTTTTGTACGAAGCGCTCACCTACGATGATGTGCTGCTCGTACCCAATTATTCCGAAATACTGCCCCGCGAAACCGACAGTTCAACTTACCTTACCCGTAATATCCGGCTCAACATTCCTCTGGTCTCAGCAGCCATGGATACCGTAACCGAATCTGACCTGGCCATTGCCATGGCCCTGGCCGGTGGACTGGGCTTTATCCATAAAAACATGCCCATTGAGGCTCAGGCTCACCAGGTGCGCAAGGTCAAGCGATCCCAAAGCGGAATGATCCTGGACCCGATCACTTTGTATGTGGAGGCCACCGTTGCCGATGCCCGCAATATTATGCGGGAAAATAAAATTGGCGGTATTCCGGTGGTTGATAATGACGATAAGCTGATCGGCATCATTACCAACCGTGATCTGCGATTTTTAAAAGATCCCAACCAACCCGTACAGGAAGTCATGACCAAGAAAAATCTGGTCACGGCAGAATTGGGCATAGGGTTAGAGAAAGCAGAAGATATTCTACAGGAATATAAAATTGAGAAACTGCCCATCGTTGACAGTGACGGACGCCTTTCCGGTCTGATCACCTATAAGGATATTCTGAAAAATAAAGACCGGCCCAATGCCTGCAAAGACGAATTCGGTCGACTACGCGTAGGAGCTGCGGTGGGTGTCACCCCCGATATTATAGAGCGTGTAGAGATGCTGAAAAATGCCGGAGTGGATATTATCAGCGTGGATACCGCCCATGGGCATTCCAAGGGGGTAATTGATGCCTGCCTCGCTGTCAAGCGAAAGTATCCCGAACTGGATGTTGTTGTCGGAAATATTGCCACCGCGGAAGGTGCCAGAGCACTGGTAAAAGCTGGTGCTGATGCCATAAAAGTGGGAGTTGGCCCAGGCAGCATTTGTACCACTCGAATCATTGCCGGAGTAGGAGTTCCGCAGCTATCTGCCGTTTACGAGGCCTCTGAAGCCATCAAAGATTCCGGTATCCCGGTGATTGCCGACGGGGGCATTCGTTTTTCCGGAGATGTTGTCAAAGCCATTGTAGCCGGTGCTAACTGCGTAATGATTGGCTCATTACTGGCGGGAACAGACGAGGCTCCCGGTGAGGTAATCTTATTTGAAGGTCGCAAATTCAAATCCTATCGGGGCATGGGTTCCATTGAAGCGATGGAGGACGGGTCTAAAGATCGTTACTTCCAGGATGCAGAAGATGATATTAAGAAGCTAGTACCGGAAGGCATTGTAGGAAGAGTTCCTTATAAGGGGCTGGTAGAGGAAGTCCTTTACCAGATGATTGGCGGACTTCGGTCCGGGATGGGGTATTGTGGAGCCGCAGATATCCCTGGTCTTCAGCAAGCCCGGTTCGTGAAAATCACCGCAGCAGGAGTACGCGAAAGTCATCCCCATGACATTACCATTACCCGAGAGGCTCCAAATTATAGCCCCTGATTATTAATTCGCCCCTTTTTTCTCGCATTTAAATACGTTTCCGGAAACTTTGTAACCTTCTGGCAGTTTCCTATGCTGCTTTAGTTACAAAATTTATGTTAGTTTTGCCTGACAGAGGTAAAGATTAACCGCCCTTCTGACAACACCTACAGAAGGCCGCTCCTACTATATATGGTCCGATTGCGCTTACATAAAAATGTGATCCGTCTTTCGCTATTTCTGGGCATCATCAGTTGGGTCGCTCTCGTAGCGGGTAACCTGATGATGCAGTTTGCCCATTCCCATAAAATGGCGTCAGGTGTCACGCATGAATTGCGGGCCATTTTTCTATGCTTGTTTCTGGTCTCGGTATTTGTCTACTATCGGTTCATTACCGGACGGGCCGAACGGGTTAACTTTATTGACTTGCTCTGGCGGGTATTTGCTACCGGACTGCTGGCAACCATTGTTTCTCTCACGATCCGCCTGTTCTATGCATTGTTAGGCAACAGTCCGCTTTCTTCGAATGACCTGCTCTATAATTTCTTTTTTCATATTCGCTTTGGGTTATTCGCACCCTTTATCATTTCCACCCTGATGGTATGGAAGCAATTGATACTGTACCAAAAATCCAAGCGACTGATCTTATTCTGGAGAATATTTGAGTACAGTTTACTGGGTAGTATTGCCTTCTCTTTTCTGCCTTTCCAGGGAATTAGCGATGTTTTTTTAGCTGTCCTCGTTCCACTACTCATTCTCGGGATCATACTGTCTGCCAACCTGAAGTGGATCGCCTATCTGGATTTCAAGCAGAAATGGAAAAGTATTACCATTACCCTGGCTATTGCTATTTTTCTCATCTACTATAGTCTGGAACTCTACCGTGATCCCGAAGACCAGTTACAGATTGCGTTGTATGTCTTAATTTACAACCCATTCATTTTTGCTGCATTAGGCTTTACACTGGTATACAGTGTATTTTCCTTGTTAGTCATCATTTTCAATCTGCCCACCTCTTCTGTTTTTGAACAAAAACTGGAAGAAGTCATCAATTTCCAGCGCCTGAGCCAGTCTTCTCAGTATGGACACGATACCTCTCAGGTTTATGAAATACTGCTGGAAAGCTCTACCAAAGCTGTTTATGCTGATGCCGGATGGGTTGAAACTTCTGATAATAGCTCCACCCAATTATTAACCAAACATATCTCACGAGAACGAATAGAGATTTTTAAGAAACGGCTACAGGCCAATACTGACCAACCGGAAATTATTAACCCCCTCCCCCGCCCCCGCCTTCAGCGGCAGGATTATGAACAGCGACAACGGCGACACCGGATTCTCAAACTACCCGAATACCGTTCGGTTCTCTGGATACCGCTGGTGGTCAAAAATACGATTGTAGGTACCCTGGTACTGCTCAAAGAAGTAAGTGACGGCTTCAATAAAGAAATGGTCAGCATCATTACCACTTTTGCAAGTCAGGCATCCATTTCGGTAGAAAACTTTCAATTACTGAATGAAACACTGGTAAATGAACGCTACCAGGAAGAACTGAAAATTGCCAACCGGGTACATCGAAGCCTGTTACCTAACAAACCTATTTCCAATGATGCCTTCGACGTCGCCGCGTTCTCCGAAGCGGCTGATCAGGTAGGTGGTGATTATTATGATCAGTACCAGATCAACGAGCATAAGTTTATTATTATCATCGGCGATGTTTCGGGAAAAGGTACTTCAGCGGCCTTCAACATGTCTCAAATGAAGGGGGTTTTCCACAGCCTGGCGCAATTAGACCTTCCACCAGATACTTTTCTGGCCTATGCGAATGGAGCTTTAGGACGCTGTATGGAAAAAACATCATTTATTACCGCCTCCTTTTTTGTGGTAGATACCCGCCAACAAACCATCAGTTTTGCCCGGGCCGGACATACCCCGACACTCTACTACGATGCCAAGAAAAAGGAAGCTTCCTATCTCGAAATTCGAGGCCTGGGATTGGGCATTATCCGGAATGATAAATTCAATCAGTACATTGAGGTGAACGAGAAGCATTATCAGCCAGGAGATATTGTGGTGCTTTACACCGATGGTATTACGGAAGCAACCAATCAGGAGAAAGAAGAATTTGGATATGATCGCCTTCAGAAAGTCATCGCAAGTAATGCCACAGAGTCGCCTACGGTGCTGCAAAAGAAATTAATTGAGGAATTATATTCATTTTGTAACCATGAGCCTCTAAATGACGATTATACAGCATTAATCATTAAGTTTAAATGAGCGGAAGAACCTTCGTAAGAACTAAGCGTATACTACAATAGCTATGGTGGATGTAAGAACTGATTTTGACGGCGATAGCTGCCTTATTGAGATTCATGGCGAAGTAGATGCCAGCTCATCTATTTATTTAGATGAGGCACTTCAAAAGGCTGTGAATGCGGACGTTACTAAAATACTGGTGAATTGTAAAAACCTCAACTATATTTCATCTGCCGGACTAGGTGTTTTCATGTCATACATTCAGGAGTTAGAGGTCAGGCAAAAGAAAATGGTATTGTACCATATGAGCGAAAAAGTATATAAAGTGTTTGAGATCTTAGGGCTGCATCAGCTACTGACGATCGTGGATACGGAAGAACAAGCAAAGACTTTATCCAATGAATTATAGTTACAAAGTATCGTGTTGTAAGGATCAGTTGCAGAGTGTACGCGACTTTGTTCGGAACACGCTTAGTAACTATATTATTTCCGACATAGAAATGCATCAAATGGTGCTGGCGGTTGATGAAGTTTGTTCTAACCTGATGATCCACTCTCACCAATGCAACCCCAAACATAGTCTTGAACTGCGAATTCAGATAGATCGGGAAGCCGGAGTAACCTTTGAAATTTACGATTATGGTAAGGGATTTAATTTCAAACAATACAAAGAGCCCTGTATCAATCAGATTATCAAAGATAAGCGTAAAGGTGGGGTAGGTTTGCTGTTAGTGCGGCGAATTATGGACCAAGTTGACTACGACTTTCAGCAGAAGACTCACCGCAACGTCTACCGGCTTTATAAGAAGCTATCCCTCCAGCCCACTGTCCGCCCATAGCCCACCTTTACTCCAACGGCGATTTTCTTCTCTTCCACGAGACTTTCCAAACCCAGAACCTTACTTTAACAAAACAAGCTCACTGCAAAGTTGCGTTGCGTCTACGTTTGCAGTAATAGTACCACAATCAACCAAAGCAAGCATTACTTTTTCAAGCATTTGCTGGTCTAGCGAGAAATCTGTTGCCCATTGCGTACGGGCAAACCAGGCTTGGGCATCAGCATCAGTCAAATGATAACGTTGCGCAATAAGCTGGGTAGCCTCTGGATGCTGCATAAACTCCAGTGCAGATTTCTGTACGATCCTGAGCACTGCCCGAACTTCCTCCAGGCGATTCTCTAATACATCGTTCCGCACAACTACCACAAAACAAGGCCAGGGGGTGTCAAACTCTCCTACCCGGCGGAACTCGCCCCGATCTACTATGGGTTGTGTCATGAACTTCTCCCACATAAAAGCATCCGCATCTCCAGCCTCCAATACCTGTCGGGCACCATCCATTCCTCCTACTATTTTTAACGGAATATCCCGGGTTGCCCATCCTCGTTGTTTACCCATGACATACGCCATCAAATGAGACCCTGAACCCATTCGGCTAATAGCAAAGGTTTTGTTTTCCAATTCTTCAATAGTTTGATACGGCGCTCCCGCAGCCACATGAATACCCCAGGTAAGTGGAGTAGTAACAAACAACTGGGCAATCTTGCTGGAATGGTGCTGAACAATATCCGCAACCACGCCTTCGGTAAGGGCAATGGCTATATCCAACTGATTGGTTCGCAGGTCTGTCATCATGGCACCGGTTCCTCCGGGATAGTCCTGCCAATTAATAGATACTCCCTGCTTTTGAAATGCCTCTGCTTCCCGGGCTAAATGCCAGGGCAAGGTGAAATGCTCGGGAACGCTTCCCACTTTAAACTGCACCATAGGTTTATCACGTTTTTTTAAGCTACACCCCAAACGTACCAAAGTTTCTTTTAACCTACGATTTTTGCATATGAAAATACTATCTTAGAAACTTTCGCTAAAACACCCCACCTTGTGTATGATTAGGATCACACTGCTTTTTTTCACCTTTTTTGGAATACTTACCCCCTCGCTGTCTCAAACAGAAAACCTAAAAATTGCGGTAGCGGCCAATCTGCTACCACCGCTACGCCAGATTGAAACCCTATTTGAAAAAGAAACCCAGGAAAGTGTTACCCTGATTGTAGCATCCTCTGGCAAGCTCACGGCTCAGATCATCAATGGAGCTCCCTACGATATCTTCATTTCCGCAGACATGAAGTATCCGCAAAAAATCTTCGACGAAGGTCAGGCTCAGGAAAAGCCGCAAGTACTGGTGCGAGGTAAGTTGTACTTTTGGACGGCTGACGAAAGTATTTCATCCATTAAAAAAGGGCTGGAAGGTGCAACGGCAATTGCCATTGCTCAGCCCGAATTAGCTCCTTATGGTTTTCAGACGAAAGTATGGCTGGAGAAAAAAGGCTGGTGGAATACCATGCAGCCTAAACTGGTATATGCGGAAAATGTAAGCCAGGTCAATCAGTATATTGCTACTGGGGCCGTGGATGCTGCCTTTACCTCAAATTCGGCAGTACATAGCGATCCGCTTCAGGGTAAAGGCGTATGGATCGCCGTTTCGGATAGTGAAACACTACCACACGGTATCGTACTATTGCGCAATTCGGAAGCTTCCGAACAGGTTGTTAACCAGTTTTTAGAATTTATCATCTCACCGATCGCACAGGGAGTTTTTCAGGAATTTGGGTACGAACTACCGTAGCATGAACATGAGTTGGTCCCCGCTCTGGCTGAGCCTCAAATTAGCTTCTATTACCACATTACTGTTATTCCTGCTGAGTATACCGCTGGTATATATCATTTATTTTTATGGAAGGAATACCCGCCCCTTCCTGAAAGCCATTGTGAGCTTACCGTTGGTATTACCACCCACCGTGCTGGGGTACTATTTATTGCTGCTCCTTCGCCCCGAAGGATGGCTGGGGCAATTGGGTTTGCAATGGTTCAATACCCGATTGGTTTTTAGCTTTCCGGGCCTGGTCATCGGGTCCATTGTATTTAGTCTGCCTTTCATGGTCAACCCGATACTCTCAGCTTTGGAAAACCTGCCGGATACCTATCGCGAGGCAGCCTATACCCTGGGGAAATCGCGGTGGAACACCCTCATTTATGTGCTGCTACCCAATATCAAGGCTTCTCTCTGGGTTGGGGCAGTCATGACCTTCGCCCATACCATTGGTGAATTTGGCGTTATCCTGATGATTGGCGGCAGCATTCCCGACCGGACCCGGGTAGCTTCCATCGCAATTTATAATGAAGTAGAGATGCTAAACTATGCCAATGCCAATGGGTACGCGGCTATTCTGCTGTTATTTTCTTTCGTAGTGCTTATCTTGGTCTATGTATACCAGCACCAACGGCCGCAAGGAATTATTTAATGGATATTACATTACAAAAAAAGCTTCGAGGCGGAAAAGACTTCTTTCAGTTAGATATTTCTTTTCAGGCTCCCGCCGGGGGAATACTCGCGATCATGGGGCCTTCCGGAGCGGGCAAAACCAGCATTCTGAAAATGATTGCCGGCTTATTGCAACCAGACCATGGCCGGATAGAGATTAACGAACAGCGATGGTTCGATAGCAACCAACGGATCAATATCCGACCCCAGCATCGATCAATCGGCTATGTGTTTCAGGAATATGCACTTTTTCCTAATATGAGCGTTCGCGATAATTTACAGTATGCCCTGGCACCCCGGCAAAGCCCGGGTCTGATAGACGAAGTGTTGGAGCTCATGCATATTCAAAATCTTCAACAGCAGAAACCCATCGCCTTGTCGGGCGGTCAGCAGCAACGCGTGGCATTGGCCCGGGCCATTGTTCGTCGCCCCCAGATACTATTGCTCGATGAGCCTTTTGCAGCCCTGGACAAAAGCATGCGTACCAAGCTACAAAATGATCTTATCGCAATTCATCGACAGTACCAAACCACAACTTTACTTGTCAGTCATGATCCGACTGAGATAGCGAGAATGGCCGATGAGGTGATTGTGTTGAGTAACGGGGCCGTCATTCAGCAAGGGAAGCCTTCATCGGTATTAGCCAGTGGTACCAATACCCTGCTGGAAGGTGAAGTGCTGTCCATAGATCAGAATACGCTGACGATTGTAAGTAAAAATTCTATCAGCACGTTACAAGTAACTGATGCATCCTCACAATACGAGATTGGAGATAGCATCAGCATTTCTTCCCAGCATTACCAGATAAAAAAGAAAAGTAGCGAATTGAAAAGTGCAAGTGATCATCGGCGGTAGCAGATGGTCATATTGGATATATTACTGCTCCCCTCCTCAGGAAACTGATCCATTGTTTTATATACAATTCTTTCTTTCTCAGCATTATTTTTAATACTTTCGATTTTTCGCTTATTGATCTGAAAGGTCGGAACAAGGGTTTTTCTAGTTCACGGTTTTATCCATAGCTACCGCGATATCTACTTAGCAATAATTCATCAGGCATTTGATGAATTACGATGAAAATTAATTCCCCTTCTCTCATAAAGGATATTACCTAACCAGAATTAAAAAAACCGGCTCATGTATTGGATTAATATTTTTTCAAATGATAAAGCAACCGTCTTCCTTCAATCTTTTTTCTGAAAGTCAGTACCATGATTTTTTCAGCCACCACCTGGCATGGAGCTTTCAGATATTATTGGTAGCATTGAAAGCGCTTGTTTTCAACTTAATACCCCTTACTCTCTTATGGATGATGTAACTATACTAATTGTTGAGGACGATGCCATTGCCCAACTTACTTTTTTGCAATATCTTCGAGATCTAGGTTACGAAAAAGTACTTACAGTTAATAATGGCCGTGATGCAATAGAATCGGTCCGGTCAAACCCAATTGATCTGGCATTTCTGGACATTCGTATCCGGGGAGATATAGATGGAATTGCTACGGCTAAAATCATTAAGGAGAAAAACACCCCGCTTCCCCTGATCTTCCTCACCGCCAGCACCGACCGGCAAACCATTCAGAAGGCAATGGACTGCCAGCCTTACAGCATCATCCACAAGCCCTATGACCTGACAATCTTAAAAGAATCCATTGAAGGCGCACTGAACTATAAGGTACACCACGAAGAGGTGAACCAGCTAAACAGCCAGCACATGCTGGATCAGATTTTAGAAACAGCCGATGTGGGTATTTCGGTTACCAATGCCCAGGGAGAAATAGTGAAAGTGAATAAGGCTTACTGTGCCATTTACGGTTACTCCGAACAGGAACTCATTGGGCAGCCATTTACCATATTGCTGCCTGAAAATATCCGAAAATATGCAGCTACGCTTCATATAGAATTTTTGACCGAGCAAACGGAAGAAAGTAGTGGAGAGTGGAAAGCACTAGACAAATTGGGAAATCAAAAAGATGTATATGTTACGGCGGGCCGTTTGGTAACCGAAGAGGGGCAACGGTTTAAGATCACCACCGTGGCGGATATTACCCAGCGTAAGCATGATGTGCAGAAACTCACCCAGGCACTGGATGAAAAAGACACTTATGCCCGGGAAATTCACCATCGGGTAAAAAATAATATGAACATCATGTCGGGGCTGCTCTACTTACAGGCCGAAAAAGTGAAAGACCGCCCGCAGGTACATAATCTGTTTCAGGAGAGCATCAGCCGGATTAAAACGCTTTCCATCATCCACGAACAACTTTACCACCACGACAACTACACCTCGATTGACCTCAAGGAGTATTTCAAATCTCTGGTGAACAATGTAAAATCCATGTTTCGGGGAAAAACTCAGGATGTTCGCATCACCCAAAAGGTGAGTACGGCGCTGTTGGACGTAGACAAAGCCATTGCCTGCGGACTAATTGTGAATGAGGTGCTTTCCAACTGTCTTAAATATGCATTTGCAAACACTGTTTCTACCGATCCGTGTATCAATATTAATGCTTACACGCATAAAGAGTCTATGCATATTGCAATTACTGACAATGGCATTGGCCTGCCCGCAGAGTTTGATATTGAGAAAAGCACAACCCTGGGTTTTCAGCTTATCTCCAACCTCTCTCAGCAACTGAATGGCAAGCTTCAGATCAACAGTAGAAACGGTACTCAGGTACATCTGGAATTTCCACAATAAAAAAACCTCATCCAGCATGCTGAACGAGGTTGTCTCTTATTATCATGAATAGGGTTGGGTATTGCCTATTGAGCGTCTTTATTAGGCAAAACGTTAGCAATCAGTTTTACTCGTTCTTGGGCGTTGAGCGCATTCGATACCACCGTTACCACTTTGTTCTGTCGTCCCATTTTACCGGCACTGTTAAAGGAAACATCAATCTTTGAAGTCTCTCCCGGAGGAATTGGCTCCCGAGGCCAGGAAGTAGCCGTGCAGCCACAGGTAGTCAGTACATTGGAAAGTATCAAAGGTTCATTCCCCGTATTCTCAAACTCAAAACTGTAGCTCACTTTATCCCCCTGGGTGATATCACCAAAATCTTTCATTTCCTCAGTAAAGGAAATTTGAGGTCCATCGGCATTCTCTTCTATCGCTGCCTCTTGAGCGATGACCGATTGCATAATAAAAAGGCTTAGAAATAGTACAATAGTATGCTTCATAATTTGCGCAGGTTTAGCGATCAGTTTTTTTTGTAACAAAAAACACTCCTTAAAAAATTTCCCTCACGTAAGCTTTTTTGCTCAAACGTAAAATTTTACTTCAGTTTATGTAAAAAAGTGTAAACGCTTCCAACGCTTTCTTCTTGTTGAGGGTCAGAATAGCAGAAACAAGCCTAGACCTTTATTCATTTATGAAACGTTCATTAACTTATTTTACGAGCCTGCTGATGGCTATTACCGGACTGGCGGGCTGCCTTGATCAGGAAGATTCCGCCTATGAGCAACGTATTCAGGAAGAGAATCAGCTTATTGAAGACTACCTGGAAAATAATCAAATTGAAACTGAACGCCTTACCAGCGGAGTACATTTTGAAGTGTTACGGGAAAACAATAGTGGATCAGCGGTAGATGATGAAAGTATCGTTGCCATATACTATTCTTTACGTACACTGGAAGGCAAAGCCATAGACAGTGTCGACAGCAATGCGCTTCCTGTTCGTTTTTTTCATGCTCAGAACGCACCCAATGCACTTTTCCCTCGAGGTATCAACATTGGGGTTGGACATATGCGCGAAGGAGAACAATACCGCTTTTACATCCCGTCATATCAGGCATTTGAGTCTTACTCCTTTAACCAGCTTCTGCCTAAAGAAGCTATCCTGGTGGCCGATGTGGAAGTAGACAAAATTGAAAGCGAGGACGAAATCCGGGAATCGAACCAACAGGATATTATGGCATATGCCGAGACAAAAAGCCTGACGGGCGTACAGGAATTGCCCTCAGGCATCTTCTTCCAGTCGCTAGAGGAAGGCACCGGAAGTTCGCCTAAAAGCAACAATCAGGTTAAAGTAAGCTATAAAGGGTATTACCTGGACGAAGAAGTCTTTGATGAGTCGGAGGATAACAAACCCATTGAGTTCGTTATTGGACGAAACAGCGTGATCTTTGGGTTTGAGCAGGGTATTCTGCAAATGAAAAAAGGGGAGAAAGCCCGCATCTTTATTCCCTCTCACCTGGGATTTGAGGGAGGAGTGCAGGTAATTCCCGAGGCCATCCGGGAAGACTTTTTAGAAGAGTATAATATCCGCAACTGGCGCCCTTATGAGTCAGTAGTATTTGATGTAGAATTAATTGATATTCAATAACTTATAAAATATACGAGAAGCATTTCATTCAGGGAGTGAATCCAGATTTACTCCCCTTCAAAAAACTCACCACGAAAATTCATCAGGAAAAGCTCCTGTTTAGCCCGGGTAACGGCCGTGTATAACCATCGTATATACTCGTTATTCAGCCGCTCTTCTGGTAGATAACCCTGATCCACAAACACGGCATCCCATTGACCTCCCTGCGACTTATGGCAAGTGAGCGCATAGGCATATTTTACCTGTAAGGCATTCAGATACACATCATTACGAATGGCTTCCTGTTGTTGTTTCCGGGTTTCCTGATCCTGATATTCTTCCAGTACCTGCTGATAAAGCTCCCGATATTTTTCTTCTTCCAGGGCTACGGAGGGGGAATGCAGCACATCCAGCATAATCTTGGCCTCAAAAGGAGGCTGGTCCGGATAATCCAGTAATTGTAATTCCAGATCAGCGTACCGAAGGCCGTATTTCTCTTCAAAATTGAACACCTTTCTTATCTCCACAAAATCTCCATTGGCTAAAAAAGAAATCGGAGAATCTTCTTCAATAAAGAAGTAATTGTTTTTCACAATCATCAGATAATCCCCTACTTCCAATTCGTTCTCATAAAAGAAAATCTGGTGTCGAATATAGCGGTTATACTGCGTAGCCTCCCGGTTCGATCGACAGATGACTGCGGTGTTCTCCCGCCCGAATTTGTCGTAAGCATACCGTAAACCATCTTCCAGCCGGGTGCCCTCCATACGGTAAATATCTGGGTACCCTTTGGTCTGAATTTGAATACTAAAATTCTCTACATCAAGCTGTTGGCGAAGCCCCGTAGCGTTTAGTAAAATGCCGGAGCCCTGCTCCTGCCGCATGACTTCGGTAAGTTCGGTTTCAAAAATATTCAACCCATACATACTTTCCAGATATTCCGCGTTCAGCCCCTGGCTCAGCATCTGCCCCACCGGAGGGAGCTGAGCTGCATCTCCAATCAGCATCAGTCGGTTCGTGGGCTGTTCAAACACATAATCTATCAGATCAGATAGCAATCCGCTCCGGCCTGAGCCCATATCGTTAGAGAGCATCGAGGCTTCGTCTACGACGTAAAGAGTATTCTTCTGGTAGTTGCGACGACGGGAAAACTGCCAGCGGCCGGAAACGGGATCAGCGGTTCGCTGGTAGATAATTTTGTGGATGGTATAGGCATTACGCTCGGAATAACCGGCCATTACTTTTGCCGCTCGCCCGGTAGGAGCCAGTAAAAACGCCTTGAGATTGAAAACTGGCAAGGCTTTTACCAATGCACTTAACACCGAAGTTTTTCCGGTTCCCGCATAACCACGGAGCAGCAGGGCGGTTCTTCGGTCGGCTTTCTGGGCTAGTAACAGGTCAAATAGGGTGAAGAGCTTTTGCTGTCCTTCGGTGGGTTGGTGCGGAAAATACGTGGCAATCACTTCCGAAGGAGTCGGCATTTATATAAGTTTAGGTAACCGCGTTTCGGTGCCGTAAGGTAGTAAATATTGCACCCTTTCTACTGCTCTGACTCGGAGCAAGCCGCGTTAAAATTCAGCATTCTGCGGGGTGCGGGGGAAAGGAATCACGTCCCGGATGTTTTGCATACCGGTGATGAACATGATGAGCCGTTCGAAGCCGATACCAAAGCCGCTATGGGGTGCAGTGCCAAATTTACGGGTCTCCAGATACCACCACATTTCTTTCTCGGGAATATTCATTTCTGCCATGCGTTTCTGCAATTCTTCCAGGCGCTCCTCCCGCTGCGATCCGCCAATGATCTCGCCAATGCCCGGAAACAACACATCCATGGCCGCCACGGTCTCATCCCCGTTTTGCCGCATGTAAAAGGCTTTGATATTCTTCGGATAGTTGTACAGAATAACTGGTTTTTTGAAATGCTTCTCTACCAGAAAGCGCTCGTGCTCCGATTGCAGATCAGCTCCCCACTGATCAATGATGAACTGAAACTTCTTCTTTTTATTGGGCTTGGAATTACGCAGAATATCAATGGCTTCGGTATAGGTGATTCGCTCAAAATCATTCTCCGCTACAAATTTTAGTCGCTCAATCAGCGACATTTCACTACGTTCCTCCTTCTTTTTATCTTTCTCTTCGTCCAACTGTCGCTGATTTAGAAAAGCCAGATCGTCGGAATAGTGGTCTAAAGCAAAGCGAACCAGGTATTTCAAAAATTCTTCGGCCAGGTCCATGTCATCATTCAGATCGTAAAAAGCCATTTCCGGCTCAATCATCCAGAACTCAGCCAGGTGTCGGGAAGTATTGGAGTTCTCCGCCCGGAAAGTAGGCCCGAAAGTGTACACCTCCGATAAGGCCAATGCGCCCAATTCCGCTTCCAGTTGCCCTGAAACCGTCAGGTTGGTCTCTTTTCCAAAGAAGTCTTCACTGTAATCCACGTCACCGTCTTCGGTCAGCGGAGGATTTTTTGCATCCAGGGTAGTTACCCGAAACATCTCCCCCGCCCCCTCAGCATCCGACCCGGTAACGATGGGCGTATGAAGGCAGAAAAAACCACGTTCATGAAAGAACTGGTGGATGGCAAACGTCATGGCATGGCGCAGTCGGAAAACAGCCCCAAAAGTAGAGGTTCGAGGCCGCAGATGGGCATTCTTGCGTAAATGTTCAAACGAATGTTTCTTAGGTTGTAAAGGGTACTTTTCCGGATCGGCTTCACCCAATACCTCGATGATTTCCGCCTGTAACTCAATCCGTTGCCCCTGCCCTTGCGAAGCAACAACCACTCCGGTAATGGCCAGGCAAGCACCCGTATGAATACGCCGTAAAATATCTTCTGAAATCTTCGCCGGGTCGGCCACCACCTGAATGTTATGAATGGTCGAGCCGTCGTTCAGTGAAATAAAGCTGACGTTCTTGCTCCCTCGCTTGGTACGTACCCACCCTTTAACCAACACTGATTGCTCAATACTACCTTCCTCCAGTAGTCGCTTGATTTTCCACCGCAAATTTTGCATAGTAGCTTACAAAAAATTTCCTTTATTTGAATGCCAGAACTACCCCGCTGTAATGTTAGTTATTACCTTACGGATGTAGTAAAACTGGCTGTAAAACAACGATATTTTGCTCTTTTTAACAAAGATTTGCGATAATATCATAAATTTGCGCCTCACCAGGGGGCTTACGTATTATCATGGAGAAATAGCATGCAAAAGCTTGGTTTAAACCAAACACTTAGCCAACGGTTATCGCCGCAGCAGATACAGTTTATTAAACTGTTGCAGATACCCACGGCCGAGTTAGAAGCCCGTATTGAACAGGAGTTAGAGGTAAATCCAGCATTGGAGGAAGGCAAAGACGCGGAAGAAGAAGCCCCAGCCTCCACTGAAGAAGATTTTTCTGATAACGAAACTGATGACTTTAACGAAGAAATCAGCGTTGAAGATTATATCTCGGAAGACGAGTTTAGCGGTTATAAAATGCAGGGTGATGGGTCGTACAATGACGAAGACGACAAAGATATGCCCATGCCCACGTCGGTCTCGCTGATTGAACAGCTCATAACCCAGCTTAATTTCCTAGGTCTGGATGAGCGCCGTCAGCAAATTGGTCTGCAACTCATCGGTAGTATTGAGAGCGACGGGTACATTCGCCGCGATTTAGAGGCCATTGTGAACGATCTCGCCTTTTCGCTGAACATTGATACTGAACTGGAAGAACTGGAAGAGTTGCTCAGTAAGATTCAGCATTTTGATCCCCCGGGGATTGGGGCTCGCAATTTACAGGAATGTTTACTACTACAATTAGAACGCAAACCAGATCAGGACCGATACACCCGTGTTGCGATAGAAATTATTGAAGACAACTTCCGCGAGTTCACCAAAAAGCATTATGACAAAATTTGTCGGAAGCTGGGAGTAGACGAAAATACCCTACGCGAGGCCATCAATATCATTACCAAACTCAACCCCAAACCGGGTGGCATTGGCACTGACCTGGCGGCACGTACCCAATATGTGGTGCCGGATTTTATTCTGGTAAACAATAACGGAAAACTCGAATTATCACTTAATTCTAAAAATGCTCCTGAATTGCACGTCAGCCGCTCGTATTCTGACATGCTACACGCTTACGATAAGAGTAATAAAAAAGACAAAAAGCTAAAGGATACGGTTTCTTTTGTGAAACAGAAGCTGGATTCGGCCAAATGGTTCATAGATGCAATCAAACAACGGCAGCAAACACTGCTGAATACAATGGAGACAATCATCAAGTATCAGTATGATTTTTTCCTGACCGGAGATGAAAGCAAACTGAAACCCATGATCTTGAAGGATATTGCCAATGAGATCAGCATGGATATTTCTACCGTTTCCAGGGTAGCCAACAGTAAGTCAGTACAGACGGAATACGGTACTTACCCGCTTAAATATTTCTTCTCAGAAGGTATTGCCACCGACTCAGGTGAAGATGTGAGTAGCCGGGAAGTAAAAAATTATTTGAAAGAATTGGTAGATAACGAAGACAAACGAAAACCCCTCTCGGATGATAAGCTTGAAAAGCTGCTAAAAGACAAAGGATACAATATTGCCCGCCGGACGGTCGCTAAATACCGTGAACAATTACAGATTCCCGTGGCCAGGTTAAGAAAGGAGCTTTGATGATTAGAAAACTGGCGATCTTATGTTCCGTGCTGATGCATCCATTGCTCATGCCCACCTATCTCTTCGCCCTGCTTTTTTACTATGCCCCCATCATCACCAAGCCCATCAGTGTGGCCAATGCCAACTATTTGTTACTGGCTATTTTTCTGACCACCTTCCTCATTCCCATTATTTATGTATCCGTCTCCCGCTTTTTGGTGATTCGGGCCAACTATCTGGCTGCTATTTCCATGCCTACCCGTCAGGAGCGGGTGCTCCCCTTCTTCTTCATCAGTATTTTCTACCTGATTGTCACTTTTCTATTTGTATATAAATTTAATGTGAGCCCGGTCTTAAGCGTCGTTCTGGCTGCCACCACGGCCATCATCATCGCCATCAGTATCTCTACCCTGTTTCTGAAGATAAGTGCCTACAGTGCCAGTAGCTGCGGATTAATTGGGTTTATCATCGGGCTGGGTATTAAATACCCGCAAAGCTTTCTGGTGTTCCCGCTGGTAGCGGTCCTGATTTTGAGTGGTATGGTGATGTCATCCCGGCTTTACGTGGGAGCCCACAAGCCCAAAGACATCCTTATCGGCTGCATTGTTGGGCTTTCCATCAGCATCCCTTCAGTGCTCTTTTTCGTACCTTAGTAATTAGCCGTTGCTAAACAGCGAATCTACAAACTCCATTTTATTGAATACCTGTAAATCCTCCATCTTTTCTCCCACTCCAATGTAGCGAACGGGGATTTTAAACTGATCGGATATTCCAATCACCACTCCGCCTTTGGCCGTTCCATCCAGCTTGGTAATCGCCAAAGCAGTTACTTCAGTGGCTTTGGTAAACTCACGAGCCTGGAGAAAAGCATTTTGGCCAGTGCTGCCATCCAGCACCAGCAGCACCTCATGCGGGGCTTCGGGCACAAATTTCTGAATCACTCGCTTGATCTTGGAAAGCTCGTTCATCAGATTCACCTTATTATGCAATCGTCCGGCAGTATCTATAATCACCAGATCAGCCTTTTCGTTAACTCCCTGTTTTACGGTATCAAATGCCACTGAAGCCGGGTCAGTGTTCATACCGTGGGCAACAACGGGCACGCCAACCCGCTCGCCCCATAATTTAAGCTGATCTACCGCGGCGGCTCGAAAGGTGTCCGCCGCACCCAGAATCACATTTTTGCCCTGCTTCTTGAATTGATAGGCCATCTTGCCAATGGTGGTGGTTTTACCCACTCCATTCACGCCAACAACCAGCACAACGTGAGGCTGGTGGGTTTCAGGAATGGAGAAGTCCGGGACTTGGGTCGTGGTATCTGATCCGTCCGCTTCGGTCAGCAGGGCTGCGATTTCTTCGCGCAGAATACGGTCCAGTTCGGAGGTATTCAGGTATTTGTCTCGGGCTACGCGGGCTTCAATCCGGTCAATAATTTTCACCATCGTATCCACCCCCACATCGCTGGTCACAAGTACCTGTTCCAGTTCGTCCAGTACTTCCTCATCTACGGTAGCCTTCCCGGCAATGGCTTTACCCATTTTCTCGAAGAAGCTCTGCTTTGACTTCTCCAGCCCTTTATCCAGTGTTTCTTTTTTCTCTTTTGAGAATAAACCAAATAACGCCATAGTGCAGTTGGTAGGAATGTTCGCTAAAATATACAAAAAAAGCCCTTTACGGGCTGAATAACTTTACATAAGAAAAAATGACAGGCCTACTTTTTGAAGTAATCCTTCACATTGTCAACTGGCACCATTTCTTCTTTGAAAGTATACGCACCGGTCTTATCAGACTTTACCGCCTTAATTACTTTGGCGAAGCCTTTACCGGCACTGCTACGTAATGTTGCTACTGTTTTCTTAGCCATGACTATTTAATTTCTCGGTGAACAGTACTTTTCTTTAAAATAGGATTGTATTTCTTACGCTCCATACGTTCCGGAGTGTTCTTACGGTTTTTGGTCGTAATATACCGGGATGTGCCGGGTTGTCCGCTGGTTTTATGCTCGGTGCATTCTAAAATCACCTGAATGCGGTTCCCTTTTCCTTTTTTAGCCATAATAAATGAACTTTATATATTGTCGGTTACCGTTACTTAAATCTGCGACGTACCTTTAATACGGGCCTCTTTTAAAACAGCGGTAATGCCATTTTTATTAATTGTTCTAAGCATTGAAGTTGATACACGGATGGTGACCCAGCGATCTTCTTCGGGCAGGTAAAAACGCTTGCGCTGTAAATTTGGATAAAACTTGCGCTTGGTCTTGTTGTTCGCCTTGGATACGTTATTACCTACCTGAGGGCGCTTACCTGATATCTGACAAACTTTTGACATAACTGATAAATTTCTTGTCTTCTGAATTAGGGTTGCAAATATCTAAAATTCTTATTAGAAACAAAAATTGTCAATTTGTTTTCTACCCTTGTTTTACGTAAAAATTACATGCAGAGCAACCCGCCGTACTGAATATACTACGTATGGAAACCCCACTCTGGCATCAATAACCCCGTTTTTGTGGATAGCGTTCCGTAAAAACCCATAAACCTTCGTCCGTGACGTAATTGTTTTTCTGGAAAAGGCTTGTCTGCGGTACCCGCCTCTCTGGTCTTTTCTCCTGGCCTGCTCAAGCGGTTTGCGTAATTCTTACTAAATTTGATTTGAAAGTAAGTATAAGCAGGATTAACACAACAATATCATGACAGGAACAATCCACACCAGTAAACAGGTCATGGCCCTGGAAGATCGCTACGGAGCCCATAATTACCATCCCCTGCCGGTGGTACTCTCCCGGGGCGAAGGTGTTCATGTTTGGGATATAGAAGGGAAAAAGTATTTTGATTTCTTATCAGCTTACAGCGCAGTCAATCAGGGACATTGCCATCCCCGCATTGTGCAGGCACTGACCGAACAGGCCCAGCAACTCACACTTACCTCCCGGGCATTTTATAATGATGTGCTCGGGCAATACGAAAAATTCATTACTGAGCTTTTTGGTTACGACCGGGTGCTACCCATGAATACCGGAGTGGAAGGAGGAGAAACAGCCGTAAAGCTCTGTCGTAAATGGGCGTACACTGTCAAAGGAATTCCTCCGAATCAGGCCAAAATCATTTTTGTGGAAGGCAACTTCTGGGGACGAACCCTGGGAGCAATCTCCTCTTCTACCGACCCGTCAAGCACCCAGGGCTTTGGTCCATTTATGCCAGGGTATGAAATCATTCCTTATAATGACCTGGATGCGCTGAAAAAAGCACTGCAAGACCCGAATGTCGCGGGTTTTATGGTGGAACCCATTCAGGGGGAAGCAGGAGTGGTCGTACCAGATGAAGGTTATCTGCAACAAGCTTACCAGCTATGTCAGGAAAATAATGTGCTGTTGATTGCAGATGAGGTGCAAACCGGCATTGCGCGCACCGGCAAACTCTACGCCTGCCAACACGAAGGTATCCGTCCCAACATCCTTATTTTAGGGAAAGCGCTCTCCGGTGGTGTATTCCCGGTTTCTGCCGTACTGGCAGACGATGAAGTTATGCTAACCATCAAACCCGGTGAACATGGCTCTACCTTTGGGGGAAATCCGCTGGCCTGCGCAGTAGCCATGGCGGCACTCCGTGTCGTTATTGATGAGCAACTCGCCGACAAAGCCGAATACCTGGGCCAGATCTTTCGTGATCGAATGAATACGCTGGTGGCAAAATATCCGCTGATGAAACTGGTACGAGGAAAAGGGTTGCTCAATGCCATTGTCATCAATGATGATGAAGCCAGCGAAACCGCCTGGAAAATCTGCCTGCAGCTCAAAGAAAATGGTCTGCTGGCCAAGCCAACCCACGGTAATATTATCCGTTTTGCCCCTCCCCTCGTGATTACCGAAGAGCAATTGCAGGAGTGTTGTGATATTATTGAAAAAACGATCGCTGCTTTTTAAACAGTTTCCGATCGTGCCAGTTTCAGATTAGCGGTATGGGTGTTCATACCGCTATTTTTTTGACTTTGGGCTTCACATCTTTGACAACGAATCATCAGCTTACCACCATTACCTTTCTACAGTTTGATAGTGTCTGGCAGCGGTGGTGGGCTTTCCGGCAAATGCGCTCCGCCCATGTTTTACTGGCATCAGTACCCGGTCTGACATTTTACAAATTACTGGGTAGTGGCAGTGGAAACGGGTTTAGTATAATTCCTGACCTCAGCACTTACGCTTTTCTCGCAGTTTGGCAGACGCGGGCTGATGCTGAAAATTTCTTAAGAGATCATGCCGTCAGCGCCCAGACATTTATTCGAACCCAGCACCATTGGACGATATTTCTGCTGCCTACGCAGGTGAAAGGAAGTTGGGGCGGTACCCAGCCATTCCCGGTAACCAAAACGGATATTTCGAATGGTCCCGTGGCTGTACTTACTCGCGCGACTATTCATCCGCGTAAGCTGTTAAGCTTTTGGCGTCAGGTGCCGAAGGTGAGTAACCGGCTAGAACACCATCAGGCGGGTTTGCTGTTTTCTAAAGGCGTTGGAGAAGTCCCTTTACTACAACAGGCCACCTTTAGTCTGTGGAAAAGTCGGGAAGCGATGGTTGAATACGCTTATCGGAGTGCAAATCATCGGGAGATGATCAAAAAAACCAAAGCCCTGGGATGGTATAAGGAGGAACTTTTTGCTGAATTTATACCGCTGGAAACCTGGGGGAGTTGGCCCACCGTAGAAGATCTTATTCTTTGTGAAGAAAATAATGTTAGTATCGCTGAATAACCTTTAAAACCACCTAACTATGAACCCGCAGTTACAAGAAACTTACGACTTTGTATCCCAGCATATTCCCCAACCTCCTGATACAGGGATCGTATTGGGAACCGGATTGGGCCAATTGACGCAGCAGATCGATATCGAATACTCGATTTCCTACGCGGATATTCCCCACTTTCCCGTCAGTACGGTAGAAACCCACGACGGCAAACTCATCTATGGCACGTTAGGCACAAAAAAAGTTTTAGTCATGCAGGGGCGCTTTCATCATTACGAAGGCTACTCCATGCAGCAAATCACCTACCCGATCCGGCTCATGCATCTGATGGGTATCCGCACCCTATATATCTCCAATGTGGCGGGTGGAATAAATACATCGTATGAGAAAGGGGATTTGGTCCTGATCGAAGACCATATCAACTTACAAACCTCCAATCCACTGACCGGCCCAAACCTGGATGAGTTTGGACCTCGCTTCCCGGACATGAGCGATCCGTACGATAATGAAATGATGCATGCGGCCTGGCAGATTGCCCGAGAAGAAGGCTTCCGTATCCATAAAGGGGTGTATGTGGCCGTATCCGGACCAAATCTGGAAACCCGGGCTGAGTACCGCTTTCTCCGAAAAATTGGCGGCGATCTGGTCGGCATGTCCACCGTACCTGAAGTTATTGTGGCCAAGCACCAGGGCATGAAGGTTTTTGCCACCTCCATCATCACCGATTTAGGTGATCCCGATAATCTCGAACCGGTTACCGTGGCTGACATTATCCGCATTGCCAATGAGGCCGAGCCCAAACTTACGCAGCTATTCTACCGCATGCTCAACGAGCATGCTTTCTAGCCGGTGACGGCCACCTCCCGACGATACAACCGCACCAGCACGAGCAGGGGCATGACGGCTACCAAACAGATCCCTAAGCAGAGGAAGATGAGGGATGTCATAGTAAATCCGGCATCCAGCATCACTCCCAGTAAAACCGGAGATAAGGCACTGGAGAACACCATCATGGCACTGGCCACCGAGCGGATGCTACCGAGGGAGGATACTCCATAAAGTTCCGCCCACATGGCGTTGGTCAGCACCGAGGCGCTCCCTGCCGTTAATCCGGCAAATACCATATAAAACAACGCCACCCAGGAGCTATCTACCAGCGCCAGCCCTAATAAACCAAACCCCAGCGGCAGCAAATAAAAGGGGAGCAACCGAATGGCATTCCACCGGTCAATGAGCCAGCCCACAATAATGGCCGTGACGACGGTGGCCGCCGCGTAACCAGTAAAAGAAGTAGCGTACCACGCCAGCTCCCATCCTTTAGAATCAACCAAAACCACCTGATGAAAAAAGATGCCCGTATTTACAAAAGCTGGGGTAAGCACAGCCGGGGCGACCAGATAAAAACGAATATCCCGTAACACTTCTTTGAGCCTCCACGCCCGAGCTTTGGTTTGCGCGTTGGCCGCGGCTTCCTCCACTGCTTTCAACCAGCTAATATGACGCACCTGATGCCCTTTCAGCAAAAACAACATGACGGGCAATACCACCAATACCCCAAAGATGCTAACGGTCAGCCAGGTATTTCTCCAGCCAATGGCATGCATGAGGGCTACGCCGATAATCGGAAACAGCGCTTCGCTCAGCGGAAAACCCATGGTCGCAATGCTGGAAGCCTTGCCCCGCTGCTCATCAAAATACCGCGCCATGCTCGTCATGGAGGTGTGGGTCATCAGCCCCTGGCATGACAAGCGTAAGCCATAAATACCCACGCCCAGCCACAGTAGATTGGGAGCCAGGGCAAACAAGGCACTGGCGGCGATAAACCCCACACATACCCAGGCAGTATACACCAGTAGTTTGGTGCGATCCAGGTAACGGCCCACGCCGATCAGGGTAGCGGCACTGCTCAGCGTCGCCAAAGAATAGATCAGCCCGAAGCTGCCGTGGGTAAGTGAAAAACTGGCGCGAATCTCTTCGCTGAACAAGGAGATAAAGTAAGTTTGGCCAAATCCTGAAAAGAACGTAAAAAACAGCCCGAATAGTAAAAACCGGGTGTTCTTCTTAAAAAAACCGTAGTAATTCATAACTTCAATCGTTCAGGAATGCCCCCTCTTTTTGCGTGAAAGAAGGGGCAAAACTATACATAATCCATCGATAACCCTAAATGTCGTCAGGCCTTGCTCCAAGAATTTTTTTCCTTTTTAGCTGATCAACGTACCGAAATTTTGCAGCAGACCTACGAGCACCTGTGGATCACCATGATCTCGCTGTCGATCGCTACCGTCATTGGCATCCTGATCGGTATTTTACTGACCCGATACGAGCGAGCGGCCCGTCCGATGCTGGGATTTGTGAATATTGTACAGACCATCCCCAGCATTGCGCTATTGGGCTTTATGCTGCCCTTTTTCGGGATTGGCGTGCTGCCTGCCATTATTGCGCTCTTTCTCTATGCCTTGTTGCCCATCGTGCGCAATACCTACGCCGGGATCAAGGGAGTGGATGGGGCCATCAAAGAAGCTGCCCGGGGCATGGGCATGACGGACCTACAAATACTGCGGATGGTCGAGCTACCGCTGGCCGCTTCGGTCATTTTTGCCGGAGTGCGTACGGCCATGGTGATCAACATTGGCGTGGCTACCCTATGTGCCCTGATTGCCGCCGGAGGACTGGGAGAGTTTATTTTCCGGGGCATTGCCGTCAATAATGTGTATATGATTTTGGCGGGTGCCATTCCGGCTTCACTACTGGCCATTATCCTGGATACGCTCCTGAGCCTGATTCAGCAGCATATTCAAAAACTGCTTAAACCACTGGCGATAGCTTTTGGAGTATTGTGTCTGTTTCTGATCGGGCAGGCGGCCTGGCCTCAGATTGGCAATAAAGAAGATCGTTTGCTGGCCGGGTTCAACTCGGAGTTTATGGAGCGGGCCGATGGCTACCCTGGTTTACAGAAAACGTACGGTTTCTCTATGGAGACCCGGGAGATGGAGATTGGCCTGATGTACCAGGCTTTACACGAAAAGCAGGTAGACGTGATCAGCGGTTTTTCTACCGATGGGCGCATCCGGGCCTACCATCTGAGGGTACTTGAGGACGATCAAAATTACTTCCCCCCCTACTACGCCGCACCACTGATGCGCCAGGAAACCCTGGATCGATTTCCTCAGTTACAAACTGTTTTTCAGGATCTAGGTGGAAAAATTTCCGAAGAAGCCATGATGCAGATGAATTTTGAAGTAGATCAGAACAAACGCTCTCCGAGGTCGGTAGCCCAGGATTTTTTAGATTCGCTGGGTTTTAGCACCGTACCGAAAAAAGAGAGGGCTGCTGACCTGATCATTGGCTCGAAGAGCTTTACCGAGAATTTTATTCTGGCCGAAATGTTTGCCCTGCTCATCGAAGGAAACACCCATTTGAGTGTGGAATTGAAACAAGGGTTTGGCGGCACCAAGTTACTGATGGATGCCATCATCAATGGTTACGTGGATATCTACCCCGAATACACCGGCACGGCGCTGCTGGTCTTACTGAAACCGGATGCGAAAACCGTGGATAGCTTAACCCAAAATAAAGAATGGGTGTACGACTATGTACAGAAAGAAGTGCAACAACAATATGGATTAACCTGGCTTCCGCCCCTGGGATTTAATAACACCACGGCCTTGATGATGCGGGAAGAACAGGCTAAGGGATTGAGTATAAAAAGTGTTTCAGATTTGAAGCGCTATATGCAAACCGGCAAACCTTAGTACAAAGCTTTGTATTTATCAGCTACGTATACTACCGATTCTTTGAGGTCGGCAATTTCATCCTCACACATACTTTTATAGGGCTCTTCAATATCCGCCACTTTCATGAGCCCCTCAATGCGGCTGATGGAATTCAAAAATTTCTGATGGTGCAAATCATGCACAATGCCGTCGTGTAACTGCTTATAATCAATATTCCGGCTTATATAATTTCGGTATACGTAGTAGAGGTAAACACTCACGATCAGAAAGACTATTATACTTACTATTATATCTACCCATATTGGTGGTTGGTCATAGAAAGGTATTGTATCCCAGGTTAAGTATATTCCAAAGAACAAAGCAGCTAATACAATAATCTGAGTTGCAAAATCGCGTCGGGGAGTAGATAAGAACCAAGCAGTAGAAAGCATTACGATGGTAAAATGCACTGAAAAAGTCCAAACAAATAAACTTAAATCCTCATAGAAGTAAATACTTATGCCTTCTGGAACAAACCGCCACGAAAAGATAACGAACGGTAACGTTAATACAATAACCAAGCTTATGAATTTACGCCGATCCTTTAGGGTGTACCGAAACGTTTTACTTAATGAGTCTATTTGTTTGCTATCGATCATATCCCTATAAAATAACCTAGCTAATATTGCTTTATTATATGCATTAGTAGTAGTACATATATATGTATTCACTACGCACTAAAATTCTTCCAAATTTTGCTATAAAAAAAAGAATCTCACATTAAATAGTACACTTTTACCTATTAATAGTAGGTAAAAAAAAGGAAGATTCTAAACAATTTCTTACATGCAGTATCATGGTCTAGAATTGTAAATTACTATCGTAAGATATTCAAACATACTCAACAATTTTAAGTAAAATTAACTAAATAATCATTATTTTCTTAACTGGAGTTATACTAAAAAAAAAACAAATATCTATACTTAAAAATGTATTTTGCTAGAATATTCATATAAATTATTTGCTTAGCTCTTTTCCCGCAGTATAATTTCTTGTTCCCAGTAGTTAAGAATAGTATTAGAAACAGGTTTTTTCAATTTGGGAAAAGAAAATAGCCCACGGCTTAAAAACATAATTTGTTGTACTTTTTTTCTTAGTTTTCTATTTTTTAGCACAATACGTATAACTTTACTTTTACATTTCAATAAAATAGTTATATTTGTAATCATAGTTGATCAGCTAGATATATTACATTCTTTTCTACCTAATTTTCTACCTATAAATTATAATTCTGTAACTATGAGAAAGTTTATTTCTAAAGTCGCCAAATTATCCTTTGCCTTTGCTATCCTTTCTGCTACTCTTTTTAGCTGTAGTGAGGATCTGGTAAATCCAGATAATTCTGCCATGCCTCCGAAAGGCAAAGTCAAAGGCACGCCCTGATGAAGAATAATTGTAGCCTCTAAGTATCCACAAAGCGCATGTTTGAGATCAGACATGCGCTTTTTCGTTTTAAATAACTTTACCCTCGCTGTCTATTTTTGACTACATTACCACCAATTAAAATTATCAGTAAGCCTAGCAACCACCATAACTTAGAAGAAATCCAGCTCTGGGTTTGAGTATTGAGCGGCTTACTATCACCTATCACTCCCATACTTCCCCAATAAAATGGATGTTGATTAGCTATCGGAGCTTTGGCTAGAAACTCAAGCTTAGCCTGCCGAAGAGCTTCATCTTTTAGCAATTTTTCATAGAAGGTTTTTATTTCACCTAATAGCAGTAAGCAGCATCCACCTGCTTATCGCTTTCAGCAAACCGTATTGGTATTTAGCTAACGATTAGGCAATTGACTGATATTGCGCTTGAGTAAAGTGGCAAAATTGTGTAGTTTGGGCTCTTAAACTCACAACCTATATGATCAACGTTGCTCTTGCCTCTTACGGCATGTCCGGTAAAGTATTTCACGCTCCTTTAATTGTCACACATCCTGATTTTAACCTCTATAAAGTGCTGGAACGCCACCGGAATGATGCCGTTGCGGACTACTCTGAGGTAACCACCGTACGAACTTTTGAGGATATTCTGGGAGATGAAAAAGTAGACGTGGTAGTGGTGAATACTCCTAACCCGTACCACTTTGATATGACGAAAGCAGCGCTAGAAGCTGGGAAGCATGTTATTGTAGAAAAACCGTTCACCAATACGGTACAGGAGGCTCAAGATCTGATCGCCATTGCCAAAAAGCACAACAAATTGCTCACCGTCTTCCAAAGCCGGCGACTGGATAGTGATTTTTTTACCGTACAGAAAGTACTGGACCAAAAATTATGCGGACGACTGGTGGAATACGAAGCGCACTACGACCGCTTCCGCAATTACATTCAACCCAATACCTGGAAAGAAGAAAATAGTCCCGGCGCAGGAATTTTATACAACCTGGGTTCCCACATGATCGATCAGGCGCTGGTGCTGTTCGGACTTCCAGAAAAGTTATTTGCCAAAATCAGCATCCAACGCACCGGAGGCAAATCGCCGGATGCGTACCATCTTATCCTTTCCTATCCCGGAATGCAGGTCACGCTTAAGTCCAGCTATATGGTGCGCGATGAAGGCCCACGCTACAAAATCCTGGGAGAAATGGGCACGTTTACCAAGTACGGGCTGGACCCGCAGGAAGACGCCCTCAAAGTTGGACAAACTCCCACTACTCCTGAATGGGGAAAAGAAGACCCAAGCATTTGGGGTACGCTGGATACGGAATTGAATGGGCTGCCTTTCCGAGGCACGATTGCTTCCGAAACAGGAAATTACCTCTCTTTTTACGAAAATCTGGCCCGCACCATCGCAGGAGAGGCTTCACTGCTGGTTTCCGCGGAAGAAGCGATGCAGGTTATTTATCTTATTGAGCTAGCCTATCGAAGCAATGAACTAGGGCAGGAACTTCCGATAGAGATTGGTTAAAGGCACCTATCCTGATAAAGCAACAATTTCAAAACGGATGACTTGTCTTTCACGCCCATAAGCCATTTTTTTCTATGGGCAACTCATTGTTTTATGCGGTAATATCACTAACTTTTTATTGCTGGTAGTTTATGAAACCTTAACACTTTCTTCACTTTTTCATAATATTTATTTTCAAACTTCTGGCGTTCTGTTGATTAGTTTCGGTGCTATATTTTTATGCCATGCCCATCATCGGAAAACTTCTCAAAAAAGGATTACAACTGCGTCAATCCTTAGAGCAACATTACGGTACCCCGTTTGATCTGCAAAAAACAGTACTCAAGCATTTGCTGCTAACCGCCCGAGATACCCATTTTGGGCAGCATTACCATTTTCAGAAGTTACTCACACACTACAAAGATCCTCACCCGGACGCATTTTATGAAGCTTATAAGGCTCAGGTACCGATTTTTGACTATAACCGACTATACAATGCCTGGTGGCATCGGCTCCGCGACGGAGAAAAAAATATAACCTGGACGGGAAAAATAAAATACTTTGCGCTAAGCTCGGGAACATCCGAAGCGGCATCCAAATACATTCCGGTAACCAAGGAGATGCTTAAGGCCATACAACGCGTCAGTGTACGTCAGATCCTGACCCTTCCCAACTATGATCTGCCCGAATCGCTTTTCGAGAAAGGAATTCTCATGCTGGGCGGAAGCACCTCGCTGAATAAGCAAAATTTCTACTACGAAGGTGATTTAAGTGGTATCACCGTAAGTCAGATGCCCTACTGGTTTTACCGCTTTTATAAACCAGGTCGTAAGATTGCCCGAGAGCGTGACTGGGACCGTAAGCTGGAAGAGATCACACTACAGGCCCATAAATGGGATATTGGAGTGATTGTAGGCGTGCCCGCCTGGCTGCAAATGCTGATGGAAAAAATCATTGACCATTATGGGTTGCAAACCATTCACGATATCTGGCCTAACTTACGCATTTTCATTCATGGCGGAGTAGCGTTGACTCCCTACCTTAAAACCTTTGATCGCCTGTGTGCGCAGCCCCTCACCTATATTGAAACCTATCTGGCCTCCGAAGGCTTTCTGGCATTCCGTACCCGCCCCCACGCTCCGGGCATGCAATTGATGTTGAATAATGATATTTTCTTTGAATTCATTCCGTTCACCGATCGCAATTTCAATCCTGATGGTAATTTGATAGACAATCCGGAAACGCTGATGATTCATGAGGTGAAACCGGATCAGGAATATGCATTGCTGTTATCCACCTGCGCCGGGGCCTGGCGCTACCTCATCGGGGATGTGGTAAAATTCACGAACCTGGCGGAAAGCGAAATTGTAATTACCGGACGTACCAGGCATTTTTTAAGCCTATGCGGAGAACACCTGTCCGTTGACAATATGAATCGGGCCATTGAGCGGCTTTCCTCAGATCTCAATGTAGAGATTAATGAATATACCGTCACGGGTCTGGCCTATCAGGGTCTCTTTGCCCATCACTGGTATATTGGAATAGATCAATCGGTTAATATAGATGAAGTGAAAGAGCAACTGGATGGCTACTTAAAAGAACTTAATGATGATTACCGTGTCGAACGAACGGCAGCGCTTGCGGAGGTGATGGTCACGCTGGTGCCCAATCAGCTATTTATCAACTGGATGCACACTCAGGGTAAGGTGGGTGGACAACATAAATTCCCCCGGGTACTGAAAGGCAAACCCCTGGAAGAATGGCTTGCCTATCTTCAGGCACAGCATATTCCGATAAATCCAATTTTAGGATAAAGAAAAAAACCACAGGAAGCATGTTGTCAGTTACTTCCTGCGGTTTTTGTCCGATAAACTGAATGTTATTCTGATTTTTTACCCAATGAAACCGCCGCTTCATTGTCCACAAACCAGTGAACTTCTCCGTGCGTGGGCTGAATCAGCTGGGCAGGATATTGCTCTGGTTCGTAAGGGCCTTCCAACACGTGTTGCAGGGCATTGGCTTTACCTTTCCCGTAGGCGATGAAGGCCACGCAGTTCGCTTTATTAATTAACTGAGGGGTTAACGTGATCCGATAGGCATCAAGCTTGGGCACAAATACTTCTTTCACCCAGGTCATTTCTTTCTGGGAAATGGCCACCTCAGGAAACAGCGAAGCAGTATGCCCATCCGGCCCTAAACCTAGCCACACCAAATCAAAGCGGGGAGAGCGTCCCTGAAAGAATCGTTGCAAAACCTCTTCGTACTGCAAAGCCGCGACGTCCGCCCGTAGCCCTCCCTGAATGGGGTAAATCTGGTTCTCAGGAATGGGTACATGGCGTAATAGAGCTTCCAAAGCCATCCCGGCATTACTATCCGCATGGTCAATCGGTACAGCTCGTTCATCGCCCCAGAATACATGTACATTTTTCCAGGGTATTTTAGAGGAAAGTGGTTCCTTCGCCAATAGCTCATACATGGCTTTAGAAGAACCTCCCCCGGACAGGCATACAGTAAAGCGCCCGAATTTCTCCACTGCTTCCTGACTTTTAGAGGCAAATAGTTCGGCAGCGCAATAGCTGAGATCATCTATTTCATTATAGGTATGCAAATTGATCACTCCGGCTTTGGATTCATTGTGTTTATCTTCAATGATGGTATCCAGGGCATTTCGGGCCGGCGGATTGAACCAATGACGGCCCTCCTGATTCAGCAGGCGGTCGGCATTCGGCGGCCCCCAGCTACCCGCATCATAGCTGGGATAATCGCTGATGGGCTCTTTCTCCCAGACCTCTAAAATAGGCATTACTACCTCCCAGGCGGCTTCGACCTGGTCGGCCCGCATGAAGAGGGCTGCATTACCCGCAATGGCATCCAGCAGTAGTGTTTCGTATGCTTCCGGAGTAGGCGCATCATAAGCCTGTTCGTAATCAAAGATCATCTCCACCGGATTCACAATCTGGCTTACCCCGGGCCGCTTGGCCTGAAAGCGTATTTTCATCCCCATCTCCGGCTGAATATTAATCACGATCCGGTTAGGGTCCTGGTTGATCTTTCCGTTAGAGACAAAGGCTCGGTGAGGAGCTGATTTGAGCTGGATGGTGATGGCCGTGGTTTTATCAGCCATGCGCTTGCCGGTACGCACATAAATGGGCACATCCTGCCAGCGCCAGTTGTCGATAAAGAATTTGGCGGCGGCATAGGTTTCAGTCCGGGAATCTTCGGCCACTCCCTCGGCGTCTTTATAGCCGGGCACTTCTTCTCCTTTGATCCAACCGGGGCCATACTGCCCCCGAACGGCGTGATCTTTCACATCTTCCTGGGTAATGCGCCGCATCGCTTTGAGCACATCCACCTTCTTGTTCCGAATTTCGTCGGCTTCCAGTGAAATAGGCGGCTCCATGGCAATCATGGATACCAACTGAAGCACGTGGTTCTGGATCATATCCCGCAGGGCTCCTGAACCCTCGTAATACCCTCCCCGCGTACCTACACCTACCGTCTCTGATACCGTAATCTGCACATGGTCGATGTAATTCCGGTTCCAGATAGGCTCAAACAGGGCATTGGTGAAACGGAAAGTCAGGATATTCTGTACGGTTTCTTTACCCAGGTAGTGGTCAATGCGGAAAATCTGTTGCTCCGCAAAAATTTTGGTGAGCAGACGGTTCAGGGAATGGGCGGTTTTCAGATCATGTCCGAAGGGTTTCTCAATGATAATTCGGGTACGGTTCACATCCTGACAGGCTTCTACCTTTCCCAGATTGATGGAAATGGTTTCAAACAAGGTCGGTGCCACCGAAAGGTAAAATAAACGGTTGACTTCTTTTGTACCCCACTCCTGTTCCTTTTCTTCAATCAACCCGACAATCTCTTTGTAGGATTCAATATCTTTTACATTCGAAACATGGTAAGCCACATGGGAAGAAAACTCTTTCCAGCTGGATTCATCAGCCTTGCGTCGGGAGAAGTCATCGACGCCTTCCTTTAAAAAAGTTCGAAAATCCTCATCCGAATAATCCGTTCTCCCCAACCCGATGATATGAAAATGCTCCGGCAGATACCGGTCAATATACAAGTTGTAGAGCGCCGGAATGAGCTTCCGCTTATTAAGATCACCGCTGCCTCCGAAGATCACAATGACGGTGGGATTTATATTTTGATAATCAACAGGATTCATAGATATTGGATATTAGGGTTAGAAAGGGAAAAACGGAAACGGGAAACCGGAAGATGTATTGAGATGAATTATTCATATTTCAATACGATCGAATTGTAAAAGCCCCGTTACCGGATTCCGTTCTCCGGTATTCGTTCTCCTTTTATATTTTATTCCACTCAGTATGGAAAGTACCCTCGGCATCGATACGCTCGTAGGTATGGGCTCCGAAATAGTCACGCTGGGCCTGGGTCAGATTCGAGGGCAGTTGCTTGCTACGATAAGCATCAAAGTAAGCCAGTGCCGCATTCAGGGCAGGCATGGGGACTCCTTGTTCCAATCCTAGTTTTGCTACTTCGATGGCATCCAGATGTAATTGCAGCAAAAGCTTAGAGATATGATCATCCAGCATTAAATTGGTCAGTTCGGGCTGATGATGGTACGAAGCCATGATATCTTCCAGCAATCGGGCCCGAATGATGCAGCCTCCTCGCCAGATTTTAGCCACATCGGCCAGATTCAACCCATAGTTAAATTCCGTAGAGGATTCTTTCAGCAAAGCCATGCCCTGGGCGTAGGTGACAATGGTGGCAAAATAGACCGCATTGCGTAACTCACCCATCAGAAACTTCTTCTCTTCTTTGATCTCCTGATGATCATGCATCAGAATTTCACTTGCTACTTCTCGCTCACCTTTCAATGCCGACAGAAAACGGGAAGTTACGGCAGCATCGATGACTGGAATCGGGATACCTAAGTCCATAGCAACCTGAGATGTCCATTTTCCGGTACCTTTCTGTTTGGCTTTGTCCAGGATCTTATCCACCAAAAACCCTTCTCCTCCTTTGGCATCGGGCTCTTTGAAGATGTCTGCCGTAATCTCGATCAAAAACGATTGTAACTCACCCTCATTCCATTCGGCAAAAGCCTTGTGAATTTCTTCATTGGAAATTTCCATACCTCGCTTCATGAGATCATAGGCCTCGGCAATCAACTCCATCAGGCCGTATTCGATGCCATTGTGCACCATCTTCACAAAATTACCCGCTGAGGTAGAACCCAGGTAGGTTACGCAAGGCTCGCCGTTCACCTTAGCAGCCGCGGCTTCCAGCATGGGGCGTACAATTTCATAAGCCTCTTTACTACCGCCCGGCATCAAACTCGGGCCTCTTCGGGCACCTTCTTCTCCACCGGATACTCCAATTCCGAGGTAATTAATATTTTTGGTTTTCAGTTCCTCGATGCGGCGATTGGTATCGGTAAAAAGGGAATTACCACCATCAATGAGTACATCTCCATCATCCAATAAGGGAGTTAATTCTTCAATAACAGCATCCACAATAGCACCCGCGGGCACAAGCATCATAATCTTTCGAGGCTTTTTGAGGGCTTTTACAAAATCTTCCGGGGTAGTGGCCCCTTTTACGTTGTCGCTCCCCTCCTGTTCCAATGCCTTGGCCTTGGCATCGTCCTTATCCAGTCCAATGACCGAGAAGCCGCTATCTGCGATATTCAGTAAGAAATTACGGCCCATCACTCCCAGTCCGACCATTCCAAAATCATAGTGTTCTGTTTCCATAGTTGGTTGATTTCCTTGATGTGTTAACCTTCTCTCAACAGTATTGATAGGGATAAGGCTACGAAAAGAATTTTTGCTCTAACGATTTTACTTTATTCAGGCGACGGGTATGTCGCTCTTCTCCCGTAAACCGGGCGTTTAAAAATGCCTGGGTCATTTCCTTGATAAGCTCTTCGCCAAAAACTCGGGCTCCAAAGCAGATGATATTCATATCATCATGTTCCACTCCCTGGTGGGCCGAATACGTATCACTGATCAGTGCAGCCCGTACTCCAGGAATTTTATTGGCTGCGATAGAGGCTCCTACTCCACTTCCGCAGATAGCAATCCCTCGCGCTATCTCGCCTTTAGACAACGCCAGACCCAATGCGCTGGCAAAGTCAGGGTAATCGTCCAGTGCATCATACTCGTTGGCTCCGTAGTCTACCACCGTTATGCCTTCGAGGGTATGAAGAAATTCGGTCAGTTTTTGTTTCGCGTAAAAGCCACCATGATCCGCAGAAATACCTACTTTCATCGATGTTTTTTTAATGATTGGATACTGGGGTATTTCAAGGCTTGCACCGATCAAAATACCCCAGGTACTTGGCTAAACGTCCGCTGTTTCCAGCAACTGCTTCGCTTGTTTTACGACGTTATCGGCCGTAAAGCCAAACGCTTCCATCAGTTTCTTGGCGGGAGCAGACTCACCGAAAGTATCGATGCCGATAGACATCCCTTCATCCGTAATATATTTTTGCCATCCCAGCGTCACGCCGGCTTCAATGGAAATACGCTTGCGAATGCTCTTGGGAAAAACGCTTTCTTTGTAGGAGGCATCCTGCTTTTCAAACAATTCCCAGGAAGGCATGCTTACCACCCGGGCCTGAATACCTTCACTGGCCAGTTTTTCCTGAGCTTCCAGAGCCAGATGCACTTCAGAACCGCTGGCCATCAGAATTAACTGCGGTACGTCGTTGGCATCTTTCAGCACATAAGCGCCTTTTTCCAGACTTTGCGGCCCCTCGCAATGTTGATAATCCAGTACGGGAATATTCTGCCGGGTAAGTACAATGGATACCGGACCGCCCTTATGCTCAATGGCTACCCGCCAGGCTTGCGCAGTTTCATTGGCATCAGCCGGACGAATATTCATCAAATTAGGAATGGCCCGCATTGACATAAGTTGCTCAATCGGCTGGTGGGTCGTTCCATCTTCTCCCAGCCCAATGCTATCGTGGGTGTACACAAAGATAGAGCGCAGCTTCATGATAGCAGCCAGACGCAAAGGAGGACGCATATAATCGGTAAAAATGAAGAAGGTTGATCCATAGCCAATAATTCCTTCCGTAAGCGTAAGTCCATTAACAATGGCACCCATCGCATGTTCCCGAATACCGAAGTGAATGTTTTGTCCACCGTAGTTACCGGGTTCAAAACTACCGGAAGCTTCTACTTCTGTTTTGGTAGATTCTACCAAATCAGCCGCTCCGCCCAGTAATAAGGGTAAATGGGGAGCAATGGCATTCATGACTTTTTTACCCGCATTCCGGGTGGCCATACCTTTCTCATCGGGTTCAAAGAAGGGTAAATCATCTTTTAAAGATGGATACTGCTCTTTGGTAAAATTCAGATATTCGGTAGCCAGGTCAGCATATTCAGACTGGTACGACTGGAATAGTTTTTCCCACTCCTGTTGCTTCACTTTCCGGTCGTTAACGGCTTTCTTGTAGAAATCGTATACCTCATCCGGCACATAAAACTTTTTGTCGGGGTCCCAGCCCAGGTTTTTCTTGGTAGCTGATACTTCATCATCACCCAGCGGTGCACCGTGGGCTCCGGAAGTATTAATTTTATTGGGACTACCGTAGGCAATCAGGGTTTTTACTCGAATCAGCGAAGGCTGATCTTCTACGGCTTCGGCGGTGCGAATGGCCTGTTCCAGGGCATCCAGATCATTGACATCCTCTACGGTTTGGGTATGCCAGCCAAAGGAACGGAAACGGGCTTCCACATCCTCGGTAAATGTAATGTTGGTATTTCCGTCGATGGTGATGTTATTATCATCGTAGAAATAGATGAGGTTTCCCAGTTTCTGGTGTCCGGCGATGGAACCAGCTTCTGAGGAAATCCCTTCCATCAGGTCACCGTCACTACAGATAGCGTAGATCTTATAATCAAAGATATTTTTTCCTTCTTTATTGTAACGAGCTGCCAGAAATTTCTGTCCCATAGCAAATCCAACCCCGTTGGCAAAACCCTGCCCTAATGGACCGGTCGTTACTTCAATACCAGGGGCAAGACCGTATTCTGGGTGGCCGGCGGTCTTGCTTTCCCACTGACGAAAATCTTTCAGATCATCAATGGTCAGGTCATAGCCGGTCAGATGCAAAATACTGTATTGTAAAATGCAGGCGTGCCCTGCCGATAGGATGAACCTATCGCGACCGGGCCAGCGAGGATCGTCGGGGTTGTAGTTCATGATCCGCGACCATAATACATGAGCAATGGGTGCTAAGCTCATGGCCGTGCCCGGGTGTCCTGAATTTGCTTTCTGTACACTATCCATCGCCAGCGTGCGAATGGAATTTATGCATAAGGTTTCTAGTTCGTTTTGGTTCATAGTGCCGCTAAAAAGTTAATCTTAGAAATATGAATTTGTTATTGATAGTTCGCTCGTTTGAGCATTGTTAAACAAATAATAGATAGAAACTTGTTATAAAAAAAGTTTTACCCAAGGCTCAGCTTCAAAAAAGGAGAAGGGCCTATCGCCATTTGGCGGTAAAGTTAGGAATAATTTATCATCTTGTGCGTCCAAAATGCTAAAGAACTCGTCCAATCGCCCGAAGCAGGTTATGAAACAGCAGATCGAGCAATCTCTCAACATACGTAACGATCAGATAGGGTATGTGTTTCCCAACATTTCATCTACGGACCTGCTCCCGCTGGTGTTAAGTGTGCAGAACCCCTTACTCACCAGCCATGATCTGGTGGATACCGCACTGTTTGATCAGTTAATATTTGGAACGCTTGCCCCGGGTAAAACCGGTATTGGGGGATTTCTGGAAAACCGTTCTATTTATCAGAGAAGCCAGCATTACCAAAGTACTGAAGCGCGCTCTCTCCACTTGGGAGTTGATGTATGGGCTCCGGCCCTTACCCCCCTCCATGCCCCCTGGCCGGGCGTGATCCACAGTTTTAAAGACAATCAGGGCTTTGGCGATTATGGCCCAACCATTATTCTGGAGCATACCATCGAAGATGCCACCTTTTATACACTTTACGGTCACCTGAGTCGTTCTTCTCTAAACGGCATTCGTGTGGGGCAGTTGATTGCCAAAAATGAACGGGTGGGTGAGTTAGGTAACTTTCCTGAAAACGGAGACTGGCCTCCGCACCTGCATTTTCAGGTCATGACTGACCTGCTGGGCAATGCCGGAGATTTCCCGGGAGTAATTGCTCCTTCCCAGGCAGATTTTTACAAAACTATTTGTATTGACCCCATGCTTTTGCTTAAGTTTAGGTAACGAAAGTCGTTCATTCCCATTGATGTTAAACAACGAAGGTGCATATCATGGATGAGTACTACCAAATACTGGGGTTATCGCAAAATGCCACCACCGTTGACATCAAAAAAGCCTACCGATCACTGGCTCTGAAATATCATCCTGATGTGAACCCCAGCCTGGAGGCGAACCTTCGCTTTCAGCAAATTGCCGAAGCGCACGAAAAGCTCCTGACATATCATCAGTTTATTCTTGCCCAATCCTATGTGCAGGCCAGTGCACAGTATCAGGCAAACTTTCAGCAGGTTTATCAAAACCCACCCCCGACAACCCCTCGGCCCCCAGTTTCGGAAACTGATCAGTCAAATCCGGAAGAAAAAGTGGAGGAAGATCCTTTGAGCTACCGGGTAGCCTATTTTATGTTAGATCTGCTTTCGTGGAGTGTGAGCTTGTTTTTTATTGTTCTCCCCTTCTTTGCTGGGTATATAATGTTGGAAAAAGGCTTTGGCTGGTGGGAAAGCGCCATCATGACTCCCCTGTCACTGGCAGGTATGCTGGTAATGTGGCGAACCCTCCGCTTCCGTAAAAACGCTTTTTAACCTTCCCTGCCCCGTTTCTTGAATTCAGTCAAACAATCGTGGCAAAATCTAACTTAGGTAAAATAGTGCCCATTTTCACTTTACAAACCTATGTTCATTGCTGTATCAGGAAATATCGGAGCAGGAAAAACAACGCTGGTTAACCGCCTGGCTCAGGCATTACAAGCTCGCCCTGAGTTGGAAGCGGTGCAGGATAATCCTTACCTCAATGATTTTTATGAAGACATGCACCGATGGGCCTTTCCACTCCAGATCTATTTCCTAAGCCATCGCTTCGAGCAGGCGGTGAAGATCACCGCTCAGACGGAATCCAAGATTCTGGATCGTACCATTTACGAGGATGCCCATATTTTTGCCTGTAACCTGTTTGATATGGGCTACCTCAGCGCACGAGACTACCAAAATTACCAGCACCTGTACCAAACCATGATCCCCTTGCTCTCACCACCCGATCTGGTCATTTATCTGAAAGGCAGCGTGGAAACCCTCCATCGGCGGGTTCAGCAACGCCATGCTACAAAAAACGTACAAAGGAAAAATGAGAACAGCATTCCCCGGGAATATCTTCAAAATTTGAATGTACGATATGCCCAATGGGTCGAAACTTTTTCTTTATGCCCTATTTTAACAATTGATATTGATTTTGTAGATTTAGCAGAAGAGGAAAATTTTCAGCAGCTACTGCAAAGAATTGAACCCTACACGCCCTGACTTATGAAAAAGCTCTACGTTAAGAATACTATTGACCAGAAAAATATTTATCGTAAACTGGTGCTCCTGCCCATCCCGCAAGGTGAATTTACGTATGAAAGCACCAACATTATTGCCCAAGGAAATCACTGGCAAACCGATCAACAGAATATTTCGTACCAGGATCTGGTGAATATGTATGAGGATGGTTACCACACCATTGAAAAAGAAGAGTTTGAACGGGCGGAAGCTTTACTCAAACACAACCTCGGGCTTTCGGAATAATCAGGGATCCCGCTCCTGATGAGATATCCCGTATTGACTCTGTTCAGTTGAGCTGTCTTTATAGCGCTGGGCAAACTTTTTTAGGGCTTCGGCTCGTTGCCGCAATTTTTCGGCCTGTTTACTGGCCATTTCCATCTCTTGCGTAAGCCTTTTTTTCGGCGGCGGGTTGGGTGGTGTAGGTGCATTTGCCATGGCCATGGTATTTATACATAAGATAGGTATTTTTTCTGAAAAGTCATTCGCTCTTTGGGCTTGGATTTCCTGCTTCAGTTCCTATTTTTGCCTCCCGCTTTTTCATTAGAACATCAACCCAATTGTGTATGACCACCCACATTGATCAGATCGCCCAAACATTAGGAATCAGGACTACGCAGGTAAGCAAAACTCTGGAACTGCTGGACGAAGGGGCTACCGTCCCGTTTCTATCCCGCTACCGGAAAGAAGTGACCGGAAGCCTGGATGAAGTACAAATCACCAATATCCGGGATCAGGCCAATCAGTTGCGGGAACTGGACAAACGGAAAGAGAGTGTACTAAAGTCCATTGAAGAACAAGGCAAGCTGACTGATGCGCTTCGAAAGCAAATTGACGAGGCCCAGACCATGGCCAAAGTGGAGGATATCTACCTGCCCTATAAACCCAAACGCCGCACCAAAGCCACCATTGCCAAAGAAAAAGGCCTGGAACCACTGGCAGAAACCATACGCGCTCAAACCGCTGATAACCTGGAACAACTGGCGCAATCCTACCTCAACCCCGAAAAAGAAGTCAACTCAGTAGAAGAAGCCCTACAGGGTGCGCGCGATATTATTGCTGAATGGATCAGTGAAGACCCCGCGGCCCGGGACGTGCTGCGAAAGCTATTCCTGAAAGAAGGAGTCATCAAAACCAAGGTGCTGAAAGGAAAAGAGGCCGATGGCCACAAATTCCGGGATTATTTTGAATGGGAAGAAGCCATTGCCAAGGTGCCTTCTCACCGCTTGCTGGCCATGCGGCGGGGAGAAAAGGAAGGTTTTCTGTCACTCACCATTGCGCCCCCGGAAGAAAAAGCTGTCCAATTGCTGGAAAAGCAACTCTTACAGAATAATTCTCTGGCTGCCCAACAGGTGCAGCTAGCGATTCACGATGCCTACAAACGTTTGCTTCGCCCCTCTTTGGAAACAGAAGTCCGGCTGGAAACAAAGAAAAAGGCCGATATTGAAGCCATTCAGGTATTTGCTGAAAACCTGCGTCAACTGCTATTGGCTCCTCCCCTGAGCGAAAAGAATATTTTAGCACTGGACCCCGGCTTCCGCACCGGATGCAAGGTTGTATGCCTGGATCGGCAGGGCAAGCTCTTGGAAAACACGGCCATTTACCCGCACCCTCCCCAAAAACAGGTCAGCGAATCAGCCGCCACCATAGACTACCTTTGCCAGCAATACCAAATTGAAGCTATTGCGATTGGAAACGGCACCGCCAGCCGGGAAACCGAACAGTTTGTCACTAATCATGTGAAGTCCGCGGCGAAAATTCCCGTGGTGGTGGTGAGTGAAAGCGGAGCGTCCATCTACTCCGCCTCCGAGGTGGCTCGAACCGAATTTCCGGATAAGGATGTGACCGTGCGGGGAGCCGTTTCCATTGGAAGAAGGCTGCTGGACCCGCTGGCCGAACTGGTGAAAATTGATCCAAAATCCATTGGTGTTGGGCAGTATCAGCACGATGTAGACCAGAATGCCCTGAAACAGGGGTTGGAAGACACCGTCATCAGTTGTGTGAATAATGTGGGGGTGGATGTAAATACAGCCAGTCAGCAACTTTTGAGTTACGTTTCCGGTATAGGTCCTGCATTGGCCAAAAACATGGTCGATTATCGCGATGAGCACGGGGCTTTTCCCAGCCGGGAAGCGATTAAAAAAGTAGCCCGACTGGGCGATAAGGCTTTTGAGCAGGCCGCTGGTTTTTTACGTATCCGGGGTGCTCAGAACCCCCTGGATAACAGTGCCGTACACCCGGAGCGCTATGCTTTGGTGCAGCAAATGGCGAAAGACACCGGTAGCCCATTAGCCGACCTGCTGTCGCAACCGGATCTTCAGAAGAAGATTGATGTAAAGCGATATACTTCCGATGAAGTAGGTCTGCCGACATTGAAGGATATACTGGAGGAGCTGGAAAAACCAGGGCGCGATCCCCGGGACTCTTTCGAGTTATTCCAGTTTCAGGAGGGAGTTAATACCATGAATGATCTGAAGGTTGGAATGAAACTACCCGGAATCATCACCAATGTAACGAACTTCGGAGCTTTTGTAGACATCGGGGTACATCAGGATGGTCTGGTACACATCAGCCATCTGGCCGATCATTTTGTGAAAGACCCGACCCAGGTAGTGAAGGTGCAGCAACAGGTAGAAGTGACGGTGATGGAAGTGGATATTCACCGCAAGCGCATCGGTTTATCCATGAAAAAAGATCCCTTTGCCGAGCCTCAACCCAAAGCTGCGAAGAAAAAACGAGCCCCAGAGACCGGGAATTTCTCCGATCAGCTTGAGCAGTTGAAGAATAAATTCAGATAGAACTTTGAAGAAAAGCAGTAGGCCGGAGGCGGTTTCTACTGGTCAGGTTAAAGACCCGAAACTTTATTCCGCCTCCGGCCAACCGCCTTATATTCCTTTCTAGTACACCAATCGCAAATTCCCTCGCTTATTTATTCGGAAAGCCGCGAATATTTCGTAGGTAGTCAGTGGATTGCTGATGGCATTGATGGCCGTGGTATTCATATCGTAACTCACTCCCAGGTGAATGTTGGGCAATTGTAGTTCCGAAGTAATTACGTACGCATCCTGCACCCGGTACCAGCCGCCCAGGCGAAGCATCGTCTGCGTAAAGCTTTGCGGACCTGTCAAACGATAAGTCAGGAAACTCCCTACATTAATCTGATTGGCTTCGCCCTGCAATAAAGCCACCGCACTTCCCGAGATAAACAATCGTTCAGTTACTCCCAAGACTACACTACCGTGCGATTTGAGTAACACGGGTAGGGCATCTCCGCCATCGCTGAAGAATGACATTTCGGGCGTATTCAGGTGGTAGGCCGCCACTCCGATGGAAGCGCCCTCAAAGGCGGACAGGCGTTTCCCGTAATGTGAGCTCTTTTCATAATAAACGTCCTTGCGGTCAGGAGCATACTGCCAAAGTACTCCCCCACTTACATCAAAATAGGTTTTATCATTCAGCAATAAGCCATTTCCCGTACCATCAAACTGCCCGGTAGCCGCGTTATAGGTACTTCCCCATTGATATCCTTCTGGTGAAAGGCTGCGTTGTCCGAAGCCGGTTTGCAAACCAAAAACCAGATGCTGGGTACGTTTAACGTCCATGGGTATGTCATATCCAAATGTCAGATTACCGCCCGTATTCCGAAAACTCCCATCAGGTCCGGCCTGGTCCTGATGTACTGATATTCCCAATCCGCCGATATGGCCCCGGGGTTGTAAACCTTTGTCCATCCGAATAGGCAGCACCGCACTCACCTGGTTGGACCGATAGCCACCGTCCAGTTGATTCCACTGGGTACGGTGGGTAGCACTGACAATCACATTCTCTTCAGTGCCTGCAAAGGCCGGGTTCAGGTAGAGTCGGGCATTGTAAAACTGTGAGAAAGAAGGGTCTTGCGCCCAACTTTTGGGGACTAACATAACCCCAATCAACATACTGATATATAGAAATTTATGAAGATTCATGACCGCTATTATTTAAGAAGAGTGATCGTTCCTTGTTTCTGAAATTCGGTACCATTGTCAAAGCGTGCGCGCAGACTATAGGTATAGATTCCGGCAGTGTTGTTTCCTCCATCCCACCCCTGGGTTGCGGCAGTTGTCAGGCTTTTGGTTTCGTACACCAACCCGCCCCATCGGTCCATCACCTGGAAGTGAAAACCCGCTTCGGCCAGACAGTTACCGTAGACTTTAATCACGCGGTCATCAGGATGGCTGGCCTGAGGACTCAGCACGTTCGGTATATTGACCAGTGATTCCGCAGCAAGAATGGATACCGTTTCTTCCACTTCGTAGAAACAGCCCCCCGCCTCGGTACGCAATCGCACAGTGTAGTCACCGGGAGACACCACCTGATAAAGTTGTTCCTGAGCTTCTACCACTGTATCGTTAATCCACCACTGATATCGCACATCTTCTCCTAAATCCAGCGCAGTGGCTGACAAAGCCCATTCATTACAATTGAAAGACTCATACGCGATGTCAAAGGCACCATCATGACTGAGTGACTGGTCTTCTATGGAAATGTTCTTAGTGGTAGTGGAAATGCATTTACCCTGAGATACCTCCAGTTTCACCTCAGAGCCCCCTACGGGCAGTTCATACTCAAATGCTGACTGCTGGCTTACTTCTTCTCCATTGATTGTCCAGAGATATGCGTAAGTGCTATCGCTGCTTTCTGCCTCAAATTCCACAACTCGGGTATCGCATTGTAAGGCATCCAGCATCATATATGCAAAACCTGCAATTCCATTCTGGGTGGCCTCTGATACTAGCAGTTCGTGCTGGCTGGAATACAAGCAATGACCATCGCTGAGTGACAAATGCACGGTGTATTCTCCTGGGGCCAATGAGGAGGTAAATATCGCTTCTTCACTCACCACTTCACCGTTTACTTTCCACTCGTAAGTAAATTCAGCGTGTATTGAATCAGAAGTGAAGGTGAACGCCTGCCCCTCACAGGTGGCTGTGCCAGCTTCCTGCCAAGTAAACCTTCCCAGTTTATTGGCAGTCAGGGCTTCGATCTCCACCACCTGGCTGGCTGAATCCACGCAGTAACCGTTGGTCGTTGCCAGCGATACGGTAATGGCCTTCCAGGTAGAAGCCTGATACTGAATTTTGCTATTCTCCCCTGCTGGTTCGCCATCCACGTACCAGCGATATTGTACCTGATCGTATTTAGTGTCAGCTTCCAGGTCCAGCGTAGCGGTATTACAGGTCTGATCCAGAATTTTATAGCTAAAAGAAGCCATTTCCTGACTGGCCGGAGCAATATGCGCTTCTCCACTGACTGCCCCCTCGGCACAGGCATTGCCAACCCATACCAGTGTATAGTTGCCCAGGCCGGTCACCGGAAGCGTATACATTTCTTCCGAAGTTTCAACCGTATCTACGGTGATGCCATTACGGGCGTAAGCAAATTTATATGGTGCCGTACCGGATAATTGTACTGTCAAATCAATATTTGCAGCCGGGTCGCAAAGTACCGTGTCTTTTTCTAGTAGTTGCGCTACCGGAGGTGCCAGTACCGTCACCACACTATCATCCAAGACTGATCCATCACAGGTAGCCGCACTTTTAACATTCTTTATGGTGTAAGTCCCTGCCTGACTGACCGGAATGTAGAAAGAAGGATCTTCAATGGCGGCCTGGGTGTGTACTTCTTCATTCACCGTCCAGGTAAGTTCCCAGGGCGCACCTCCCGTAAGAGCAACGCCCAATTTGGTTGCATCACTGATCGCACAAACAGTATCCGGGTCCATGAATTGGGCCGTAGGCGTATCGATAATGGTCACCGTATTAAAGTCAGTATCAATAGTCCCGACCGAGCAGGCATCTTCCACTGAAAGCAGTTTATACACCCCTGATTTATAAACTTTGAATTGATGTACGATTTTTTCTTCCCCGACATTGGCTGATTTATTGGTCTTTACAGTAACTTCTTCAACATTCCCTTCGTGGGTGATAGAATACTTAAAAGACCATTGGGCTTTTCCCCATAATACCACCTGAAGCCAAACCCCATTCCCGTTATTACACAGCGTTTTGGGTAGATTATTTTGAAAATATGCCCAGGCAGGGTTAGCAATAAATGCCGTCTCGCCACCATCCATCACCGAAGTACATTCGGTATCCTGATCGGTCACCCAGGCCAAACGAACATCGCCGGTCATATCAAAGGGAATACTGGCTTCCGAATCCGTCACCAGCGCTTCCGCTAAGTCTGCACCATTGGTATAGCCCACTTTCCAGGGCCCGGTTCCGGTTAATGAGACATCTAGTGCAGCCAGGCCATCCGGGCACTGAAAACCAGGATTATTGAGGGTGGCGGTGGGTTTATCTGCCGCATTGCATTCCGTACCACATCCGTGCAACGCCACCAGACGATCCAGGTCATATCCATCGGCATTATTACCGCCTAATTCGTCAGGGTCACTTACATCCACCAGTTTGACGTATTTGATCTCATCCAGTCCGCTAATCTCAACATTGACCTTGCCATTGGGTGGAACGTTCTCCCCTACTAAAACATAGTCGGTGCCATCAAATACGTAAACATCCACCTTTTCCGGTGCCCCAGAGTCGTCTCGCTCATCAATTAGTAAATCCAACTCATTATTGAGCGTAACCGGAACCGGGTTCATAAAACCCAGGATAATCTCCCCGCCAATGCCCAGAGAAATAGCACTCTCGTCCCCTTTGGCGTCCCCGACAACTGCCTGATAATCAACCTCATTGGTAACCAACTCTCCTCCTTTGGTCACACCTGGCTTAAATGAAACCACATATGCGGCGTAGCAGGAGTCGGCAGGAGTCTGGGCACTGGCCTCAGGAATACTCATAGAAAGCGATACTCGCAACAGCAGCATCGCCATCAGTAATTTGCTTCTCATTATAATTATATCATTAAAAAACATGAATTATAGTACTTAAGTAGCTTATAATTCAAATTTACACAAAAAATATTAATATATAATAATATTGAGAAAAAATGTTCCTGAAATAATACAGTGTCTGATTTTTAATAGAGCAATTCCAGGGTAAAACAAATTGATTATCAGTAGATTAGATGAAAAATAAGCATACCGATTCCATCACAGCAATATCCTATCCTGCACACATGCTAAAGCGGAGCAAGTCCTATTCCTGTCAACATTAAATAGTGCAATAACCAAAAAACTTACATCACCAGTGTATCCGTACTGGGGTAAAAGGCGGGTAAATTAGGAAGATGATTGGTGGATGAGTTCGCTGATCAGTCCCGTCCAGCCGGTCTGATGAGATGCCCCCAGCCCTTTCCCCGAATCACCATGAAAGTATTCGTAGAACAGCAGGTTCTTCTGAAAATGGGGGTCTTTAAACTTAGGATGCGAGCCATTGTAGGCACGATTTCCATCAGGTTGCTGGGTAAAAATAGAGATGAGCCGCTGGGAGAGCTGCTCGGCAATTTTATCCAGGGTATAAAACTGTCCCGAACCCGTAGGGTATTCTACCCGAAGGGTGTTGCCATAGTACTTATGGAATTTCTGCAACGACTCAATAATCAGAAAATTGATGGGAAACCAGATCGGCCCCCGCCAGTTGGAGTTCCCCCCAAACATATCCGAGTCTGACTCGCCCGGTAAATACGACACCGAGTAGGTATGACCATTTACATCATATTCAAAAGGATGATCGGCATGGTACTTTGACAAAGCACGGATGCCATAGGGCGAAAGAAACTCCTGCTCCGAAAGCATGCGTCGCAAAATACACTTTAATCGATGCACCCTGACCAGCGAAAGCATGCGCGTCTCTCCCTTGCCGGGCTCGTACCAGCGAGAAATCAATGATCCTTGTTCCGGACGGTTTTTCAGCACCCACTGCAAACGGCGAGTGAATGCCGGTAGCTTTTTGAGGATGTCGGGATTGAGCACCTCAATGGCGAACAGGGGGATGATTCCGACGATTGACCGCACCTTTAAAATATGTCCCGGTTGTTCGGGAGGATGCACTACATCATAATAGAACTGATCAATATCATCCCATAAATCCACATTTTCCTTTCCGATGTTAAACATCGCTGAGGCAATGGCGAGGAAATGCTCGAAAAACTTGGAAGCCATCTCCTGATAATAAGGCCGGGTTTGGGCAATCTCCAGTGCAATGCGCAGCATGTTCAGGCAGTACATGGCCATCCAGGCGGTGGCATCCGCTTGTTCCAGGTATCCCCCGGTCGGTATATTATGGCTCCGATCAAACACTCCGATGTTGTCCAGCCCCAGGAAACCGCCTTCAAACAGGTTATTGCCAATTGAATCTTTCTGGTTGACCCACCAGGTAAAGTTCATGAGAAGTTTGTGGAACACCTTGGCCAGAAAGCTCAGGTCACCTTTCCCTTTCATGGCTTTGTCAATGGAATACACCTGCCAGGCTCCCCAGGCGTGTACCGGAGGGTTTACATCACTGAAATTCCATTCGTAGGCGGGTATTTGCCCGTTGGGGTGCATGTAGTACTCCCGCAACATCAGCAGCAACTGCCGCTTGGCAAAGGCCGGGTCTAAGCGAGCCAGAGGCACACAATGAAAAGCCAGATCCCAGGCAGCGTACCAGGGATATTCCCACTTATCCGGCATGGATAAAATATTTCGGTTCACCAGATGCCGCCAGGAACTATTCCTGCCCTCTTTATGCCCCTGAGGCACATCGTGCATGGCAGGATCTCCCTTCAGCCACTTATCCACATCGTAGTAATAAAACTGCTTGCTCCACATCATTCCGGCGTAAGCCTGTCGCTGCACAAGCCGCAAATCCTCACTCTCAATTCCTTTTTGAAGTTCCTGATAATAAATATCCGCTTCTGCTTTACGCTGCGCCAATATTTCGTCGAAAGTATTTGGCTTGGGCTGATGCCGTGAAAAACGGATACGTACCGACCGCGACTCTCCAGTCGGAATAGTCTGCTGATAATGAAAAGCCAGTTTTGTACCGTGCTGTTCAGGATTAACCGCCCCCTGTTCACCATTAACTACATAACGGTGAATCGCATCTTTGGGAAATGGACTGGCGCTGGGCCGCTGGTACAGCCGCTCCTGGTTGGTCTCATTGTCACAAAACAGCAACCCGGATGTTTCATCGTAGTAGATATGGTAGTCGGGTTGATTTCGGTATTCTACCAGTACCGAAGGGGTGGGTGTTTTATGTTTGCCGATACTGATATTGGGTTTATAATCATCGTATCCCCAACTCCAGGTATTCCGAAACCAGCAGGTAGGCAGAATATGAATAGGAGCAGTCTTCTTGCCCCGATTACACGCTGTTACTTTCATTAATATATCATCGGGGCCGGCCTTGGCATACTCTATATATACGTCGAAATACGCATTATCCATAAATAAGCCAGTATCCAGCAATTCGTATTCCGATTCCTTTCTCCCTCTTGCCCGATTTTTTGCCACCAGTTGGTCGTAAGGAAATGCCTTATGCGGGTACTTATAGAGCATTTTCATGTAGGAATGCGATGGAGTACTATCCAGGTAATGGTATAGCTCTTTCACATCTTCCCCATGATTCCCTTCCGGGTTACTCAATCCGAATAATCGCTCTTTGAGGATACTATCCTGCTCATTCCACAGCGATAATGCCAGGCAGATGATTTGTTTGTTGTCGGAAAATCCGGCAATGCCATCTTCCCCCCAGCGGTACGCGTAGCTTCGGGACATATCATGGGAGATGTATCCCCAGGCATCGCCATAAGCACTATAATCTTCCCGTACAGTACCCCACTGCCGTTCTGATAGGTACGGACCAAAGCGTTTCCAGCCTTCGTTTTTATCCGTGAAATGTTTGATTCGCTCTAATTCTGGGTTATCTTTTGAAGATGTTGTGGACATGGCCGTGGTTTTCGAACCGCTAAATACGATGGCTCAGACGATATTCCCAAAAACTTCACCAAAGTTTTCCTCTATAAACTGACCAGATGGATTATTTTTCGTGAGTTTTTTGATTTATTTTAGCCCGACACTGACTTTTGGCTTATGATCCTCATAGATATATTCTTCAAAGTACGCGTATTTCCGGTCTTCCTTTTTACAGTATTGGTTCTTGCAACTGCCTGCCAGACCGAAACGTCTTCTGAAACTGCGGAAGATTTACCGGATTCTACCACATTGGACAAACCCGATTATCAGGCCATTTCCTTGCTGGGTGATACCCTCTACGCCATGGAATTAACTCCCGAACGCCAGGCGCAATACGATTCCGCATTGCAAGCGGCCCAAAATGACTACCAACAACAGCCGGATAGCATTACTAATATTGTTTGGGTAGGAAGGCGACTGGGTTATCTGTCGCGCTATCAGGAGGCGATCGATGTGTTTACCGAAGGCATCCGGAAATTCCCCAACGCAGCTGAACTCTACCGCCACCGGGGACATCGCTATATCACGACCCGGCAGTTTGACAAAGCCATTGATGACTTTACAAAAAGTGCCGAATTACTTGAAAATCAACCCATTATCATTGAGCCGGACGGTATTCCTTTACCCGTACCACCGGACCAGTCTCCTACTTCGCTTCAGTTCAATGTGTTTTACCACCTGGGGCTGGCTTATTACCTGGATGGGCAGTATGGGAAAGCAGCAGAAGCTTACCAGCGCTGCCTGGAATATTGCGACACCCCGGATGAAACCGTGGCCACTGTTGACTGGTTGTACATGACTTACCTGCGGATGGGCGAAGATGAAGTTGCAGAACGCCTGCTGGTAGATATCCGGCAGGATATGGAAGTGGTGGCCAACGAAGGTTATTTTGAGCGGATCATGATGTACAAGGGCATGGTTGACCCTGATTCACTGTTACAAATAACCAACACAGTTTCTCCCGATGATCGTGATCTGGCCCTGGCTACACGCGGGTATGGTGTGGCAAATTATTACATCAGCAACGGTGATAGCGCGCAAGGGGCTACCTTGTTACAGGAAATTGTGGACGGACGCTACTGGGCGGCATTTGGTTATATTGCTGCCGAAGCTGACCTCGCCCGGATGAAATCATTAGAAGAATGACTTACTAAAGCAATTCTAACGCTACATCGGTAAGCATTTCGTGGGTGCCTTCAAAAATGGTGAGCGAGACGTTTTTCCAGCTTTTCTGTAAATGAACTTTTCGATTACCAATAAACTTACCCGTCTCTCGGCCGGCCTGTTTGGTGAGTAAATAAATGATGGTTTCTTCATCAACGTAAGCACCAGAGTCTTCCGCCCCGGCATCACGAAGCATTTTATTATAAAAATTGATGGACTGGGTGATGGGCACCGAACCGGTATATCCATCGTGTACCCCGGTATACAGGTGTAAAGACGACTGTGCCCGCAATGCGGGAGGATTTTCCCAATAAAATGGCGAACGGCGTTTTGCCTCCTCCACATTCAGGGTGCTGTCTTCTGAATTTGTAGAGGCCAGAATATTATGCGCATATTTCACATCTCTCACCAAAGATTCGTGATACCAGGCCGCCACATCGCTGATCGGTACATACGCATGGAAGCCTTTAATTCGATGGCGGGATTTCATGTAAGTGCAAAGCGTTGCGTAGCCACCCCCACTTGCACCGATGACAAAGACGCTATCCGGGTTTACCGGCAGGTTTTTTAACGCCCAACCAATTGCCTGGTCAATATCATCCAGCGCAAAAGTACTACCACAGGCTTTTGGATGGTTGTTTGGGCCTCGAAAATTGGGATGAATATAGTTCCAGCCCTTTTGCCGGGTTTCCTGAGCCAGACTGTTTTGGGTTTGTGTATAATCTCCACTCCAGGTATGCAGTACCACGGCAAGGGGTTGATTATCCTGTTCTGCTGCCCGGTAGTAGAACGGCTGCCACACATCATCCAAAGCTGATTGTACTGAGTCCTGCGAAAACCCATCCCAATCAGACTGCCCCTGGGCAGTAAACACAATACCCAGGCAAAGTAATAACAGCAGTATTTTCATAAGGTAAAAAGAATTGATTTGATCCACCGTTGCTAAATACAGCTTCTTTTCTCCAATCGCAACCTTTAAAGTTCTCTGTCATTTCCCCGAAGAGTTATTACTTTTGCAGTGTATCAATCTGTGTGTCATGAATTTTGCTGAGGTACTACAACAAAACCCTGTTTTTTCATTGGTAGCCCAAACTGCCCAGGAACTACAACGCGAAACCTACGTCGTTGGTGGGTACGTCCGGGATTTGCTGCTGAAACGTCCGTCCAAAGATATTGATTTCGTTTGTGTGGGTGATGGAATCTCTTTAGCCCAGCAGTTAGCCAAAAAGCTGAAATCTCAGGATGGTCATACCACCGATGTTACGATTTTTAAGAATTTCGGCACGGCAATGATCCGCCATCAGGAACACGAACTGGAATTTGTCGGGGCACGCAAGGAATCTTACCAGCGCGACTCCAGAAAGCCCATTGTAGAAAACGGCACCCTGCAAGATGATCAGAACCGCCGAGATTTTACCATCAATGCTATGGCAATCAGCCTGAATAGCGAAAACTACGGCGAACTGATTGATCCTTTTGGCGGGGTACAGGACCTGAAGCGAAAGATGATCGTCACTCCCCTTGATCCGGCCATCACTTTCTCTGATGATCCGCTACGGATGATGCGGGCCATCCGCTTTGCTTCTCAACTCTCGTTCGACATTGCGCCAAAAACGTTTGATGCTATTGCCGATCATGCCGAACGCCTGCAAATTGTTTCGGCGGAGCGCATCATGACTGAGTTGAATAAAATTATTTTATCAAACCCTCCATCCTACGGGTTTAAACTACTGTATCACAGCCAGTTACTCCATCAATTTTTTCCGGAAATGGTGGCCCTGCAAGGTGTGGAAACCATTGATGGCAAATCGCATAAGGATAATTTTTATCACACGCTGCAGGTATTAGATAATATCTCCCAGTTTACTGATGATTTATGGCTGCGCTGGGCGGCTATTCTGCACGACATTGCTAAACCGCTTACCAAGCGCTTTCACCCCAAAGCCGGCTGGACTTTCCACGGACACGAAGACCGCGGTGCCCGCATGGTGCCCAACATTTTCCGCCGTTTAAAGCTGCCGCTGGATCAGAAAATGAAGTTTGTGCAGAAGCTCGTTCGCCTGCACCTCCGCCCCATTGCACTAGTAAAAAGCCATGTCACCGACTCAGCGGTACGGCGCCTTCTTTACGAAGCCGGTGACGATATTGAAGCGCTGATGATGCTCTGCCGGGCTGATATTACCTCCAAGAACCATTCTCGGGTAAAGCGTTATCTGCAAAATTTTGATTTAGTGGAGCAAAAAATGTTGGACGTGGAAGAGAAAGACCACGTACGTAACTTTCAACCCGTGATTTCGGGAGAAGAAATTATGCAAATCTTTGGTTTAAAGCCATCCCGAATAGTAGGTGAAATCAAGAACGAGCTAAAAGAGGCGGTCTTAGATGGAAAAATCCACAATGAACGTGATGAAACCTATGCCTATATGCTTCAGATAGCCAAAGCACGGGGGTTAACCCCAGCGGATGAACAGCCGTAATCGATGGCGGGAAGCGAAAGACGAAAGATCGCCCGGTAACCGATTTCCCGCATTCTACTTACGCTCAGGGTTTATCCTCTTCCAGTACCGTAACATCGCGGGTACGCTCGGCGACCCGTTGCATGCCAATACTGGATTTAATGCCGCTTAGAATACTACGCCACCAGTAACTAAACATTGAGCGGCTGGGATCACGTTCGTAATCAATCTCCCCTACCCGAAAAAATATGGCTCGCGGATTGTCGGACTTTACCACAAAGGCATTCGCAATAAATGAGCCTACCCGTTCGTCCAGCCCGGGGCGGCCCTTATTCTTATCTACCAACATGATTCCCAGATCCTGATAATTGAACCGCATGGAACCAGTGGCCCGATCCTGATCGCCCTGCACCTGGAAACGCATGCCATTGGTGTACCCTTTCCGAATATGGACAAACGCGGCTGGCTCTAATATTGGGTTAAAGGCTTTTAGATCCATGGGCTCTAAGCTGCCACTCACCGTAAACCGCCGGTGTTTATCGGCCATAGGAAACTGGAAAGCGGCTTTTAACTCCCCCTCTCCCATTACTTCGGTACTCAGTTTTAAGGTAAACACCACACTATCCCGGATGCGATCCGGATGATTAGTGGCATTGGTGAGCATTCCGTTCAGGTGCTCGAAGGTAATAATACCATCTCGTCCAGCCTCAGGAGCTCGTTCAGCATAATTAATAAACCCGTTGGATACCCGAACGGTATCCAAAGACACCAACAACCCTAAATCCAGCAGCATGTCCTGGTGCATGGGCAGTATACGTTCGTCATCCCGAGGCGCACGTGAATCCTTAAAAGCATCAATCTGAATGCCCTCCAGTGAGAGTTGGGTTGCCTGTAGATGGCGCTGTTTGATCAGTTCTTCAAAGTTGATGTTGTTTAACCTCATGTGTTGAATCTGGGCCGCTACCCGGGTTTTCTGATATTGGAAGACATCTTTGTACAGGTATCGGGGAACGCGAGGCTCTAACGTAAAGCCGGTGATGTCCAATTGAGGATTCTTGGTAGAGAGGCTAATAAGGTCCGCTTTGGCGGTATACAGTGTATCGGCGAGCGCCACCTGATAGTCGCGCACTCTAATGAGCAGATCGTCCGCCAGCAGTAACCTTCGGGTAAAATTTGTATTGCTCGGCTTACCGGAAGGGGAAGGCTTCGCCATGAAATGGGTGTAGGAAGCGCTATCCACCTGCAAACCTAATACACTCAGATCCAACCGTTCCGCTCCGAAAGCCGGAGCTTCGCTGTCCCGATGCTGATAAATAGCGACAGCGCCATTGGTGAAATTGATCTGGTTGATAGACAGCTCATCCAGGTACTGAGGTGCCAGATCCGACCAGCTTGGCTGGCTGCTATTGCCAGAAGAAGTCTCTGATGTAAAATTATACAGCGTGACCCTGGGGTTCATGATATTCACCTCCTGTATATCCATTTCCCCTTTCAGGTAGGCTTTCTCTACATCCAACCCGACAATTTGCAGTGAAGGAGTGGCAAGCGACAGCAAATTTTTATCCGGATAATCTGCCAGTTTAGCACCTTCTAAACCAAATGGCCTGATTTCCAACTCATTGAAAAAAATCCTATCATCCCGATTGGTCAGAATTACTTCTCGTGCCCGAATGCTCTGTCGGGCCTCGGGTAACTTTAGCAAATAATTGTTCATGTGGATTCGAAAGTCTATTTCATCCGCAAAAAACATTTTGGCTTCTTGCTGATGACTGACCGAATCAATGGCCAGCCGCGAGGCGTTCAGCAACAAAGTGTCTATCACAAAGTGATGGAGCGTATCCTCACCTTGCTGCAGGTATGACAGTGTACCCTCCTCCACCAGCAGCTGATTCACATAAATGCCCCGGGCTACGGACTTGATTTTTGGATACAATATCGGTTGAAAGTTTTTCGCCTGCCGAGGAGCCCGACCTGATGTGCCCGGACTGCTTTTGATATCTACGGTGGGACGGCGAACGATTACTTTTTCCACCTCAATTTCCTGATCTGTAAAATACCGGTAATAGTTCATCTGATGTAACGCCAGTTGGGTTACTGTCAATTCCTCGAGTGCATCCAGGGCAATCAGACTGTCTCTAACCCGATGTAGCTGGTCTACGGTGAGCTGATCGGAATAGGAGGAGTACAAAAACCGTTCGGCCTGAAAATCTTCCTCTCCATCCTCAACAGGTAAACTGAAACTAAATTGATCCATATCTACCCTGACGTCCTCTGCATAAAAGGGGCGCTCCGGCGTGATGGTGGTGAGCGAATCCAGAAAAAAGTTTTCAATATTGACATTGAGGGAAGCGGTAGAAAACCATGAAGTGGGCGTCTTGCTCACTTTAGGCTGAATCTTGATCTCGGCATCCTGCACCTGTAGATGATTGATGGATAAACGATCGAGATAGGGAGCTGTCTGTTCATATAGCTCCGCCATGGAAAAGTCGCCATTGCGCTCTCTGGTGCTGGGGCTTACCCGAAGATTAATGATGGGAGAAACCAGGGCAACCCGGCTGATATTGGCCAACTGAAGATTGTATAAACGGCCGAAATCAATGCCCTCTATCCCAAAATAAGGGATGTCTAACTGCTCCATTTGGCTGGAAGATAGATGCGTGGCCGAACGGTTAGGCCAGAACTTTACCTGGCTTACGTAGCCCCGTGACGTGAGCGTGGATAATTTTACTTCTTCGGCCTGCAGCCACCCACCCGATACGGCACTGGTTTGGTTATACGGAAACTGAAACCAGCTATCGTTGAGCTGCATATCCACTTCTTCGGCATACACCGCTACCCGAGAAGCAAGGGCGGTGGTATCACTAATTTCAATCAGCGGATGCGCCTCATCGCCAATGCTTAAATCCTGATAATAGGCTTGTAATCGTTCTACATGGGCAATTTCAATAAAATCGGAAAAGGCATTATTCGCTTTCATGATTTGAACCTGCCCACGGTCCAGGTGCATGGTCGTAACCAAAATCTGATCAAACCAGGCTTCTGCCCGTCCGGGAGCGACCACCGGGTACAGATTCAGTCGCGCGTGGCTCCAGTTATAAAAAATTTCCTTAATGGTATTGCTGGAGGTATCATTGGCATTTTGATCTCTGATCCGGGGCAGCGACCCAAAAGGAGTTTCAGAAAAATTAGCCACCAATACCTGCGGCTGGCGGATACGGACGCTATCCATCTTGGCAAATTTACTGAAAGAAAGAGCTTCCAAGGCAATTCCGTATACCTTCACCTCAGAAGTACGGATATCATATCCCAGGCGGGGCGGACGGGTCTCAGCCAGAAAAAGTGCTAAAGAGTCTACCCGAGGCAGAACTCTCGCTGAATCAAACTGAATATCGCAGGCATAACGATGCAAACGGTCGGTCTTTACAGTAAGCTGATCGGTGGCAAAGTAATGCTGACGATCGGGAAACCAGAGCCGCATATCCCGCAGATACACATCTATGCTATCCATCGGCAATACATTGCTTAGCGAATCAACTGATCGCTGGTTCACGCTGGCGTCTAACTGAAAATCATTAAACGATACCGAATACTCTGGCACTTCCAGCCAGGGAAGGGTATCCTGCTGAATTTCATAAAGTTGCAGTTGCCCCTGGGTGATCCGAAATTGATTTACGGCGATTCGGTTCCAGTATTTTTTTATATAAGCATACAGCGTATCCGGGTGTACCTGACTGAGCTGGGGTGATGAGGCATCGCCCTTGACTGTAACTGATAAATTACGTCCGTACCCTGTCACCTGCGGATGATGGATATGTAAAGTGTCAATATTAACCACCCGGTTGTACATCATCTGTACCAGGTCAATATTGGTCATTTCAAGGGCTGGTACCTGTGCTGAGTACCAGGTCGCTGAATCTTTTGCCTTCAAAGGTCTTACCTCCAGTGCCCGAAATGACAACTTCCGCTGTTCGGTAGAGAAAGTTAAGGTGTCAGCCTGCAGCGCATAACTACTATCGGGAAGAATCAGTTGATATTTGCCCAGTTTAACCTGAATATTTTTGGTGAACAATATGCGTTGATCCTGCTTCCGTGACGTAGAATCCAGACGAAAATCCTCCAGGATAACCGTAAACTGCTGGGCAAACCAGTCACTTTGCCGGAAGGTTAACGAATCCTGAATTTGCGGTTGCTCTTCGTCCAGATCGAGCAGAAAAGTAGCGTTGGTAATCTGTAGTTTGTTAAAAGCGAGTAACTCGACATACTCACTGAGGGTCTCGTAAATCTTTCGCTCCTGTTCGGCAATCAATTCCCGGGTAGTGGGTGGTGGGCTGGAAGCAAGTGTATCGGTTGGGTTTTTCGGCTGCTCATGGGCGATAGCAATGCGGGGAGATGTCAAAACAATCTGATCCAGTTGAATCTTACGGTTCCGATACATGTCCCACAGTTTCAGTCCCTCAATCGTTGCCTCGGGTATATGTATCCGGTAAAAAGTATGTAATGAATCGAAGGTATCCTTTTTAGGCAATCCATTTCTATACTTTAAATCAGTTACCGTGATATTTCCGCCCAATAAATTAAGCTGAAGCTCTTCAAAATCGAGGGCAGGAAGATACTCTTCCTGAAACCGCTGGGTCGCATACTGTCTGAAAGCCACCAGTATTGATTCTTTCAGAATTTCGTCTCCGAAGAAAAAAAGCAAGGCTTGTAGACACAGGGTGAGTGCTACAATGCTACCTCCAACCCACAAAAAAATAGTACGTATCTGTTTCTTTTTCAACAGCAAAGACGCTTCATGCTAAACGTAAGTTGGTAAGTTGAAGTCTCCTGATTACCACCAATAAAGGAAATTTTTTAGATTTCACCAATACCCGCATAATAGCCACGGTCTAAAATAAACCAGCATTATTCCCTTTAAGCACAGACAAACCCTTTTCTTGCCCCCAGACTCGCTCATTAAAGTAATTCATTCTATTATGAAATATAATCCGGCGAGAAAGTGAAAAAATTACCTGACAATAAGGTTCCGGGAATATAAAAATTCTCACTGCCCGACGGTTACCTTTTTCCTAACCAATTGCCATACCCTGAATGATTGTGCATGACAACCAACACCGTAATTTTGCTGAATATTACTCCTTTTCTGACATGTCTTTTATAGAATGTATTGTCAAGCTAAGGCAATTTATTTATACTACTCTATCATAAAATTATAATGTTTTAAGTAGACTTGTATTTTTTCAAGCGCCATTTTCTGCGCTAAGAAAAAAATAACAGCCATCCTGATTGATATGCTTAAAATATTACATAGTACGCTGGTTTTGAGGTGTTCACGGATAAACCAATCCCATAAACCTTGTCGTTTATTAGTCACAGGACCTTCAAATATCCGGGAATTATGGCGAAGACAAAACGAAAACGAAGGGATAAAAAGAAAAAGATCAGCCCTCAGCAATTAGAAGGGCAACGCAAAAATGAATATAGACGGAAAATTGTACGGTTGGCCAAACTGGTAGATGCGGAAGATGCCCTTCCCCTGATACCCAAGGAAGATTGGAATTCCATTTGTAGTACCCGCTTTCGAGCCGTGCGTGTGGAAATGGGGAATGACCAGGTACCCAAACAATTACTGGCTGCAACCCGTAAGCTATTTGATTTCCACTTACAGGCAGGGAGAATCAGTTTGACAGATGATGGTTACGAAATGTCAATTAAAGACTATGTGGCCGTAGCCCACCATATGTACTTTTATATAACTGATACCCAGAGAATATGCCCACTCAGGGTGCGGGAAAAGTTTGCCAAGCTGATTGAGGCGGTTGAAGGAGAAGAATATTCCCCACCCAATATCCTGTTACAGATTACGGGGCTGATTAACCTCCAGATGAGCCGGATGCACCGCCGGATGTATTATTGCCGCTATAAGGTAGAAATGCACGATGTACATATCAACGACTGCCTGTACATTTACGGTTTTCAACATCATAAACGCAAGTTGCGGATCAGGGATTTCACCCGACTTGCCTACCGGGTAGGCTGGTGTTTTGCCGATCAGGGGGTGATCTGGTCTAAAGTGACAGGGGCCCAGTTTGGGTATGATAATGCCTGGTCGAAACTACCAGTGCGGGTGTATATTCAGGCACATGCACTCCAACGGCTGAAAGAGCGGCTGGATATTCTAAATAACTCTTACCTCCACCTTTACCTCTATCTGGCCCTGAAAAACCTTCAGGTAGCTCGCAACAAAAGCGGCCAGCAACTGATTGAGTTCCGCTACGATGGCAAGAAACTAGGGTATCTCGCGTTTGATCTGCTTGGGAAAAACCTGGTGATTCGCACTTTTCTGTTTCTTACGATGGACGGCACCCCGGAAGGAGAAGCTTTGCAGGATATGCTTGGGATTGCTGCCGAAGACAAAAAATACTTAGCCATTGACAAGCTTAGCACATTCATCGTCTCGGATATTAAAGACAACCCGGTAGTGAAGCAGCACTTCATCGATGCTGGCTGCGGACAGTTATTTGAGTGGGAAGGTGCCGACTTTGGTCAGATCCAGGAAGTAGAACAGGCTACCATGATACAGTCGTACCTGGGACTGAATAAACCAGACCCGGACCCCGATCCATCGGTGCTCATACCCAATGTGTCATCTGAAAACACCTGGCTACCCCAGATTCAAGCGGAAGCACCGCTTCTTTTGCCTCAATCATGCCTTTCGTCGTGAATTGACCCACAAAATTACTCCAAGGACTAAAACCATCACACTGATAATCAGCGGAGTATAATTGGCTTTGCTCACAACCACATCCAGGCCAAAAAAACTAAAACTATCGGAATCTTCCAGGGCTTGCATCCCCGTGATGACTGTGCCTACCAGACCAACCAATGTCAGCGCAATGCCGGCTACTTTGCTCATATTCTAAGATTCAGTGAAACAACAAATATCTCGTATAACGCGTGTTGAGTGAAACAGTTTCGGGTGGTTCCATGGCATAATGGGCTAAAAAAGCTGACGCAAAAACATCAGCTTTTCAAGTAATTTCTTAGACTTCCTGCTTGCTTTTTTTACGCAATGCCACTAAAATAACAACTACCAGTAATACGCCGATCACCAGCCCACCCATGATCATGGCTAGGTCAATTCCTTCACTCTCAGCATCATCCTTTTGAGTAAAAGTTTCATCCCCCGCACTGGCCTGTTGCTGTACCGATTCGGTTTCATCAGACATGTGGCTACTCACACCGGCCGTAGTTGATACTGACTCTATTTTGATGTAGGCCAGAATATTGAGAATTTCATCCCGGGAAAGAAATTCAAAATTGGGCATAACTTGTCGGTTATATTGAATAAATAATTGTTCCGCATAGCCCGTGGTATCTTCGCGGATAACCTGTTGTGAGTTTTGGATAAAGCTGACCAGCCAATCTAATGGACGTCGGTTGTGGGCACTGGCCAGGGCTGGTCCGATTATCTGTTTGCCCAATGCATGACAGGCCGTACAGTGCTGATTGAACAAAGCACGCCCGCTGGCAAAACTGCCATCATCACTGGGAATGCCGTCTGGCACCTGCCCCGCCGGGTTCGTTGCTGCCTGGACTTCTTCGGATGGTTGTGTGTCTTGCGAAGCATCTTGTGAGCAAACCGGGGTTATCAAAAGACTGCTGAGTATCATCAGCGTCACCCCAAACACCTGAAAGTTTAACGTATGCTTTTTCATATCAAAAAATGGAAGTATTCAGATTAAAAAGTGATCTACAATTAGTAAAACACTCCCTGCGAAAATTGTTTCAGGATTTGGGCTACCAAATAGAAGGACTTAATGATAGAGCGGAAAGAAACCAATAGAGAGCTTGATCTCATGAATATTTGGTACTCATCAACCTATTCCGCCTCCTCAGGTCCATTATTTAAAACAACTTCATCTGATCCTTCTTTTTTCCTTTCAAATCCCAAACCACCTCATCGCCAGTTGTTTTATAGTTTTCATCCCCTTTTTCGGGGTTACTATTTTCTTCAGTAGTTGGTGATTTGGGTTCGTTTGAGGTAAGTAATTTCACATCTTTTACTTTGTGTTTGGTCAGGCGATTGCCCAGCGCTTTCCACCCTTTTACGTCCACCAGCACATCCAGATCAAAGGTTTGATGCTCATGTTTCCGGCTTCCTTCCCGCATAAAAGTCAGATCAATCTGAGGCTGGCTTTCGGTAGACACTACCAGTAATTTTGTGCTGCGGGCATCGGTGAGGAAAGAGAAGCGTCGATCGGGAGTAGTCGTTTCGATCTGAAATCGCTTCACGTAGTACTGCTTGGAATTGCCATCATAATAAACCGCAGAAACCGTCTTTTTTTCATCAAACTTTTCAACCAACACGGTTTGGTTCGGGTCAAATTTATTGGTCAGCTCGTAGTTTTTAAGCTCGTAGGAACCGTCTTTGTAAATCGATAATAGCTTATCATCTCCTTCAAAAACGCCCAAAAAGTTTCCTCGTTCGTCAGTATTCAATGTACCAACGACCCCATCGTGCCATATTTCAATGCCTCCCAGCGTGGACTCACCTTCCGCCGTCATTTCAATCTTCCGCACCGGATACTTGGTCAGGATATTTCCCTGGGCACTCCGCCCCTTGATGTCAAGGGTAGCAAAATCAAAGTCGAAATTTTTGATCTTGGCTCGAGAACGAGCGGATAAACTTACCGTGATCACCTCTGCTTCAGCATTAGGATTGGCTGAGAAGTACAACAGTTTGGAGCCCTTCGAACCTTTGGTCAGGTCATATTCCTTATCCCGGGTCACCGCCAGTACCTGAAAGCGTTTGATCATGGCTCTCCCGCTGCCACCATCCAGGTACACCAGATTATATACCCTGCGTTCGTCATTTTTGCGAAAAACATCCACGTGAACAATATCCTTGCCCACAAATACTTTATCAGAAATGCGCGTCACAATACACTTTCCATCTCCTCGGAAGACAATAATGTCATCTATATCCGAGCAGTCAGTGACAAACTCATCTTTCTTCAGGCCATAACCGATAAATCCATCAGCACGATTTACATATAGTTTTTCGTTATTGGCAGCCACAATATTGGCATCGATGGTATCAAAGGTGGTAATCAGGGTCTGACGCTCCCGGCCTTTGCCGTATTTATCCAGCAGCTTTTTATAGTAAGCGATGGCGTATTCTTTGATATGCTCCAGATCATATTGGGTCTGCTTCAGTTCCTCCTGCAAACGCTTCATCAATTCATCGGCTTTGAAGCTATCAAACTTAGAAATTCGCTTGATCTTAATCTCCGTCAGCCGTACTAAATCATCTTCGGTAATTTCCCGATAAAACTGTTTTTTAAACGGCGTAAGCCCCTTATCAATGCGCCCCAGTACATCTTCCCAGGTTTCGGCTTCCTCAATATCCCGATAGATCCGGTTCTCAATAAATATTTTTTCCAGCGAGGCAAACAGGATTTTCTCCAGCAACTCCCGCTCTTTAATTTGAAGTTCCTGACGTAACAGCTCTACCGTTTGCTCGGTCGATTGCCGGAGCAAATCATTTACGGTGATGAAGCGCGGTTTGTCATCAACAATCACGCAGGCATTGGGAGATATGGAAACCTCGCAGTCGGTAAATTTGTAAAGCGCATCTTTGGTAATCTCCGGAGATTGCCCGGGGGCCAGGTAGACCAGAACTTCTACTTCCTGCGCAGTATTGTCTACAACTTTCTTGATTTTGATCTTCCCCTTGTCGTTGGCTTTAATAATCGACTCGATCAGACTATTGGTGGTCACCCCATAGGGTAGGTCTTTGATCACCAACGTTTTCTTATCAAATTCTTCTACTATCGCCCGCACCCGCACTTTTCCGCCCCGCTTACCTTCATTATAGTCCGCAACATCGATCATGCCGCCTGTGGCAAAATCAGGTAGAAGATTGACTTTTTTATCGCGAATTACATCGATGCATCCCTGAATAATTTCCACAAAGTTATGCGGCAGAATACGGGTAGAAAGTCCAACTGCAATCCCTTCCACACCCTGGGCCACCAGCAATGGAAACTTGACTGGAAACGTGATAGGTTCTCGCTTGCGTCCATCGTAGGACAATTGCCACTGCGTGGTTTGAGGATTGAATACAACATCCAGGGCGAATTTAGATAGTCGGGCCTCAATATATCGGGCCGCAGCGGCACTATCTCCCGTCCGGATATCTCCCCAGTTTCCCTGGGTATCAATCAGCAGGTTTTTCTGTCCTAACCCAACCATGGCATCTCCAATAGAAGCATCACCGTGGGGGTGAAACTGCATGGTTTGCCCTATGACATTGGCTACTTTGTGAAAACGGCCATCATCCATTTCTTTCATGGCGTGCAGAATACGTCGTTGCACGGGCTTTAAACCATCTTCAATGGCCGGAACCGCCCGTTCCAGGATGACGTAGGATGCATACCCGAGAAAATAATTCTCGTACATGTTATCCAGACTTTCCAGATTCTCAAGGGCATTGTCTTCCGTAAATTCACTCATAATGGGTATCTCTGTATTTTTCTGGAGTTTTGTGAAAAAATGAGTTTATCGGTTTGGTTATAATTTACCGAGGTAATATTTTTAACGGTTTCAGGCCACGTCTTCTACCAAATCCTTCTCGACTCTTAACCGATCAATGATAAATTCCTGCCGGTCAGAAGTATTTTTGCCCATATAAAAGGTCAAAAGTTTTTTGGTATTCGTCTCATCATCCAGTAGCACTGGTTCAAGACGCATGTCTTCACCGATAAACTGACCAAATTCATCCGGTGAAATTTCACCCAGTCCTTTGAATCGGGTAATCTCCGGCTTACCACCTAACTTGGTCATGGCGCTTTGTTTCTCGTCTTCGTTGTAGCAATAGATCGTTTCCTTCTTGTTCCGCACGCGAAAAAGGGGAGTTTCCAGAATAAAAACATGCCCCTGCCGTACCAGGTCAGGAAAGAACTGCAAAAAGAAAGTCAGCAGCAGCAGACGAATATGCATTCCGTCCACATCCGCATCGGTGGCAACAATAATTTTCTTGTATCGCAATCCTTCCAGTCCATCTTCAATATTCAGCGCATGTTGCAGCAGGTTAAACTCTTCGTTCTCATACACCACTTTTTTGGTAAGCGAGAAGCAATTTAGCGGCTTACCCCGCAAACTAAATACGGCCTGGGTTTGTACGTCCCGGGCTTTGGTGATGGAACCACTGGCCGAATCTCCCTCGGTGATAAAAACCATAGTCTCCTCTCGCCGATCCTTTTCTTTGCCATTGGATTTATCATCCAGATGCTGGCGGCAGTCCCGTAGTTTTTTATTGTGCAGGTTAGCTTTCTTGGCTCGCTCATTTGCGAGTTTCTTAATACCTGCAATCTCTTTACGCTCTCGCTCCGATTGCTTGATACGCTTTTCCATCGCATCAGCCACTTCTTTGTGCTGGCGGAGAAAATTATCCAGGCGCTGCTTGATAAAATCACCTACGAACTGACGCATGGAGGGGCCTTTGGGAGCTACATTCAGCGAACCAAGCTTGGTTTTGGTCTGTGATTCGAATACTGGTTCCTGTACTCGAACGGAAATGGCCGCTACTACTCCATTACGAATATCCTGCACATCATACTGTTTCCCAAAAACTTTGCGTACGGTTTCAACAATTGCCTCGCGAAATGCCTGCAAATGGGTCCCCCCCTGCGTGGTGTACTGCCCATTCACAAAAGAATAATACTCTTCCCCGTACTGATCGGAGTGTGATAAGGCTAATTCAATATCATCGCCTTTTAAATGGATGATGGGGTAGCGAAGACTACCCTCTTTGGTTTTTTTCTCCAGCAGGTCTTTCAGTCCGTTTTCAGAACGGTATTTTTGCCCGTTGAAAACAATGGTGAGTCCGGCATTGAGGAAAGCGTAGTTCCAGATCTGGTTCTCAATATACTGAGGACGGAAATGAAAGTTTTTAAAAACTGTTCCATCCGGTTCAAACACGATGCTGGTACCATTTTTATCAACCGATTTGATCACTTTGGCGTCATTCAGGATTTCACCGCGGTCAAACTCAGCCAGCTTGGTTTTGCCATCCCGAATGGATTGCACTTTAAAATAGCTGGATAGTGCATTCACTGCCTTGGTACCCACTCCATTCAGTCCAACCGACTTCTGGAACGCGGAAGAATCATATTTACCTCCGGTGTTAATTTTAGAAACGCAATCAACCACCTTGCCCAGGGGAATGCCCCGGCCATAATCCCGAACCTCTACCCGATGATCGGTGATGGTAATCTCAATCGTCTTACCAAAACCCATCACATATTCATCGATACTATTATCGATCACTTCTTTCAGCAATACGTAAATCCCATCGTCAGCTGATGATCCATCACCCAGTTTTCCGATATACATTCCAGGGCGCATGCGGATATGCTCCCGCCAGTCTAATGAACGAATACTATCTTCGGTATATACTGCTGTGTTGTTTGCCATATTATTTTTATATCAATGCGAAATCAAAATTAAAAAATCCACCTTTTTCGGAATAGAAAAACGAAGAAAATCAATCCTTCGATAAAGAACAAATATACTTAAAAAAAGTATCATATACTTTAAAAAAATATGTTTATATGTTAACCGTCAGCCCATCGTAGGCTAAGTGGACTCCCGGCGGTAATTCGGTAGTGACTTCTCGGTGTAGTCCCATCCGGTGGCTCATGTGGATTAGGTAGGCCTGTTCGGGTTTTAATTCCTCAATCAGTTGTAATGCTTCCGCCAGCGTAAAATGCGAGAGGTGTTTTTCTTTCTGCAAGGCATTGACTACCAACACCTTGCTACCCTGTATCTTTTCTTTTTCCAGATCCGAGATATCATTCGCATCAGTGATGTAAGTAAAATCCTGTACCCGAAACCCTAACACTGGCAATTTATAATGCATGACCTGAATGGGCCTGAACTGCACTCCCACCGCTTCAAAAGGCGAACTACCAATCTCATGAATATCTACCTGAGGTACCCCTGGATATTTTTTTTCAGCAAAAACATACGAAAATTCACGTTTGAGACTCTCAATCACCCGAGCATGGGCATAGACTGGCATCGCTCGCTGCTGTAAAAAATTAAAGCTGCGTACATCATCCATACCCGCAACATGATCTTTATGCTCATGGGTAAATAGCAGCGCGTCCAGTTGAGCAATGCGGTTGGTCAGCACCTGCTGTCGAAAATCAGGGCCTGAATCTATGATAATGCTTTTACCGTCTACCAAGAGATGCAGGGAGGTACGAAGGCGCTTATCCCGGAAATCTACCGAAGTACACACCTCACAGGTGCACCCGATCACTGGAACGCCCTGCGAAGTGCCTGTACCTAAAAACGTTATTTTCAAAGGGGTGTGGAAATTTCTAACAGTTCTGCCAACAATTTTTGCTGCTTGGAAGATAGTTTTTCCGGATCAATATCCACTTGTCGGATGATCTCCAGCAAACAGTTGATTTTTCCTTCCAGTGTATAGTACTTATTCACAATCACCAGGTAGGTATCGCGTAAGATACAGTAACCTGATTTAAAATTGCCTTTCTCGTAGCGCAACACAAAGTCAGACTGACTAAGTAGTTCTTCCAGCTTACGCAGATAATGTGAAGTATACTTAATTTGCATCCAGTGCCTTTCTAAATCTTCAATCGCCCCTCTATTACCTAAAAACAGGGCGTTTACCCTATTTTGTGTATTTATTTACTACCTCTACCAGATGGTCAAAATTCAGGGGCTTGGGAATGTATTCGTTCATGCCCACTTTCTTAAAATCTTCTTCCGAGTAGTTGCTCGCATTGCCGGAGATGGCAATAATTGGCACCTGCGACTTTTTATCATCGTCCATGCTTCGGATTTGCTTGCTGCACTCCATACCATTCATTTTGGGCATATTGATGTCCATCAGAATAATATCATAATCGGTACGGTTTAGCATATCCAGTACCTGCTGGCCGTCGCGGGCCGACTCAATATCGTAATTCTGAAATTGCAAAACCTTTTTAGTCAGGTTCTGAATCACCGAGCTGTCTTCAGCTACTAGTACTCGTTTTCTATCAGACATGTTGTTTATTCGTTTTGGTCATAGATTGATTATAGGTATTCCGGAATTCAGAAAATTCCGTTTTCAGTATCTTGAAATCCCGGTTCAAATGAATCGTTTTTTGCTCTTTTAGATTTCCTTCAATCAGCTTAGCATAATGGGCAATTCTTTCTAACCCCAACGTTCCGGCATTGCCCTTTAATGTGTGCAATTTAGATAAAATTTGCGGATAATCGTTCTTTTTCATTGCTGCCGCTGTATCAGAAAGCAGCTCTTTGGCTTCTAACTCAAATTCCTGCAAGGTTTCTAGCACCAGTTCTTTTCCTCCATATTTTTCCAGCGACTGAAGTATTTCCCAATTAATAACCTCCAGGGTCACCGGTTTTTCCACTTCAGCAGAAGCATCTTCAACTCCGTACCCAAGTAAAGCCGCCGTTTTGGTGATAATATTTTTGCGGATCGGTTTGGCCATATAATCGTCCAGACCGGCTTTCACAAACTTCTCTTTATCACCCGGAAGTGAGTAAGCTGTAAGTGCCACGATGGGCGGGGTTTGCGGTAAATTAAGCGCCCGGATGCGACGGGTGGCTTCAATTCCATCCATCTTGGGCATCTGGATGTCCATGTAAATCACATCAAAGGGCTGCTGCTGTACCCAGCGGATCGCGTCTTCCCCGCTGCTGGCAAGGGTTACATTGCATCCACTTTTTTTCAATAACTCACTGACCACCTTGCGGTTAATTGCATTATCATCCACCACCAGAATTTTTGGTGTGATATCGGTGAATACTGAAATGGGTTCTTCATTGGTAGTTTTAACAATAGCTTCGGCCTGCGCTTCTTCAGCAATAAATGTAAACCAAAAGATGCTTCCCTTTCCCGGAGTTGAAGTTACCCCAATATCACCTTGCATCAGTCGCGTCAGTTGCCGGGCGATAGAAAGCCCCAGGCCGGTGCCTTTGTATTTTTTTGATGTGGAAGGGTCTACCTGATTGAAATTCTTAAAAAGCTCCTGCTGGTCTTTCTTTGAAATACCGATACCTGAGTCCTGCACCGAAACCTTGAGCGTCAATCCTGTACCTGCACCAGTTTTTTTGGAATTTTTAGTTACATTTTCAATACGGATGATGATCTCCCCTTCTTCGGTGAATTTGATGGCATTGGCTGTCAGGTTTGACATAATCTGTAGTAAACGGGTTTCGTCTATCCACAGGTTCTGAGGCACTCCTTCATCCACCAGATAGCGGAATAAAATATTCTTGAAAGAAGCCTGTTGCGCGAAGAGGTTATATAATTTGTCCAGTACATGACGAATGGGAAGAGCCGTTTTATGCAATTTCATTTTCCCGGCTTCGATTTTCGACAAGTCCAGTATATCGTTTAAAATTGTAAGCAGGGTTTCGGACGAATGTTTGATGGTCTGCACATAATCTGCCTGCTCGACATTCAGTGTAGTATCTCCTAGTAAATCAATCATACTGATTACCCCATTCATGGGAGTGCGTATCTCGTGGCTCATATTTGCCAGGAAAGCTTCTTTGGCTCGAAGCGATTGTTCGGCCAGGTCTTTGGCTTTCTGGAGGGCCCGCGTGGTTTCTTTCAGCTTGGTAATATCCCGCACTACGCCTTCTATTTCCGTAGACTTCCCCGATAAATTCCCCACCAAACGCACGTTACAAATACAGGGAATCAGTTTTCCGTTTTTCTTGATGACAGTCGCTTCGAAGTTGCGTACCCGCTTATTTTTCACCAAGTGGCGGATCAGGTTTTTGGTTTTTTTATCGTAGAGGTAATAATTAGTAATATCCTTGCCTATCACTTCATACGTTTCGTAGGCAGTAAGTTCATGAACCGAGGGGCTGATCATGGTAATGGTGCCATCGAGTCGGCAACGGAAATAAATATCCTGGAAAGACTCGAAGATCGTCCGGAATTTCTCTTCGCTTTCCAACAGCGCAATCTCTGACTTTCTACGCTGGGTAATGTCGTGGGCAATACCTGAAACCTCGCGAATGCTGCCGTCTTCCCGGTAAATCGGGTTCAGATAGACTGATTTCCAGATATCCACGTCCTTTCCAAACCGCATTTTTGCCTCAAAGTGGGCGATATTCCCATCAAAATACTTCCAGATATTTTTCCTTCCATTGATCCAAAT
>JAVKCN010000149.1:0-2490 GCA_040222715.1 Cyclobacteriaceae bacterium | reverse complement strand
GTCTGACCGGCAGCAACCTCCAAAATATGCAATACCTGTCCCTGCATATTAAGCAAGGTAATTGTTTGTTTCTCGGCCTGCTTTGGTAATGTAATGCTAAGCTGGTCTATCACAGGATTAGGAAAAACGCTGAACTCATCTTGTGCTCCTTCTTCAGACACATTCTCTACAAATGCTGTGTTTGTATTTTCGGCTTTTGCAGTACTGATCCTGGCCACGGTACTGCATAGCTGTCCATCTTCAGTGAGGTATTTAACATGGAGTACAGGCTGGTGTTTATTTCCATACTCAACTGACGATTCGTGCGAATAAAACCTGAAGGTCACCTGCTGATTAGGGTATTTCGGTTTGATCAGGAAACTAATCAATTTGTTGGGTTTCCAAGTTGAGTAATTTACTGCCTTATGCACAATTGCTGTCAGGTCAGGAGTGCGGGTATCTAGGCTACGCTTATTAACTGACCAGCTGTCAGCCCGTATAGCCCATTCAACTGCATAGTTACTTCCTAGTGTGCTCCTGGCATTCACCTTGGGATTATCAGAGTAGTTATTAATGAAGTACTTGAACGAAAGATACTCCATATTGATGTCAAAATAGCCATACGTATACCCATTATCATACGTAGCAGAGTGACTGCTAAATTGTATGTAAGCCTCGACAATGGTAGCCCCTTTCGGAACATCCAACTCCCACAGTATACCGCTACGGTAATTACCTTTCGGATGACCAATGATATGGTATAAGTGGTTATAATCAAATTTGGGAAAGTAGTAGTCGTTTTCGTGGGCGTCGTACTCACGGTTAGTACTACTGGCCGCCACACTGTTGACCTGTTCATCGGCATACGCTAACACACGGTCAATGGCAAAACCATCCTGGCAGCCTGAGTCATAGTTGATGTTATACCGGCTATAGCCAATGAAAACGACCGCAAAATCTTCAGTATACTTCAGTTTGTGTACTTGAATGGCCGAGTCTAAGTCTAATTCTACCCGCTTCCAGTCTCTTAGATGGGATTGAGGAGGAAAATCATAGATTTTTTTTAAGGAAAATCCTCCACGTTCAGAGATATACACTCCGGACTTACCGCCTACCTCAGGGTCGGCCCCGTCATTGCGAAAATTATAGTAGTGAAACTGCAGTTTTACACCTGATCGGCCTGACAGGTTCAGGTGCAAATCTGCACTGTTGGTGCTGTAAGGAGCATTATAGTTACAGCCATCAACCCCTCCTTCCAGAATAAGCGCCTTCTGATTGAATCTTGACTCAGTCAGCGAACGAACTTCGGTTTTACCGGTATTGGTGGCCAGATCCCAGTGATCTGACTCTTCGCTGAAATTGGTAAAGTCTGTCGCATAAGGCAGTTCAGCAGGAATGATGGTTCCCTTCGTAAAGACTTTTACATTATCTATCAGCAAGCCTTCTTCAGGAAAAGCTTTTTCAAGCATTGCTTCAAAAATGATCTCAAAATCATTACTAAGCTCCAAACCATGATTTTGAACTTCCTGCTTTAAGTTTAATTTGACGAAGGCATTTCGTAAAGTGGTATTTTCATAATTTTTCACTTCTATGGGAGCCTGATCTGGTTGCGAGGCGTCTCTTAGCAGAATACGGGTACGCTTCAGCACTTCCGTACTCATGCCTACCAGATTGCATTCCAACATGATCTCATCCTCAATATCCTCATCAGCCAGATTTAGGTGCAGATGTGCCCGCAGTGATTCTGTCTCTTCTTCAACATTCTGTAGAGCCAATGCCTTTTGGCCATAAGCTTCATCATGGGCAACGATTCCAAGTTTACCACCATCGCCCGAAAAAGTAGCAGTCCAGTAATCATCTATACCATTTTCCGGAATGGGTACTTCAAAAGCATTGATGTAGGGCAAACTCGCTACCTGGTAGTTTTCTGTTACCCGAATATCATCCAGCACCAGGGTAGCTTCGGAATGATTACTGCCTCGGAAGATAATTTCCAGGTAATCATCGCCAAACATGGCCTGGTTCAGTTCAATGATAGCTCCTAGGTTTAATGTTTTCTCAGTCCAGTCATGGTCGCCAACTGCAAAATCGAAGAGGCGTCTTTCGCTGGTAGGTATCATGGGGTTGGACAGATATACCCCAGCATGATTACCCGAGTCGCTGGTGAACTTATCCGTTAGGTAGGAGAAATTTAACTTTAGATTTTTCCGCCCATCCGACACATCCAGCAGAATGCGCATTTCTTTATAGCCCTCTCCCCGCATAATTAATGCCCTATTCGCCGACGGTTTAGTAAATTCATTATTGACAACGTAAGGAGAATTATCATAAGGAATGTTGTACAATAAGTTGGCATCGGATATTCCATTTTCAATGAACTACCCCGAGGCAGAGCCATCGGGGTATCAGAACAAACGTAACTGATTCTTGTGTAACTCGATGTATTTTGACGTTCCTTGATTTTGAATATATTTCTTAATTACTTCTTCATTAGCATATTGTCCTACAGTG
>JAVKCN010000148.1:0-54608 GCA_040222715.1 Cyclobacteriaceae bacterium | reverse complement strand
CTGACCGTCACGGGTACTCCGGCCGACTTCATTTTGTCGGCGTATTGCTGTCCTTCGGTTTTGAGCGGGTCAAATCCGGCCAGCACCACCAGTGCGGGGGGTAGGTGATGCAGGTCTTCCGCCAGCAACGGAGATGCATAAGCCTCATATCGCTCCGACTCATGGGGCAAATACTGCTCGATATACCAATCGACCTGTTCGGTGGTTAAGCCATAGTCTCTCCCAAAGTTCTGATGAGATTCCGTCGTCAGGTCAATGGACTGGGTAGCCGGATACAAAAGTATCTGGCAATCAATCAGAGACTCGCTTGTGGTTGCGCTGCTGTCGCGTACCATCTGGGAAACTACGGCGGCCAGGTTACCCCCGGCACTATCGCCCGCCACTGCCAGCCGGGTGCTGTCTCCTCCCAGGGTAGTAGCATGCTGGTATACCCATTGCAAGGCGGCGTAGGCATCCTGCCCCGGAGCCGGATACGAGTGCTCGGGGGCCAGCCGATAGTCCACGGACACCACCAGAGCAGATGTCTTATGGGCCAGCTTTGCACAAAGCAGGTTGTATTCATTCAATGTGCCGAAAACAAAGCCTCCCCCGTGGTAATATATCAGGATGGGCAGGTGGTCTGCCTCTGAGGGATAATACAGGCGTAATGGAATGGCCTGCCCGAAAGCCGTAATGGTGGTATCTTTTATGCGGCTGATGTACTCCTGGTATTCCGTAGCCTCAGATTCCCGCTGCCGGTATTGTTCCCGCAGTTCTTCAGCCGAATGGTTCTGGATATCCGGTGGAGTATAGACATAGCGCAGGCCAATTGCTGCCAGATAATCTAAAGTACCATAGGGCGTCTGGGTCCAGAAAAACACCGTAACAAACCCTGAAAGTAAGACAATGACCAGCAGGGTGATGACCACCAATAGCAGTTTCTTCATAGAATTAGTGGGCCAGCACCCAGGTTTTTAGGTCATCCAGTACCCGCTGTCGATCTTCCTCCGGTTCATTCATGGTTTCGTGGTAGAGGCCTTCGTACAATTTTAGCGTTTTGTCCCGAGTAGTCAGCAGGTGATAGAATTTTTCCGTGCTTGGGGCACTGGTAATCTGGTCGGCGGTGCCGTGTAGCAGGTAAACGGGGATGGTCAGTGAGGCAGCTTTTTCGTAGACTTCCTCATGAATAATAAATAAACCGTGTCCCACGCGGGCGGAAGCCTGGTCGTGCACCAGCGGGTCGGCTTGATAAGCCCTGATTACATTCGGGTTATGCGAAAGGTTCTGTACATTTAATTGAGAGGCTGTCGTCAGGGAAGGGATAATCTGAGACAATATGGCGGCAATTTTCTTTTGAATTTGCTTTACCGTATCCATCACCGGCTCAATAGCGGGCGAGGAGGCAATGAGTCCGCGCAATTCCTGCTGATAATTCTCGGTCAAGGCATATTTCAGCACCAGGGCTCCTCCCATGGAATGGCCCAGCAGAAAGACTTTCTGGTTTTCATGCGCCTGTCGTGCCAGGTAGATTAAATCGTGCAGGTCATCCACAAAGCAGCGGAACTTGGTGATATGCCCCCGCTTACCACTACTGCGCCCGTGGCCCCGGGCATCGAGGGCATAAAAAGCCGTGCCGGTGTCAACAAATGCCTCGATGAGGTTCTGGTAGCGTCCTGAGTGCTCGCCCAGGCCATGCTGAAAAACGATTACCTGGGTGATGGTTTCGGGGGGAATCCACTTCTGATAGAAAAGAGAAAACCCATCGCAGGTAGAGATGAGCTGGCCAGTGGTATTTTCGTAGTAAGTCATTGTATGGTTTGGTAATGAAAATATACGCAAACACCACAAAAAAAGAAAAGACCAGTCGTTTCCGAATGGCCTTGTTTATATTGATGGGAAATATTTTAGTTGGTGAGCAACTCCTCCATGCCAGGCGCGCCCTGCATTTTAGCATGATCGGTAGCGGTATTGCCCCGTTGGTCTTGCAGGGTTTTGTCGGCGCCGTGGTCCAGTAACATCCGGGCAATTTCGTTCTGCCCGAAGGTAGCCGTATAGATGAGCGCCGTAGCTCCATTGGCATTCTGCTTATTAACATCAGCTCCGTGCTCCAACAGTAAGGCAGCAATGGTGGGGTACCCTTTAAAGCAGATACCCATCAGGGCAGTATTACCAGCGGCATCCTGAACATTCACATCTGCTCCGGCTTCCAGCAGATACTTTGTGGTATCGTATTGCTCATGATAACTGGCCAGTACCAGGGGAGGAAAACCTCTTGCATCGCGTGCTTCCAGTAGGCCAGGGTCCGCGGTTACCAATTGTTTTATGTTTTCCAGTTCACCGTTTCGAATTAGTTCAAAGAAATCCATATCAGATGCTTATAAAATTACAAATAGTATTAATTTAGTGAAGTTATCACATGACCAACAGAGACTTTCCAAGTGGCACCTTTATGAGATCAGTAAGTTTTTTATCAGAGCCGGTCCACTGTAAAAAGAAAAAGGCACCGGTAAGGGTGCCTCCTTACTATATTGAGATTTAATTTACTCGTCAGCAGTTACTTCAGTCTCCTCAGTAACCGATATAGAATTCACATCGGTATCCACGCTCTCAAGCGCACTGCGTACACCGGCCTCATAATCAGGGTGTACTTTTTTCAGTACCGCCAGCCAACGTTCTTTTACTCCCTCGGAGCACGGTCCCATTGCCGCAGCAAAGTTAAAGAATAATCGCTTCTTTTCTCCCTCGTTAAACAGGTTGAACAGGGCCCGGGGTTGCTCATAGTCTCCCATGGTCTCTTGTTGCTGATAACGGGAAATATCACCGGAAACCTTCATAGGCGGTTCTTCCACAGCTGGGTCAGCTACGGGGCCTTCCCACTGGTTAGGCTCGTAATAAGCATCCGGGTTGCCGAAATCATTGGTGAAAAAGCGCATGGAGCCATCCTTATGGTAATGGTTTACTTTGGCCGCTTTCGCCTCATTTGCTGGTAATGCGTCATAATGAGTACCCAACCGATAGCGGTGGGCATCCGCGTAGGAGAACACCCGGGCCTGCAACATCTTGTCGGGTGAGAAGCCGATACCCGGCACCTTATTGGAAGGTGAATACGCCGCATTTTCAACCATCTGGAAGTAATTCTCAGGGTTGCGGTTCATCTCTAACTCTCCCACCTCAATCAGCGGGTAATCGCCATGAGGCCATACCTTGGTAAGATCGAAAGGGTTGTATGGCGTGGTTTCCGCTTCTGCTTCGGGCATAATCTGCACGAACAGCGTCCACTTAGGGAATTTTCCTTCTTCAATCGCATTATAGAGATCTTCCTGGTAGCTCTCACGCGTTGACCCGATCAGCTTTTCGGCTTCCTGGTTGGTATAGTGCTTGTGGCCCTGCTGGGTTTTAAAGTGGAACTTCACCCAAAAGCGTTCTCCCGCCTTATTCCAAAAAGAATAAGTATGAGAGCCATAGCCGTTCATATGCATTGGGTTAATGGGAATACCCCGGTCAGACATCAGAATAGTGACCTGATGTACTGACTCAGGCTGGCCTGCCCAGAAATCGAACATCGCTTCAGGAGAACGCAGATTTGTTTTAGGATGTCGCTTTTGCGTGCGGATGAAATCCGGGAACTTAAAGGCATCGCGGACGAAGAAGATCGGGGTATTGTTACCCACCATATCCCAGTTACCTTCTTCAGTGTAAAATTTCAGCGAAAAACCCCGTACATCACGTTCGGCATCGGCGGCACCACTCTCCCCGGCAACAGTAGACCAGCGGGAAAGCACTTCGGTCTTTTTACCGATCTCAGAGAAGAGATTAGCGCAGGTGTATTTGGTAATATCGTGGGTGACGGTGAAAGTTCCCTGGGCGCCCCAGCCTTTGGCGTGTACAACCCGCTCAGGAATACGCTCACGGTTCTGGTGAGCTAGCTTTTCGATAAGCTGGTAGTCGTCCAGCATCACCGGGCCGCGGGGGCCAGCGGTCTTCGAGGTATCATTCGAAGGGACCGGCGCTCCGGCACTCGTGGTTAATCTTGGTTTTTTCTCAGACATAATAAAAAATATTGGGTTGCTACTAGGTTACTTATACTAAAAAGAACAATACTATTACATTAAGATTTATAAATCAAATTGATTATATTGATGAATTGATAGATTTTGGCTATATGACCATTACGCAACTCGAATATATTCTGGCGTTGGATACGCATCGGAACTTCGCTAAAGCCGCAGAACACTGTTTTATCACCCAGCCTACCCTCAGTATGCAAATCAAGAAACTGGAGGTTGAATTGGGTATTGTATTATTTGATCGTAATAAAAAACCGGTTACTCCTACGGATGTGGGAGTACAGGTGATTGAAGAAGCCCAGCGTACGTTACAGAGCCTCCAAAAAATCCGGGACGTTGTGCAACATCATGCGGATGAGGTATCGGGAAGATTGCGGCTGGGTATGATTCCAACCCTGAGCCCGTACCTGTTACCTCAGTTACTGCCTCGTTTGGCAGAGAAATATCCGAAGATAGATTTTGAAATTGAAGAGTTGCTATCTGACCAGCTAGTGGAGAAGCTCCATAAAGACCAATTAGATGTGGGAATTTGGGTAGCGAATCGCCGGGAACCTCATTTTGTGCATACCTCCCTGTTTTACGAAAAATTTCTGATCTACCTGCCGGAAGGTCACCCTTATCCGAATACCCCTATTGCATTGCATCAGTTGGACATGAATCATATCTGGCTTCTCAAAGAAGGACACTGTTTTCGCGATCAAGTTGAAAAATTGTGCGGAAATTTAACGCATACGCGTCACCGGGTGAATTTTCTGAGTGGTAGCCTGGAAACGCTTAAAAAAATGGTAGACCAGCACTACGGTTTTACCTTATTACCGGAACTGGCCATTCAGGATTTGTCGCAGCAGCAGCAGTTAAATATACGGGAGTTTAAAAATATTCATCCGCTGCGCGAAATCAGCCTGACCTATCATAAGCGATTTCCCCGGGAAAAATTAGTGCGAATTATTCAGGAGGAAATTAAGAAAAGTGTTCCGGCGGAAATGTTGGATGAACAAAGAGGGAATGTGATTCCCTGGAAGTGATTTACAGCCAGATTCTCACTTAATTTTTCGTTGAGTAATGCTTGCAGAATCGCTTTGAAAAAAGGGAGTAAATTTGTATATTCATTACCCTACATTAATACCCATCGGCATGACTACCTCCACCTACGACCACTGCGCAGTCTCCCATTTATTAGACCTGTTAGTGAAAGAGCAGCCTAATGTGCATTGGTATCAACGTGGCTGCTATGCCAACGGGCAGGGGGAAAGGCTGGTTGAGGTTATTATCTATGAGGGCACGTACCGAAGAATTAAAGGGATTATCGTGTATAATACCCATACGGGCGGTATCATCAACCTCCGATACCAACGTTACCAAAAACCAGCAGATGCTGAGATCGATGTGGTAGACACCTTGCTGGACTTAATTAATTTTGAAAAAAGAATGCATACTGTGTACGCCTAGTCGGCCTTTCCTTGCTTACTGCTTAAAAAACTACTTATCTTAGGCTACTTTCGTAACCCAACCACATTGTAGTCTATGAGATCGCTTAATTTCTGCTTATTATCCCTGGTAGTACTTACTGTTTTTACCCGCTGTCAGTCTCCCACTGCCACCCATGTGCAACTGCACCAGCTCTTTACCGACAATGCTATATTGCAGCGGGAGGCAGCAATTCCGGTGTGGGGTATGGCCGATCCCGGGGGCACGCTAGAAGTTGAACTGAATGGGCATACCGAGCGGGCCGAAGTAGATGGCGAAGGACAATGGCAAGTGAAATTACCTGCGATGGAAGCCGGAGGGCCATACGAACTGCACATTCGTGGCGAAAAGGATACCGTACTGAATAATATCTTAATTGGAGATGTCTGGCTGGCTTCCGGGCAGTCCAACATGGAGTGGCCGCTTAACGGAGATGTGGATAATTTTGAAGAAGAAATAGCCAATGCTAATTATCCGAACATCCGTTTGTTCACCGTTCCGCGAGGCACCAGTACAGAGCCTTTAACCCAATTGAGTGGCGGAGAATGGGTAGAGTGCTCACCGGAAACTGTGGCTAACTTCTCAGCGGTGGCTTATTTCTTTGGTCGGGAGATCCATCAGGAGCAAAACATTCCCATCGGGTTGCTTCACTCTTCCTGGGGCGGTACGCCAGCCGAAGCCTGGACCAGTGAAGCCTCCATTAAGAAAATAGATGAATTCCGTACCATGCTGGAGGCTATGCAAACCGAAGAGGGCGGTGACCTTAGTTTTGCTGAAAAGCAGGAGCAACGGGAAAATATTATAGCCCAGGCTGATGCGCATCTGGCGGAGGTGAATATTCCAATGGATGCCCAGAACTGGAAAACAATGACTTTGCCAACGATGTGGGAGAGTGCGACCGAACCTCTTGAGGATTTTGATGGCTATGTGTGGTTTCAGAAAACATTTACGGTGCCCGGTTCTTATGCCAATCAGCCACTGACTTTACATCTGGGTATGGTAGACGATGCCGATATTACCTGGGTAAATGGCCAGAAAGTAGGCGAAACCCAGGGTTATAATGTATTGCGGGAATATGAGATTCCGGCCCAGGTGGTGAAAGGTGGAGAGAATGCCATTACCGTGCGGGTGCTCGATACAGGAGGAGGAGGAGGATTGGGAGGACCGTCCGAAGAAATGTATCTGGAGCGTAATGGGCAAAAGCTATCGGCAAATCTGACCGGTGACTGGCAGTATGATGAAACCCAGGAAGGTCAGTTTCCTAAAACCGCCCCTTTCCCGAACGAACCGACTATTTTGTATAATGCCATGATCAATCCCTTGCTGCCGTATCCGATCAAAGGAGCCATCTGGTACCAGGGCGAAAGTAATGCCAGCCGCTCTCTGCAATACCAGACCTTATTTCCCCTTATGATTGACGATTGGCGGGCAAAGTGGGGAGAAGGCGATTTTCCCTTCCTGTTTGTTCAACTGGCAAATTATAAGGCTCCGGGTTCCAAACCGGAAGACTGGCCTCGGCTGCGCGAAGCACAACTTATGACATTAAGTCTACCCAACACGGGTATGGCCGTATCTATTGATATTGGTAATCCCGATGATATTCACCCCCGCAACAAGCAGGACGTTGGATATCGGCTGGCGTTGGCGGCTCAAAAAGTGGCTTATGGTGAAGAAAATGTGTATTCCGGTCCTATGTATGAGTCTATGCGGGTTGCCGGAGATTCGGCTGTGCTTACATTTAGTGAAGTAGGTAGTGAACTGTTTAAGTTACCAGATGAAGATTTGCGAGGGTTCGAAATAGCCGGGGAAGACCAGCAGTTTTATCCGGCTGAGGCGAATATCATCAGCGAAACTGAAATTTCGGTGAAGCATCCTTCAGGTAGCAAGCCGGCGGCCGTTCGTTACGGATGGTCTAGCAATCCGGATATTAATTTATATAATTCGGAAGGCCTGCCTGCCTCCCCTTTTCGTACCGATGATTGGCAAGCGGAGGAGGATGTGGAGAGTTAAGAAGATTATCTTTTTGTGAGTATTGTAGGTACAACAAACATTTTTGTTCATCTTTCGTAAAAACTCACTAAATCATTTTTCTGTCAACCAATTTTAATGATTATGAACAAGTTACGTATTTCTACGCTTATGTTGTTTCTTGGCGTACTGCTTTACAGTTGCCAACAAAAGCCCGGAGGCACCGATGCTGAAGTGGGTGAGGCCCAGGATGTAGAGCAAGTAAGTTCTGAGGCTGCCGATTACGCTTTGAGCACGGCCGACAGCAAACTCATGTGGTCAGGTTTCAAACCCAACGGGCGCCATCACGGAACCATCGGTATTCAGGATGGTGCAATTGCGGTATTGAATGGCGAAGTAGTAGGCGGCAGTTTCACCATGGATATGAACGACATCAATGTGGAAGATCTGGAAGGCGAGTATAAGGACAAGCTGACGAACCACCTCAAATCAGGCGATTTCTTCAGTATTGAAGAATTTCCTAATGCCACGTTTGAGATTACTGAAGTAGCGCCCTACGCCAACGAAACAGCTTCCATCGACGGAGAAGCTAAGATGAAAGTAGTGGTAAACGAGGAAGAAGTAGACGAGTACAGTATTGCTGATCCTACGCACACAATCACTGGAAACCTGACAATGCGCGGTACTACGCTAAGTGTTTCATTTCCGGCTAAAATTGCCGTGACAGACGATCAGGTAACGGCTCAGGCTAAATTCAATATTGACCGGTCTAAGTGGAAGGTCAACTTCCGGGAAGAGAACGGGTATGAGGCGCGCGCCAAAGATGAGTTGATTTACGATACGGTACACGTTGGGTTCGATATTGTTGCCAACAATGAAGGTGGCCCCACGGCATCTGCTAACTAAGATTTAAATACGATCATATAAAATGAAAAGGGACGCTTTTTGGCGCCCCTTTTTTATTAATTTTCGCAGTCAATATCGACCAGCTGGCTACTCCAGCAATGCCAGGCATCGTCCTGAAAATACTTTGCACTTTGTACACGTCCTGCTTTGGTTTCCGAGTTAAAATCAATCTTCATCAGATTCTCTTCACTAGAAATGTATACGTGATAAAATGAGTCAAAGTCGGTTTCACTTGTTTTGCCGTAAGTAATATAGCTATCCTCATTTTCGCTTCCCTGATCAATAGAGGTGTATGAAATACTGGCGATTTCATCGTCTTCTTTCTCCCATTCGATCAGTAACCCTTCTCGGGCATTTTTCTCAGGCTCAATGCTCACAGTCCAGCTTCCTTCCGTTCCATCCAAAGCAGAAGTCCCCTTGTACCACATAAAATCCTGGAAGCCTCCGCTCTTAGAAACGTACATTTCCCACTTTACTGATCCGTCCGTTACTTTGGCATAGAGATCAGCCTCGTAGGTATGTTGTCCTTCGGAAACTTCGTACGACCATACCCAGCGTTGTTCTGCCGGAATGTACGTAGCTTCCTGCTCCAGTGCTGCTTTAAAAGCCACTACCGGAATCGCCAAATGCACGGTGAGCCAGGATTGCCAGAAAACAAAGTTGATTGCCGCATACCCGTAATGCACTTTGGATTCTTCTATTCGTCCGTTACTGGCTTCATCTTCTGTAGGAAAGGTGGAAAAATCCATGGCAAAGGTAGCCGCGGGTGGAACAACCGGAGCCGGTCCCGGATCATTTACTACCTCATCTTCTTTAGAACAGCTGGTCAGCATTGCCGCTGACAGGAATGCGACTGTCGTTATACGCGCAATCCAGATATAATTCCAATTATTCATATTGTTAATTTATATTTTCATGGAATAATACAAATATTGTGCGAAAATAGATACTGTGCCAGTGTTCTGAATTTTCGAGTAAGATTTTCGAGAAACAAAAGTGAGAAAAGGTAGAATGTCTGTGTGTTTTGTCAAAACGAGAAGCCATTGCTATTCACTTTGATTTGAATAGTTTTGTGATCAATCGTTCTCAGGAGATAAGAGAATAGTCAGGTGAACGCTATTTTTTAGACAAACAGGCGAAATAATCAGGATAAGAGCCTAAAAACCTGTATTTTCTACTTTCCAAAACCTTTATACGCAAGCATGGCTACATTGCAGGAAAAGTTTCGTCAGCACTACCCTAACATGCTCTATCTCAGCCAGGATGATCCCGAAACATTGACCGCTTACCTTCAGCATCAGCAGTGGATCAAGGTGGATGAGCCGGTTGTTTCGTTGGAAAAACCAGGCGAAGGGAATATGAATGTAGTGGTAAGAGTGATTACAGATCAGCAAACATTTATTGTGAAACAGGCCCGGCCTTGGGTGCAAAAATACCCGCAGGTGGAAGCTCCCATGCAGCGAAGTGAAGTTGAAGCGGTATTTTACGAGCTGATTGCTGACAACTCCGTATTACGTGCCCGTACTCCAAAACTCATCGGGGTCGATGCCGCAAATTTCATCATTGCCCTGGAAGACATGGGATCAGGAAGCGACTACACCCACCTGTATCAGGCGGATCAGTTCATTACATCAAATGAGATTACGGCGCTGACCGACTTCATTGCCCAGTTGCATCGTATCCGCAGCGATCAGCCGTCAGTCAAGTTTCCGTCAAATCAGGCCATGAAGGAGCTGAACCACGAGCATATTTTTCGTTTTCCATTTATGGAAGAAAATGGTTTTAACCTGGATGATGTGCAGCCCGGATTGCAGGAAGTCTCTCTGATCTATAAGCAGCACGATGCGCTAAAGCAACAAGTAAACCGCCTCGGTGAACGCTACCTGGCGATCGGCACCACGCTGCTGCACGGCGACTACTACCCCGGTAGCTGGCTGAAAACCAAGGCAGGCATTACTGTAATTGACCCGGAGTTTGCATTCCTGGGTGATCCGGAATTTGATCTGGGAGTGATGATGGCCCACCTGACCCTGGCCCGGACCGAGCCCCCGTTGATCCGACAGGTGCTGGAGCAGTACAAAAGACCGGATTCGTACAATGATTCGCTGCAACAAGCCTATAGCGGAGTGGAAATACTGCGAAGACTTATTGGGTTAGCACAACTGCCCTTATCGCTTTCGCTGGATGAAAAAAAGAAGTTGTTGACGCATGCCACCAAATGGGTACTGCAATATCAGGGGACATGATGTGTGCTTTAACACTTTCCATTACCTTTTAAGCTGCCGGACGCTTTACACTTCTCCCTCAAACCTAATATATGTCTGTCACAATGAACGAAACAGTCTCTTCCCTGCCTCTTTCCCGAGATGTGCTGTTCGACAAAGTTCTGGGTATGTTGGTGGGTTCAGCCATTGGTGATGCGATGGGAGCACCTACCGAGATGTGGTCTCGTGAAGAAATTACCAGCGAATATGGGTTTGTGGAAAAGCTGCATAATATGGTGCGCGAACCTTCTGCCGAAGGCACCTGGGAATATAATTTACCTGCCGGAGGCACAACCGATGATACCCGTTGGAAAAAACTGCTCGTAGAATTTTTGCTGACCCAATCGGAGAACCTGAGTGCTACCGATTTTGCAGATTTTATTGTAAAGCGCTACGAACAAGAGGTACAACAGCTCAGAAAAACCGATGGATTGGATCCCGCACCTTTTGAAGTGAATGCCCGCCGTATGGCCTGGTTGCAGGAGTGGGTCCGCGTGGCCAAACCTTATGTCGATCGGGATCTGGATGCCTATTCTTTCGCGCTCAATCGCTTTTACGGAGGAGAGGTGACCTGTGCGGGTATGCTGTACGCTCCAGCCATCGGCGCATTTTATCCCACCCAGCCGGAGCGAGCGTATGAGGAAACCTACAAACTGGCCATCTTCGACCTGGGCTACGCCCGGGATATTAGCGGGTTGGTGGGAACAATGGTCGCTGCGGCCATGCAATCAGAGGCTACTCCGGAAACAGTGATCAACACATTGCGAGATGTAGACCCCCAGGGATATTTCAAAAGCCGTCTGGTCGGACGAACGGCGTATCGTCTGCTGAAAGAAGCCCGTCATATTGTGCATCAGGCCAAACAGCCGGTTTCTGAAGTTGTTGCCCCAACAAATGTTGCACTTCCAGATAATACTACTTTTGATGCTCGCTCGTTTCAGCAGATGCAACGCGCGTTCTCATTACTGGATGCCAAAAATCAGGATTTGCCCCTTCATGCGGGAGAAATCTTTCTGGTTAACCTGACAGCCCTCTTGTTCTGTGATTTTGATTTTACCAAAACCCTGGCTTTTGTGGTGAATTTTGGTCGGGATAATGATACAACTGCTGCGGTGAGCGGGGCGATTCTAGGAGCATATTGGGGCGCCAGCCAACTGCCTCAGGAAATGGCAGAATCAGTTTTATCGGTAAATGACAAGATTTTGAAGATAGACTTAGAAAGCTTAGCCCATCAACTGACCGATAAAATTCTTTCTCGCTATCCAAGTTAGGCTTTATTGTACAAAAAAAGAGCAGACTCATTGCCTGCTCTTCCATACACCTTATATTTTATACCTGTTTTAGCGTCCGCCAGCGGGAGGATTTACCACCGCTGTAATGGTAACCTGCTGCGTAGGCCCTGATGGGTCATTGGAGAATACCGTTACGGTTTTCTGCTGCTTACCCCGCCGTCCGCTAGGATTGAAGGTGACACTGATTTTGCTGCTTTCACCAGGAGCCAGACGTTCTTTATCCGGGCTGGAAACCGTGCAACCGCAGTTGGCTTTAGTCGCACGAATATTCAGTTCACTTTTCCCGGTATTGGTAAATTCAAACTCCGTTGTTACTTTATCGCTCTGGGAGATTGAACCGAAATTGTGAGACTTGGATGTGAAGCTCAATTTGGGAGCTGTTTTCAATTGTTCTTCGGTAAGAGGTTGAAAATACTCTTCCACTGTGGCCATCACGGTAAATTCTTTCAAATTATCCTCAGTCTCATCGGTAAAGATGCGAATACGGTCGGTAGAAAATCCCAGTCTTTTACGTTCCACTGCATCGGTAGCATCGTAAGTTACAGTGAGGGCTCCTTTTTGTTTGGGGGCCAGGGTTTGGGGTTGAATATCTACTGAGATATGTCCTGGAGTGACCACATTGGTGGCAAAAGTTACGGGCTCATCGCTGTCGTTGAGTACATCAAAAGTTTTGGATGTGGGCTCTTTGGTAAGCACCTTACCCATGTTCAATGAACGATATTTTACCCGGATTTTACCCATCGCCGTAGGGTAGTCATCCTGGGGAGTTTTGGGTTTGGGCTGCACATTTCCTTTGATATACAATACCTGATTGCCCGGATCTGCATTAGAGGTAATGGTGATGGATTTGCGAAAAGCGCCCGGGCGATTGTTTGGGTTGTACTGGGCTACGACGGTACCTTTTTCGCCAGGAGCTACTGGTTCTTTGGTCCAGCTCGGAGTGGTGCATCCGCAGGAGGCCTTTACATTACTGATAATAACCGGAGCATTTCCAGTATTGGTAAACACAAATTCCTGGGAAATAGGGCCTCCTTCTTCGTTTACCGTGCCGAAATCGTGATCAGTGGTCTCAAACGTCATTACGGGTTTTTGACCTTGGGCTACGGCCGCCATGGCTGCGAACAAAAGCATCAAAGCGAGCGATAGTTGTTTTTTCATGGTTCTGGCTTGATTTTAAGACTTTTTTGGAATATCAAACAATTATTGTGCAAAACATGCGCTGGACGATATAATGATATAACGAGGCAGGGCTGAACATCGTCTAAATTGGCAAAGCGAATTAAGATTTAAAAGTTCAACCCAGCTATGGTTTTTCGGTTATACGTGATATTTTCCTTTATTTTGCAGAAAAAAGAGAGACATGGCGCGCATACTTACCGGAATACAAAGCTCAGGCAAACCCCATTTAGGCAATATTTTAGGAGCCATTCAACCGGCTATTCAACTATCCAAAGACGAAAACAACGAATCATTTTTCTTCATCGCTGATCTACACTCGCTCACGACAATTAAGGATGCAGAAACCAGAAACGCCAATGTGAATGCAGTGGCAGCAGCCTGGCTGGCCTGTGGGTTTGATACGGAGAAAAATGTTTTTTATCGACAATCCAAAATTCCCGAGGTCTGTGAGTTGACCTGGTACCTGAACTGCTTCACTCCGTTTCCGATGCTGGCCAATGCCCACTCGTTCAAAGACAAGGCTGATCGTTTGGCCGATGTGAATGCGGGGCTGTTCATCTATCCGGTGCTGATGGCTTCGGATATCATTTTGTACGATGCCAATTTTGTTCCGGTAGGGAAGGACCAGCAGCAACACCTGGAAATAACGCGAGACATTGCCACGACCTTCAACCATCAGTACGGAGAAATTTTTGTCGTTCCTGAAGTGAAAATTGACGAAAGCCGCATGACCATTCCCGGTACGGATGGACAGAAGATGAGCAAATCGTACCAGAATACCATTGATATTTTCCTGCCTGAGAAAAAATTGCGCAAACAAATCATGTCTATTGTGACTGACAGCACTCCGCTGGAGGAACCTAAAGCCACCGAGGGAGATACGGTATTTACGCTGTACAGCCTGTTAGCCAATGATGCCCAGATTGCCGAGATGCAAGCCAACTATCAGGGTGGTAACTACGGTTACGGTCATGCCAAACAAGCCTTGTTTGAATTAGTACTGGAACAGTTTTCCGAAGAGCGAGAAAAATACGATTACTACACGACCAACCTGCCGGAACTACACCAGGAATTGGAAAAAGGCGAAGCTAAAGCCAGGGAAGTGGCCCATAAAGTATTATCCAGGGTGCGAGAGAAGCTGGGGTACTAAAATGGTGGCGACAAGGTAGTTGGCGGGAGGCGGTAAGCAGCCAATAAATGTTATGGATGTATAGCATTAGGGAGAGGAATGTGATATATCTCACGATCTCTAACCAAACTGCTTACCGCCGCCTGCCGCCCGCATACCATCACCCAAAATCTATTCCTCTCTAGCGTTACCCTTCTTAAACTGATCGAAGCGGGATTTTTGCTCTACTCGGGGGAACACATTGTCTTCCATATGGGCATCCGCTGTTTTCCGGGCGGGGTCCAGCGTGATTTTGACGGCTTCTTTGTCTTTGGCAAATACCTTGGTAACTTTCGTTTCGTTCATGCGCCAGATTTCCGCAGGGATTTGCTCCGTTTCAGTGGTGCCATCAGCGTAGGTAAACTCAATGAGCAGGGGAGTTACTAAGCCGCCTTCATTTTTGAATGTGACTTCATAGAGGTTTTTCTCACCGTATTTGCGACGGATCTCGTCGTCGTTGGTGCGGTTGCGGAACTCGCCAAAGTATTTGTCATCTGTATCGGTGACGGTCAACTCTTGTGGAGCATCCGGCCAGTTTTTTGCATCTTCACCATCGTTTTCTTCACTTGCTTCTGCCTGGCCGATATTTTCCTCTGTGGCTGAAACGGTGTTTTCAATGCCGGGTTCGGGATTGGCAATGCGGTACCATTTCACATCATCTACCGCTACATCTACATAATCGGTGGTGTAGAACCAGCCACGCCAGAACCAATCCAGATCTACCGCTGAGGCATCTTCCATGGTACGGAAGAAATCGGCCGGGCCAGGTCGCTTAAACTTCCAACGCTGAGCGTATTCCTTGAAAGCCGCATCAAATAACTCCGGGCCCATGATGGTGTTACGCAGTACGTACAAAGCTGCGGAAGGCTTGGCATATGCATTGTAACCAAACTGCACAATTTGCTCGGAATTGGTCATGATCGGGCGGATAAAGTTTTTATCACCCGCCATATATTCGCCGATTGTTTCGGGGGTGCCAAAGCGCATGGGCATATCAGGGTAGTACTCCTGAGACGTTAAATTTTCCAGAAAGGTATTAAGCCCTTCATCCATCCAGGTCCACTGACGCTCGTCGGAGTTCACGATCATGGGGAAATAGTTGTGGCCCACTTCATGGATGATTACGCTGATCATGCCCCACTTTTTATTATCAGAATATGAACCATTGGCATCGGGGCGGCCAAAATTGAAGCAAATCATCGGGTACTCCATGCCGATGGAAGCGGCGTGTACGGAAATAGCCACCGGATAGGGATAGTCAAAGGTATGCTTGGAGTAATTTACCAGCGTGTTTTTTACGGCTTTGGTCGATTCTTTTTCCCACAGCGGGTTGCCTTCTTTGGGGTAGAAAGACATGGCTAATGGTTGTTTGTCATTAAGTTTTACTGCCATGGCATCCCAAAGGAATTTTCGGGAGGTGGCAAAGGCAAAATCCCGCACGTTATCAGCCTTAAATTCCCAGGTTTTGTTGCTGGCAGATTTAGTTTGCTCTTTTTCCTCAGCCTCTTTCTCGGTGACGATCATCACCGGTTTGTCAAAGGTGTTACGGGCTTTTTCCAGCCGCTGGCGTTGCTGAGAAGTAAGGGCCTCTTTTTCGTTTTGGATTGTTCCGGTAGCCGCCACAATGTGATCGTCCGGGACGGTGATCGCTACCTCAAAATTGCCGAAAGATAATGCAAACTCGCCCTGCCCCAGGAACTGCTTATTTTGCCAGCCATTTAAATCATCGTAGACTGCCATGCGGGGGTAAAACTGAGCGATGGTATAGACGTAATTATCATCTTCGGGAAAGTATTCATACCCGGACCGCCCGTTATCCATCATCCGGTCATTAATATCGTACGACCAGTCAACACTGAACGATAGCTGTTCACCAGGATTGAGCGACTGAGGCAAAAGCACCTTCATCATGGTCTTATTGATGATGTACTGAAGCGGTTTTCCCTGGGAATCTTTTACAGACTTAATATTAAATCCGCCGTCAAAATCGTCATCATTCAACACATTACGCTGAAATAATCGGGCATTGATAGAATCTTTGACAGAAGAAGATTCTACCTGCGGGGTCATAGAGTCTTTGGCCCGCATATTCTGATCTAACTGTAACCACAGATATGAAAGCGGGTCGGTAGAATTGTTATGGTAGGTAATGGTTTCCGAACCTGTCACCGACTGATTGTCGTCATTAAGCGTCACTTGAATTTTATAGTCGGCCTGTTGCTGCCAGTATTTATAACCGGGCGCCCCTGAGGCCGAGCGGTATTCGTTCGGAGTGGGCAATTCGGAATCCAATTGCTCAAATTTGCCCTGATGTTCCTGGGCCATACTCGGGATGATCATCCAATTCATCAGCCCTAGTATCATTAAACAGGTATATTTCATAATAGACATAGATTAACCATACTTTGTAGTCTTTACAAGATGCAGGGAGATTGCGTTCCTTCGGGAATGCAAAATGATGTTAAAACCTATGGAGCTACCGGTGAGGTATTATGACAATCGCCAGACTTCTTCCTGTTTTTTTCTTCCTACCTGTAAAACCAGACGAGTAGGGCCGGGAACCAATACCAAACGGGTCAGCTGATTGGGATATTCATCCGCATCTACAATAACTCCGCCCTCCGCAGGCTGATACATCACGGTACCATTCTCCTCGGTTTTTATGTATTTGTTAGCCAAATAGGCAGTAGGAAGTAATACATCATCATCTGGGCAAAGCTCGTCGTGTACGTCGGCTAGTACTTCTTCTAGGAAATCACCGTAATTCTCCAGCAGATCATCTTCGAGGTCGTGGACTTCCTCTTCCAGATCATCATACTGTGGGCTATTATAATTAAGTGTTGATAATTGATTTTTCTTTTCAACTAGTTGTACCAGTGCTTGCTCTAACGCTTCGTTGTTCATGGGACTATCCGTTGTTTTTCAATGCAATATAATTACTCAAAAATCTTAACAATTCTAAGAAGATACAATGATACGGTAGGATTAATTTGCGTGAGCAGTTATTTATTGTCTGGGAAGCGGTATAGAAATACTGAAAAGACGGAATTGACTATCCGAAGAACCATTATATTTTGTAAATTGGCCCTTAAACTTAGGCTGTTTATCAACTATTTTTCAACCATCTTTTAACCTGAAAATATTCCTTTCCGCTTATGGATCAAGCAGTTAAAGCAAAAGCCGAGCAGTGGCTCAACAGTAGTGTCATTGACTCTGAAAGCCAAACCGAAATTCAGCGGTTGCTTAGTCAGGACAATGAAAACGATTTAGTAGAAGCATTTTACAAAGACCTGGAGTTTGGTACCGGCGGTTTGCGAGGTGTGATGGGCGTGGGGTCGAATCGTATCAACAAATACACAATTGGCATGGCGACTCAGGGGTTGAGTAACTACCTCCTGAAGACCTACCCGAATGAGCAAATCAAGGTTGTTATTGCGCACGATAGCCGGAACAATAGTCGGCGTTTTGCCGAAGTCACTGCTTCTGTCTTCTCGGCCAATGGTATTAAGGTATACTTTTTTGAGGGGTTGCGTCCTACTCCGGAGCTGTCTTTTGCTATTCGTGCCCTGGATTGCCACAGCGGAGTTGTATTAACCGCCTCCCACAATCCTAAAGAGTACAACGGCTACAAAGCTTACTGGAATGACGGTGCTCAGCTTATCCCTCCGCACGATAAAAACGTGATTGAAGAAGTAGAAGCCATTGAGAGCCTGGATTTTGTGAAGTTTGATCGGGATGACGCTAAAATTCAGACGATTGGAGCAGACATCGATGAGCAATACCTGGAGAAAATCAAAGGACTTTCGCTCTCACCGGACGCCATCAAAAACCAACATGATCTAAAAATTGTGTTTACTCCGATTCACGGTACGGGGGGTACGCTGGTGCCTCCCGCGCTTAAGAAATTAGGATTTACCAATGTACATGTGGTAGCGGAGCAAGCTGAGCCCGATGGCAATTTCCCTACGGTAGTGTACCCCAATCCTGAAGAAAGTGAAGCGCTGAGCATTGCCATCCGGCAGGCCACCGAAATGGATGCTGACCTGGTAATGGGTACTGACCCTGATGCGGACCGCGTAGGTATTGCAGTGAAAAATAAGCAAGGGGAGTTTGAAATACTTAACGGGAACCAGGCGGGTAGCTTGCTCGTTTACTATCTACTCAAAAAGTGGAAAGAAGCTGGCAAACTGGATGGAAATAAGTTTGTGGCCAAAACAATCGTGACCACCGAACTCATCCGTAAGATTGCCGAACACTATCAGGTAGATTGTTACGATACGCTGACCGGGTTCAAATACATTGCCGCATTGATTAAAGAGATGGAAGGTAAGCAAACCTTTATTGGTGGCGGTGAGGAAAGCTACGGATACCTGATTGGTGACTTTGTGCGTGATAAGGATGCCATTGCTTCCTGCGCTATGATTGCCGAGATGACGGCTTACGTAAAAGACCAGGGCATGAGCCTGTACGATTTTCTGCTGGAGACTTACGAGCAGTTTGGTTTATACAAAGAGTCTTTGGTTTCTCTGACCAAAAAGGGAAAAAGCGGAGTAGAAGAAATCCGGCAGATGATGCGCAACCTGCGAGACAATCCACCCAAAACCATTGTTGGTGAAAAAGTGGTTAAAGTCATTGACTATTTAGAAGGCATAGAAACCGACATAGTTTCAGGCAAGCAGCAGCCCATTGAGTTTCCCGAATCCAATGTGTTGCAATTTTTCACTGAAAAAGGTACCAAAGTATCCGCTCGCCCTTCGGGTACAGAACCTAAAATCAAGTTTTATTTCAGCGTGAATACCGAGCTTGAAAACCAGGCTGATTTTGCACAGCAATGGGTAGCCCTCGATAAGAAAGTAGATGCGGTCGTGCAGGATATGCAGTTAAAATAGTGGCTATACCTGATCAATCAAGCCACTTACTTCACTGTAAGTGGCTTTTTTTATCCTCTATAATAAGCTGGTTTTTTTGGTAAGAAATCTATTCACTGAAGTGAGATTATCGATTATAAATTTGTAAATTCTTGAGCCTTCTTACACAAGTAAGCTATTTCGGGGTTGTAAGAACAGAAACAGGGTGTGCCTCCGCGGCAAGTACAGGAAAGCACCATCAAGCTCGTTATTGTACTGAAGAAGCACTCGGGAATCATGTAATAATTAATATATAATATAACTTTTTGTATTTTTTTTATGAATTATATCAGTCTTTTCTTATCTTAGCGTTTAGTTAAGGATGAAATAACAGACTGGTACTTACCACACGTACTTATGTCTTATAAAGAAAAACAGATCGAAAAAAAGTATTTCTCTATCGGAGAAGTTGCCAAGCAATTGGATGTTGCCACTTCTCAGATTCGTTTTTGGGAAAGTGAGTTTGATATTATCAACCCTCAAAAAAATAGAAACGGGAAACGACAGTTCACCAGAGAGGATATAGATAAAATCAAGCTGGTTTACCACCTGGTAAAAGAGAAAGGATATACGTTACAAGGCGCAAAAGACAGATTAAAAAGCGGCCATAAAGCAGCAAAAGACAAAATGGAGATGATTGATTCTCTCCAGGAAGTCCGTTCATTTTTACTTGATCTAAAACAAAAACTGGAATAGTGTACTCATTGGCAAACGATACGGATGTTCATAGCTACGATGCTGCAATGTACCACATTGCACTGAGCATGACCCCTATGATCGGCGGATCGCTTGCCCGGCAACTGATTAACTATTGCGGCTCGGCCGAAGCAGTATTCCGCAGTAAGCCTTCTCAATTGGGAAGAATTCCGGGGATTGGCCCTAAAATTCTTGCTTCTCTGAAGGGTCATCGACATTTACTGGATGAGGCACAACAGGAAATAGAACGCTGCGCCCAACAAGGAATATCCATTCTCACGTACCAGCATCCGCAATACCCTGAGCGGCTTCGGCATATTTATGATGTGCCACTCGTACTATATTATAAGGGGACGGCTGACCTGAACCACCATCGCATTATTAGCATTGTGGGCACCCGTCAGGCAACCTCATATGGGATAGAAATGCTTCAGGAAATTACAGCCACCCTGGCCCAATACGATGTGCTGATCGTGAGTGGCTTGGCTTATGGCATTGACATCCAGGCACATCGGCTGGCTTCACAATACCATATACCTACTGTGGCAGTTATGGCCAACGGTATGGACCAGATATATCCGGCCGTTCACCGTAAAGATGCGTTGTCGTTTACAAAACACGGTGGACTTCTGACGGAAAGCCCCTTAGGCACCAAACCGGAAGCTCGAAAATTTCCGGCCCGCAACCGCATCATTGCCGGATTGGCCGATGCCGTGATTGTGGTAGAAGCTGCCGCCAAAGGAGGTGCGCTGATTACTGCTGACCTGGCCAACGATTATGATCGGGAAGTATTTGCGGTGCCGGGCAATGTGCATCAAAAATATTCGGAGGGATGTAACCAACTGGTTCAGCAACACAAAGCACACCTGCTAAGCCGGGGAGAAGATGTTATCAAAATGCTCAACTGGGATTTGGAGGGTGTGGTTACCACTTCCCAACATGAGCGACCCAGGGAGATTCCCGAAGGGTTAAATGAAAATGAGCAAAAAGTGTATGAAATACTGGCACAATACCCTGATGGATTAGTGCTGGATAAGATTAGCTGGTATACCCAATTATCAGTGTCACAATTAGCAGCGGTACTGCTAAGCCTGGAGTTTAACCAGCATATCCGGTCTCGACCGGGAAACAGGTATAAGTTACGGGAAGTATGAATGAGCAATGAGGGAAAGTAATGAGCTATGGAGAGTTACCAAGATTATTATCACATCCTGGAGGTAAGCTATAATGCTACTTCAGAAGATGTTAAGTTAGCCTATCGCCAACTGGCCAAAAAGTATCATCCGGACGTTAATAACGGTGATCAGGACAAGGAAGAGATGTTTAAGCTGGTGAGCGAAGCTTATAACGTACTTTCGGATGTTGATAAAAAAGCGACTTATGATTTATCTTTGTTGCTGGGGCTATATGAAGAAGAAAAACAACAGGCTGCCCGGCGTACTTCGGCCCGTTCTCAGCCTCAGTACGCTTATCGCCGCCCCACTTCCATTACCTATTCTCGCAAAACATATGTGGGAATGACCGGGCTGGTGCTCATGCTGATTACCGCTATTTTTATGGTACCGATTGCCCTATCTCGTTACTCTTCAGAATACCACTATGATAAAGGATTAGAGTACTATCAGGATGAGCAGTACTACGCTGCACTTAACAGTCTGGAGCGATCTATTGTGGATTTTGGTAGCAAAAATATAGAAGCCTGTTTATTGGCTGGAACCATTCTTATGGAAGAATATGGCCAGTATAACTATGCGATTGAATATGCGGATCGGGGGTTAGCACTAAAATCCTCCGATGGAGAGAAAGTACAATTACTATATATGAAGGGGTTGTGCCTCAGAGCTGAGGCAGACTATCACGGCGCCATCCGGGAATTTAATAAGGCACTGGCCTTGTGGCCCGACTATGATAGCCTGCATTATACCATTGCCAGTATCTATGCTTTCGATCTTGACCAGTATGATACCGCGATTGCCTATTTTGATCGACTGCAAAAAGGGAAGAAGAACTTCTCCGAAGTTTCTTACGGAAAAGCCTACTGCTACTATAAGCTACATAATTACCCGTCAGCTTTAAACTATGTAAACAAGTATATAGAAAACCGAAGTGTGGATGCCAATGCCTATTTGCTGCGCGCCAAGATTCAGGAAAAGCAGGGGGCCCGGCAATCGGCATGTGAAGACGTAAAAAAAGCCTCCCGGTTACATTCCGGAGAGGCTGAAAATCTGGCTGGATTATACTGTATGTAAGATAATTGCTTATTTAACTCTTTTATTGCAGACCTGCCGGATAACTTCGTAAGCTTTAAGGTCGCCTAACTCACCGGCTTTACTAAGGTCCAGGCATCCCTCCTGTTGTAATCCTCGCTCAATCCGGATAATACCCCGTAAGTAATAAGCGTCCGGATTTTTAGGATTGAGCTCTACAATCTTGGTAAAATCATTAATAGCATCTTCATAAGCCTGTAACTCGCGTCGGGCTTCACCGCGATGGTAGTAGGCTTCAATAAGGTTTTTATTCAGTTTTACGGCTTCTCCGTAGTCTACAATAGCACCAAAATAATCCTGCAAGGCAAACTTCACATTTCCACGCTCATAATAAGCTTCGGCAAATGAGGGATTATTCTCAATTGCCACATTATAGTCCTTCATCGCTCCATGATAATCTTCAAAGATTATTTTGGTTCTGCCACGCAGATAGTATGCCTGGTTGTTCGTTGGGTCCATCTCAATGGCCTGATTAAATGCCATAATTGCTTCCTTGTACAGTCCTTCCTCAAAAAGCTGACGACCTTTAACGATGAGTTCATCAGATTTAGGGGCGGCCCATGCTACCACAGAACTCGCAAAAATCACGAACATCATGTTTGAAACGGTCAGACGTATATTCCTTCCCATATATCTCATTATTTATAATACTCACTCTATTTAACTCAAAATAGTATATAAATGATGACATATGATAATATACCTATCGCAAAAGTGTGTAATTTATTATAAAAAAAATAATATTTATGAAAACAGGATGAGCTTAACGCCTTTATCGTACATCAGTGCAGGTTAAGCCAGTCTATGCGCTGCTGCGAGAGTAAAGCGAGCGTTTTAGCCTCTTTTGTGCCTTCTGAGGGCTGGAAATTATATTTCCAGGCTGCCAATGGCGGTAGGCTCATGAGAATAGATTCTGTTCGTCCGTCGGTATCTAACCCAAATTTTGTGCCTTTATCCCATACCAGGTTAAATTCTACATAGCGGCCCCGCCTCAGATATTGCCATTGCTTTTCGGGTTCACCGTAGTAATCATTCTTATGTTTACTAATGAGTTGAGTATAAATGGGCGCAAAAGATTCCCCTACCGCCTGCACAAATGCAAACACATCGGATTTATCCTGTTTTGCTTTAGGCACCAACCGATCAAAAAAAATGCCGCCAATGCCTCGGGTTTCATTCCGGTGTTTGATATAAAAGTATTCATCGGCCCATTTTTTAAAGGCGGGATAATGTGCAGGGTCATGATGGTCGCATACTTTTTTGAGTGACGCATGAAAAAAACGTGCGTCTTCTTCATCAATGTAATGAGGGGTTAGGTCAATACCGCCTCCAAACCAGTATATGCCATTACTCATTTCAAAATAACGGACATTCATATGGATGATCGGAACAAAAGGGTTGTGGGGATGCATCACAATGGATACTCCGGTGGCATAGAAGTCGGATTCTTCGAGCTTTAGCGCAGACAGAATATTTTTAGGAGTAGGGCCATATACAGCTGAAAAATTAACTCCTCCCTTTTCAATGACACCTCCATCGGTGATGACCCGGGATTTTCCACCTCCACCACCCGGGCGATCCCAGATATCTTCCGCAAACGTACTGCTTCCATCAGCCTCTTCTATGGCCTGGCAAATATCATTCTGCAACGATTGAAACCAGGTCGCTATTTCTTCTTTCGAGTTCATTCGTTAAAACCAATTACCGTTTGGCCTCCTGGGCGAAGGTAATAGTTTGGTGATAATGATCCACAAAAAACCTGGCAATCAAACCAGGTTTCTGTAGATGACCATGTTCATGGGAATAGCCTATCTTTCCCTAAGACCGATGGTCATCGGTTCGTGATCAAACGATATGGTACTGATACGGCCATGGGGATCAGCAGAGATAATAACCGGTTTACTCCAGGCACTTTGCGTAATTGCACTAATAGATTTGACCCTAAAATAATATAATTGCCCTGGGGCCAATTTTTCGTAAGGGATGGAAGCAAAACTTTCTGATGCTGATTGTTCAGCTACTAAATGGTGGGAGGAAATTTTTTCCAGAAACAACTGAGTCTGGTAGGTAGTGGCAGAGTCAGTCGGTGGCCAATAGATCTGTTGCTGACGTTCTTCTTCCTGATAATTGATTCGGATATCCTGTACGTTGGGCGCATTGATACGGTGCGTAAGTACGATATCGTCTAAGAAGACTCCGCTGGAGAAGCTACCTTCTCCCAGAAAACTACGATCGCCGGTTTGTTGAAAGCGAATGATGAATTGGCCTGTATAATTTAAAGACAGCGCACTTACCAATGAGTCAAGATCGAGCTGGTAGTGAACGTACTGCTGCTGTACAAATGGAGCAAACAGGTACGCCTGTTTAAAGCTTTTTCCTCCGTTATTGCTAATCCATATACCATTTTCCTGGCGAGATTCGGCAACATGGCTATACATCCGGAAATTTAGTTCAAGATCAGACTGGTAGGATAAATCTACATGGAGGTCCAGCCCGCTGGCGGTTAATTTACCATCGTGTAATCTTCCCAAAGCAAGTGCCCGCGATTGACTATTCAGAGTATCTAAGATCAGGGCACTACCACCCGGCCGGATAAAATGGTGATCCACGGTTCGTGCCAGGTTGCCTACTCGCCAGAATTTTGCCAGCGAATCTGATTCAAAGGTTTCCACAAAAGGGAGCGCCGCATAATAAATGCAGGATGGTTCCTGAATACGAATATTATCCAGATAGAGGCCGTCACTAATGGTTCGGGTACCTTCAAAATCATCGTCATCGTGCTGCTGGAAACGGATAACTGATTGGGAAGTTAGACTTAAGCGATGCTGGGTTGCCAGTTCCCGCAGGTTTAAGGCATGAAAGCTGCCCCAGGCTTTGTCAGTCCAGTTACTCCCATCAAAATCAACTATTTTGGTGAAATGTTTGCCCGCATCCTGGCTCAAATAAATTCCATCCTGCGGGTGGGTCTCGTCATAATTGTTCAATATCTGAAAGCTTAATTCAGGATCTTGTGCCTGGCTAAGATCAATATGTAAGTCTAATGCATTCGTTGTATAAAGCCGGTCAACGGTATTTCCCAGGCAGATTGCCTGCCCAGTGGGAATAGCGACCTGTGCTACCACACCGGTGGGGGTAATGGCTACGGCAGTATCGCCGCGGTCGGGCAGTCCGTGCGCCCAGTAAGAAGCCAGCGAATCTGCTTCAAAATCTTCAGAGAAGGGGTAAGGGGCATAGGTAATCTGGGTTTCTCGTAGCATGATATCATCCAGATAGATACCATCGCTGGTGAGTCGGCTACCTTCAAAATCATCGTCATCGTGCTGTTGAAAACGAATGATGAAGGTGCCGGTAAGGGGGATTCCATGTTCTTTGGCTAATTGACGAACATTAAGGGGAGGGTATGCTCCAAAAACCTTTTGTCGCCAGGGTTCGAGATCGAAATCAAAAACCTTTACAAAGTGTTGACCCGCATCATGACTAAAATAGATGCCATCCTGCGGGTCTGTCTCATCAAAGTTGTTGAATAGCTTAAATGTGAGTTCTACATCTACTTGAGACGATAAATCTACGCGCAGATCCAGCGCATTGGTGGTAGGTTGTTTGTCAAAACGGCTGCCCATCCGGACAATATGCCCCTGTTGTTCGTTAAAAGGCACCGTTTCTACTACGCCGAAGGGAGAGGGAATATGATCTGGGTCAGTAAGCAGGGTATTACCCACTGAGAGTGCAGATGACCAGCTTTCGCCTTCAAATGTTTCTTGAAAAGGGAGACTGGCGTAGGTAACATCCGGCACAAAGCACCGGATGTTATCCAATTGCAGACCATCACTAAATTCAGCACTTCCGATAAAATCGTGAGTACCATACTGCTGAAAACGGATGATCGTATTGCGGCTTAGTTTAAGCCCCTTGGCGGCTGCCAGCAGATGTAAATCCAAGGGAGGAATGGTTCCGGTAGTTTTAGGAGCCCACTGATCAAATGAAAAGCTGTAAATCTTTACAAAGTAGCGCCCGCTATCGACGCTGAGGTAGATGCCATCCTGGGGATGGGTTTCGTCATGGTAGTGATAAATATCAAATTGTAGTGCAACCTGCGGATAAATAGATAAGTCCAGCGATAAATCGAGCCGGTTCATGGTCAGTTTTCCATCGGTGCTTTTACCAAGTCTGACAACATGATTTTTGGTACTGCTGCTGGTAGTGGTGACTTCGACCACTCCGTGATCATCGCCGGGCCGGGCCGACCATAAGCTATCTAAAGTGGCGGTTTCAAAATCTTCAGAAAAGATAATTTCCTGTGCGTTTGCTCCATAGCTTACTGACCAAAAAAAGATAAGGCAGGTAAAAATGTTTCTCATATTATAAGTTAGGTTCTAATATGGCGCAAATCTTATGTACGTAAGATTTAAAGCAAATATACACTATTTTATTTAAATAATCATAAAAAATTAGTAAATAATGATAGTTTATGTGCTTTTATAGCCTTGCTGTAGATAAGATACGAATATTCCTGAACCGGCTATTATGTACTAATAGCCTGCGAATTGGTAAGAAACAGAGGAGGGCTGATAAAAAAGGAAGAAAAGATACTTTTAAGATTAGAAAGGGTAACCAATACCAATATTCAGTACGCCCCGACTGATCTCCTCGCCAACAGTGAACTTTTGGCCAACCCAACGTAGCCCTTCCTCACGGGCAGGGTCGTACATTTTCACCCCGTAATCGAAACGGAGGATAAGAAAGGAAAAGTCAAAGCGCAGGCCTGCCCCTGCCCCGATAGCAATCTGGCTGCCAAAGGTATTAAAATCAAATTTTGCCGACCCTTGCCGGTCTTCGGATGAATCAATATCTTGTAATCGCCAGACATTACCGGCATCAATGAACAGTGCCCCATTGATAAAGCCAAATAACTTTTGACGGTATTCAATGCTGGTTTCTAACAGTACTTCACCCGGTTGCTCCAGATTATAAACAGAGTAACCATCGGAATCTACGCTATCCGGAGCTAAAGATCCGGGACCTAATCGGCGAGGTCGCCAGGCACGAATACTGTTGCTACCACCAGCGAAAAAGTATTTTTCGTAGGGTAGCGCGTTATCTTGTCCATAAGGGTGTGCAATACCTATATTAACCCTATAAGCCAGGGTTTTATCCTTTCCCAAAGGGATATACTGCCGAAAATCAGGGTTAAATTTCAGAAATTTAAAATAAGCCAGATTTGCATCATCCAGCAGTTCAGTACCGAAAAAGTTAAGCAGGGTACCACCACTTTCAAAAAATAACTTTAGATAAGAGGGAGTACCGCGGTTACTTTCGCCCAAAAGGTTGCTTCCGCCATAATTGTTGAAATTGAAAATCGTAGAAAGGCTGGTGCTGGTTACAAAAGATGGAAGGAAAGACCGGTTCAATGGGATACCGAAACGCTCCTGACTTTCATTAAGCAATTCCTGAAAACCAGCGTCTACCCGGGAGTCAATAAAGTTAAAGTCAATGGGGGTAAAGGTATAAAGGACTTTTTGCTCTTTCTGCCAGGTATATGCCATGGAGGTCTGAAAATTAGTCCGGGTATATTCAGGGCGGTTGACAAAACTATAGCCGGTTTGGAGACGGGTTTTGGGGTTAAGTCGGCCCAGATCCTGCTTCCATACTTCGGGTAAGGGAAAAATAAATTGCGGGAATGTCAGTGAAAGGTTTCCCCCTGCTTCGCGGCTGGGGAATGCCTGGCCATCAGCCTGACTTTCGTCTACGGGGGGTACCCCTTCAATACCAGCCCGACCGCTGAGTTCCAGAATCTCCATGCCTCCAAACACATTTCTCACCTGAAGTGATGCGTTGACAAACGGCCCCGGAAGACCTTGGCTTACGTTAAGTCCAACCTCGGTAGAAGTTTGAAATTTCTTTAATGGACTGGCGTAAATATTTGCGATGAACTTACCCCCCGTGGTGTCGTAGTTGATATTGATAAATTTAAAAACATCCAGGTTTGAGAGTTGTCGTTGGGTTTCCAGGGTTTGCTGCCGACTATACACACTATCTGGGTAAATAAATACGCGGCGGCCGAGAATTTTCTTATAATACTGATACTGATGGTATCGATAGGTAATGTTATTATATGTGCTGATTTTTCGTTCTCCGGTAAAACCCCGCACATCAGCATCAGTAGTAAAATTTACGGAATCAAGGGTAAACTGCTTGTGGTAGCCCCGTTTGGCGGGTTCACGAATCACAGTATATACTTTTACGGCTCGTTCGCCAATGGTAGAATCAACTTCAAACTCAACATACTGCCTACTGAAATCGTAATATCCGCTGTTTTTTAATAAATTCTCTATCCGTTCCCGTTCACTACCCAGTTTGTCCTGATCGTATACCTGGTCTTCTTTAATAAGACGTTCTTTCGGATTGCGCTGGACAAGGTCTAAAATGGTAGAATCATCACTGAGGTATACGATGGAATCGATGCGATACGGTTCTTTCTCAGTGATCGTATAGATAGAAGACACCTGACGGCCATCTATTTTTGCTTCGTGTGTGACTTCTCCCTCAAAAAAGCCCTTAGTATGCAAATAACTTTCCATCTGGCCCCGGGTAACTTCGGCTTTGCTGCTATCATAGACAGATAAAGGCTCTCCCCAGCGCATAAAAAGGGTGCCCTCCTCTTTTTCACGTTCCAACTTAGATACCTTGCTTTCTTTTTTTCTTTCCAGGCGGGCTGCTCGTTTCTCATTTCCATTGTCCTGTGCTTTAGCAACTTTTTGGTCATACTTTCCCTGCACCTGCTCAATTTCCTGATCAATCTCTTCCGTATCGTAATTTTTGAGACCAATCTGGTATAGCCAGACAAACGGAGCTACCGGAACAATAGGTAGCCGACGGTTAGGTTCCTGACGGTAAAAGTCTGTGAGTTCACCTTCGCTAACTCGGTTGGCATTTTTTATTTTCTGTTCGTATAACAGATATTCTCCTTCATCAAGGTAACGGGTTCCTACACAGTTAACCAGGAGGATTCCGAGAAGAATAATTAAAAAGTTGTGTATACTTGAGCGAATAGTCACGTGTCCTTCTTTAAAAAAATAGGCTTTAACTCATATGATTCCTAAGAAAACGGTAAAATTAGTGAAATCCCTTCATCAGAAAAAAAATCGCTACCAGGAACAGTTATTCTTAGTAGAGGGTGCTAAAAGTATTATTGAACTACTTCCCTCTTCATTTACCGTTAGAACGCTGATAGGTACCTCAGTGTTTATCAAACAACATAAATCCTTCATTGAAAGGTATCTTCCTGACACTAATGTACTTGAAACCACCGCGGCGACCGTCTCTTCCATCAGTTCATATAAAAATAATAACGCAGGAGTTGCACTGGTAGAAATGCCCCGGAAGCAACCGCCCTCCAATGATATCGAAGGTTATGGTCTTGTATTGGATGATATTAGCGATCCGGGAAATTTGGGAACGATTATTAGGGTTGCCGATTGGTATGGGATTCAGTGTATCATCAGTTCTTTTAATACTACTGATGAGTATAATCCTAAAGTGATTAGTGCCAGTATGGGCTCTTTTCTCCGGATTCCTTTCTTTAGAGTTGATATTTCGGCTTATTTGGCGCGAACATCCCTGCCTGTCTACGGCACGCTGGTAGACCGCGGAGTGTCGGTGTACCAAATGGATTTTGCGAATCGAGGGCTGATTGTATTAGGAAATGAGTCGGTAGGTATGCAGGCTGATATCGTATCACAGATTACCCATTCAGTACATATTCCTCAATTCGGAAAAGCAGAATCTCTTAATGTGGGAATTGCCGCAGCGGTGATTTGTGATAATATGAGAAGGCAAATAGGAAAAAAAGACACTACCCGGACTGAGTAGTGTCTTGAGGGTATTATAACAATAAAATAAGCAAAAGTGCAACAATTAGTACGCCCGATCCGATGTAGATACCGCCACTGGCCTGTTGTTTTAATGCTTTTGCTTCTTTTTTAATATCACGGATTTCGTGCCTGATTTCTCGCTTTTCTTCTCTATCAACTGCCTGCTTCTTGGCGTCCTTTAATAACTCAATCCTTTCGGTCAATGCATAAATTTTTGCTTCCAGATCAGCCTTATTCAATGTCGTAACATTGTCCTCGACAGGTGCGTCCGCCAGAGTTGGAAAAGAGATAAAACAAGCAAAAAAGCCCAGAGAAAGGAGTAATAGAACTGGTTTGGCGTTCATGATTAAAAAATTAGGTAAAACAATAAAATGAAAAAATGCTGACAGGTGTTAATTAAACCTATTTTCGCACGAATTGTTTACCGGGGCTAAAAAAGAGAGACATCCTCACTGGCTTCTTGCATCATAGTTTCTGAAAGGTCTTTCCCTAAATAGCGATCGATGATATAGTGTGCTACATATAACAGAGGCGTGAGTACAATAGCAATAATGAATTTGTAGCTATAATTAACAATACCTACGGAGATGACCTGAGCGAGCGTCCATCGGGAATTGGCAGGAGCCAATAGGTAGAAAGCGATGAATAAGACTAAGTAACTATCAATCAATTGGGAGGCCAGGGTAGAGCCGGTTGCCCGGAGCCAGATTTTATTGCTTCCGGTAATACGTCTCAACTGCTGAAAAACGAAAACATCCAGCAATTGCCCCAGCAAAAAGGCACAAAGCGAACCGACAATAATGCCCAGCCCCTGGGTATAAACTTTGTTAAAAGCAAAATTCATATTAAAGGGATTTCCTTCGGCATCCTGGCTATTCACATCCAGCCAGAAGTCGGCGGGTGATAATACTGTGCTAATGGAAATAACGATGAATGCATATGCAATGAAACCAGCCGTTAGAAAGCTGATTTTTCGTACTCCTTTCTTTCCATAATACTCGTTAATAATATCTGTGGTGATAAACACCACTGGCCAGAGGACCACCCCTGCCGATAGATTGAAGTCTAGCACGAAGTTTTCCAGCAGAGGAATTTGGGCTCGAGACACGCCCAGGGTGTCTTCCAGCGAAAATATTTTAACGCCGATCAGTTCAGCAATTAGAGCGTTTGTTAGGAAGATACCGCTTAAGACAATAAATAAATTGGTTCTTTTGCTTTGGCTGAGGGAAGGAGTGGGCATTATTCCTGAATCGTAAAATCGTGGCCTTCAATAGCTAACGCAGTATTATTAAAAACGGTTTTAGCTTCTCCCAGCAGGGGAGTCAAATCTTTATAGCGGCTGGAGAAGTGGCCAATCAGGAGTGTTTCGACCTGAGCTTGCATGGCAATGGTAGCTGCCTGTATCGTGGTACTGTGGAAACGGCTTTCGGCTAAAGATCGCTCGTTGTCCATAAAGGTGGCCTCATGATATAATAAGTCTACTCCCTGTACCCACTCAGTGAGTTGCTCAAAATAGCGGGTATCCGCACAATAGGCATAGCTACAGCGCTTACGGGGTGGAAGTGTCATTGACGCATTTTGGTAACGAAGACTGCCGTCGGGGGCAACCACATCCTTTCCGTGCTTAAGTGCTACGATATCCTCTATAGATAAATCAGGAGATAATTTCTCTTTGTCAATCCTCCGTAATTTTGGCTTCTCCCGGAATAAAAACCCCCAGCAGGGAATTCGATGTTGCATTGGGAGGGCAGTAATGGTTAGCTGCTCATCCTCATAAATAACTTCTGGTATCTTCCCTTCTAAAGTAATGAACTGGATGGGGTAACTCAGCACCGTCCGCGAGACTCTAAACTGTACGGTAAGTATGTCATCCAAGCCCGCGGGACCATAAATTACCATTGGCCGTTCACGGCCGCTAAGACTTAGCGTGTTAAGCAGCCCTATCAGACCAAAAAAATGGTCGCCATGCAAGTGGCTGACCAGAATATGGGTAATTCGGCTGGTGCGCAACCGATATCGGCTCAACTGCATCTGGCAGCCTTCCCCACAATCAATCAGAAAATGATGATTGGCTGCCCTTAGAAGCTGGCTGGTGGGGTTGCGGCCAAATGCCGGAGTAGCCGAATTAGAACCGAGTATTTTGAGTTGAAAAGACAAAGATTAATCCTTACCGTTCTCGTTTTCGGAGGCTTCGCTGTTCAGGTCAGTTTCTATCTGATTTAAGAAAACGGTGTCCACGGCTTCTTCTGAAGTAGGAGAAATGGTCAGCACACTATCTAACTGAGAGATCTTAACCAGTTTTACTACGTGATCGTTCAGGCCGGCTAGTACGAACATACCGCCATCTTCTCGGAAGATCCGGTTGCCAACCAGCAACGCACTTAGCCCGGAAGAGTCAGTATACTTTACGCTAGACATGTCGAGAATCATATTTCGAGAGCCCTCTGCATGCATCGTAATCAGTTCTGATTTAAGTTCGGGAGCTACAGAAGCATCTAATTTTTCTTCGTCAAGTTTGACTAACGTATACTTTTCTTTTTTATCTACTGCGTATTTCATGCTCTAGAGCAAAGTTTATGTGAAATAAATTTTAAAATTAACTATAGGGTATTCATTATGTTTTTCTCGATCCTATGCAATATACTATCAGATTTTTCACGGATAAATGAGCGATTAATGAGTTTTTCGTACAGCTCAATGTATCGGTTCGAGATATTTTGCACTACTTCATCGGTCATCACCGGCATGGGTTGCCCATCTTGTCCCTGAAATCCCTCGGAAATAAGCCACTGCCGGACAAACTCTTTAGATAGCTGCTTCTGAGTCTCTCCTTTTTTCTGGCGCTCCTGATAGCCTTCAGCGTAGAAATAACGAGACGAATCGGGAGTATGCACCTCGTCAATCAAATGAATTCTGTCTTCAAATTTACCAAACTCATACTTGGTGTCTACCAAAATCAGGCCTCGATCTCGGGCAATGCGAGAACCCTGGTCAAAAAGTTTTCGGGTGTATTCTTCCAATTGCTGATACTCATCTTCCGGTACAATCTTGCGAGCTATAATTTCCTCGCGGGAGATGTCTTCATCATGTCCTTCCTGAGATTTGGTAGCCGGAGTAATAATGGGTTCAGGTAATGGATCATTTTCTCGCAGACCTTCAGGTAAGGCGACACCGCATAACAAGCGTCGACCTGCTTTGTACTCGCGCCATGCGTGGCCAGCCAGATAGCCCCGGATAACCATCTCTATGGGGTAAGGCTCACATCGGAAGCCAATCATCACATTAGGGTCGGGCATACTGGTAACCCAATTAGGTACAATATCCGAAGTGGCAACCAGAAAATTAAAAGCAATCTGATTTAAAACCTGTCCCTTAAAGGGGATAGGTCTTGGCAATATAACATCAAACGCAGATATGCGGTCTGTCGTAATCATAAGGACCTGTTTGTCCAGATAATAAACATCCCGAACTTTGCCGCGGTAAAAGTGCGTTTGACCGGGGAGCTGAAAATTAGTTTCTTTAAGCGCGTCTCCCATAGGACGAAAAATAAACGATATATTATAAATAGAAAGTGATTCTACTGCGAAGTTACGAATAATAACGATTTTAGTATTGGCTTCTCACGTTTATTGCGTCAAACAGTTATTTTGATTATGGGATATCAGATCACAAAACGGTGGATTGACTGTGTTGTTGCGCTGCCATCGCTGTTGGTGATGAGCCCTTTTATAGGATTTGTGTTACTCCTCCTCCGAGTTGCAACGCGGGAATTCCCAATATTTATTCAACCTCGAATAGGCTATCAGGAACATGTTTTCTCGCTATATAAGATTAAAACCATGTATTCTGAGCGAGTATATGCGAAAATGCCCTGGGTTAAAGGCTTTTGTTTGGGCCTTCGGCAGTATTCCCTCGATGAGGTGCTGCAATTGTGGAACGTATTGAAAGGAGATATGTCATTGGTCGGTCCCCGACCGTTATTGGAGGAGTATTTACCTCTTTATAATGAAGAACAGCGGAAGCGCCATGCTGTGAAACCCGGCCTGAGTGGCTGGGCGCAGTTACATGGACGGAATATGCTACCCTGGCCGAAGCGATTTGCATTAGATATCTGGTATGTTGAGCATCAGTCCCTTTGGCTGGACTTGAAAATATTGCTTCGTACTGTCTGGCATCTTTTTCGTCCGGTAGGCGTTCGTCCGGAAGGACTGTCTGCTTCGGAGAAATTTACAGGTAATAAATAATCTTACTGAGCAGTACTTAAGCGGCGAAGTTCTTTGACCAGAGAAGTATCAGTGATAGAGGTGAGCGGTGAAATAGCTTCTTGCTCTTCTATCCGGTAGTAATACCCTGCGTACTCTAAAAATAGCGTCCGGCCATTTTCAGTATTAAGGGCTATGATTTTATAAGGAGCATCCTGAAAATCTCCGTGTAAAAAGAGCTTGCCGTTATAAAACTGATAATGAAACGGATACGCTTTGTCTACTACTTTTTCAATGGCAACCTCTGAGTCCATAGAAGCGCTGCCCTGCAATGCCTGTTTCTGGGGCACTTCAAAGTCGCTATAATCTAGCTGAACATCATTTTCTGAAAAATCAGCGGTTACATTAGGACGTTGTATGGTTGGGATCTTTCGAACTTCCGTTTGAGCCACAGGATCATTAGAAGCAGTGAAGGTGCTTTCATCAGGTTCCTGCACAACAGCCATTTCACTTTTCTCGGCTATAGCAGCTATAGTGGAAGGTTTTGGAGCATTTATTTTAGCGGAGCTTTCAGCATATATCTGTTGACCCTGCTCATCCAGATTTACCTGGTAAACTACATCTTCTTCAGAAGGGGTAAAGGTAACGTACATCACGACCGATGTTGCAACAAAAGCTGATACTACAGCGGCGATTTTAAATGGAGCACCTGCAAACCACGGAGATTGGTCAACCGGGATTTGGTTTAAACGCGCCTTTAGCCCTGCTTTTCTTGCTTCTCCCAATGCGTGGTACACATCACGCTGAAGTTTGATTTCACTTTGCAACAACGGATCTTTTTGCATCTTCTCTTCAAAATCGATGCGCTCGTTTCCCGAAAGTTTACCTTTCAGGTACAGATCTGCTTTGTCGGAATATATAAAACGCTGATTCATAGTATCTAATCTAGAAAATCGCTGGCTGAATAGTTTGTTTTCACTAAGTTATCCAGCCTTTTTTTGCATTTGTATTTTTTCGTTTTCACCGTTTCTGCATTGGCAAAACCCAATTTTTGGGAAATGTCTTGTAACGACATATCATCAAAATAGTAAAACATCAATATTTTCTGGCAGGTGTCTCCTAGCTGCTGTATGCATTGATGAATGATTTTACTACGTTCCTGGCTTTCGTTATCAATATATTCAATACTGTCTTTCTCTTCGTGTGATAAGCGGCTTTTCCGGTCTAATTCTTTCCGCCACAAATTCAGGCAAATGCTATATATATACGTACTAATTTTAGAAGTAAGCACTAATTGCTGGCTTACTGCTTTCTGCCAAAAGACAATCAAGGCATCCTGATAGATATCTTTCGCCTCCTGCTCAGTACCGCTGTTTTTAATGATGGCTTGTGTCATCATACGATAGTACTTGCGGTACAACTCATCAAGCGCTTTTTCATCTCCTCGGCTTATACGCTCTAGTATAACACTATCTTTCATTACAAAAGCCTACATTGATTAATACCGGAAATCACCTAAACGTGACCGGCTACGTAAGGTATTTTCTTAAAACTCCGTGTATTGCGACGGAAATTCTATGTTCCTTATCAGAATAATACTCAATATAAGGAACTGTTACAAAGAAAACGACTTTTTCTAATTCCTTATTATTAGAACTAATGGATAGAGTAGGCGGGTAATATTATAACTAAAATAATAAAAAATATAATTTAATAAATTATTTCTGACAAGTGTCCAGCGTTGGTGAAATATCTTTCACAGCCATATATCCTAGTTCATGTCCCCAACTATTGTAAATAAAGGTAGCAATCTGAGCGATTTCAATATCACTGAGCGAAGGGTTTCCTGGCATGGCTTGTTGATAGTCTTCACCATTTACAATGATCTTTTCTTCCAAACCATGCTTAATAATACACAGTGTTCTGTCTCGGTTGCTTAGCAAATAATCCGATTGAGCCAGAGGAGGAATTAGCCTCCCTAAGCCGGAACCATCTTCCTGGTGGCAGTTACTACAGTGGGTGGTGTAGAGCTGCTGGCCCTGGATCATGTACTGTTCGTAACGTAATTTTTCGGTATGGCTTAATGCTTCGGTAGCTGCATTCTGGTATTTTCCCCCACCGCAGCTCAATACAAGAAGGAATATTGCAAAGAGAAGGCTTCTTCTCATGAAGCCGCAATTTCTTTTTCTTCATCAAGCAGCCGTCGGATATCATTCATCAGTACGTCTACCTGCTCGGGAACGGTGCCGTCGTATAAGCCTCGGATATGACGGTTTTTATCTACTAGAATAAATGCCCCGCTGTGAATAAACCCACCGGGAGCTTCTTCATCTTCCATAGCAGTCACCATATAGCTTTTAAGGCCCATATCATAGATAGCATCTTTGTCTCCGGTTACGAAGTGCCATTTGTCGCTGGAAACGCCCAGGCGGTTTGCATAATCGTGTAGTAGTGCGACGGTATCATATTCAGGATCAATGGTATGTGAAAGAATACTTACCTCATCGTTTTCCTTAAATTCTTCATATATCCTCAGCATTTCCTTTTTCATTACCGGACAAATGGTAGGGCACGACGTGAAGAAAAAGTCAGTGACGTAAATCTTGTCTTCAAAAGTTGCCGGGGTAATGGTGGCACTATCCTGGTCAACGAAAGAGAAGTCGGCAACCTGGTGGTAGACCGTATCCTGTTGTTGTTCGTCATAATAGCGCCTTCCAAAAATGGGAAGCGATTCTGCTTTCTCAGCATCAGAAGGCGAGTTGCAGGATATTGCAATGCCACTAAACAGTAAGATTATAGGCAAGGTGGTGTGCAGGATTTTCATACAGATCATTCTTTCTAAGAATTAACGATATTAAGGAAGGGCAAATTCCTAAAAGTGCTAGATTTTATTTTTGGTACGAACGCGTTTATAAATCTGAATGGCGATCATCAATACAACAGCAAAAATAACCAGCCCAACCAAGCCATACACCATGCTGAGGGTATTTTTCAGTACTACCAGAAAAACCACGGCAACCAGAATAATGGTGGCCACCTCATTCCAGATGCGTAATTGCTGGGAGGTGTAGCGTACTTCATCGCGCTGCAACTGGGAGTAAATGCGATGGCAGACAAAATGATAGATATATAAGACGAGCACGAATCCTAGTTTAACCCAGAGCCAGGTAGGCATATCGGAAGCGTATACATGCAGGAAGTATGACCCTAGTAACAAAGTGATGACCGCCGAGGGCCAGGTAATACCAAACCAGAGGCGTTTCATCCAAACCTTCAACTGTTCGAGCAATATACTTCGTTTGGGCTCAGGATCAGCGTATGCTTCTACAGTATATACAAACAACCGCACGATATAAAATAACCCGGCAAACCACGTTACGATAAAAATAATATGAAGTGCTTTGATGTAAGAATAGGTCATGGTCGCATGATTACGACCTCAAAGATACGCAGCAGGGCGAGAAAAGAAACTTCTTTAATCTGAAAGTAAAAGAGGAAGCCGATGCGGAATACTCAGCTTGATAAGGATGCTATGATGGCTGATGCCATAAGTTACCTGACAGGAAAAGTAAAAAGGACTGATATTTTAAAGGCGATCCCTAATTGGTAAATTGATAAATACGTTGGTACCAACGTTTTCTTCGCTCTCCAGCCAGATGCTGCCCTGATGCTTTTCAACGATATTTTTAGACAAGTATAGCCCTAAACCAGCGGACTCTTCTCCCGCCGTACCCCGGCGGGCTGCTTTGGTAAATTTACTAAACAGGTAAGGGCGAAGTTTTTTCGGGATACCTATTCCCTGGTCGGCGATCGATATATTGGCTACATTGGCGTAGCGGATAAATTTTATGATCACTTCACTGTCGGGTTGAGAAAACTTAATTGCATTGGATAATACATACTGAAAAACCCGCTCGATAGCCTGCGCGTCTATCATGATATGGATAGGTTCATCAATATCTTCAAAATGAAGCTTGATACGCTTTTTACTGATGGTTTCTGTGTCGTATTGCTGAATAAGGTTGGATAAGAACCGGTTTAAATGAACCGGACTTGGTTGAAGATTTGGGTTCTCTTCATAACAACGATCCAGTTCAATAAGGTTATGGATAATGCTCTTCAGATCAGCACAATCCTGCTCTACCGTATCAAAGCATTTGCGCTGGTCTTCATCGGCCGATGCTTCAAAATAGGTGGAAAGCATATGATTGCAGGAACGAATGCGAGCGATCTTCCCTTGCAAGTCGCGGCCAATGCGGGCCAAAACCTCTTCCCCAGAAACTGACTCATTTATCATAATGTACGTATAAATACCTGTTGTTTAGCTATTTACAATTTTACTAAAGAACTTCCTTAAATAATGCTAAAAATGCAGGAATAAGTATTTATGTACTTTATCTTGATATAATACTATTTTTAACAAATAGTGCTAAAATAACACCAGTTAGTCGTAAATTGTAATGACAGAGGATATTTAAAATGCAAAAAACACAGCATTTGCTAAATAAAACACAAAAAAAGCAGCGCGTGGACGTTGAGCCTTATTTCTGTAGCGCACAATTATCTACTGGTTTTTTCTAGTTTCAACAGGTTGATATGAACATCACAGCTCAGATAAAAAGCATAAAATTTAGGCGTATTCGCCAAATCGTCAATTTGCCGTTGGCTGATTTCTTGTTTTTGGGCATTAAACCAGACAAAGTAAGGGGCTGAAACTAACGTGAGCGAGTAACTGATTTTTCCGAGCCTGCTTTTTTTTGATACGGCACTTTGGGTTTTTGAGCACCTAGTTTATATAGATAAATGTTATCGAAAAAAAGCAGTAGTCTGGACAAACTTTTCAGTGGAATAGTTTTGCCAAATGCGTTTGGTTTATTTAACCAGCAAATAGTCTGAGGAACGATCAAAATAAGAATTTGTGAGGTAAAAAGTGTGCCGTGTTATGCTAAAGAAGTTCGATAAGCGATGGTTTTCCTATAGTACAATTTGTAGAATTTGGAAGGTTATTTATTTTTAGAAAATATGAATGGCGTAAAATAATCCAAATAAACACCCTAAAAGAGCAAAAAAACAGTTATTTTTAGCATCCCAAAGGTTACATACCACACTTCACGGATGACCAACCAAAAAACTTTATTATGCATAAACTACACAAAAACCTGGCAACAGCATTCGCTCTAGTTTTTCTTTTTTCTTCCTGTGAGTATTTCTGCGATTGCGAAGATGATGGTATAGAGCCCTGTGCGTTCTCTTATGAAAAACTGGTATATACTCCCAATGGTATGCCCGGCGATCAACTGGTAACTCCGGTATTTTCGGATGAAGCACCCACGGGCGCATTCTCAGCCTCACCTGATGGGTTGGCTATCGATTCCACAACCGGAGTGATTGATGTAAACGCCAGCGATTACGGGAAGGAATATACGGTGAGTTTTCGTATTAAAGATTCTGAGGTTGTATGCACAACGCAGATTTTTATTGATGAACCTGATGCGGAAGCGTGCGCATTTAAATATGGTGATGGGGTAGTAAGTCCGGGAGAAGCTAAATTTCTGACGCCAGAATTTGCCGATAGCAATGTCCCCGACGGCCATTTCGCTGCTTATCCTTCTGGCCTGGATATTAGTCCTGATAAGGGTATTGTGAATGTGAGCGCCAGTGCTTCAGGTGTTATGTACTACATCACCTATATTTCAGACGATAAGAAGACGGTCTGCCAGACGACTTTGCTGATTACCGGGGTCGATTATCCGGAAGAGATTGTTAATTTTATTGAAGGCGACAGCACGGTAAATCCATATTTTAATGGAGAAGATCAAAGGTCTACGATAGGAAGTTACGACGCTACTCCTTCTGATCTGGCGTTTGTAATAACAGAAGAAGGTAATACCGGGGCTATCAATATCTACGAAACCCTCAGTAGCATTCAATCTAATGAGGAGATGGAACTATTTGACGGGTTTGAAAGAGATTATATGATCACTTATTTACTCAATGGTGAAGAAAATTCGTCAACAGTAGAACTTCGTATTTATTATTATACTAGTTTAGAGGCCGTACAGGAATTAGCTCCAGAGTTGTTGGAAGCACTGGAAGATCGTGGGCAGTATGGTGGTGAAAACGGACGAATCGAGAAAAAACCGAAATACGTACTTGCTCTAGGAGCCGTTAAATAGCGTATTACAACCAAGCGTGTATGACCGATTGGAAGGTATTTGTTGGTACTATCCTTATTGGTTTCTCTTACCCATTCTTCGGCCAGGCTCAATCTGCTGAGTCCCTGGCCGAAGACTATTATAAGAGAGGGGAAGTGCTATTCGATTTAGATGATGCTTCGGAGGAAACGTACGACGTGGCCATTCAATACTATCAAAAAGCCATAGACTTGCTGGAGGAAGCCCGGTTACAAACAATTACCCTGGCCCAGTGCCACCAGCGGATCGGCAGTATCTATCTGGATCGTGATGCCTTAGACCAGGCCATGGATGAGTACCATCAATCACTCAGTATAAAAGCCGCCATTCCCAACTTAAATGATTCCTTACTATACAGTGACTGTGTCTTCCTGGGAAATATTCATTACTATTTAGACCGTTATGATTCAGCCAGTTATTATTACGATAAGGCTGAAAAAATTGCGGTAGATGCAGATGAGCAGATCGCTGATATTGAACGGATATATAACTCGCTGGGAGTATTTAACTTTACGTTGGGCAATTACCAAAAGGCCATTACCTATCATGATAAGGCGTTGTCGGTGATGCCTCAGGAGGGTTTCGACTTTATCATTGCCAAAGTGGCATTTTCCTACAATACCGCTATTGCCCTGGCCAGATTAAATCGCCACGAAGAGGCTATACAGCGATATAAAAGCGTATTACAATATCAGGTGCATCTTCCTTTTTTATATAAAGGATTAGGGGATGCCTATTTGAGTATAGAGAAATACGATAGTGCCCGGTTTTATCTGGCGAAGGCAACTGAGAGTACCAACTCTTCTTTAAAAATGATTGCCAGTAATAGTATGGGGAATTTGCTTTATAAGACGAGCCAATTTGATTCGGCTACCGATATTTATCAAAAAACCATTCAACTTAATCGTCAGGAGAAAAGGTCTAAAAACACCATTATTTCTCGAGCCTATCAGGGGTTGGGTGACATAGCAATCGCGGGCGATAATCCTCAACAGGCCCTACAATATTATCAGCAGGCATTGATTAACACCACTTTTGATTTTGATGAACTCGATATCTTCAGTAATCCGAGCGATAAAAATCAGGCCATATCCCTATTGCAACAATTTCAGGTGCTGGAGCAGAAAGGAAAGGCATTTGTGGCTTTTTATGAGCAGACTCAGGATACGGTCAATCTCATACATGCTTTGCGCTGTTTTCAAGCATCAATTCAGGTAGCGAGATATACACAGAAAACCTACGATAATGAGGAGGCTAAGCTCTTTTTTGTAAATCAGGTGCAGTCTATCTACAATAACGCCATACATACCGCATATCAACTCTATCAGTATACAAAAGATCCGAAATATGCAGGTTTGGCGCTGCAATTTTCGGAGAAAAGTAAGGCTTCGGTGCTCACCGAAATTTTACGTGATGTACATATTAAGAGCTCCGGCAACATTAACGATAGCCTGATTAACGAAGAAAAACTCATCAAGCAGCAGATTACTGCCAACCGCCTTAAACTGATAGAAAGCAGCGATTCTACGCAGAACGAAGCCTTCCGGCAAAAATTAAACGACCTGGAAATTTCACTGACCCGCGTGGTCAAGCAGTTGCAGCGGGACGAAAAATATTATCAGCTCAAATACCAGGATGATACGCTTGATCTGGCCGATTGGCGGGCACAGTTACTCAGCAAAAATGATGTACTGCTGGAATATTTCATGGGAGAGGAAAATATATACATTTTCTCACTGACTCAGGAATCGCTGGACATGCATGAAGTGCCCTTGGATAGTGCTTTTACAGACGCCTGGCACACAGTTCAGCAGCATCTCTTTACCTATGAGTACGGGGATGAATATCAGAAAGCCTGGGGCAGCCAACTGTACCAGAAGCTGATAGCTCCGGTGGCCGAGCAGATTTCAGGGAAACAGCGGCTCATCATTATTCCGGCGGGTGAGTTGAACTATTTGCCTTTTGAAGTGCTCACTTCCTCATCACAGCCTGACCAGTATTTACTGGAAGACTATGCCATTGATTATGCTTTTTCGGGTGCTTTGCTAAACGATGCGCATCATCGCCGAAAGAAAAAGCAAAAACAGGCGGTGTTGGCAATGGCTCCTTTTGCCGGACCCAATATTCGATCTCTTCGGAATAATGGTTTGAGCCCATTGTATTTTTCCCGGCAGGAAGTGGCCAGTGTGGGGGGAAGTTTGTATCTGGAAGAGAAAGCAACCAAGCAACAGTTTCTTAAAATTGCGGGTTCGTACAATGTGTTGCATCTGGCCACGCACGCCTCGGTAGATGACGAAAACCCCTTACAGTCATTTATCGCGTTTTATCCAGAAAACGAAAGCTCGCTATCGGGCTACCGCCTATATACCCACGAATTGTATAACCTGCGCCTGGATAGTGTGAACCTGGTGGTGCTTAGTTCGTGCGAAGCTGGAAACGGTCGTTTGGTAAAAGGCGAAGGTATTATCAGTCTGGCTCGGGCTTTTGCTTATGCCGGTTGCCCTAACATTATGACCACCCTGTGGAAAGCCGATGATAAAGCTGCGGCAGATATTGCTTCTCAAATGCATCATTATCTTAAAAAAGGCTACGATAAAGATGAGGCCCTGCGGCAGGCAAAATTAGATTATCTCCAGGACCCGGAAACAAAAGACTTAAGAGATCCTTATTACTGGGCAAACTTCGTGTTCATTGGCGACCCAGCACCCATTTATGATAACTACCATTGGGTATGGTGGCTGGTTGGAGGAATGATTGTGTTACTAATTGCTGTCGGATTAGGGCTGGCCTGGTTGAAGCAAAACAAAAGCAAACAACACGCCTGATAAAATAAATACCGGAATGGCAAGGCCATCCCGGTAACTAAGTGTATATAAGTGATTGAGCTTCTGCTCTATTGGTCAATTAATCAATTAGATTAATATTTCATTTTTAGTAAGCGTAGCCTCCAGAGGTAAAAATTACTCAGAGAGTCTTCGTAATCGTGATCATTATTTGCATGAATGCGCTCTAATATGGTAGTGGCGGGTTCAATCTGGCCGTCTTGAAGATAAGCCAATGCCAGATAGTACTCTGCTTTGTCTTTAATCATAAAAGCATGAGGGTCCTGAATTACCTTTTGAAAAGCATCAATGGCTTTGCCGGTTTCTTCCCCTTTCAGGTAGGCATAGCCTAAACAGAATGTTTCGGCAAATGTCGGGCTTTTCAATTCGCCATACAGGCGAACTACCTCTTCGTAGTTACCAAATTGGTACTGTATCCGTACCTGGTCAGCGATGGTATCTTCCCGGTCTTCCATACTTCGGTTTGATAAGCCTAAATAAGGCGCTTCCGAAGTGATTCTCTCCTCGTATAATTGTTCGGGCGAAAGCGTGGCATACTGAATAGCAAAGAACCCCACGATGAACAACGCAAAACCTGCGGCAATACGGCCTGCCCAACTGGAGATGGGTATTGTTTTTCCATCTGCCCGCACTTGTTCTTCTTGCCAGATTACAGGCTCGGGTTCTGGTGAAACAGCAGCAACGGGGGGCGCTATCATTGAAATATTTTCTTCTGCTTCTTCCCGTTTCATCGCCTCACGTACCGCTTTAACCTCGTTGCGCAGCCCGTAGTGCTGGATCAGCGACTGGGCAATCTGGGTGTCTTCCACCTCCTGCCGCAGACTTTCATCCTGGTGCATCTGAGCCTGGAATTGCTGAAGCTCTTGCGCATCCAGATCGCCCAGTACATAGCGGTCGATCCATTCAATCCGGCTCATGTCATTAAAATTATCCATTCGTTAGTAAACTTTTAAAGCTCTGTTTTATTTCCTGATGCTCATTGAGCATTTCTTTTAACTTATTCATACAACGATATTTCATATTGCGAGCCACCTGTTCGGTTTCGTAGCCCATATGCTGAAATATTTCTTTCATGGGCAGGTTTTCGTAGTAGAAAAGCAACAGGATCTTTCTGCAATTGTCTCCCAGTTTCTCCAGAAGTTGCATCAGCTGCGTTTTCATTTCGTTCTCCCATAGTTTTGTTTGAATATCCTGTTCTTCTTTTTCCGACTGTTCGTAATAATTTGTTTCGCGCATCAATGCTCTGTTTTGACGCTTCAGTTCATTTCGCCATAGGTTGCGGGCAATAGAGTATAAGAATGTTTTGATACTGCTGTCGCCTCTGAAATTTCCTCTTCGGACTATGTCAATAAATACAACAATAGCTTCCTGAAAGAAATCTTCTGCGTCTTCGTCCTTGCCGCTATTTGAGCGGATATAATTAGCAATGCTATCAAAATTAGTTCGGTATAAGTAGCGAATCACTGTCTCCAGACTGCGGTCTTTATTTATGGCTTCTACAATTTCCCGATCTTCGTAATGCGCTTGCGCTTTTTTTGAATTCATAGGTTGGTCAACATTGAATAATAAATTGTAACTAAAATAGAAAAAAAAAATCTACAATAAGGAGCAGGCCCGTGCAACGCCTGTATTTTTTGGGTTTTCTGGGTGACATCATCGGGCCGCAAGCTACTAATAGAAAAAGGCATTAGCCATGAACCGACTACCAACCACCTTCATCTGTGTAATCATTGGGGCATTAGGCCTTACGCGCTGCGACTATCGGACGCAATACCGGCAAATTCCGTTTGCGGTACAACAATACTTTTCGATGCTTCCGAATTGGAAAAAGCCCAAGAAAGTGCAAATTGACTGGCAAAATCGGAAAGTTTACTGGCTTAACCAAAACGGCGAGATCCATGCCGTGCTGGCAGATGGCACGCAGCAGGAATTAATTAATAAAGGTATTGGTGCTACCTTGGGCATCACTTATATAGACGATTTTGCTCTTAATAGCCAGGGAAATGCCATTTACTTTACCGATTTGATGGATGTGGCTTCTGGCCTCAGTGCCATTAAAAGATCTGACCTGAGAGGTGAACGTATTCAAACGCTGGTTACTTTTCCGGCAGAGACGCCCTATGCCGTTTCCTGGGACGATGCCACCCAGCAATTGTATTATCTGACCAAACGGGAAAAAGCCGCTGACTATAGCCTGCAATTGCTGGGCGAAGCTATTCCACTAGTCATTACTGACCATAAAGTTACTGATATTCCGAGCCTTCTGGGCCGACTATCAGAAGCCCAGGTGGTAGCACAGCCTATCGCCAATCAATCAACCGAAATGTTCTGAGGAAGACAAATAACCCCAGTCATACAGTTCTTCCCGCTTTTGGATCGGGCGGGTTTTTCCATGCACCAACAGTGCGAGAGAGTGGCTTAAGGCTAGAATGGTTTCGTACCAATGGTCGGTAATAATAATTCCCTTATGCTGAGCCTGTTGTTGGAAATGGGGCAGAAGTCGTTCTACCAATAAGGGTGAAATGCCGGAAAAAGGCTCATCCAATAGCAAGAATCTTGCATCAGCATATAAGAGGAGCATCACTTCCCAGAATTTCTGTAAACCTGTTGAGAGTGTGCCAAACCGTTGGTGTTGATGCTGGTAAATTTCGGGCACCTGTAGCATCCTATCGTAGCGCTCCGGTTGAGTGATAAAAAGCTGAAGTAATTGATGCCCCGAAAGATAAGGAAGCGCAATTCCTTCTTGAGGCAGATAATGAATGGCTTTTGGCTGTTGATATAAGGCGCGAACATACTGCCGATTAAGGCGTACCGACTGATTTTCTGCCTGCAGAGTGCCAAAAATAATCCTAAGCAGGCTAGACTTTCCCGAACCATTTCTACCCAGAATACCCGTAATTTTTCCCGTTTCACTTTTCAGGTATACATCTGAGAGGGTAACTTTGGTATTGAAAACTAGACGGACACTGTCTATTTCTAAAGTATGGGTCATGGCAGTAAGGTGTGGACAATCAACAGTATCACGTAAGTTTGTAAACCATCTATCACCAGGGCAATCCCCAGCAGTTGCCAGGGGGAAAGGCGAAAGTTTTGGAAGAAAAGCAGGCGGTTTTTTCGGAAGAACCAGTATAAGGTTGCAGATAAAGCAAATCCAATGATTTTGATCCAGCCGATTGTGACATAACTATGCTGACCAAAGCGAATCAACCAGGGAACAGCAGCTACTGTAAAAATAAGATTATAGACGACAAACTCCCGGTAGAGAATAAAAGTAAGGAGATAAGGTCTCTTCATTTGATAAACCAGTAATCATCCTTTCAACGTCTCGGGAAACAGCTTATTTCTGATAAGGCACAATTTCACCGTCTTCTTTCACCAGATACGCCTGATCAGCCATGTCCAATATCGGCTCCGGGTCATCGGAATAAGCTTCTACTACCCGGAAAGATTCTGCGCCGAAGTATTCAGTGATACTCCGGATTTTCTCCTCTCCTTTGCAGGCTTCGCCGACGACCTTATAAGTCTTGTTAGTATATCTCACCTGGGTAAAAAAAGACTCATCTGCCTTGAAAGATTCTAACAGAGGCTTCATGTACACATCCAGCCCCCCGCTGGCACAAATAATCTTTACACCATCCTGTCGGAGTTCATCCACCCGTTTCAGTAGTTTTTCATTAAAATAGCGTGGATATTCTATGGACCAGTACTCTCGGGCATAGCGGTCTACCTTATCGGGAGGCAGACCATCCAGGTAATTGAAGAAGTTTTCTTTGAATTCAGTCTGATTAATAAGGCGCAATTTGCCCAGTAGCTTAAATAAAATCAGGTGGTAAAGGCTGAATAACTTGTAATTCTTTCGGTAACAGATATACTTGAAAAACTCCTCTTTTGATTTCTTGTTGTAAAGTGTGCCATTGATATCAAATACGGCAATCCGGTGCTCGGGCATAGATAAAAAAATTAGATAAGTTGCTCACAGAGAACCGTTATTCTGAGAAATAGTTTGCCTTTAGCTCAAGGGACAGGTTCAACAATAAAAAAACCATCACTCCCTTCCCGCTGATAAAGCGGCATGAAAATGAGACCGTCCTGAGGGGCCGCAATCGGGCCATTGTCATCATGGGCAAGTATTTCTCCTTTTTGGATTGGTTTAAAATTGAAGTACCCCTGGTTCATGGTAAAATTAGCATTCTCGTGTACCAGGTGCATCGATTTGGCGACCATTCGGCGCGGAAGGTCTTTGGTGAACTGGCGTAGATGGCGAGTATGTTGGGTTTGCAGATGGTCAGGTACATTCTTCACTGCCCCTACCTCCAGCAACATGGACCAGATGCCGGCCACATGCAGATCGACAGCGGCCTGAGTTCCAATTTGTCCGCCTTCAAAAGCAAAGGAGATAAACCCCCGGTCGCAGGCGTAATTCAGTAACGTACCTTTTAAAAAATATTCCATATTTACCACTACGGGAAGTTGCAGAGCGGTTAGCACCGGGTGTTTGGCATAATATTCGGGTACAATGACAAAACTACCTCGCTGGGCAGAGGTGGTGTGCAGGTCGGCCAGCACCTTGGTGGTGAAAGAAGAATTGGCCGCGTAGCGGTCAATAATTTTCAGTAACTCAGCGGCTTCCCGATCTTCTGGTTTGGGGTGATTCAGCGGCTGGGAGCGCAGGTACCGTAAGTGAGCCTCGGTCCAGCAACGGTTCAGGTCATACGAGAGAAAGCGCCTTCCCTGAGCCAGGGCGGGTAAGTTGCCCCGAAGCCCGATAATCTCACCATTAATGAGGTAGTCCTTTAACTGCTCGAATACTTTTTCGGTAGCACGAATGCCCTCCTGTTCGTTTCCATGCAGGCCTCCTATCAGCATCACCAACGGACCGGGACGCTGCTGGGTGAGGTGCCCAATCATTCTATGATTCATGTTGTTCTTCCAGTACGTTTAATAAACTGGCCGTCACGTTAAGAAAGTTTCCTTCCGAAATAATGCCCACCAGTGCGTTGTTCTTTACTACCGGCAGGCAGGGAGCATTGTGCTGTTTCATCAGGCGCATAGCCTCCATTACTGTCTTATCCGGAGCAATGGTGATAGGGTCTTCTATCATCAGGTCTTGCACCGTTTTCTCTACGTGCCGGGCATTATCGGCTTTATCTACCAGATAACGGATGAGGCGTCGGGCAGTTACCAGTCCGCACAAATGTCCTTTCTTATCTTCTACCGGAACAAAGCGTACCCGCTGCCAGTCCATGATATTGGCCACCAATTCGGGAATGTCGTCTTTCTCTACGCTGAATACGTCTCGGGTCATGAATTCCTCAATGAGCAGAGACGTAGGCGACCATTGGCGAGAGTCCTGCCGGGTAGCCAGCTCCCATTCGTGAATAGGCTTACCAGACTTCTGATTATGGATCATGGCCGATGTTAGGGTCGAGGAGCGTTCGTCGCTCAGCACCTCTTTGCTAAGCTTATTGAAGGACTGTAAAATCCAGTAAGAGCCGGTACGGCGCGTTGCATTTCTTGACGCAATGATACCCAGATAGTAGTCCGTATCCTCCGTGCTTACATTCCGACTCTTTAGCCCTTGCCGGGCCAGGGGCAGTAATTCTTTGGCAATTAATTCTTTCGTACTCACTTTTTTCCCATCCAGCCAGGTAATATCCGTATCATGACCGGAGAAGGCCGCAGCCACAAAATTAGAGCGAGCGTCGTCAAACTCCATTTTTTGGGTAATATCGCCATATTCCTGGTGGACTCCTTCCATCAGGCCCAGCCAAAAGGCAGCATTGGCTACCTCGTCGACAATACTGGGGCCAGAGGGTAGTAAGCGATTCTCGATACGCAAGTGGGGCTTTCCATTAGGGCTGACTCCGTAGCAAGGGCGGTTCCAGCGATATACCGTAGAATTGTGAGTCATCAGACTGCCAAGATCAGGAGTTGTGCCCTCTTCAATCATTTTTGTGACATCCCCGTTGGTGCTGGCCATCAGCATGGGGCGGAACCGGACAATATCTTCCCGATATAACTCAATAATAGAATCCTGTATCCAGTGGTTGCCGAAGGTCACTCGGGGGCTGCGGTCGCGTAGGTGTTCCGATACCACCCGCGTATCTACCGACTGCTGAAAGAGCGCAATGCGGGTTTCGCTCCACAAACGCTTACCAAATAAAAAAGGAGAGTTGGTGGCTATTGCCAGCACTGGTGCGGCCAGGGCCAGAGCAATGTTATATTTTTGTACAAAATCACGCGGCGTTACCTGTAAATGCACCTGAAAGCTGGTATTACAGGCTTCCAGCAAGGCTGAATCGTGTTTTAGGTTGAGCTCATCAATACCCCGAATGCGCAACTCGTATTTGCGACCGCGCATTTTACTGATGGCTTTCATCAGGGCGTGATAGCGGGGCAGGGGAGTGAGGTTGCTTTCCTCCATATCGGTCTTCCGAAGGGTGGGAAGAATGCCGGTCATCACCGGGTCAAAGCCCATTTCTGCACCCAGAGCGTATAGTTCATTCAGTTTTTGCCCGATACACTGGGCCAGCGTTGAGAAACAGGTTCCGGTAAATTCCAGCGGGTCCAGGTTAATCTCCAGGTTGAACTTCGCAAGTTCAGTAGTAAAACCGGGCGAGCCAATGCGGTCCAGTACCTCCAGTGAGATGGGTTTAGGCTTACAGTGAGAATCTACCAGGCATAATTCCTGTTCGGCGCCAATATGGATGGGAGTTTCATTGAACCATGATTCGTCTAACATCATTTCCAGGGCCTTGAGGTCCTGAAGAATATTTCGCGTATTTTGATTCAGGTCTTTCTGACTGGAAACCAGTTTTACGTTCAACGTGCCCATAAGGAAAGATTAGGTTGCAATTTTCAATATAAGAAATGATTTTTACTTCCTGATGATAGATCAGTGATCTGTATTTTACTGATGACCATGTTGAAAATTGTCAGAAAACCCCCATCTTATGAAATATCTATTACTCCTGATGCTTTTTCTCACCAATTTCATAGTTGTAAAGGGCCAGGAGGACTCAACGCAGGTAATTAAGGTAGGCATCAAGACGGTGGTTCCTTTTGTTTTTGATAATGCCGATAGTGTGTATAGCGGTATCAGTATTTTGTTTTGGGAGAAAGTTGCCGAAGATCTTGATCTGCAATATGAGTATGTAAAATATCCGGATATAGAAGGGTTACTGACGGCAGTTGAGCAGGGCGAAATAGATGCCGCCATTGGCGCCATTACCGTCACCGATGAGCGGGAGCGGCGCATGGATTTTACCCAACCCTATTTTTCATCGGGCCTGGGGGTGGCCGTACACCAGGACCGGGGTGGTTTTTTTGGCAGACTGCTTAATATCGTTTCCTGGGAGTTTATCAGTGCAGTGGGGGTGTTGTGTCTGGTGATTCTGCTATTTGGGTTACTGGTATGGTTTTTTGAGCGGAAAAAAAATCATGAACAGTTTGGTGGCAAGCCGGTACGCGGTATCGGAGAGGCTTTCTGGTGGTCAGCCGTCACCATGACGACTGTGGGTTATGGAGATAAAGCCCCGGTGAGCCGGGGAGGGCGTCTGGTGGCCTTTATCTGGATGTTCACCGCTATTGTCATAACGTCCACACTAACGGCGGCCATTACCTCGGCACTGACCGTGAACTCACTGAATGAAAGCTTTACCACTATTGAAGATCTGGCTCGATTTCGGGTGGGCACCGTAACTGGTAGTAGCAGCGAAGAATATTTGCATCGGGAAGGAGTAAGGGTAGAAAAGTTTCCTTCGCCAATAGAGGCCCTCGAAGCCCTGGAGAGTAAGCAAATCAAGGCAGTGCTGTACGATAAGCCGATTTTGCAGTACCTGGTACGCGAAGATACCCGGGTAGAAGAAGTGGAGTTATTGCCACAGGAGATTTTGCTGAATAATTATGGTATAGCGTTACCAAATGGTAGTTCATTGCGCAAGCGGCTGAATATTGCGGTGCTTCGTAAACTAACTTCTCCCGAATACGCCAGCATTATTAATCGCTATTTGGGGCGGGAAGATTAATCGGGATCACCTCTATGTTGTGTACTCTCAAAGCAGTAAAAATGTAAGCAAAAATTACATTGTTGTTTTCCCCTATATTATCACGCATATTTATTTCATGGTCTACCTACTTTTGCCTAGTTGTTTTAATATAAAATAAACGGGCAGTATGCGGATCAAACTATTTAGTAATTTTACCAAGCACAGTACTTTATTTTTTATCGGAGTAATTGTGGTGCTTATCGTCGCCAGTGCCAGCTTAAATTTTTATAGCCGTTATTTAGTCATTCGTCATAGTAATATTTCCAAACAAATTCAGGTAGTTCGCCAGGGGTTAAAAGATATGAACCGGTTTGTAAATATGGCTGATCTGGGTTTACGGGGCTATATAATTAAACCAAATGACCAATTTTTATCTCCTTACACTGATGCCCAGGAACAGTATCAGGCTAACCTGGATACACTGCACTCATACCTTATACAACAGCAGTATGAAAATATGCCCTTATATGCAGAGGCTGAGAAGACCATCCAGACCTACATGGGGTTGCTGGGAAATATGGTGCAGCTTACAAGGCAGGGGCTTACGGAAGAAGTATTGGCGGTTTTTGTGAAAGATAAAGGATATGACGCCTGGAAAAGCTATTCCAAATTTGAGGAAGATGTGGTTATTTTTGAAAAAAATCTGGAAGAGGCTTCTACTCAATCCTATCATCGGGCACTTAGGGCAGTATTAATCATTCAGTTACTATTGCTGGGAGTGGGTGTGCCTATCTTAATATTTGTTGTAGTACGCATACGCCGTGATCAGGCTCAGCGCCGACAGTTATTTTCACAACTTGATCAGAGCAGTCGAAACTATATTTTTGACGATCATACCAACAAAGAAAACAGGAGTGAGACGGCGGTTATCGATGAGCTTACCACGAATCTGGAGAAAGCAGCTGCCTTCATCAAACAGATTGCCCAGGGCAATTATGCTACCCATTGGGAAGGACTGACAGAAGAGAATCAAACCTATAACCAGGGCAATCTGGCAGGTGAACTGATCCAGATGCGGGAACAGATGAAACAGGTAAAGCGGGAGGATGAGCAGCGTTTGTGGATGACGGAAGGAGAAGGTAAGGTAGCAGAAATTGCTCGGGTTCATCAGACCAACCTGTCTGCGTTGGGTGATCAGTTAGTGGCTTACATTGTTAAGTACCTGAAGGCAAATCAGGGAGGGTTGTTCATTCTTAATGAAGATGATGAATCGGAAAAATATCTTTCACTGATAGCCTGCTACGCCTACGATAAGAAGAAGTATGAGGAAAAAAATATTAAAATAGGCCAGGGCTTGGTAGGGCAGGCTTTTCTGGAGCAGAAAACCATCCGTATGAGCCAGGTCCCGTCCGACTATGTACGGATCACTTCCGGATTGGGTGAAGCAACGCCTTCTTATCTGGTGATAGTTCCTTTGAAGTTTAACGAACAGGTATTGGGAGTGTTAGAGGTTGCTTCTTTTGAGGCGCTGGATGCTTTTGAAGTTGACTTTCTGGAAAAAACCGGGGAGATCATTGCGTCATCTATTTCTATTGTTCGCACCAATGAGCGCACCCAGATTCTGCTGACACAGTCAAAAGAGCAAACTGAAGAAATGAGAGCGCAGGAAGAGGAAATGCGGCAGAATATGGAAGAAATGCAGGCGACACAAGAGCAACATGAACGCTTGCAACAAGAGCTGCTGGAGAACGAAAAGCTGATGCAGGCGAGATTAGTGGAACTGGAAGATGCACGCAATCAGATGGAACAGGCTAGTCTGGGGGGAAAACAATGAGCCAATGAGCAGATCAAAGCCCGAACCGAAGTGATGGATAAGGCAAGTACAAGTGTAAGTGGTGGTGGCAGGAACTCAGGGCACAATTACAATCAGCACAATTACTTTTCATTGGTTAAAGTCCTCAGTTATTTACTGGAAGAGGTTTTGTTTAAATCCACCCCGGCGTAGTATTGTAAGTCTATGTTATGAGTGGATTTTACGTAATAAGTGATTTGCCCCGTATGGTAGGAGAAGTGCTCGGTCACATGGAGCAGGATGGCCAGCACACTTTCTTCAAACCCCTGCACCTGACGTTTTTCAGTGAGCATTTCCGGAGTAATTCGCTCCAGCACTCGATCTACTTCAGTCATCAGGCTATCCATGTCGCGAATTAATTTTTCCGTAGGGATTGGGCCGATTTCGGCAAACTCTTCTGCTCTTTGCCGGTGGTCGACCTGGCCATCGATACCGCTTAAAACCCACTGCCGCAAATTCCCGCATAAGTGCAAGACCAGGTTGCCCACACTCACCGTCTCCTTATTGGGCCGATGCCACACCTGTGATTCATTGAGTTGATGCAGACACTTTTTAATGCGGGGAACAGATTCTTCAATCATCCGCCGTCGGACTTCGCAAATAAACACTTCCTGAATGGCCAGGGCCTGATTTTGCATGAGATTGCTTTTATATTTGTGTCTTCTTCGGGGTAACCATGTAGAAAATATTCATTCTTTAAACATGATTTGCCGCTCTGGAATAAAATTTTCCTTCATACTTATAAATGTAAGATTTTGACAAAGTTTTTACTATTGCCTTTTTTTGAAAACACCCTCTAATAGGCAGAGTAAGGGGTAGTCGGAAATTGTATAGGAAATAGCACCAAGTTGTACGATAAAACTAGGTAAATTAGCGCAGCAAGTAAAATTCTTCTAAAATAATACACAATTGTTAATTGTTTCCTTACGAGCGTAAGAATCAGGCTTTTTAGAAATAATTATGAAATATATCGTCGTTAATTTTGAGATAATTACTTGGGAGGATATTTGGCGTGTTTGAAACGATAAATGAATCCTTATTCTAAAATTCCCTACTATGAACTATGATACTTCATTACGGAATCAATTCTCTTACGCTCAGCAGACGACGGAAGATATATTTTCTTACCATAAGCAACTTATTGAAGAAAATATTTTTTATAGCTCTGAGGGGCGGAAGAATATAGAGATGGTTCGTGCTTCTCTTAAACGTTTGAGAGAGCGAAACCAGGAAGATAATCCCCATATTAACGCTCCGGCAGTTGTCCAGCAATCAGAGGCTTCTATTGTACGGTATGAAGCGGAGAAGACGGCGCAGAATATGTTGCTGCACGATATTCGGAGTCCGATAGGCAGGGTTGCTGGTTTAGTACAGCTATTAAAGAGTCAGCTTCAGGACCTGCCGGATGAGCTTCAGCATATCATCAACCTGGTAGATGAACAAAGCACCAAGGTGCTGGAACTCACGCAGTTTCATGCCATTTACCAACAGTTGGAGA